>DATBHG010000108.1:0-106124 GCA_036557665.1 Xanthobacteraceae bacterium | reverse complement strand
CCGAGATGTCAGAGCCTGCGCAGTTGCGATTCGAGTCGCTCAGCACCGCGCTCAAGGCGGCGGGGGAAGCCACGCGGCTGCGCATACTTGCGCTGCTTTCGGAGGCGGAGCTCACGGTTTCCGAGCTCACCGCAATCCTGCGGCAATCGCAGCCGCGCATATCGCGGCACCTTCGCCTCCTGATGCAGGGAGGTCTCATCGACCGTTTCCGTGAAGGCGCCTGGGCGTTCTTCCGGCTGAGCGAGCGGGGGGAGGCGGCCGAGCTCGCCCGCGCGCTCATCGCGCGCCTCGACGTCGGCGACGGCACGATCGCTCGCGATCGCGAGCGGCTTGCGGCGGTGCGGGCGCAACGCGCGGCATCGGCGCAGGCGTATTTCCGGCGGCACGCGGCGGAGTGGGATCGCATTCGCAACCTGCACGTCGCCGAGGAGGCGGTCGAGGAGGCCATCGTCGCCGCAATGGGGCAGGCATCCATCCGCACGCTGCTCGATCTCGGCACGGGCACGGGGCGCATGCTCGAATTGTTCGGACCGAGGATCGAGCGCGGGCTCGGGCTCGATCTCTCGCTCGACATGCTGGCCTTCGCGCGTGCGCGGCTCGACCGCGCCGGCCTGCGTCATTGCAGCGTGCGCCAGGGCGACATCTACGACCTCGCGCTGCCCAACGATGCGTTCGACGCCGTCATCATCCACCAGGTGCTGCATTTTCTCGACGACGGCGCGCGCGCCGTCCGCGAGGCCGCGCGCGTGCTCCGGCCGGCGGGTCGCCTGCTGGTGGTCGACCTCGCGCCGCACCAGCTCGAGTTCCTGCGCGACGAGCACGCGCACCGCCGGCTCGGCTTCGCCGAGGAGACGGTAACCGAGTGGATGCAGGCCGCCGGTCTCGAGCTGGCGCTGCACCGGACTCTTGCGCCGGCCGAAGCTTGCGACCGCATCGCGGTGTCGCTGTGGCTGGGGCAAGACCAGCGTCTGAGCATCGCGCAGCCGGCCATGAGCCAGGTGGCCTGAATGACCGCCGTCCCGCGCGCCAGCCGGTTCGTGCCTGCGCCCGACGAGCGCCGCATTCGGGTCTCGTTCGAATTCTTTCCGCCCAAGACCGAGGAGATGGAGCGCACCCTGTGGGAATCGATCACGCGGCTCGCGCCGCTGTGCCCCGACTTTGTCTCGGTGACCTACGGGGCGGGCGGGTCCACGCGCGAGCGCACCCACAGCACGGTCAAGCGCATCCTGGCCGAGACCGCGCTCACCCCGGCGGCGCATCTGACCTGCGTTGCCGCGACCTGCGGCGAGATCGACAGCGTGATACGCGATTACTGCGCTGCCGGAGTGCGCCACATCGTGGCGCTGCGCGGCGATCCCGTCGGCGGCGTCGGCGAGCGCTACGCGCCGCACCCGGGAGGCTATTGCAACGCCGCCGGCCTCGTCGCCGGCATCAAGCGCATCGCCGATGTCGAGGTCTCGGTGTCGGCCTATCCGGAAAAGCATCCCGACAGCCCCACCGTGGCGGCCGACCTCGACATGCTGGCGGCCAAGGTCGATGCCGGCGCAACCCGTGCGATCACCCAGCTCTTCTTCGAGAACGACCTGTACTTCGCCTATCTCGACCGCGTGCGCGCCCGCGGTATCGCCGTGCCGATCGTCCCGGGAATTCTCCCGGTGCAGAACTTCAAGCAGACCAAGAGCTTCGCGGCGCGCTGCGGGGCCTCGGTTCCGGATTGGCTGGCGCAAAGGTTCGAGGGGCTCGACGACGATGCGGCAACCCGCAAGCTCATTGCGGCCGCGGTCGCGGCCGAGCAGGTGCTCGATCTCGTCGACCGCGGCGTCACCACGTTTCATTTCTACACGATGAACCGCGCGGATCTCGTCTACGCGGTGTGTCATCTGCTCGGGCTGCGCCCTGCGGATGCTGGGAGCCAGCTGGACGCTTCAGCCGCGACACCCAAGCTGGCAGCTGGGGCGGCGTGATGCGGACCCGCGGCACCAAGCCGGCCGGTGTAGGGGCGAGGCATGCCTCGCCCCTACGAGCCGACGTATGCGGCGTAACCCACCAAGCACGCATCCGCAGACGGACCGGCGGTGGGTTACGCGATCGAGCCGGCCTTGCGGCCGGCGCGCTCGCTAACCCACCCTACGCGACGGAGTGAGAATGGCCGGCAGACCGGAATCAGAAACGACGCGTGTGCTGCGCGAGCTGGCGCGCGAGCGCATTCTCGTCCTCGACGGCGCCATGGGCACCATGATTCAGGCGCTCGGGCTCGACGAGGAGGGCTATCGCGGCGCGCGCTTCGACGCGTGGAACCGGGAGGTGCGCGGCAACAACGATCTCCTCATCCTCACTCAGCCGGAAAAGATCCGCGACATCCATCTCGCCTATTATCGCGCGGGCGCCGATATCGTCTCCACCAATACCTTCTCCTCGACGCGCATCGCCCAGGCCGACTACGGCATGTCCGGCATCGTGCACGAGCTCAACCGCGAGGGGGCAAAGCTCGCGCGGGCGGCGGCCGATCTCGCGCAGGCCGGGGACGGGCGGCCGCGCTTCGTCGCGGGCGCGATCGGGCCCACCAATCGCACCGCCTCGATCTCGCCCGACGTATCCAATCCCGGCTTTCGCGCCATCACCTTCGACGAGCTGCGCAGCGCCTATGCCGAGCAGGTCGAGGGCCTGGTCGAAGGCGGCGCCGACCTTCTCCTGATCGAGACCATCTTCGACACGCTCAACGCCAAGGCGGCGATCGCGGCCATCGCCGATGTGCTCGAGGCGCGCGACATCGCCGTGCCGGTGATGATCTCGGGCACCATCACGGATCGCTCGGGAAGGCTCCTCTGCGGCCAGACCCCCGCCGCTTTCTGGACCTCGGTGCGCCATGCGGCGCCATTGTCGATCGGGCTCAATTGTGCGCTCGGGGCGGGCGAGATGCGCGCGCATGTCGCCGAGATCGCGCGCGTCGCCGACACGCTGGTGTGCGCGTATCCGAATGCCGGGCTGCCCAACGAGTTCGGCGGGTACGACGAAGGCCCGGCCTACATGGCTCAACAGCTGGGCGAGTTTGCCGAGGCAGGCCTGGTCAACATCGTCGGCGGCTGCTGCGGCACCACGCCGGAGCACATCCATGCCATCGCGGAGGCAGTCGCCGGCAAACGGCCGCGCAAGGTCGCGGACACGCCGAGGCTGTTGCGACTCTGCGGGCTCGAGGCCTTCGCGCTCACCCCCGAGATCCCGTTCGTCAATGTGGGCGAGCGCACCAATGTCACCGGCTCGGCGAAATTCCGCAAGCTCGTCACAGCGGGAGACTATGCGGCCGCGCTCGCCATTGCGCGCGACCAGGTGGAGAACGGCGCACAGATCATCGACGTGAACATGGACGAGGGCCTGCTCGATTCCGAGAAGGCAATGACCACCTTCCTCAATCTCGTGGCCGCCGAGCCGGACATCGCCCGCGTGCCGGTCATGGTGGACTCCTCGAAGTTCGAGGTGATCGAGGCAGGACTGAAATGCCTGCAAGGCAAAGCCGTGGTGAATTCGATCTCGCTCAAGGAGGGCGAGGACGCCTTCATCGCCCATGCCAGGATCGTGCGGCGGTATGGCGCCGCGGTGGTGGTCATGGCCTTCGACGAGCAGGGCCAGGCCGAGACGGTCGAGCGCAAGTGCGCCATCGCGCGGCGCGCCCACGACATCCTGGTCGACGTGGTGGGATTCCCGCCCGAGGACATCATCTTCGACCCGAACATCTTCGCCGTCGCCACCGGAATGGAGGAGCACGACAACTATGGCGTCGCCTTCATCGAGGCGGCGCGCGCGATCCGCCGGATGCTGCCGCACGTCCACATTTCGGGCGGCGTTTCCAACCTGTCGTTCTCGTTCCGCGGCAACGAGCCCGTGCGCGAGGCGATGCACTCGGTCTTTCTTTATCACGCGATCAAGGCCGGCATGGACATGGGCATCGTCAATGCCGGGCAGATCGCGGTCTACGACGACCTCGCCCCCGAGCTGCGCGAGGCGTGCGAGGACGTCGTCCTCAACCGTGGCAAGGATGCGTCCGAGCGCCTGCTGGCGCTGGCGCAGCGCTATCGCGGGCACGGCAAGGAGAAGAGGGAGGCCGACCTCGCCTGGCGCGCATGGCCGGTCGAGCAGCGGCTTTCACACGCCCTGGTGCACGGCATCACCGATTTCATCGAGGCGGACGTAGAGGAAGCGCGGCTCGCGGCCGAGCGGCCCCTGCACGTGATCGAGGGTCCGCTGATGGACGGCATGAACGTGGTCGGGGACCTGTTCGGCTCCGGCCGGATGTTCCTGCCGCAGGTGGTGAAATCCGCCCGGGTCATGAAGCAGGCGGTCGCCTACCTGATGCCGTTCATGGAGCAGGAGAAGAAGGAGAGGGGCATCGAGAGGAGGAGCTCGAACGGCAAGGTCGTGATGGCGACCGTCAAGGGCGACGTGCATGACATCGGCAAGAACATCGTCGGCGTGGTGCTGCAATGTAACAATTACGAGGTGGTCGATCTCGGGGTGATGGTCCCCGCCGCCAGGATCCTGGAGACCGCGCGGCAGGAGAAGGCCGACCTGATCGGGCTTTCCGGCCTGATCACGCCGTCCCTCGACGAGATGTGCCACGTGGCGGCGGAGATGGAGCGGCAGGGATACGACCTGCCGCTGTTGATCGGCGGCGCCACGACCAGCCGCGTCCACACGGCGGTGAAGATCCACCCGAACTACCGGCGCGGGCAGACGGTGCACGTCAACGATGCCAGTCGCGCCGTCGCGGTAGCCGGCAATCTGATGTCCGCGGAGGGGCGAGCGGGCTACCTCGCCCGGGTGCGCGAGGAGTATGCGCGCATCGCCTCGGCGCATCAGCGCGGGGAGGAGAGCAAGCAGCGGCTCAAGCTCACCGATGCGCGCGCCAATGCATTGAAGCTCGATTGGGGCCGAGCCTATCGCCCGCAGCAGCCGTCCTTCATCGGAGCAAGATCGATCGAGGATTATCCCATCGCGGAGCTTCGCGACTACATCGACTGGTCGCCGTTCTTCTCGGTCTGGGAGCTTACCGGCAAATACCCGGCCATACTCGACGATGCCAAATACGGCGAGGCCGCCCGCGGCGTGCTCGCGGACGCGCAGACCATGCTCGAGCGCATCGGCGCGGAGCGCTGGCTGTGCGCCAAGGCCGTATTCGGTTTCTGGCCGGCGAATGCCGCGGGCGACGATATCCTCGTCTACGCCGACGAGGCTCGCGCCGTGCCGGTCACGACACTGCACACGCTGCGCCAGCAGCTGGTGCGGCGTGAAGGCCGCGCCAATGTTGCGCTTGCCGATTTCGTCGCTCCCGGAGAAAGCGGCATCGCCGACTATATCGGCGCCTTCATGGTGACCGCCGGCCTCGGTGAGGAGGAGCTGGCGCAGCGCTTCAAGAGCAAAGGCGACGACTATTCGGCCATCCTGATCAAGGCGCTCGCCGACCGTCTGGCGGAAGCCTTGGCGGAGCGGCTGCACCAGCGGGTGCGGACGCAATTCTGGGGCTACGCCGCCGGGGAGGCGCTCACGCCTGCCGAGCTCATCGGCGAGAAGTATCGCGGGATCCGGCCGGCACCTGGTTATCCGGCGCAGCCCGACCACACCGAGAAGTCGGCGCTGTTTGCGCTGCTCGGCGGCGGCGAGCGGATCGGAATGAAGCTCACCGAGAGCTTCGCGATGTGGCCGGGCGCCTCGGTGTGCGGGCTCTATTTCAGCCATCCCGAGAGTCATTATTTCGGCGTCGGCAAGATCGAGCGCGACCAGGTCGAGGACTACGCCATGCGCAAGGGCTGGAGCGTGCACGAAGCCGAGAAGTGGCTGGCGCCGGTGCTCAACTACAATCCGCAGGCGATCGCGCGGGCGGCGGAGTGATCTGCGGGATTTCCACCCGCTGACTGCATCCGGTCAATTCGATATCCTCACGGCCACGGTTGGGGATCGATGCCCTCGATGTCGAAAGGACGGAAAAAATGTCGAACCATTTTACGGGACTGAGCCTTGGTCCGCCTCTCGGCGACCAGAGACTCGACCTCTGCGATCTGTACGCATTCCAGGCACCCACAGATGCGTCGAGGACGGTCATCATCCTCAATGCCAATCCGACTGCCGACGCGCTGCATCCCGACGCCGTCTACCGCCTCAACATCGACAACGACGGAGACTGCCTGACCGACATCGCGATCAGCTACGTGTTCTCGCCGCCGCAAAACGGCAAGCAGACCGCCAGCGTCTTTGTAGCGAGCGGCAGGGAATCCCGCTCGGTCGAGGCTGTCGGGACGAGGATCATCGCCGATGCGGAGGTCTCCTTCGGCGCCGAGCCCAACATCGTGAGGTCGGGCGCCTGCACGTTCTTCGCGGGGAGCCGCAGCGACGCCTTCTTCTTCGACTTCGACGGAATAAAGAACCTGTTCGATACCAGGGGCGGCAGGAACTTCACCGCGCCCCACCTGGGCGGCAAGTCTCCATGGACCGGGGTGGATTCGAATACCGAGGCGAATGTGTTCTCGACGGTGATCGAGCTGCCGACCAGCGAGCTCGGCGCCAAGCCCGAGGTCCGCATCTGGGGACGATGCAGCGTGCGCCGCGACGGAAAGCTCCTCCATGTCGATCGCGCCGGCCACCCGAGTGTCAGCAGCTTCTTCAACACCGACGAGACCAAAGAGGAATACAACGCCAGCGAGCCGGTCAACGATCGCAAGCGCTGGCTCGATCAGTTCGTCCATCTGATGGGGCATACCGGCAACTACACCAGGGAGGAAGCGATCGCCGCGATCGACAAGGACCGGATCCTGCCCGATATGCTGTGCTTCAATCCTTCCGCGCCCGCCAGCTACCCCAACGGCCGGGTTTTTACCGACGATGTGATCGAGCACCGTCTCGCTTTCCTGTCCAAGGGCGAGATTCCTCCCACCGGGCTGAAGCCGCACACCGACATTCTCAACGAGTTCCCGTACATCGGCACGCCGCATCAGAAAAAGAGCTAGCTGCGCCCGCCACGGATACCGGCCTGATCGTGATCGCGAGCGCGCCTGCCTCGGCCAATCCTGATCGCGTTGTCGCGCCTGCTTCCCGAATGCCTGCTCGCCGGTTCCTCAATGTCAGTGTCGGGGCTGCGTTGTCCCTTGCAGCCATTTCGGCCTCATATTCCGTCAATGCGAGGATGACCAAGGAGGTCATCGAGCTTCCGGTCGAGGTGAGCGATTTCCGCGGCCAGGAGGTGAAACACCGCATCAAGGTCACCATTGTCCGTGATGATGCCATCGCGCGCTCGCCATTCCTGGTCCTTAATCACGGCCGCGCGACAACCCGGCAGAAAAACGCGGCACGCAGCGTCGCCTCCTTCAGGTCCAATGCCCGTTATTTTGTATCGAAGGGCTTCGCCGTGTTCATGCCCTTGCGCGTAGGCTACGGTGAGACCGGCGGTCCGGACGTGGAATATTCGGGCAAGTGCGACGCGAGAAACTTTGCTCCCGCTTACGAGGCGGCGGCTATGCAGGCCATCAAGGTCATCGAATACGCGAAAGGCCTGCCCTACATCGATCCGGCCAACGGCATCGTGGTCGGCCAGTCCTTTGGCGGCGCGACGGCTGTCGCGATCGCAGCCAAGAGCGTTCCGGGTGTCAGAGCTGCGATCAATTTTGCCGGCGGCGGCGGGGGCCGCCCCGAAACCGATCCCGGGCAGCCATGCAGCCTCGAGCGGATGACCGCCTTGTTTGCATCGTACGGTGCGACCACGAAAATTCCCACGCTCTGGCTTTACAGCGAGAATGACAAATACTGGGGCCCGGCGATACCGCGAGCCTGGTTCGATGCCTTCGTCAGCCGCGGCGGGAGCGGCCGGCTCGTGAGTCTCCCGCCGTACAAGGAGAACGGCCACCCCATCTTCACCGGCAATCCCGGCGCCTGGAAGCCGGCATTCGAGGATTTCCTGGTCTCATGCTGTCGACAAGTCCGCAAGTCCGGCAACGCGCAAGGCCAACCCCAAGGCCAGCCCTGAGGCCGGTCGAGGTGAGCGCCGAGCTCCTCGCCGGCGTTACATCCTGCACGAGGAAGAAAGCCCACTGGGCTCTAGCACTTCATGGCATAGCCGCACGGCCTGGCATTTTGCCAATAATCATACGGCCAGCCGCCGCCGGTCGATGTCGCCGGCGCGGCTTCGCGCCGTATGATGCGGCGCACCACCTGCTCGCGGCAGACCCCGTTGCGAGAGCACTGCACGACTACGCGCTCGTGGCTCGCGGCAGGCAGCGGTTGTACAACGACGATGAACGCAGCGAGCGCACAAACGAGCGCAAGACCCGAGCCGAGAAATTTCATGATTCTCGGGAGTGGAGCTGAGTCGTTGTTGCTCACGATCGAGCCTCCATGATTGCACCTTACCCCCTTCCGACTTGAGGCGATTGTACATCGGGAGCGACAAATTTCATAACGGGATCGAGGGCAGCCCGGGTGTTATGGCATCGCCAGCAGCCCCCGGCACACGCCGTGTCAGGCAAGAAGGCTCATTTGGGATCCTCGCATGCGCCGTTATGATTGCCTGAAAGTCATCGCTCCGCTCATCGGCGAGAGTCTCGTCGTCACGAACCTCGCAAACACCGCGACGGAATGGAGATCGATCCGTCCGCATGAAGGCAACCTCTATTTCGCCGGAATGGGGATGGTAACGCCGTATGCGGTCGGGATTGCCATGGCATTGCCCAACCGTCGGGTCCTTGCGCTCGATGGGGACGGCGGCATGCTGTTCGACACGAGCGTTCTCGGGATAATCGGGCAAACGGCGCCGCCTAATCTTTGCGTGCTGGTGCTCGACAACGAAAGCTACGCCTCGACCGGTAAATGGCCATCGACCGCCTCCCTGACAGCCGGTGTCACCGACATCGAAGCACTCGCCAGGGCATCGGGAATCCCGGGGGCCTGTACGGTCCAGTCTCCGGACGCCCTCGTTGCCGCCATCGAGGGCGCTTATCGCGGGGCGCAGCCGAGCCTCATCGTCGCCAAAGTCGACCGGGAGCAGGTATTCGTCGGTCCGACGCCGATGGATTCGAAGGAAAACAAGTACCGCTTCGTGCGTCACATCGAGCAGAGCGAGAATCGTATCATCCTGCGGCCCTCGTCGAAGGAGCACGGCGCGCCGCATAAATCCGATCCGAGCCTTTCGTCGATAAAGGGCAATGAGGATTTCGCGACGACGCTGTTTCAAGGCCTCCAGGAAAACAGTGTCGATTTCGTCGTCGGGCTGCCATGCAGCGGGCTCGCCGCCGCACAGGCGATGTGCATGAAGGCGCAGTCGATGCGCTATGTCGCCGTTGCGAATGAAGGCACCGGGCTTGGCCTTTGTGCCGGCGCGTGGCTGGGCGGCAAGCGCTCCGCCGCCCTCGTCGAGAATTTCGGGTTGTTCGCCGGCGCCTATCACCTGCTGCGCGGCCACTACAGCTACGGCATCCCGACCTTGATCGTGGTCGAGTACCGCGGCGACGATGGAGACCAGGAGTTCTTTGCGGAATCGGGCGACATGACGGAGCCGCTGCTCGCTGCGATACGCGTGAACTATCGGATCGTGCGAGCGATGGAAGAATTAAAGCCGGCCATCCGCAATGGCTTGCGGTGGACGGATTTCGCCATGCGCCCTTATGCGGTCGTACCGAGCTACGACCTCACCCGGTTACGTTGAGCCGCCCTCGCATTCGGACATATCTCTCACCCTCCGGGTGCGCCTGAAGTGCCGACCCAAAGCGAATAGAGCGACCGGCTCGCCACCATGAAAAGCCGGCTCCGGCGATAGCCGCCGAAGCAGACATTGGCGCAGCGCTCCGGCAGGTCGATGCGTCCAATGAGCTGCCCGCCCTTGTTGAAGACCATCACGCCGTCGAGGCCCTCGCCGCCAGCCCAGCCGCACCACAGATTGCCGTCCACATCGACGCGCAAGCCGTCGCCACCGCCTTTTTCCGCACGGATAAAGACCCGGCTGTTGGCCAGCCGCGTGCCGTCATCGACCACGTCATAGGCGCGGATCGCGGGCGGCGTCGAGCCATCCTCGACAATGTAGAGCGTCCTCTCGTCGGGGGAGAAGGCAAGCCCGTCCGGCCGGTTGATGTCGTCCGCCACCACGGCGAGCCTGCCGGTCCTGTCGAGCCGATAAACGTTCATCGGCAGCTCGCGCTCCGCGCGGCTGCCGTTGTAGTTGTTGAGAATGCCGTAGGGCGGATCGGTGAACCAGATCGAGTCGTCCGACTTCACCACCACGTCGTTGGGCGAGTTGAGCCGCTTGCCCTCGAATTTGTCGGCCAGCACCGTGATCTCGCCGTCATATTCCGTGCGGGTGACGCGTCGCGTGCGGTGCTCGCAGGTGATCAGGCGGCCCTGACGGTCTCGCGTGTTGCCGTTTGCCTGGTTCGATGGACTGCGAAACACGCCAACGGTGCCGGTCGCCTCGTCCCAACGCATGATGCGGTTGTTGGGCGTGTCGCTCCACAGCAAATAGCGTCCATCGCCGAACCAGACCGGACCCTCGCTCCACGTCATGCCCGTGGCGAGCCGCTCGACCCCGACGATGTTGGGTCGGTATTTGAGGAAGCTCGGATCGAGCACCTTGATGGTCGGGTCCGGGTAGCGAGGGTTCGGCGCCCAGTCAGCCGGGGCGGTTGTGGTGACGCTCGCCGCCGCGGCAGAACCGGCGAGCATGGCGCGTCTCGTGATCTCCATGAGCTATCCTCCCATCGTCGCAAAACGGAACGGACGATAGTCCGGCCGGCCGGCAGGGTCATCCGCCCGGGAATTGTCACTACTTCGCCGCGGGTTGCGCGAGTCGGCTCTGTGCGGATTTTCGGACGGCGGCAACCAGACCGCCGAGCAAGCGGCAGCGACCGTTCGGTATTGCCGGCGCTCGGCTCCGCGCCCGACACCGGATCCGCGTCGAAGCTTTTCTGTGGAAAACGAATTGTCGGGTGCGGACGGGGAGCCCCGGTTACAGCCGAGTCAGGGAGCGCGTGAGAGGCTTCGCCTCTCACATATTTCGCTCCGTCCTATTTGACGTCGCCCACAGACCAGCCCGTGCCGGTGGCGGGCGCTGTCGGTTCCGGCATATTGGAGTAGGTGGCATCCGCCGTAGCCGACGGGTCCGTGTCGGCGCCCGCTACTTTTGCTCTTGTGCGCTTCGACGCCACGACCGTCTGAAGATCTGCGTGCACCGGATTCGGGGCAAATCCGGGGGTCGAGAATATTCCCCCTTCGGATTTCACCGAGATGGTCTGCGGCTGATATCCCTTGCGGGTAAAAGTCGCGGAAACTTCGGCTACCTCGAGTGTGAGCTCGCACGGCGTGCGGCAGGTCTGCCCTGAAACCTTGACCACGGCGCCAGGTGGTGTGGATTCGAACCGTAACGCCGCGGTCGATGGCGCTGATTTGAGGAAATCAAGGGAAGGGACCGACGCAGAACACGCGGCCAAGGTAAAGCCGCACATTACAAACGCAACGACTCTGCTCATCGCTTGATCCTAACCGGGCATGTAACCGCCAGCAGAACGAGTGGCAGCCCCACCTTCCCGTCCTGGCCGATAGCCGTAAACTCTCCCCCTGAACTGTGGCGGCTCAGTGGTACAAAGGGCGCTCCCGGACGATGCCCAGCCATGCCGATAATCCCGTCCTCGTCGCCGGCGCGTTCGTGCAAGGCCGCTCGGAAGACGAAATTGGGAAAACATAGCGCCTGCCTTGACACAGTCTGTCCGAAATGTGGCTACGCCCCGCTCTCGCGCATTCGGGAAGCACGCGCGCGCAACAGCCGGAGAGGATGCGGAGATCGGCGTGCTGCTGTCGTCCTCCGAAGCTGATCCGGCAGGCGAGGCCCGTGTTGCTGCGTTCCGAAAAGGTCTGCAAGAGTCAGGATGGGCGGAGGGCCGCAACATCAAGATCGACTGCCGCATCGAGCCGGACTGAACCATGAGCGCGCATTCGCAGAGCTCGGGTATTGGAGCAGCCTCGGCGGATTATTCGCGCGACCCGGCGCGCTGGGGAAGCGCCGAGGTCGCGGCGCTGTTTCCGGGATTCCACCATCTCGATATGAGCACCAGCGGAGCCGTGATCCGATTGCGTCATGGAGGCTCGGGCCCGCCATTGCTGCTGCTGCACGGCAACCCCCAGAACCATGTCTGCTGGCACAAGGTCGCCGCGCAGCTTTCGCAATACTATCACGTCGTTCTGCCTGATCTGCGCGGCTATGGCGACAGCTCGCTGCCGGAGGCGGGCCCCGACAACATCAATTACAGCTTCCGCGCCATGGCTCAGGACATGGTGGAGGTGATGGAACAGCTCGGCTATCAGCGTTACTTCGCCGCCGGCCATGACCGCGGGGGACGCACGGTCCATCGGATGTGCCTCGACCATCCCGACCGTATCATCAAGGTCTGCCTCATGGACGTGCTGCCGAATTATCACGTCTGGACCAACACGACGATGAGCTGGGTGCTCGGTACCTGGCACTGGGGATTCATGGCGCAGCCGGAGCCTTTTCCCGAGCGTCTCATCAGCGCCGTACCGGCGGAGTATTTCCTGAAGAGCCGCATGGCGTTGCGAGGCCGCACCGGCCTGGGATTTCTGACCCAGGCAGCGTTGGATGAATACATACGATGCTACACGTTGAAGACGATCACCGGATCGTGCCGCGACTATCGCGCGACGGCAACCTGCGATTTTGAGATGGATATGGCCGACAAAAATCGGCGGATCGAGAGCCCGGCCCTCATCTTGTGGGGCGCACGCGGACAATCCCCCGAGCGATCGCAGGAATTTTTGAATGTCTGGCGCAACTATGCGAGCAACATCGTGCAGGCGGAAGGCTTGCCTTGCGGTCACTACATCCAGGAAGAGATGCCGGATCGCACCTACGAGCATTTCATCGCGTTTTTCAAACCATAGTGGAGCCTCCCGGTGACGATCATCGATTCCCAGGTCCACGCGTACGAGGCGAACTCTCCGAAGCGGCCCTGGCACCGTGTGCCGAACTGGCCCGATCACGTTACCGGTGACGAGATGGTGGCGGCGATGGACAAGGTCGGCGTGGACGGCGCCATCTTCATCTCCGCCTTTTCCCTGTACCGCTACGACGCGAGCTATGCGGTGGAAGTGCAACGGGCCCATCCCGGCCGCTTCGCGATCGTCAAGCCGGTCGACCCGGACGATCCAGCCGTGGGCGATATCATCGCGGACTGGAAGCAGACGCCGGGCGCGGTCGGCATCCGCATCATGATGACGCAAGAGGCGAGCCGAGAGCCGAATGACCCCGGCCTCGACCGGATCCTCCGCGCGGCCGTGAAGCACGACCTCCCGGTCAACATATTGTGCTGGGGCAATGTTGACGCGGGCACGGCGGTGATCGACCGCCACCCCGATACGCGCTTCATAATCGATCATCTGGCGCTCCTGCAGCCCCGCACGCCCCCGGCCCCGCCGCAGCCGTGGGCCGACCTGCCGAAGGTGCTCGACCTTGCCAGGCGCAGGAACGCGGTGATCAAGGTGAGCGGCGCCTGCACACTGTCCCGGGAGCCGTATCCGTTCCCCGACATCTGGGACCCGCTCGCCCGCGTGCTCGATGCCTGGGGTCTCGAGCGCTGCCTGTGGGGCACGGACTGGACACGCGCATTCGCCGTCGTCAACTACGAGCAGGCCGTCGAGCCCTTCCTCGAGACCGACCGCCTGAGCGACAGTGAGCGAGCGATGCTGATGGGCGGCGCGTGCGCCAAGGCTTACCGTTGGTCGCCCGAGAAAATAGGGAAAAATAGGTCAGACGACTGGACGAAGGTGACCGGCAGGGAAGCGGCAGGCATGACCGGCAAGCTCATTCGCAATCATTCGCATTGGGGCGCTTTTCTCGCGCAGGTGACGGATGGCCGGATCGTGGGTGTGCGACCGTTCGAGCGCGATCCCGATCCTTCGCCGCTCATTGAAGCGATTCCATCGGCGGTGCACTCGCCGATGCGCATTACCCAGCCCATGGTGCGTGAGGGCTGGCTCACGGCCGGCCCGGGCAACGGCGAGGGGCGTGGACGCGAGCGTTTCGTCCCTGTGTCGTGGGATCGGGCGCTCGACCTGGCGGCACGCGAGCTTGCCCGGGTGAAGCGCACGCACGGCCATAGCGCGATCATGGGCGGCTCGCAGGGCTGGGGATCGGCCGGGATCTTCCACGACGCACGCACCCAGGTGCGGCGGTTTCTGTCTGCTTTCGGCGGCTTCGTCGACCAGACATCAAACTACAGCTTTGGCGCGGCGCTCACCTTCCTTCCCCATGTCCTCGGCAATGCGCAAGCGGTGACTGGTCCGCTGACGTCCTGGTCGTCGATTGCTCACCACGGCCGGCTCATGGTGCTCTTCGGCGGAGCCAACGCGAAAAATATGCAGGTGGTGAAGGGCGGATGTGGCGCTCATTCGAGCCGCGGTTGGCTGGCCGAGCTGGCCCGCGCCGGCGTCGAGGTCGTCAACATCAGTCCGATGCGCGACGATGGGCCTCGGTCGTTGGCGCCGGAATGGATCCCGATCCGTCCCAACACCGACACTGCGATGATGCTCGCGCTGGTTCATACCTTGCTCGCCGAGGGGCTCCATGACGGAGAATTTCTCGCCCGCTACTGCGCCGGCTTTGAACGGGTCAGGCCTTACCTGATGGGCGAGACGGACGGCCTGCCGAAAGATGGCGACTGGGCATCGACCATCACCGGCGTCCCGGCCGATACCATCCGCGGTCTCGCTCGCCGCATGGCGGGGCAGCGCACCATGGTCACTGCCTCCTGGTCGCTCCAGCGTGCCGATCACGGCGAGCAACCTTATTGGGCGCTGATTCTGCTTGCGGCGTGCCTCGGCCAGATCGGCCTGCCCGGCGGCGGGATCGGTTTCGGCTACGGCTCCACGGGCGGCATTGCCGAGCCGCCGCTCGCCTTCCGCCCGCCGGCGATGGAGGCTCTGAGCAATCCGCTCGGGCGCGCGATTCCGGCGGCGCGGATCGCCGACTGCCTGCTGCATCCGGGCGGCAGCTATGAGTTCAATGGACGAAAGGCCAGCTATCCCGACATCCGTCTGGTCTATTGGGCGGGCGGCAATCCGTTTCATCACCATCAGGATCTCAACCGGCTGCTCGGCGCGTGGCGCCGGCCGGAAACGATCATCGTGCACGAGCCGTGGTGGACGGCGACGGCACGGCATGCCGATATCGTATTGCCGGCCACCACGACGCTCGAGCGCAACGACATCGGCTGTGCGCCGCGCGACCATTTCGTCATCGCAATGGAGAAGGCGATCGAGCCGGTGAGCGGCGCGCGCAGCGATTTCACCATCTTCACCGATCTCGCGCGGCGGCTCGGCTGCGAGCCTGCCTTTACCGGGGGGCGCGATGAAATGGCTTGGCTTCGCCACCTTTATGATCGCTGGCGCGAGCAGGCGCGCACCAACCAGGCGGCCATTCCGGATTTCGACAGCTTCTGGAACGACGGCTGGCTGGAAATTCCGCAACGCGCGGAGGAATACGTCCTGTTCAGCGAGTTCCGCGCGGACCCGGACAAGCATCGACTCGCCACGCCATCCGGCCGCATCGAGCTCTATTCCGAGCGCATCGCCGGTTTCGGTTACGGTGATTGTCCGCCGCATCCGACCTGGCTGGAGCCTTCCGAATGGCTCGGCTCGCCATCGGCAGCAAATCATCCCCTTCATCTGCTCTCGAGCCAGCCGCGTGACCGCCTGCATAGCCAGATGGATCCCGGCCCGATCAGCGCGGCCGGCAAGGTTGCCGGCCGAGAGGCCGTCGCGATCAATCCCGAGGATGCAAGGCAGCGAGGAATCGCCGACGGCGACGTGGTTCGCGTCTACAACGACCGCGGCGCCTGCCTCGCCGGCGCGGAGCTGACCGATGCGGTGCGCAAAGGCGTGCTGCGGCTCTCCTGCGGAGCGTGGTACGACCCGGCCGGATCGGACGAAAAAGCAATTTGCATCCATGGCAATGCCAACATGCTGACCCGCGACCAGGGCACATCGCAGCTCGGCCAGGGTCCGACCTGTGCGACCACGCTGGTCGATGTCGAGCGCTGGCACGGACCGGTGCCTGCAATTCGCGCGTTCGAGCCGCCGTCGTTTGCCGGCGGCGCCAGCGAATGAGCGTGCAGCAGGTCGGTCGCGAGTCTCGCAGCGGCTAGATCGGACAATCCTGGGGAAATACGGGCTTTCGCTTCTCGAGATGCGAAGCGAGCCCCTCCTGCGCCTCGGCGCCTGCGAAACCGAGCATCTCGAGCGCCGTGGACGTGTCGAAGATCGGGCCGTTCACGCGAAGCCAGTTGTTGAGTGCGTATTTGGTCCAACGGATCGCACTCTGGGCGCCATTTGCGAGGCTTTCCGCGGTCTCGATGGCCGTCTGCTGCAAATCGGCGTCGTCCACACAGAGCGAAACAAGGCCGATCCGTTCCGCCTCCTCGCCGGACAGCGGCTTGCAGGTCAGAAGGTAATACTTGGCCTTTGCCAGACCGCATAGGAGCGGCCAGACAATGCAGGCGACATCGCCCGCGGCCACGCCGAGACGTGTGTGTCCATCGACGATGCGCGCCGATTTCCCGCAGATCGAGATGTCGGCAAGGATACCCACCACCAAGCCGGCCCCGACGGCGACACCATTGATCGCGGAGATGATGGGCTTGTTGCAGTTGATCACGTTGTAGACGAGGTCCTTGGCCTCTTTCCACGTCGTCATCCGAGCGGCAGGACTGTCGATGATCTGCCTGATCATCTCAAAGTCGCCTCCGGCCGAGAACGCCTTCCCGGCGCCGGTGACGATGACCGCATTGATGTCCGGATCGTCGTCGATCTCGCGCCAGATGTGCGTGAGCTGTGTATGGGTCTGCGCATCCACGGAGTTGTACGTCTCGGGCCGATCGAACGTGATGCGGAGAACTCGCTGAGCGGGATGGTCGATCCTCAGTTTCGAGTATGCGGAATATCGGCCTGACATGCGGTCCTCTGAGCTCGTTTGATCGCGTTCGTACTCTGGAACGGTGCCGGCTCGCAATTGCCGGTCAGCTGCGCAAAACCGATCGAGTTGGCTGCCGGGACGGCTGTCTGGGCCGCGGGCAGACCGTCAAGGCTCCGCCTTTAGGTGCCGCGCAGGTAGCGATAAGCCGCGCGTACGTCGATCGGCAGCCAGTCGCGATAGCGCGGGATGCCGGCATATTGCGGCAGCCTGACCTCGCGCACGGCCGCTTCCTCGGATACGCCGGACTTGATCGCCGCATGGACGGCGTCACGAAGCGCGATCATCATGTCGCGAAATCGCGCAACCTCCTCGAGCGTAGCCGGCATGCCATGCCCCGGCACCACGACCCGGATATCCAGCGTGAGCACGCGCGCCAATGCATCGATCCAGCCATCGAGATTGCAATCCCCGAGCCAGGGAAAGCGTCCGTGGAACATCAAGTCGCCGAGAAAGACGACTTTGCTTTTCTCCAGGTGCACCACGATGTCGCCGTCGCAGTGCGCCGCACCCCAATAGCGCAGATGCACCGTCTCGCGCGGCAGATGGAAGGTGAGCTCGTCGGCGAACGTCTCGGTCGGTGGCGCGATGACGACCTTGTCGTAGTCGGGCCGGCTGATGCGGTCGCGAAACCAGCTCTGCGCCGGATCGTCCTCCGGCACCAGCTCCAGCAGATTTTGCCCAAACAGAAAGCGGATCTTGGTCGCGTAGTCCGTGATGGTCCAATGCTCGCCGGCTCTCGGCCCAAGCCCCGCGTGCATTGCCGCCAGCGTCCTCTCGTGCGCCAGGATCGGCACGTCCGCGAATACGATATTGCCGCACGTATGGTCGAGATGACAGTGCGTGTTGATGAGCCGGCGAACCGGCTTTCCGGTCTCGCTCTCCAACGCCGTCCGAAACCGGCGTGCGAGTCGCGGATATTGCTGAGCGTCGATCGCCAGCATGCCATTGGGCGTGTCGATGGCCCCGGCATTGGAATCCCCGCCCGCGCCGATCCAGGCGTAGACGCCGTCGGCAACGGTCAGAAGCTGCGGCTCGGGCGGCATCGTCGTCTGAGTTGGCGAGAGCCGGGAGTGAGGGCAAGAGGCTCGGCCGGCCTCCGATAGCGCAAACAGCTGGTTCGATTCGGACATGTAGCTGACCGGCTTACGGGAAACTTTCAATGGCTGGGTGGGCGACATCAAGCTAAAATACTATGAGAGCCGCTCCGGGCACGAGGCCCCGGACACTTCATCCAGGCCCAGGGAGAATTCGATGGTTGACATGCTCAAACGGCGCGACTTTCTGAAAGCTTCGGCGGCGATGGCAGCGGCTTCGGCAGGCGGCGGATTTGTCTGCGTCGAGCTCGCCTCGGCGGCACCGATCGAGGTGCCGGTGGTGGACAAGCTGACGATCAGGGTGCTTGTCGACTCCACTCACAATCTTTTCCTGCGCGCCGGCACGGTCAACGGCGTGAGCGTGCAGCCGACCCCCGTCTCGGCCGGATTTCCAAATGTGATTCACACCCAATGGGGCTTGTCGCTCTGGCTCGAATCCCAGCGCGGGAGCGAGTCCCGCGCCCTGATGCTCGATTACGGCTACACACCCGACGTGCTCATCAACAACATGGGCATCATGGGCGTCGACGTGAAAAAGATCGATGCCTTGATCATCAGCCACGGTCATTTCGATCATTTCGGCGGCTTGATGGGGTTCCTCGACAAGTACCGTGGCGCGCTGCCGGCGGACGTGAAGCTCTACGCCGGCGGCGAGGACAATTTCTGCCATCGCCTGATCGGAGCGCCCGGCCAATTTACCGACTTCGGCACGCTTGACCGGCGCGCTCTGGCGGCTCACAAGGTCGCGACCGTCCTGTGCGAGCATCCGACCGTGATCGCCGGCCACGCCTTCACCACCGGGCAGATCAAGCGCTCCGGCATCGAGAAGGTCTTGCCGAATACCATGGTGGAGTACGGCATCAAGGACGGCCTCGGCTGCGACGCCACGCAGTACACGCATTTCACGGCGGCGGAGCTGCAGGGCAAGGTGGTCCCGGACGAGCATACCCACGAGCACGCGACCTGCTTCAACGTGAAGGACCGCGGGCTCGTTGTCATCACCTCGTGCGGCCACGTCGGCATTCTCAACACCATCCGACAGGCACAGGAGGTCTCCGGCGTCAAGAAATTGCATGCGCTGATCGGCGGCTTCCATCTCGGGCCGGCGACCCCCGACTATACCGATCAGGTCGTCGCCGAGCTCAAGACGCTCGCGCCCGATGCGGTGGTGCCCATGCACTGCAGCGGCCAGACCTTTGTCGATTCCATGCACAAGATCATGCCGGACAGGCTCCTGCTGGCCTCGGCGGCGGCGCGACTCAGTTTCGGCACGTGATCGCGACCAGGCGGCGGCGCATTCTCGGCCTCGCCGCCGGCCTCCTGCTGGCCGGGGCAGGATGGTCGTCGCGGGCACAATCGCCTGACGAAAGGTCGGCCGCGCGGCTGATGGACGACCTGATGTGGAACCGTGGCCAGATCGGCGGGCCCTTCGCCTTGATCGACCACACCGGCAAGCCGCGCACCGACCAGGGTTTTCGCGGCAAGCTGCTGCTGATCTATTTCGGCTACAGCCACTGCCCGGACGTGTGCCCGACCGACCTGCAGCAGATCGCCTTGGCGGTGGATATGTTGGGCTCCGCCGGCTCAGAGGTCCAACCGCTCTTCATCACCCTCGATCCCGAGCGCGACACCGCCGCTCACCTCGCCGATTACGTACCGCTATTCCATCGGCGGCTGATCGGCCTGACCGGCACTGCCGAGCAGATCAGACAAGTCGCCCTTGCCTATAAGGTCTATTACGCCAAGTTTCCGCCCGACAGTCCCGATTACGTGGTCGACCACTCCTCGTTCATCTATCTGGTCGACGAAACCGGAAAATACGCGGGCTTCTTCCCACCCGGAACGTCCGCCGACCGCATGGTGGAGGTAATCAAACCTCGGCTTTCCGCCTCTGCCTCCATGCGTTAGAATCTGCTACTGACGCTGCTTACGGGCGCAGGGGAGCCGCCATCACCGCATCACTGCAGCAACCGCGAGGAGTTTCGAATGATCGAGAGCGTCGCGGTTACGGGGCGCACGCCGCAGCCGTTGCGGAAGAAGCTCAACCCGGTCTGGTGGTTTCTCAATGACGGGGAGCAAACAGTGGACGAGGCTCCCTGGTACAAGCCGGATTACCCATGGCTCGTCCGCTACCTGTTTTGGAATTTCCTGCGCAACCCATGATGAACTTCCGTAATTACGTCATCGGCGTGGGCGATCGGAACTACAAGGTTCTGGGCAAGCGGCCTGCCATGACGATACAACGCGATGATCTTTGCCCGCCCGAGCTCGGATGGCAATGGTCGATCATTCGGCTGAATTGCGGCGTCGTTCTTCCATTTTGCTCGTACTGCGGCAATCGGCTGGTCATTCAGTGCGGTTGGCAGCCGTTCGGCTATGCCGAGATCAAGATCAACTGGCGTAAAGTGGCTTTTGTGCGCATGAATCGGCTGGGGGAGGACCTCATCAGCGTTCCCGCAGCATCTCCTGCCGGTACCGCAGGAGCGGCGACAGCAGATAGCTCAGGATCGCGCGGGATCCGGTCCTGATCTCCACCGTCACCGCCATGCCCGGCGACAGGTTGACGCTTCGGCCGTCGATCCACATCCTGCTGCGCTCGAGCGAGATGCGCGCGCTGTAGCTCAGATCCTGACCCTTCGGCTCGCTGCTGTCATTCTGCGCGCCCGGATTGCGGTCGCTGGATCGGTCCTGGGGCCGGTCGCGGACGATGGCGTCATGCGAGACACCAAGAACCTGGCCGTGCAGGAGCCCATAACGGGTGAAGTTGAAAGTGTCGATCTTGATCTCGGCTTCCTGTCCGGGCTGGACAAAGCCGATATCGCGATTTGACACCATGGCTTCGATTTCCAGCCTGCTATCGGTGGGTACGATGACCAGCAGGGACTGCGCCGGTGTAACCACGCCGCCCACCGTGTGGATTGCGAGCTGCTGCACCATGCCGTCGACCGGAGCGGTCAGCTGCTGAAGCTTCGTCCTCTGCTCGGCCTTGATCAGGTCCCGGGCCAGCCCGTTTGCCTTTTGCTCCGACTTGGCCAGCTCGTCGGACAGCGTGCGTCGATATTCCGCAATCGTCTGGGTGCGCGTCTCGCGCACCGCGGCAACCGCGGCCTCGGCTTGGCGCAGATGACTTTTCTGAACGGTGAGCTCCTCTTGCTGCTCGACAAGGAGCTGGAGCGTCTCGAGATAGGTGAGCTTCGAGCCCAGCTCTTTCTCCATGAGGGTCTTGCGGATCTCGACCCTTGGCTGGATCACCGGAATCATCGTTTCAAGCTTATGTATCGTGGCCGCAGTCGTGGCTTGCTCGGCTTCCTTCTGCGCCTCTTGGCGCGTGAGCGCCGCGATCTTGGCGCGCTGCTCGCTCACCTGGTTGATCAGGAGTTGGCGCTGGGTGCCCACGAGCGATGCATCGGCATCGACAGGCGGCCTGAACTGCGCCAAGGGATCCTCTCCCGCGCCCAATGCCGCGCGCAGCCGCGCGACGTTGAGCTGCTCGGCGAGGAGGTCGTCGTGCAGGTGATCGCGGTCGGCCGCGTTGACGGTGGGATCAAGCTCTATGAGCACGTCGCCGGCTCTGACCGTCTGACCGTCCTCTACCCGAATGGAACGAACCACCCCGGTCTCGAACGGCTGGATCACCTTGGTGCGACCGCTAGGGACGATTTTTCCGGTTGCCGAGGCGACGATGTCGATCGTGCCCCACCAGGCCCAGGCCAATGCTGTGCAGAACAGCAGGATGATGATGACTACAATTGCGCGGCCGGTCGGGGATGGCGGCGTTTCCACGATCTCGAGCGCGGCCGGCAGGAATGCCAGCTCCTCGGCCCGGCGTGCGTATGTGCGCCCGATGGGTACGACCCGCCGGCTCGCCCGCGGGGTGGCCTCAACGGACCTCATGAATACCTGCCTGCAACCGATGCAACGATGCATAGCGGCCGCCGGTCCGCATGAGACCGTCGTGGGTGCCGTCCTCGACCAGGCGGCCGCGCTCGAGCGTGATGATCCGATCCGCCGCGCGCACCGTCGAGAGTCGGTGCGCGATGATCAGCACCGTGCGCCCCCTGGCGATCTCTTTCATGTTGTGCTGAATGATGCGCTCGCTCTCATAATCGAGCGCGCTCGTTGCCTCATCGAGGATGAGGACGCGCGGATCGGCGATCAGCGCGCGCGCAATCGCGACCCGCTGGCGCTGTCCGCCCGAGAGCGTGGAGCCGCGCTCGCCGACGATCGTGTCGTAGCCTTCGCTCAGCTCCAGGATGAACTCGTGCGCGCCTGCGAGGCGGGCGGCGGCGATGACGCGCTCCACCGGCAAGGCGGGGTTGGCGA
This sequence comes from Xanthobacteraceae bacterium, assembly GCA_036557665.1. Taxonomy (GTDB): domain Bacteria; phylum Pseudomonadota; class Alphaproteobacteria; order Rhizobiales; family Xanthobacteraceae; genus VAZQ01. The sequence continues at coordinate 83,699 of DATBHG010000108.1, read as the reverse complement.
GGGCGATGTTCTCGCGCACCGAGCGATTGAACAAAACATTTTCCTGAAGGACCACGCCGATCTGGCGGCGCAGCCAGGCCGGCTCGGCCATGGCGAGATCCATGCCGTCGACGAGGACGCGCCCGTTTTCCGGCACGTAGAGACGCTGGACGAGCTTGGCGAACGTGCTCTTGCCCGATCCCGAAGGTCCGACGATGCCGACCACCTGTCCTGCCGGCACATCGAAGCTCACGTCATGCAGCACCTCAGGCCCATCGATGCGATAGCGGAACGTAACGCGCTCGAACCTGATGTCGCCGCGGATCGCGGGCAGCCGCGTGCGCGCCGCCGCATACGCCGGCTCGGCGCTGGTATTGAGAATGTCGCCCAGTCGCAGCACCGACAACCGCGCCTGGTGGAAGTCCTGCCAGATCTGCGCGAGCCGCAGCACCGGCGAGCTCACCCGACCCGCGAGAATGTTGAACGCCACCAACTCGCCGACCGACAGGCTGCCGTCGATGACCAGCCTGGCGCCGAAATAGAGAATGCCGGCGGTGACGATCTTGCTGACATACTGCACTGCCTGACTGGCGGTATTGCCGAGACTGAGCACCCGGAAGCTTGCACTGACGTATCCCGCGAGCTGCTCCTCCCAGCGGCGCTGCATCTGCGGCTCGACGGCCATGGCCTTGAGCGTCTCGATCCCGGTCACGCTCTCGACCAGGAAGGCCTGATTCTCCGCCCCGCGGCGGAATTTCTCGTCGAGCCGCCGCCGGAACAGCGGCGTCACGCCCGCCGAGATCGCGATGTAGAAGGGGAACGAGCCAAGCACGATCGAGGTCAGCAGCGGCGAGTACAAGAGCATCACTGCTACGAACACACATGCAAAAAACAGGTCGACGATCAGGGTGAGGGCGGAGCTGGTGAGGAAATTGCGGATGTTCTCCAGCTCCCGCACCCGCGCCACCGAGTCACCGACCCGCCGCGCCTGGAAGTAGGCCATAGGCAGCGCCAGCAGATGGTGAAACAGGCGGGCGCCGAGCTCGACATCGATGCGGTTGGTGGTGTGAGCGAACAGATAAGTCCGCAGAATGCCGAGAAGCGTTTCGAAGGTCGAGATCGCAAGCAGCCCGACCACCAGCACGTCGAGCGTGCTCAATGCCCGATGCACCAGCACCTTGTCGATCACCACCTGAAAGAACAGCGGTGAGACCAGGGCAAACAGCTGCAGGAAGAACGATGCGAGCAGCACCTCGCTCAGGAGGTATCGATATTTGTGAACGGCGCCCAGGAACCAGGTGATGTCGAACCGGCGCGTGAGGTCCGACGATCCTGCGCGGCTGGTCATCAGGATCAGCCCGCCGTCCCAGACCTGCGTGAGCTCGGCCGGCGACATCAAGGCGGGGCGGCTTTGCGGCGGCTGGACCAGGACCTTCCCCTCGGCGGCCTTGGCGATCACCATGAACCCGCCGTCGCGCAGGGTGGCGATTGCCGGCAACGGCATTCTGGCCAGCCGTGAGCAGTCGGTCCGATGGATGCGAGCTTTGAGCCCGAGATCCTTGGCGCACCGCAGCATCTCCGGTGCACCAATCCTGGCCGTTCCCAGGCGGTGACTGATCTGGGCGCGACTGGCCGCAACACCCTGGAAATGCAGCATGGTCATAAGGGCATCGAGCCCCGGATCGGCCGGCTTCGTGCTGTCCATTGCAGTGCTTACTTGCGTTTTCCGGGGCGATGCCGTTCTCAGGCGTGCGGCTGGGTCAGCAACGGCGGCTGGCTCGAGGGCTGATCAGCGATCGGTGTGGGACTGTTCCCGGCACTCGCGGGGACGAAGCTCGACGCCATGAGCTGGCTGAGCAAGGCGGCGCTTGCCGCGGGGGAGGCGTCGCTTGTCGGCGCGCTGCCACCGGTATTGCTGCTGCTCGGGGGAGCCGTCGTAGGTGCTTGGATGAGGATGTTGTTGCCCGGGCCGCCGTCGAGGACGTCCTGCCCCGCCCCGCCGATCAGCACGTCGTCTCCGGCGCCCCCGGTCAAAATGTCGGAGCCGGGGCTGCCGATCAGGACATCGGCGCCATCGCCGCCGTTCTCGGTGAGCTGCATCCCGGACAGGCCGGACGCCTCGATGACGTCGTCGCCGCCAAGCCCATTGATGACGATCCGATCGTTGGCGTCGAAGTCGGAGATCGTCACCTCGGTGGACAGACCCGACACCGTCACCACGCCGTTGTCGTTGGCGACAGTGATGGTATCGTTGCCGTTGGTCGCATTGATGACGACCGTGTCCGCCTGGCCGTCGCCGGCGCCGTTTACGCCGAGGTCGATGTTGACCTTCTGCGCGCCGGTCCCGGTCAGATCGTTGACCGTCACGGTATCCGCGCCTCCAAGCGTGTCGAGCTGGATGTCCTCGATGCTGTTGAGATCCATCACAACGTTGCCGACGTCGCGGGCAAGCCTCACCCGCCCGCCATTGGCCGAGACGTCGATGCTCTCGTTGACATTGGCGGCGTTGAACAAAAGCGTGTCGGTGCCGGCCTGACCCTCGACCGTGTCGCTGCCGTCACCTGGATTCCAGACGAACGTGTCGTCGCCCGCGCCCATCAGCGCCACGTCGCTCCCGCGGCCGCCAACGACGAGGTCGTTGCCGGCGCTGCCGATGATTCGGTCATCGCCGTCGCCGCCGTTGAGCGTGAGGTTGATCTGGCCGGCACGGAGCCTGGAAGCATCGATGGTATCGTTGCCGCCCAGGCCGTTGATGACGAGGCTGTCGTTGTCGGGCTCGGCACCGTCGATCGTCACCTGCGCCGATAGTCCGTTGACGAGGACCGACGATCCGCTGCTCACGAGCTTGATCTGGTCGTCACCCGCCGGGCCGTTGACGATCACCGTGTCCGGCTGCCCGTCACCTTGGCCGCTTCCCGGCGGAAACGCGAGGTCGAGCGCAACCTGCTTCACATCGGTCCCGGTAAGGTCGTTGACGGTGACGGTGTCGGGTCCTCCGAGTGTGTCGAGCTGGATATGCTCCACGCCATCGATGTCCATGGTGACGTTGCCCACGTCGCGGAAGAGTCTCACCCTCTGGCCGTTGGCTGAGATATCGATGTTCTCGCCGGCGTTGGAGCCGTTGAAAACGAGCGTGTCGGTGCCGGACTGACCTTCGACCGTGTCGCTGCCGTCGCCCGGATTCCAGATGAAGGTGTCGTTCCCATTGCCGAGGAGCGCGACATCGTCACCGCGTCCGCCGATGACGGTATCGCTGCCGTCGCCGCCGAGGAGCAGGTCGGCGCCCTGGCTGCCGGTGATGGTATCGTTGCCGGCGCCACCGTCGATCGTGAGCTTGATCCAATCGGCACTAAGGAATGAAGCGTCGATGGTATCGTCGCCGCCGAGACCGTTGATGACCAGGCTGTCGCTGTCGGGATCGGCGCCGTCGATCGTGACCTCCTCGGCGAGTCCGGTGACGAAAACCCTGGCGACGTCGCTGTTGGTGAGGCTGATCAGGTCCTTGCCGGACGTGCCATTGACGGTCACGGTGTCCGTCTGACCGTCTCCGACACCGGTCCCTGGCGTGCCCGCCAAGTCGATCGCCACCTGCGTCACGCCGGTGCCGCTCAAGTCGCCGAGCACGATGCTGTCGGTGCCGCCGCGCGCGTTGATCTGGATCTGCTCGATGCTGTCGAGGTCCATGCTGACGTTGCCGACGTCGCGGGTGAGCTTGACCCGGCCGTGGTTGGCCGAGATGCTCATGCTCTCGTTGACGTTGGCGCCATTGAATACGAGCGTATCGGTGCCGTCCTGGCCATCGACCACGTCGCTGCCGTCGCCGGGGTTCCAGATGAACGTGTCATCTCCAGTGCCGAGCTGGGCCGTGTCGTTACCCCGTCCGCCGGTGACGATGTCGTCGCCATCGCCGCCGATCAGCGTGTCGTTGCCGTCGCCGCCGGTGATCGCGTCGTTGCCCGCGCCGCCGTCGAGAGTGAGGTTGATGAGGCCGGCGAGGCCGTTGCCCGCGGTTATGACGTCGTCGCCGCCATTGGCGTGCAGGACGAGGTTCTCGGTCGTTCCGATGTCGAGGCTGAATGGTGCAGGGTCGAGCCGGTCGAAGCGCACGCGGCTGCCGTTGGCGGTGATGGTGAACACTTCGGAGCCGTTGCCGCCGTTCACTTCGGCGGTGTCGTTGCCGTCGCCGCCCTCGAAGAGGTCGCTCCCGTCCCCCGGGTTCCAGATCATCCGGTCGTTGCCGGCCTCCCCGAACACCTGATCGTTGCCCGCGCCGCCAGTCAGCACGTCGTTCCCCGCCCCGCCGAACAGCAGGTCGTCGCCTCCCTTGCCGAGAAGGGTGTCGTTCCCCGCGCCTCCGAACAGCTGATCGGCCCCGGAGCCGGCGGTCAGAACATCGTTGCCCGCGCCGCCGAACAGCTGTGCCGGGGGCAGAGCGCCGTTGGCTTCATCGAGAGTGATCGTGTCGTTGCCGCCCTGAGCGAAGACCTGGATCATGGCCGTATTGGCCACGGTCGGCGTGCCTCCGGTGATGGAGACGGCGCCGCCGTTGATCAGAATACGTCCGGCTGCGTCGCGACTGACCGTGATCGTGTCGTCGGCATCGTCGCCCTGCACTGACAGCAGCGCCGAGCCAGGGGAAAAGCTGGCCTTGATCGGCATGATGGTGTCCTTCCAAATTTGTCCGGCCGCGCAGATGCGCGCCGGCTCTGATCCGGACCCCGATCGGCGCGTTGACGCGTGCCGACCGGAGCCTGCGTATCAGGAGGACTACCGGATTTATGAGATGGGCTTCTTGGACTGTCGCGACAATCGTACAGACAATCGCGACATACGCATATATATACTCAGTTAAACTGTGAATATTTTGTTTCAGATCTGATCTCTGATGGAGTAATGCCGAACTGCTTGCGAAATACGCGATTGAAGTAGGATAGATCGCCGAATCCGGCAGCATAGGCGATGTCGCTGACCTTGCGATGTCTGTTCTGCGGGTCAAGCAGCAGCCTGTGTGCCAGCGCGAGCCGCTGCTCGAGCACGAACTCGGTAAACGTCACCCCTGACTGGGCAAACAGCCGCTGGGCCTGCCGAGGGCTGAGGCCATTGGCCTGCGCGATCATCTCTATCGTCAAAGTGCTCCGCGTGAGTCTTTTCAGCACCTCCGACTTCAACAGATCGACGCGCGCTGCCGAATACCCCCGTCGCTCGATCAGGTCGCTCGCGGGTCTGAGCAAAAGGCCGATCAGCTCGATCAGGTGCTGCGCAGCGGTCTGCTGCCCCACCGCGTCCAGGTCCTGCACGACCTCGTTGCAGAGCGCAAAATATCGCTGCACCATCGTGATCAACGCCGGATTCTCTCCCAGCGGCTGGTATAGCCGGCCTTCCGCATTCGGGGCGGCTTGAAGCAGAAAATCTCTCGGCGTCCGCGTGGCGGTGAACCGCGCCGTCTCGCTGAGAGCAACGCCGACCGCCGCGCTCATTTCAATGAGACAAGCTTGTGAGCTCGCCAACTCGACCGTTTGCTCCCCCTTCGTAACCTGCACCGGCCCGCGGGAGGCGGTAATCAACACCAGATCATCACACCCGTCCGGCAGGAGATCGCGGGTTCGGATGAACCGCGCCGACGAGCCTGTCGGGGTTGCGAGAGTGAGCGAATGCACGAAGGCGAAGTCGATTCGACAGTCGATGCAATCGCTCGAGAACGGCTCCGCGTCGAGTTGGCAGAAACTGCGGCAAATCCCTTCCCGCCACCTTTCGTACCCGCTGCCGCTCGCGGGGCCCTGGTAGGCGACCGACAGGCGGCTTGCCTGCTCGAAGCCGGTAAGGTTCGTCATCCAACATCCTCCTGCAATGCATGCGGCCACGCGCGACTGGCAAGGGCGTTCGCTCTTCCCGTCAGAGGGGAGGGTGTGGATGCCATAATATCGCCCGCGGGAATGTGCGCTGCGTCACAGCTCGGACGCGGCCGGGGCGGCAAATGAGCCAACCCGCACCATCACCATCCCGCTCTCATGGACCAGCATTGTGCGCCTTTCGGCTATTCACGCATGCTGGTTTGGTCAGCTCGCCGCCTCGTCACGATTGCGTGATCGCGGTTATTAGGATAAGGCCGGATGTTGTTGCCGGCGCGGGAATGCATGCCGCGCCCGCCTGACCCTGATGCAGTCGATTTACCTCAGACGGCGCGAGCTGATGAAGCTGCTCGGTGGCGCGGCAGCTTTCACGCTCGGTGCCCGGACCGCAGATGCACAGCGTGATGCAATACGCCGCATCGGCGTCCTCATGGCTCTCGCCGCCGACGACTCGGAGTCGCAAGCGCGGCTGGCGGCATTCGCACAGGGACTTCAGGAATCCGGCTGGACCATCGGCCAAAACCTGCAAGTCGATTATCGCTGGGGCGCGGGCGACGGCGGCAACATGCGCAAATATGCACTCGAGTTGGTTGCGGAAGCGCCGGACGTCATCCTTGCCCACTCGAGCGCGGCCGTCGCACCGTTATTGCAGGCGAGCCGCACCGTTCAAATCGTGTTCACGCTTGTGGCCGACCCCGTCGGTGCCGGCTTCGTCAAAAGCCTGGCACATCCGGGCGGCAACGTAACGGGCACCACGAATTTCGACTACGCCATGAGCGGCAAATGGCTGGAGCTGCTCAAGGAGATTGCTCCCCGCGTGAAGCGCGCGGCGGTGCTCCGGGAATCCGCCATAGCGGCTGGACCCGGCCAGTTCGGAGCCATCCAGGCACTGTCGCCGGCGCTCGGCATGGATGTGCGCCCCTTCGATCTGCGCGACGCCGGTCAAATCGAACGCGACCTCACGGCCTTCGCGCAGGAGCCGGACGGCGGTGTGATCGTGACCGGCAGCCCTGCAGCCTCCGTGCATCGCGGGCTGATCATCGCGCTGGCGGCCCGGCACAGATTGCCTGCGATCTACAACGCCGGATTCTACGCCGCCAGCGGCGGGTTGCTGTCCTATGGACCCGATTTCGTCGACCAGTTCCGGCGAGCGGCAACCTACGTGGATCGCATCCTCAGGGGCGAGAAGGCCGCTGACCTTCCGGTGCACGAGCCGACCCGCTACGAGCTGGTCGTCAATCTGAGGACAGCCAAGGCGCTCGAGCTCGAGATTCCACCACAAGTGCTCGCACGCGCCGACAGGGTCATCGAGTAATCGAAGCCGCTCATGCGAATGCAATACAATCAGCTGAAGCGGCGGCAGGTCATCGCGCTGCTCGCAGGTGCGATGACGGCGTGGCCGCCTGCGGCCCGGAGTCAGCAGAGCCCGCGGATGCACCGGGTCGGAATACTGATGAACCTCGCCTCGCAAGACCCCGAGGGACAGATGCGGGTGGGAGCTTTTCTGGGCGCGCTCGCGGAGCGAGGCTGGACAGATACACACAACGTAACGATCGACACCTGCTGGGGCGCCGGCGATGCCGGCCGGTTCCGCCGATGTGCGGCGGAGCTCGTGGCACTGACGCCAGACGTGATTCTGGCCGGATCGGCTGCCGCGACGGGGCCGCTGCTCGCGGAGACACGTGTCATTCCCATCGTGTTCGTACAGACACCCGATCCGGTCGGCGCCGGTTATGTCACCAGCCTCGCGCATCCTGGCGGCAATGCGACCGGCTTCACCCAGTTCGAATACGGCATGGCCGGCAAATGGCTCGAGCTGATCAAAACGGTGCAACCAGGTCTAAAACGCGTAATGGTGCTGCGCGACCTCGACTCGACCGGCTTTGGCCAGCTCGGTGCGATCGCACTTGCAGCGAAATCATTCGGGACCGAGGTAAGACCATTGGGCGTAGACGACGCCCGCGAGATGGAAACAGCTGTCACAGAGTTCGCCCAGTCCCCGGATGGAGGTCTTATCGTGACCGGGAATGCGCCCGCGGCGGTGCATCGGGACCTGATCGTCACGCTCGCAGCCCGACACAGGCTGCCGGCCGTCTATCCCTTCAGATATTTTGCGAAGAGCGGCGGTCTCATGTCCTATGGGCCAAATACGATCGAACCGTACCGGCGTGCGGCTGAATATGTTCATCGCATCCTCCACGGTGAGAAGCCGGCAGATTTGCCGGTCCAGGCAGGCACGAGATACGACCTGGTCATAAACCTCGGGACCGCGAAATCGCTGGGGATCACCATTCCTGATACGCTGCTCGCCCTTGCCGATGAGGTAATTGAATAGTCCCCGCAGCGCGTCATTGCCGGGCTCGACCTGGCTAGACCCGGGCAATCCATCTCTTCGATCAAGACTCCTCTTATTGAACACCGAGGACGCTCGCGCATGACGGAGCTCGAGCAGCTCTGATCGAAGCGCAAGTCGGCGGCCGGGCATGTCGTGATAGTCCATACGATTGTCGCGGTAATCCAAGACCCCGCTTTCGAGAGCCGGTAGCGTCCAGGCAAGACTCAGCAGCGGTAGAGGAGATCATCATGACGACAATTTCCAGAGATCTTCCCGCGCGGCAGGGCATGCCCGGACAGCTCTGGGGCAGGGGGCTGGTCGCCACCTTGAAGCGCTGGTGGACGAGCTACACGACCTGGCGCGTCGAGCAAGCGGCGATCAGCGAGCTTTGGGGCATGGGTGATCGCGAGCTCAGGGATATCGGGCTCACTCGCTCGGAGATCGAGAGCGCAGTGAAATCCGAAGCGGTACGCAATCTCTCCGAGTGCAGCTGGAGCCATCTCGTGGGCTTCGTATGAGCTCCGATGCGGAGCCGGCTCCATGGTACAAAATGTTTGATTCGAGCATGCAGTCCGGGTTGCTGCAGAGCTTGATAGCCGGATCTGGATCGAGCACCCAGCTCATCGGCGGGGCGATCGTGGCTCTGTTGTATGCAGTCATCGGTGTGCTCAGCGCGATTGGAAGCATCGTTGTTTTTCGTCGAATCTTCCACGGACGATGGGAGCGGGTGTTCTGGGCTTCTTTTCTTGTCGTGATTGCCGCCTTCTACCTGAGCTTCGCCGCCTATTTTGAGGCCTCGACCGATGCTTGGCAGACCGAAGCAGCCGGTGTTGCTGTTTTCCTGGCTTGTGCCGTGGCTGGGTTGTTTTCTCCTGCTGCCATCGCGGTCGGCTATGTCATGCATGGGCTCTGGGACTTATCCCATTGTGTGTCGGGCGGTTTACTTGCGGGCTTGCCGATAACGGAAATTCCCTTGGGTTATGGTATCTTTTGCCCGACCTTCGATTTCATCGTCGCATTTTATCTGATCACAAGCGACACCGCGTGGCAGGAGGACGGCAAGCTCGACCTTTACTTCTGGCGACATCCCTGGTGATCGCCACGAAGGTTCCGCGGCCCGAGGGGCGAGCTGCCTTCTCGGCGCGTCATCTTGACCGGAATCGGCTTCTGGCCCTCTCTCGAGCGGCGCGTTATCTTTCGAGGCATACCCGTTCCCAAGCAGCCGGTTCGGCTTCTGACCCAGCAGGAGAGAGCGATGGCAGATCAGGTTCAATGGCATCTTTCGGGTGACTATTTCGAGAACTGCAGTTGCAGCGTCGTTTGTCCATGCCTCGTATCCAAGGCTGCGCCCCTGACCTCACGACCTACCGAGGGCGTGTGCGATGTGCCGCTGATCTTCCACATCGACAGCGGCAGATACGGCGACCTCCCGCTCGATGGCCTGAACGTGGCGCTCGCACTCCATACGCCCGGACCGATGGCAGAAGGAAATTGGTCGGTGGCGGCCTATATCGATGAACGCGCTGACGACAAGCAGACCGAGGCACTGGGTGCGATCTTTACCGGGGCGGCCGGTGGGCCCATGGCTGCGTTCGCGCCGATGATCGGCAAGAATCTCGGCGTGAAGAAAGTCCCCATCACATTCCATATCGAGGGCAAGAAGCGCTCCGCGGAAATCCCGGGCATCCTGCACATGTCCGTTGATCCGCTGCCGACCGCGCATCCGAGCGGAGAGATGTGGGCGAACACCGGCCATCCGGTCAGCCCCGACAAGTTGGCGTTTGCCGTGGGCGCGCCCGGGAGCACCTTCACCGACCATGGCATGCGGTGGGACAATTCCGGCAAGAACGGCCACTATGCACCCATCCGCTGGTCAAATCAGTCCTGATGCATTCCGTGGCCGGCTGATCGACGGGCCGGCGACATCCCTGCGACCGGCGACATCCCTACGAGATGACCGATAGCGCCCTGGAGACGGTGCTGCGGCGCGATCGCTTGGTCGTCGTCGGCGCGCTCGGGGCGATCATCGCGTTGGCTTGGGGCTACGTCCTCTGGCTCGCCGCCGACATGGACATGGGCGGCATGGACATGACCGGCTATCGCATGATCCCTGCCGGCATGGGAATCATGGCGCCTGCGAGCGCGCCCTGGACGGCGATCGAGCTCGCGTTTGTCTTCATCATGTGGGCGGTAATGATGGTCGGCATGATGGCGCCGTCTGCGGCACCCATGATCCTCATGTACGCGCGCGTGGCTCGAGAGGGGAAATCTGCGGGCAGGCCGCTCGCCGCGACCGGATGGTTCGCTGCCGGCTATTTCCTGGTCTGGATCGGATTTTCACTGGCCGCCACGCTGGTCCAATGGCTGATCGAACGGGCGGCTCTGCTGGACTCCCGCATGGCGAGCGCCAGTAACGTGCTCGGAGGAATCGTGCTGATCGGGGCAGGCCTCTATCAATGGACACCGCTCAAGGACGTCTGCCTCGCCCGATGCCAATCTCCGCTCCAGTTCCTGCTGCTGCACGGCGGCTTTCGCGGCGATTTGCGGGGCTGCCTGCTGCTGGGGGCTCGCCATGGAGGGTACTGTGTCGGATGCTGCTGGGCGCTGATGGCGCTTCTGCTCGTGGGCGGGGTCATGAACGTGCTCTGGATCGCGGTCCTGGCACTGCTTGTCCTTCTGGAGAAACTTGCTCCGTTCGGCCGGTGGCTCGCACGCGCCTGTGGCCTCGTTTTTGTCGCCGCAGGCCTATGGACGTTGTTATCTCCGCCGCAGTGATGAGTCTCTATCAGTGACGCATGGCAAACCGGCTGGCTGGGCACGGCCGGCCGGCGCCGATCCGGGAGCCGCCCGCTACGGTATCAGCACCGCCGCGCCCCGGAGGCGCCCGTCGCGCAGGTCGGCAAGCGCGGCGTTTGCGTCCGCGAGCGGGTAGCGCACCACTTGCGTCCTCACGCCGGATTGCGGAGCTATCGACAGGAATTCCACAGCATCGGCGCGGGTAAGGTTGGCGACCGAGACCAGGTGGCGCTCCTCCCAGAGCACGGAATAGGGAAAGCTCGGGATGTCCGACATGTGAATGCCCCCGCAGACCACGCGGCCGCCCTTGCGCACGGCTGCAAGCGCCAGCGGGACCAGCGCGCCGACCGGTGCAAAGATGATCGCGGCATCGAGCGGCTCGGGCGGAAGCTCCTCGGACGCACCGGCCCAGGCCGCGCCCAGCGACCTGGCAAATTCCTGCGCGCCGGTATCGCCCTTGCGGGTGAAGGCGTATACGCGACGGCCTTGCCAGGATGCGACCTGGCACAGAATGTGTGCAGCGGCACCAAAGCCGTAGAGCCCGAGCGCGCGAACCGTGATCCCTTGCCCCGCCATGCGGTAGCTGCGCCAGCCGATCAGTCCCGCGCAGAGGAGCGGCGCTGTTTCCGCATCGTCCGTCTCCCGTTGGAGAGGAAAACAGTAACGCGCATCGGCAACCGCATGGGTCGCATAGCCGCCGTCGCGCGTGTAACCGGTGAACAGCGGCCGGTCGCACAGATTCTCCTGGCCTGCCGAGCAATATGCACAGACGCCGCATGTGAAACCGAGCCATGGCACGCCTATGCGCTCGCCCACTGCCAATCCCGCAACCCCGGCGCCGAGCGCCGCGACCCTGCCCACGATCTCATGGCCGGGTACAATGGGAAGCTTCGGGTGCGGCAGCTCGCCGTCGACCACGTGCAAGTCGGTGCGGCACACGCCGCACGCCGCAATCTCGACCAGAATCTGGCCCTGGTCGGGCGCGGGCGCTGCCCGCTCCCGCATCACCAGCGGGGTGCGCGTCCTTTCCAGCACCATTGCCCGCATGATCGGATCCTGCAGCGAGGTGCGCTCGAAACGGTCCGCCGCGCTCCACCGTGATGCGCGGGCTCAACCCGCGCATCCACGTCTTGCCGCGGCAGTCAAAACATGTCGTGATGCCCTGGCAAGGCAAAGGCATTGATGATAGGCGCCGCTATGAACGGCGCTGTCCTGATTTAATCGAGCGCGGTCCTTGCCGCAAATCCGCGCTGCGAAGCTCGCCCGGTGCGAGTGCATATGACGGGAACGTCCGGCCCATGCGAACTGAAGAAGCTCGTCCTGTGCGTCTTGTGGATTATCGGCCCCCGGAATGGCTGGTCGATAGCGTAGAGCTCGACGTTGCGCTCGATCCAATCGCAACCCGGGTGCGCGCCAGGCTCGCCCTGCGGCCCAACGCCAACGGCGGTCCCCCCGCGCCGCTCACCCTCGACGGCGAAGGTCTCCTGCTGCGGTCGGTCGCGCTCGATGGTGCCACCCTTGCGCCCGAGCAATACGTCGCCACGCCGGATCGGTTGAGCATCGCGCAGCCGCCGCAACGCCCGTTCTCGCTGGAGATAGAGACCGTAGTCGATCCTTCCGCCAATACCGAGCTCTCCGGCCTCTATCGTTCCGGAAGCATCTACTGCACGCAATGCGAAGCCGAGGGCTTCCGCCGCATCACCTATTTCCTCGATCGTCCCGACGTGATGGCGGTCTACACCACCCGGATCGAGGCACCGAAGGGCGAAGCGCCCGTGCTGCTTGCCAACGGAAATCTGGTCGCGGCCGGCGACATTGCCGGAACCGGGCGGCATTTCGCCGTCTGGAACGACCCGTTTCCCAAGCCCTCGTATCTCTTTGCCATGGTCGGCGGAAGCCTGGCCTGCGTCGAGGACTGCTTCCGCACCATGTCGGGCCGCGACGTCACGCTGCGCATCTATGTGGAGCCCGGGAAGGAATCGCGCTGCGGCCACGCCATGGAGTCGCTCAAGCGCGCCATGCGCTGGGACGAGACCGCGTTCGGGCGGGAATACGACCTCGACGTCTTCATGATCGTCGCGGTTTCCGACTTCAACATGGGAGCCATGGAGAACAAGGGACTCAACATCTTCAACGACAAATACGTGCTCGCCTCCGCGGAAACCGCGACCGACGACGATTTCGACCGCATCGAGGCGATCGTGGCGCACGAGTATTTCCACAACTGGACCGGCAATCGCATTACCTGCCGCGACTGGTTTCAGCTCTGCCTGAAGGAAGGGCTCACGGTCTTTCGCGACCAGGAGTTCACCGCCGATCTGCGCTCGCGCGCGGTCGAGCGCATCTGCGATGTGCGCGCGCTGCGCGGGCACCAGTTCGACGAGGATGCGGGGCCTCTCGCCCATCCGGTGCGGCCGTCGCAGTACCATGAGATCAACAACTTCTACACGACAACCGTCTATGAGAAGGGCGCCGAGGTCGTGCGCATGCTCAGGACGCTGCTCGGCGCGCGGAAATTTCGCGAAGGGATGGACCTCTATTTCGTCCGCCACGACGGCCGCGCGGCCACCGTGGAAGAGCTCGTCCAGTGCTTCGCCGATGCCTCCGGGGTCGAGCTCACCCAGTTCATGCTCTGGTATTCGCAGGCGGGAACGCCGGAAGTGGTCGCAACCGGCAATTATGATGCCGTTCGCAGGAGCTACCGCCTCGAGCTGGTGCAGACCGTTCCGCCGACGCCCGGCCAGCCGAGCAAGGAGCCCATGGTCATCCCGCTCGCCGTCGGGCTCGTGGGTGCCGATGGCCGCGACCTGCCCATCAACTGGAGCGAAGGGACGAAGCCTGATCGCCCGGTGCTGACGTTGAGCAAGCCGGCGCAAAGCTTCCTGTTCCGCGATGTTGCCGAGCCTCCGGTGCTTTCGCTCAACCGGGACTTCTCGGCGCCGATCAAGCTCGTTGTCAACCAGTCCGCCGAGCACTTGCTGTTTCTTGCCACCCATGACGGCGACGCATTCAATCGCTGGGAGGCATTCCAGACGCTGGCGACGCGGCTGCTCGTCGACAATGCGAGCGCGCTGCGCATGGGCGGCACCGCGCGTGAGGATGCGATGCTCGCCGATGCGTTGCGCGCGGCTCTCGCCGACGGCGCGCTCGAGCCTGCCTTCGTCGCGCTGATGCTTACGCTTCCCGGGGAAGCCGACATCGCGCGCGAGATCGGCCGCGACGTCGATCCGGCAGCGGTGTTCGCGGCGCGCGCGGGCCTGCGCGCGCGCATCGGCGGCGAGCTCGGCGCGGGGCTTTTGCAGCGCTACGGCCTGCTGGCGCAGAGCGGGCCCTACCGCGTGGATCCGATCAGCGTCGGACGCCGCGCGTTGCGCAATACCTGCCTCGACCTCCTGGTTGCAACCCAAAGCCGCGAGAGCATCTCGCTGGCGAGGCGGCAATATCATTCCGCCGGCAACATGACCGACCGTATCGCGGCGCTTTCGGCGCTTTCCCGCTGCGATACTCCCGAACGCGGCGATGCGCTGGAGGATTTCTACAGCCGCTACCGTGGCGAGGCGCTGATCATCGACAAATGGTTCTCGTTGCAGGCCGTCATCCCCGAGGCCGGGACGCTCGACCGCGTCAAGACGCTTACCGCTCATCCTGCATTCTCGTTCGCCAATCCCAACCGCGTGCGCGCGCTGGTCCATGCCTTTGCGCTGGGAAACCTCAAGGAGTTCAACCGGCCCGACGGGGCTGGCTACGACTTCGTGGCCGATACGGTGCTGGCGCTCGACGGCAAAAACCCGCAGGTCGCGGCGCGCCTGCTCTCCGCATTCAAGAGCTGGCGCGTGCTCGAGCCGCAACGTCGGGAACGGGCACGGTCGGCGCTTTTGCGCGTATCGGCCGCGCCCGGACTGTCGCTTGACGTGACCGACATCGCGCGGCGCGCGCTGTCGGAAAGCTAGCGCCGGATCACTCCTCCCGCGCAGCTCGAAGCTGGACCCTCCGCGGCCTGTATCTCATCCGCGGCTCTCCAAGCCGCTCAAGCAACTGCAACTTCAACAGATTCCCAGTTTTCGTGTCTCAGCGAAAGGGTGCACTCAAAGCGACCCGTCCCTGTAAATCCCTGTAAAGGGGGCGGGGCAGATAGGAAGAACTTATAAAAAGCTACGTAGAATCAATGAGATGCAACAAAAATAGCCGCGCCAGAACAGGGAAATAACAGGGCCCGAACAGAGAAATAACAGGGCCGAACAGGTGGAAAGGAAAACAGGGAAGGAAACAGGAAACAGGGAAAGAAACAGGAAACAGGGAAATAAACAGGAATCGCGGCCCCCGGACCAGTGGGGTCACCACTGACAGCGAAAGATGCTGTAGTCGCCGTTCTCATTGACGCACCTCTTGAGCTGGGAAACCGGCATCATGCGCACTGGCGAAGGCGCCATGCAAAAAACCCGGCGCGGTTTTCCGCCCCGGGCTTCATACAGAAGTCTCAGATTATGCTTTCCTACACGAGTCGAGTTTCACTGTCAACGAAAATTTTCTGCGAAATTTCCCGCGAAGGTTTCAAAGCGAATTCTCGGATTGGTCGGAGCACGCATTTTCGTGGAAGCGGCTCAGACGCCGGCGATTCTCCTATAAGGGCGGTAGAGCGGGCTCCACATCCGCGCGCGCAGCCGTTCCTCGATCTTCTCACCAGTCGACTCTTGTGCGAGCCCTTCGGCCCGTGCCTGCTGCCCCACTGCCAGCGCCACGCGATACGATACCTCGCGCAGGCCGCTCACCGGCGGAAGCAGATTGGCGTTGCGGTCGCCTTTGCTCGGCGAGACGTCCGCGACGGCGCGCGCGGCTGCCATGAGCATGCCGTCGCTGATGCGGCTTGCCCGGACAACGATGCTGCCAAGCCCGATCCCCGGAAAGACGTAGGCGTTGTTGGTCTGGTCGACGGTGAAAGGGCGGCCGTTCTTGCGCACCGGGGGAAACGGGCTGCCGGTGCCGATGACGGCGCGGCCGTCGGTCCAGGCGAGCAGATCCGCGGGGGTGGCTTCCGCGCGCGATGTGGGATTGGAAAGCGGAAAGATGATCGGCTGGCGGGTGAAGCCTGCCATTGCGCGCACGACGTTTTGCGGAAATCCGCCGGGTTGCCCCGATACACCGACGAGCACCGTTGCCTGCGCATTGCGCACGACGTCGCCAAGGCCGATCCGGCCGGCGCTTTCGATCTGCCAGCCGCTCACCGCTGCGCGCGGCTGCGCGAACGGCGCTTGAAACTCCACGAGCCCCGGCATTCCCTCCACCAGGAGGCCGTCGCGATCGACCACGTAGAAGCGCGACCTCGCCTCCTCCTTCGACAGGCCCTCGGCCAGCATCGCGCGCAGCAGCAGCGAGCAGATCCCGATTCCCGCCGAGCCGCCTCCCAAAACCGCAATGCGATGGTCCCGCAGCGGTACGCCCGTCACGTTCACGGCCGCGAGCAGCGTGCCGGTGGTGATGACGGCCGTGCCTTGTACGTCGTCATTGAAGGTGCAGAGGCGCTTGCGATAGCGCTCCAGCAATCGCGTCGCATTGTCGCGGGCAAAATCCTCCCACTGCAGCAGCACGTGCGGCCATCGCTCGGTGACCGCGCTCACGAACGCTTCGATGAAATCGTCATAGTCGTGCCCGCGCACGCGCTCGTGCCGCCAGCCCACGTAGAGCGGCTCGGCAAGGCGGTCGGCATTGTTGGTGCCGACATCCAGCATGATCGGGAGCGTGGTGGAGGGATGCAGACCGCCGCAGGCGGTATAGAGCGCAAGCTTGCCGATCGGGATGCCCATGCCTCCCGCCCCCTGGTCGCCAAGCCCGAGGATCCGCTCGCCGTCGGTGACGACGATGGCATCGACGTTATCGAACCGCGGGTTGGCGAGAATGCGCTTGATCCGGTCCCGATGCGGGATGCTGAGGAACAGCCCGCGCGGCTTGCGGAAGGTCTGGCTGAATTCCTGGCAGCCCTGCCCGACCACGGGCGTGTAGACCACGGGCAGCATGCCCGGAAGGTCGCGGACCAGGACGGCATAGAACAGGGTTTCGTTGCTGTCCTGAAGCCCACGCAGAAAGATGTAGCGCGCGAGATCACCGGGCAGCTGCCGGAACGCCTGCATGCGCCGGCCGACCTGCTCGTCGAGGGTCGCAACATTGGGCGGCAGCAGCCCATGCAGCTCGAAGGCATCGCGCTCCTCGCCGGTGAACGCCGTCCCCTTGTTCAGGAGCGGATCATTGAGAAGCTCGTACCCGAACAGCCGCGTTTCGACGAGCGAGCTGGGGCTCAGTGTCAGGCTCCGATCGGCCATCGGGGTTGAGCTCCGGTTGGCTTGGCTTCGGCAGCGACACTGCGCGCTCGGCTGCCCAGCTGTGGATTGAAGCGTCGTCAACTCGAGCGCGCCAGTCAATATTCATGCGCCGATCGGCATGCGACTTCTTGTGATGTCCGGTTGCGTAGGGTGGGTTAGATTAGCGAGAGCCGCTTGCGGCGCGAGCGTAACCCACCGAGCCGGGCGGTGGGTTACGGCGCGCGTGAAGAATGCGCGCCCAACCCGCTCTACAAGCGGCCGGATGCGGAAACACCTTATGTTTCAGATGCAAAGCTCGCCCCGCGCATTCTGCCTAATTCGTTAAATAGGCACTCGACAAATTGCCATCTTTCGATTCCAATCAAAACTGATTCGGAGAGATGCGGCACATCCTTCCGAGGAAGATGTCAGGGAATCCGAAGGAGGCGACGCATGGCGCGCGCCGAGGTCGCGAGCGCGTCCGTAAGCTCCGATTCAATCAAAGGGCTGGCTCAGTCGATCGCCAAGCCGGCCTACGTGCGGCTGCTCACCGCGGAGCCTGCGCTGAGGCGCGCGGTGCCCGCGCTGATCATCGCCTTTCTGCTCACAATCTGCGTCGGAGCCGTGGTACAGGTGTTCGATCACCGGCGCCAGGCGGTCAGCGAGACCGTCAACCAGATCGAGGCGACTGCCGACTATCTCGGCGATCGGCTGGCGCGGCTCGATCGCTCGAAGCTGGGAGCGCCAGGCTCGCAGCGCGCTTTCCAGAGCGAGCTGGAGAGCATGATTCCGAATTGGGCGCGCGTGGCCGGGCGGCGCATATTGGTGACCAATGCCGAGGGGATCATTGTCGCCGCCGTCCGGCACGGCCCGCTCGGCAATGGCGAGACCGGCAGCCTCGCCACTCTCCCGCTCGAGGCCGGATTCATCGGCCGGAGCTTGATCGATGTGCTCGGTCCAGGGCAGCCGCTGACCACTTTCGGCGCCGCAGCCGGCGTGCTGGAAATACCGCTCGCGGACGGGACCGCAACCTTCGCCACCGTGCACGGCCTTTCCGGGACCGACGGGGAGCTTGCGATCCTGCAAGGGCGCGCCGAGGCACTCGCCGGCTGGCTTTCAGATACGGCGCTCACCGTGACATTGTCCGCGACCACCGGCTTCGTGGTCCTCATTCTCGGCTTTGCCTTCCACTGGCAGGCAACCCGCGCACGCGAGGCGGACGGTATCCACGAGACGGTGCGCTCGCGCATCGATACTGCGCTCAACCGCGGCCGCTGCGGCTTGTGGGACTGGGATCTCGCGCGCGGACGCATCTTCTGGTCGCATTCCATGTTCGCCATCCTGGGGCAGCGGCCGCGCAGCGCGCTGCTGGGCTTCGGCGAGGTGAATGGGCTCGTCCACCCCGAGGACATCGACCTCTATGAGCTGGCACGCGGGCTCGCGGAGCAAAAGGCGACGCAGGTCGACCACGCCTTTCGCATGCGCCATGCCGACGGCAACTGGGTCTGGCTGCGGGCGCGTTGCCAGCTGGTGCGGCAATCCGGGGACAGCGGTCCGCATCTGATCGGCATTGCGGTCGACATCACCGAGCAGAAAACCCTGGTCGAGCGGACGGTGGAGGCGGACCTGCGGCTGCGCGACGCGATCGAAACGATTCCGGAAGCCTTCGTGGTCTGGGATGCGCAGAACCGGTTGGTGCTGTGCAACTCCAATTTCCAGGCGCTGCACAACCTTCCGAACGAAGCCATCCAGTCCGGCGCATCCTACGAATCCGTAGTGGAGGCGGGACGCAAACCCGTGGTGCGCTCCAAAGTCACCAGCGAAGGCCAGACTCCCGGCGCCCGCACGTTCGAGGCGCAGCTCGACGACGGGCGCTGGCTGCACATCAGCGAGCGGCGCACCAAGGACGGCGGCTATGTTTCCGTGGGCACCGACATCACCAACATCAAGCGCCATGAGGAGAAGCTCATGGAAAGCGAGAAGCGGCTGATGGCGACGGTAGCCGATCTGCGCAGCTCGCAGCAAAAGCTCGAGCGGCAGGCCGAGGAGGTCGCCGACCTGGCGGCAAAATATGCGGAGGAGAAGACGCGCGCGGAGGACGCCAACCAGGCCAAATCAAAGTTCCTGGCCAATATGAGTCACGAGCTGCGCACACCGCTCAATGCCATCATCGGCTTCTCCGAGATCATGGAATCGGGGATGTTCGGCCCGCTCGGGACCGACAAGTACCGGGAGTATTGCTGCGACATCCGTCAGAGCGGTCAGTATCTGCTCGAAGTGATAAACGACATCCTCGACATGTCGAAGATCGAGGCGGGCCGCATCCGGCTCGATCCCAAGGAGATCGAGCTCGAGCCGTTCCTCAACGACGCGATGCGCGTGGTGTCCGCTCGCGCCGACGACAAGCGGCTCGATCTGGCCGCCCGCATCCGCGGCGGCATCAGCGTGATGGCCGATCCCAGGCTGCTCAAGCAGATCGTGTTGAACCTGTTGTCGAATGCCGTGAAGTTTACCGCCGAGGGCGGCCGTGTCACCATTCACGCCCGCGCGACCAAGGCCGCGGTGACGATCGCAATTGCGGATACCGGGATCGGCATACCGAAGGAGGCGCTTGCGCGCCTGGGCCGGCCGTTCGAGCAGGTCGAGAGCCAGCTCACGAAAAGCCACCAGGGCTCCGGGCTGGGCCTGGCAATCGCGAAATCTCTCACGGAGCTCCATCACGGCACCATCAGCATCCGCTCGACCACAGGGCGCGGCACCATCGTGCTCCTGCGCCTGCCCGCGAACCGCGCCTTGATACAGAAGGAGCTGGTTACCGAAGCCGCGTGACCTGAAGCGTGCCGGCGCCGGGTCCATTCACGAATGGATGCGCAGCCTCCCTTTTTTCCGGCGCGTCAGATGAACTCCATCATGGCGGCCCGTTCCTCGTCGGATACCTTGTAAAAGCCGTGCTCCCATTCGCGGGTCTTCTGCCGCATGTAGATGTCGCGGAATTGCGCGCCGAACGTCTCTGCGATCAGGGGATCGGAGCCAAAGGCATCGAGCGCCTCGATGAGTGTCCGAGGCAGCCGCTCGGGCAATTTCCCCGGGCTCCTCGCACGACCCTCCACGAGATCGTAGAGGTTCTCGTTCCAGGGTGCGCCAGGATCGGAAGCGCGGCTTATCCCCTCCATGCCGGCGGCGAGGGAGAACGCGGCCGTCAAATAGAAGTTCGTGCTGATATCGGGAGCCCGGTTCTCGACGCAATACCGGTTCATCGGCAACCGCAACATCGCCGAGCGATTGTTACGACCATAGCAGCGGAGCACCGGAGCCCATGACATGTCCGCCATGTCCCCCTGTGCAACCAGCCCTTTGTACGAGTTGAACGTCGGGCAGGACAGCGCAGCAAGCGCGGGGGCGTGTGCAAGCAGCCCTGCTGTGAACTGGAACGCGATATCGGGAAAGCCGATGTTGTAGCGCTTGCCACACTCCCCGACAGGGCTGTGCGCCGGATCGAACAGGTTGGCCTTGGTGCCCGCGTCGGCCAGCGACATGTTGTAATGCGCGCCCGACCGAAATTCCGTGCTGAAAGGCTTGGGCATGAAGCTCGCGATCGCCCCCAGAGAGCGGGCAACCTGCTTGGCCATCACGCGCATGAAGATCAGGCGATCGCAAAGCGTGAGTGCGTCGCCGTAGGCAAAATCGAACTCATACTGACCCCGGCCGCCCTCCTGGTCGAAGGAATAGACGCCCCATCCGAGCCCGCGCATGTGCTCGACCATGGGATGCAGGAACGAGATCGACTGCAGGGTCTGATCGACATCGTAGGCGGGACAGATCCCCTGATACGCGCTCTCTGCGATCGGCTTGTATTGTCCATTGACCCTGCGAAGAACGTAGAATTCGGTCTCCACACCGATATTGAAGATGAAGCGGCTCTCCTTGGCGAGAACGCGCTTGAGCATCACGCGCGAGCAGTTCGGATACGGCGCGCCGTGATAATAAAGGTCGCTTGCGAACCAGGCGAAGCGCTTGTCCCAGGGCAGGATCATCATGCTTGCGAGGTCCGGCACCGCGGCGCATTCGTCCTCCTGCGGCCCCACAAGGCCCATCCCCTCCATGGCTCCGACAGTGAACAGCTCGGAGCCTCCTGCCATCTTCTCAAAGCTTGCGATCGGGATGGTCTTCGCCTTCGCTACACCATGAACGTCGACATAGGTTGCGAGGCAATACTCCACCCCTCGGTCGATCAGCTCGCGCTTCATCTCCGCAATCAATTTCGCATCGGTCACGAAAGTCTCCTTTCTGAAGAGCGCGGGGCGCTGTCCACCGCGTCATGCCCAAGCACAGCCACCGGTCAAAAGCTGCTGCGACAAACCGCTTTCGACCGTGATTCCGGCGCCCGCGAGCGCGGCATCCGGGGCCGGGCATCCATGATTACAGCTCCTGCAACTGCCATCTCCGCCTCACGATACCCGCCTGAGGTCATGGAATGAGACCGTAGAGCGATTTGCGATGCAGAGCCGAGCGCCGGGTTGGGGCGCTGCCATTCATTCGGCCGCGGTGCGCTGCCGGATCGACTGCGGCTCGAGGACGCGGTCGAGGACCCAGTTGTCGATCGTGTGCACCAGGGGCTCCATGCTGGAGAACCGCCCCGGACGGGAGAAGGGATTCAAGAGCCCCTGCAACTGCAGCTCGGAGATGCCATTGTCCTCGCTGATCACGAGGTCGAAGCGCTTGTGATAGTTCGGCACGATCTGCTCGAAGTCGGCGCGTTCCACCGAGGCTTTCGGAAAGCAGAAGCCGGCGGAATATTGCACGGCATGCGGACCGTCCGGAGCCATCTGCTTGAACCACATGCAGTCAAGGTCGGCCCCGATCACACTGCAGGGATAGATCAATATGTACTGCGCGCCTTCGGCGGCAGCGCCGCGCAACGTGGGGATGCGATCCAGCGACGCGTCTCCGCCAAGGGTGGCGCGTGAGGCGGTGGTGCGCGATTGCAGCAGGACGTAATTGCCGGGGGCGCCGTCGATCGGATTCCATTGTGCCTTCACCCCGCCGATCGTGCGCTGATGCACCGTCGGCAGATGAAAGTTCTCCAGCGAATTCTCGATGTAGCTTTTCCAATTGGTCCGGACCGTCAAGTCCTTGCGTCTGACCGTGACCATATTCTCGAACTCGTACGATGCCGTAAACGCATCGATGTCGCCGAGATATTCCCGAAGACTCATGCAGCCGGCATCGAGATTGACGAACAGAAAGCCGGACCACTCGTCGAGCTCGACTCGTGTCAAGCCGAATTGAGACGGGTCGAAATTACACGTCTCCTGCATTCCGTTGGGAGCTCGCAGGTCGCCGGCCGTGGAGTAGAGCCAGCTGTGGTATGGACAGCGGATTGCCTTGCAATTTCCCGCGCCCTGCAACAGCTTTGCGCCCCGATGCCGGCATGAATTGATGAAGGCACGGATGCATCCGTCCTCGCCGCGGATGACGATCAACGACACTCCGACCAGGGATGTCGTGAAGTAGTCCCCCGGACTGCTCAGATATTCGGCCCGCCCGATCAGGTTCCAGCATTTGTGGAAGATATTGGATACCTCGCGCTCATAGAACTCATGTGAGGTGTAGCAGGCCGGAGGCAGCGTCTCTGCCTCCAGCAGCGGCTTGCGCACCGCTGCGTAGGCGCCCGGATCGAACAAATTCATGTGTGCACTCTCGCGCCTGGAGCCGTTGCCCCGGCAGTTTCAACGGCGATCCCGGTTCTTTAATCGATCGATTAAATCTTGTATGCTTTTTTTGGCGCCTGACAAGCGGCTATTGGCCCGCGCTTGCGCGGGGACGCTGATCGGAGGGTCGATGCACGGGGCGATGCAAGAACGTGGGCTCAACCGCCAGGCGCCGAAGCGAGGCCACGCGAGCAACCGAGGTCCGCGTAAAGGCCGCGCGGAGGCCATCATGGGCTCGGCCTTCCGGTTGTTCGCGGAGCAGGGATATCCGGGAATTTCCATAAAGGACATCGCCAGGGCGTGCGGCATCAATTCGGCTCTGATCTACTACTACTTCGACAACAAAGAGCATCTGTTCGTCGAAACGCTCAAGCATGCGGTAGAGAGCGCGTCAGCGGGGCGGCATAGCTCTGCCGGTGCGCCGGACGACCCGGTTACGGAGCTCAACCTGTGGTTCGACGCCAACGAGACCCTGGCCAAGCCACTGGGCCAGATGCTCAGGCTGATGCTGGATTACCGGGCATCGCGCCGCCGCTCACCGCCGGTCGAGCGACTGATCCGCTGTTTCTATGCAACGGAGCTGGGGCTGCTCAGGAGCGCCATCCGGCGTGGAACGAAGGCCGGACTGTTCCGTCCGGTGCATGCCGGGAAGCTGTCGCTTTTCGTTTCCACTCACCTTGATGGCCTGGTCGCGGGCGCGGCCATCCGACCGGATTTCGATCTCCGCGCCGGCCTGCGGCACATGCGGACCGTGCTTTTCACCTATCTCGAATACGAGCAGCGTGGGCGCAATCGAGCTGCCGCCCGGCCAGACAGATTGCAGATGGCCGCTTGAGGAGTGCGATGGGCGCAGCGCGGCGATGGGAGTTGATGACGAGTCCGGAGATCGGAGACGCTGTACGCAATGGCATGGATCTCGCATTGCTCCCGGTCGGGGCCATCGAGCAACACGGACCGCATCTCGCTACGGGATGCGACACGATCTCTCCGGAGGAGATCGCATGGCGTGTATCGGAACGCACGGGCGTGGTGGTGCTGCCGGCGATCCCTTATGGCATCTCGCTCGGTCATACCAGTCGCTGGGCGGGGACGCTTTCGCTCTATCCTCAGACGCTGACGCAGCTGGTGCTGGAGATCGCGCGCTGGGTGCCGGCCTCCGGATTCAGCAAGCTGCTCATGCTCAACGGCAATGGACCCAACCTGCCGGCTCTCGAATGTGCGCGCATCCAGCTCCGCTACGAATTTCCCCGCTGCCGCTTTCGCGTGCTGTCGCTGTTCGACTGCTCGCAACGGGTGCGGGAGCACTATTTCTCCGACGCGGCGGATATTCATGCCAACAGGGGAGAGACGTCGCTGTTGCTGCATGTGCGTCCGGGCGCAGTCCGTCCCGGCGCGGTGGTCGACGAGGAGGACGTCACGCCCGGCAAGATTTTTTCCTACGACATGCCCTCGGTGACCCGGAGCGGCGTAGTCGGCCGGCCCAGTCTCGCATCGCAGCAAGACGGTGCGCATTTGACGCAGATGCTGGTAGAGGATCTCAGCGCTATCGTGGAGGCGGCCATGATCGAGCCATGGCCGCCAATGGCGAATGACAGCGGATCCTCGCCAGGCTCTCCGGGTACCTGAATGCGCAGAGCAGCTGAACCCCTTCGTGAAAAGCGCAGGCACAGCGCTCGATG
This sequence comes from Xanthobacteraceae bacterium, assembly GCA_036557665.1. GTDB lineage: Bacteria > Pseudomonadota > Alphaproteobacteria > Rhizobiales > Xanthobacteraceae > VAZQ01. Next base: position 59,057 of record DATBHG010000108.1, on the reverse strand, counting down.
CCTTCGTGCAAGCGGAGAGCTCGGGGCAAGCCGGCAACAGCACGATGCGCGCTGGAATCCACTTGGATGAGGCGGAGATTGTCGACTCTTGGAGGGAGACACACATGCAAAAACCACGCTTGCCCAGCCTGAGCCGCAGGCAGTTTCTGGCCGCATCCGCGGCAGCAGCCGCAGCGCCATTCCCGCTGCCCGCGATCGCGCAGGGCGCCTCGATCAAGATGACACTGCCGTGGCTGCCGCAGGGCGCGCAGCTTTTTCCATTCGTGGCCAGAAACCGCGGCTCCTGGCAACGGCGCGGGCTCAAGGTGGAAATCGCCCGAGGGTTCGGGTCGGCCGCAGCCATTCAGACCATAACGCAGCAGCAGGTGCAGGTCGGGATCATCGCGGCGCCTTCCATCATCGTGGGAGCAGCGCAGGGTCTCGACACGCGCGTAGTCGGGATCGACGGATATGATTCGACCATGGGCTTCCTCGTGCTTGCGGAGTCTCCCATCAAATCACTGAAGGACCTCGAGGGTCGCAAGCTGGGCTCCACCCTCCAATCGGCGGAGGTACCCTTCATCGATCACGTCCTGACGCTTTCCGGGGCGGAGCCGAGCAAGGTTGCCCGGGTCGGGCTGCAGGCGAATGTGCTCGAGACCTCGCTGATGAACAAGCAGGTGGATGCGATCTCGGTTTTCGCAACCTCCAACATGCCAAGTCTCCTTACCCAGGGGGTTGCGTTCAGGTTCTTTCCGTATTCCGCCGTCGGCATTCGCATCTATTCCAACTCTCTGACTACCACTCCGGAATACCTCAAGGACAACAAGTCGGTGGTCGAAGCCTGGGTAGACGGCATGCATGAAGGTTTGAAATATTCGATGCTGAATTTCGAGGAGGCGGTCGATATTTTCGTGACCGAAGTGCCGGAAGTGAAAATGTCGTCCACGGGAAGGAAGCACACGCGTTATGGCGCGGGCCTCTTCCTTGCGGCGCTCTTGACGCCTGAGCTGCGCGACCATGGTCTGGGCTGGGGCGATCCTGCCTCGCTCAATCAGCAGACGGATCTGGTAATGAAATACGCGGTGCCGCCAACGAGCAAGCGGCCCGAGGTCGAACGTATTTTCAGCAACGCAATGGCGGGAAAAGACAAGCTCACTCCGGCGGAATGGGAGACCGCCCGCAAATCCGCAACCGAATTTGCTCCCTACATCGGTATCAAGCTCTGATCCGGGTCGCCGGCTGCCGATGGGCGGTTCGGAAATCACGGCTGCGGCCGAAGGGTTCGTCCGCATCTCGGGTCTGGGCAAGGTCTTCCGGCGCGAGTCGGGCTCCGTCCAGGTGCTCCGCAATGTGAACATTACCGTGCCCAACCGGCAATTCATCTCGATCCTCGGCGCCTCCGGCTGCGGGAAGACGACGCTGCTCATGATGCTTGCCGGGCTCGAATCGATCACCAACGGCACGATCGATATCGCGCGACAGCCGGTGAGAAAGCCGCGACGCGATGTCGGCATCATCTTCCAGGACCCGACGCTGCTGCCGTGGAAGACGGCGTTGGAAAACGTCCTCTTCCCGATCGAGATATTCGGGTTGCCGCTCGCGGAGTACCGGCCGCGCGCGCAGGCGCTGCTGGAGCTGGTCGCGCTGGGCGAGTTCATGCACATGCGGCCGCGCCAGTTGTCCGGCGGCATGCGCCAGCGGGTCGCGATATGCCGCGCGCTCATCCACGCACCGGCGGTTCTGCTGATGGACGAGCCGTTCTCCGCCCTCGATGCGATCACGCGGGACGAGCTCAATCTGATGTTGATCGATGTTTGGGAGCGCTATCATCAGACCGCTTTCTTCGTCACCCACTCCATACGCGAGGCGGTGTTTCTTTCCGACCGGGTGGTCGTGCTCGGCGGCTCGCCCGGTCAAGTGGTGGCGGATGTGGCGATCCCCTTCGAGCGGCCGCGCGCTCCCGCCCTCGGGGAGAGCTTGGGATTCAACAAGATCTGCGGCGAGCTGCGCACCGCTATAGCCGAAGGCACGGCCGTGTTGCGCGGCCAGCTGCCGCACCGGTAAGGGCTCACGGATGAGCGAGGAGATGCTGGTCGCCGAGATTCACGCGGCAAGCGTCCGCCGTGAGCGGCGTTCCATCCTCGCGCGAACGGCACGCAAGACGACCTTGCCGGTGATAACGGCAGCAATCGTCGTCATCGCCTGGGAGCTCGCCGTCGATGCATCGGGAATCAAGCCCGCGGTTCTTCCGGCTCCGAGCGGCGTCCTTTCGGCGGCCCTGGCCAATCGCGATCTCCTGATTGCCAACGCCGTGCCGACGATGATCGAGACGATCGCAGGCTTCGTCCTGTCGGTCTCTCTCGGCGGCCTGCTGGGGGTGCTGCTCACGTATTTCGCTCTCGCTCGCGATGCGCTTTATCCCAACGTGATCCTGTTCCAGCTGATCCCGAAAGTTGCCGTCGCTCCGTTGTTCATGCTCTGGCTGGGAATCGGCTGGGAGTCACGGGTCGCAATGGCTCTTTTCATTGCATTCTTTCCCATCGTGATTTCCACGGTGAGCGGCCTGCAGGCGGCCGACCCGGCAATCCTGCGATTATGCGAGAGCCTGGACGCAAGCCGCCGGCAGGTCTTTTTCAAGATCCGGCTGCCTTATGCGCTTCCGTTCCTGTTCAATGGCATGAAGATAAGCATGACGCTCGCAATCATCGGGGTGATCGTCGGCGAGTTCATCACCTCCCAGCAGGGACTGGGATATATCATCCTGTTTGCCGGATCGCGGCTCGAGACGGCGACCGTAATGGCGGCCCTTCTGGTCCTGTGCACGGTAGGGCTCGCGCTCTACGGGCTGGTCGGCTTGGTCGAGCGACTGGTGATGACGAAGTACGGCCATTAGGGGAGCATCATGACATCCGCGACGTATGACTACGCGGCGCTGAATGCGTTCGCCACCGCTCTCGGCGAGAGCGCCGGATTGCCGCCGGAACGAGCGGGAGCCCAGTCCGAGATCCTGCTGGAAGCGGATCTGATGGGCCATACCACCCACGGATTGGCGCTGTTGCCGGGCCTGTTGAAGGCGACCGAGACGGGAGCCATTCGTGCAACGGGCGAGCCGGAAGTCCTGTCCGACCGCGGCTCAACCGTGCTGTGGGATGCCAATTCCTTGCCGGGCACCTGGCTGCTGAGCCGCGCCATCGCCGAGGCAAGCGCGCGTATCGGAGCACACCCCGTCGTGACCTACGTCATGCGGAGCATGTCGCATATCGGCGCGCTCGGGGCGTATTTGCGCCGGGCTACCGAGCGCGGCCTGATGATCACGATCATGAATTCCGATCCGGGCATGCGCACGGTCGCGCCCGCCGGGGGGATGGAAGGGCAGCTCGCACCCAATCCGCTGGCCTTCGGCTATCCGACCGACGGCGACCCTATCCTGATCGACATCAGCACGTCCTCGGTCGCGAACGGTTGGGTGAGACGCTGGAGTGCGGAGGGACGCCGCCTCGGGGGGAAATGGCTGCAGGACGCGCAGGGCAATGTTACGGACGATGCCGCGGCCCTGTTCGCCGATCCGGCCGGGACAATGCTCCCCCTCGGCGGATTGGAGCTCGGTCACAAGGGTTTTGCGCTGAGCCTCATGGTCGATGCATTGACTACCGGGCTTTCGGGCACCGGCCGGGCGACAAAACCGGCCAGCGAAGGGACGCCGGTATTTCTCCAGCTCATCGACCCCAAGGCGTTCGGCGGAGAGGAAGCGTTCAGGCGTGAGGCAGGCTTTCTGGCGAAAGCCTGCCGCAACAGCCGGCCGCGGCCGGGAGTCGCCACGGTGAGAATGCCGGGCGACGCGGCACTCGCAAGGCGTTGCGCGCAACTCGAAAGCGGGGTCGACCTCTACGCATCGATCATGCCCGCCCTGATCCCGTGGGCCGACAAATTCAAGGTGACTCCTCCCGCAGCCAAGGGGCAGTAGCATAGAGGCAGGAGACAACCCGCCGCCACAGATCATCGAGTGGCGGGGGCAAGCAATCCGGCGATCTACAAACCTGGGAGAATTCACCTCCAGGCTCGTCGCACTCGCGCTGTGTCACAGCTTGCTCAGCCGAGCTCGAGCAATTGGATAACCCGCTTCCTCTGCGAGGGCAGACGTTGGAAGGGTTGCAGACAGATTACTGCGTCGTGGGGGCAGGATTCGCCGGTCTTGCGGCAGCGCGCCGGCTCCGGGAGTGCGGAAATTCGGTCGTGCTCGTCGAGGCACGCGATCGCGCAGGCGGGCGAGTTTGGAACCGGACGGCTGCCGATGGAAGCGTGGTCTCGGTGGGCGGCACTTGGCTGGGCCGCGGGCAGGACCGGATGTTCGAGCTTTGCCGCGAGCTCGGGCTCGACGTGTACCCGCAGCACGAGCAAGGCGACAGCCTCTTGCATCTCAACGGGAGGAACCGCCGGTACAGCGGCTATCCGAAAGCCGGTCTGTTTGCACTTGCAAGCTTAGGGCTCGCTTTCTGGCAGCTCGATCGCATGGTGAAAGGTCTGCCCGTCAATGAGCCCTGGAGGGCCGAAGGCGCGAGATCGCTCGATGCGCAGACATTGGGGGCATGGCTCGATTCGGCCTGGCACGTGCCTTCGGCGACCGCGCGCAAACTGATCCGCACGACGATGACGGTGCTGTTTTGCGTCGATCCGGATGAGGTCTCGCTGCTGGGCTCACTGGTGCTCGCCCGCGGCGGCGGAAGCTTTGGATATTACGTCGACTCCACGATGACCGAGACGCACCTGGTCGACGGCGGAGCGCCCGAGCTGGCCGCTCGCATGGCTGGGGAGCTCGGTGACGCGTTGCATCTTTCGTCGCCGGTTCGGTGCATTCAGCAGAGCAGCGCCGGCGCACAGGTGCTCTCCGACCGGCTGACAGTCGAGGCGCGGCGGGTCATTGTGGCCGTACCGCCGTTCCTGGCCAGCCGGATCGATTACGCGCCACCGCTTCCGGCTGCTCAGATCCAACTGCTTCGCCGCATGTTGAGCGGGTCGGCCCTGCGCGGGATCACGATCTATGACCAGCCGTTTTGGCGCCGCGACGGCCTGAGCGGGATGAGTGTGGCTCCGGATTTGCCCGTTCCTGTCGCACTCGACCAATCGCCGCGTTGCGGGAAACCCGGCATTCTCAGCAGCTACATGTTCGGACCGCAGGCGGTCAGGGCGGCGGCGCTCGCTCCAATAGAGCGCCGGAACGTCTGGCTGCAGGCGCTGGCGGCGCGGTACGGCAGCAAAGCCTTGTGGCCGCGGGCGCATCTGGAAACGGATTGGGCCGCGGAGGAATGGTCGCTCGGGGGAATGATAGCTCACTTCGGTCCTGGCGTGCTCACGAGTTACGGACGCTCGTTGCGTGAGCCGGCAGGCCGGATTCACTGGGCCGGCAGCGAATACGCCACGGAGATGCACGGACTCATGGAAGGCGCCGTGCGCTCGGGCGAAAGCGCCGCAGAGCAAGCTATCAGCGCCGACGCCTAGCAATTCTTCGGAGCGCTCTGTCAACCGAGCTGTCTGATCCTTCGTTGCGGCGAGGTCGGCGATTGCTCGGTGGCGATTGCCATTATGGCCTTTGATGGTGCACTCTCCATGACCCACCTCGGGGTCATCAGGCCGGCATTGGAGGGCCGTCATGTTCGTCAGAAACGCTTGGTATCCTGTCGGTTGGTCTAAGGATCTCACCAGCGAGCCGGTAGCTCGCACGTTGCTCGATGAGCCGGTCGTGATTGTCCGGCTGCCGAGCGGACGGCTCGCGGCGCTCGAAGATCGGTGCTGCCATCGTGCGGCGCCCCTCTCGCTGGGCAAGCTGGTCGGCGAGCATCTCCAATGCGGCTATCATGGATTGAAATTCGACAGTGCCGGACGTTGCGTCGAGGTGCCGGGACAGATTGCCGTTCCGGCCGGGGCCTCTGTGCGCAGCTATCCCGTGGCCGAGAAATGGCGGATGGCCTGGATCTGGATGGGAGATGCGGCCCGCGCCGACGAATCGAAAATTCCCGACCTGCCCTGGCTCGACGATCCGGCGTGGACGCTCGCGCCGGGCTATCTCCATGTCCGCGCCAATTACCAGTTGATCATCGACAACCTCGTCGACTTCACGCATCTCGTTTACCTGCATGCCAGGACTCTGGCCGGAGATCCGCGTGAGGCTACCCTTCCGGTCAAGACCGAGCGGACGAGCGATGGAGTCCATGTGAGCCGTTGGCTCATGGATGTGAAGCCGCCGCCGCTCTTCGCTCGTGCCGGGAATTTTACCGGAAATGTCGACCGCTGGCAGATGGTCACGTGGAAGCCACCGACAATAGTCTATTTCGATATCGGCTGCGCGACGGCAGGCAGCGGTGCGCCACAGGGCAATCGCAGCCAGGGCATTTCGATCTGGACGAACCATCTGCTCGCACCGGAATCGGAAAATTGCACCCACTACTTCTTCGGATATACCCGCAATTTCTGCATCCACGACGAGCAGATGACCAAGCTGCTGTTCGACGGCTCGGTCATGACCTATCTCGAGGACAAGGCCATGCTCGAGGCGCAACAACAGAAGCTGCATGGCGGCGTCCTCGAGCGCATGATCGATCTCAACATGGATGCGGGCGCGCTGCAGTTTCGGCGCATCCTGAAGCGACTGATCGAGGCGGACTCCGCCAGACCCGCCGCGCTGCTCGCACAAAGCCGCTAGTCCGATCCGAACATGAACCGGGAGCCGTCCTCGATGTCGTTCCTCCGATGCACGGGATATGCCGCCGCGCTCTGCGCATTCGCACTCATGCATGGGGTGGCCTGTGCACAGCAGAAAGAATTCGAGGGAGCCAAGATCGTCGTCAACGGCTTCGGAGGCAATCTGGATGATGTGCTGGTCGAGAGTGTCAGCAAGGTATTGAAGGACAAATACGGGATCACCGTCGAGATCGTCCCGGGCTCGATCGCGTCGGGTTACGCCAAGCTGATGGCGTCGCGCGCGAACCCGGCCTTCGATGTCCTGATAACCGACGATATCACGTTGCGGTCCGCCAAGAAGGCCGGGTTGATCGAGGAAGTCTCGGTCGCGGACGTTCCGAACATGGCGCAACTCTACCCGAACTTGATGCCGTTCGGAGGATACGGGCTGCCGTTTTTCGCGTCGGTGACTGCGCTGACCTACAACAAGGAGCACGTCAAGACACCCCCGCGGGCGCTGAGCGATCTTGCCAATCCCGAGCTCAAGGGGCGCGTGGGGATCTTCAATCTCGAAAGTGTCGGCGGGGTCGTGTCGCTGATTGCTTTGGCCGAGGCCAATGGGGGAAGCATCCGAAATCTGGATCCTGGATTCGCCAAGCTCAAGGAAATAGCCCCGAACCTTGCAACTGCCACGTCATCTCCGGTCGAGTTGTACAACCTGCTGCAGAGAGGGGAGGTCTGGGCATCCTCCTTCTGGAGCGGTCGGGTCAACGCCCTCATCGACCAGGGGGTGCCGCTCGGTATCGTCGTGCCCAAGGAAGGTCTGCGCGGCAACCTGGATTTTGCAAGCCTCGTAAAGGGTACCAAGTCGCGCGGCGCCGCGCTGAAATTCATGGATCAGATCACTTCGGCACAAACGTCGCTCGCCATCGCGCGCGCTCTTTATTTCGGGCCCACAAACAAGACCGTTGCCCTGCCGCCGGAAATCGAGAAACGCGTGCTGCCCTATGGGGCCGAGATGATAGCTGCCATGCCTCCCGTGGACTGGGACGAGGTGGCAGTCAAGCGTGCGAGCTGGATCGAGCGCTGGAACCGGGAGATGCGCTGAATCACACTCTCGCTGTCAATGCCCGCAGCTGCGGGCGATAAGACGATTCCAAGGTACTGAGATGGAACGCTTCGCGACACGAGCAGCGTGGAGCCGCGACTTCTATCTTGTCGGGCTGCTTGCTCCGGCCGTAGCAGGCGTTGTCGTGATACTCTCTGTCCCGGTTGCCTGGCTCCTTCGCATCAGCCTCTTCCCACAAGACCAGTCCTACGATCTCAGCGGCTGGTCGACGGTTCATTACGTCAAAGCCCTGACGGACGATCTCTACCTGGAATCCCTCGCGCGGACGACGATCTACAGCCTCATCGTCACCGCAGGCAGCGCAGTCCTCGGCTTCCCGCTCGGGTATGCCGCCGCTCGCGGCAAGCTGCGGCACTGGAAGCTGTTTTTCATAGTCCTGCCGCTGAGCCTCAGCCTGATCGTCAACATTTTCGGCTGGATCATCATACTTGGGCAGAACGGCCTGTTGAATTCGGTGTTGTTGACCCTGCATGTGCTCGACCAGCCGAAGCAGTTCCTTTTCGGCGTCGGAACCGTCCTGGTAGTTCTCGGGCATACATACCTGCCATTTCAGATACTCTCGATCATGAGCGTGGTGACGCAGATCGATCCGACACTCGAGGAGGCGTCGGCAAGCCTGCGCGGCAACCGTCGGGTTACCTTCATGCGCGTCATCATTCCGCTCGCCCGCCCCGGAATAGTTGCAGGCTGCACGATCGTATTCATCCTCACGATCTCGGCATTCATCATCCCGCAACTGATCGGCGGAGCGTCGGTACAGATGTACGCCGTGCTCGTGTTCCAGCAGATGATGACCGTCCTGAACTGGCCGTTCGGAGCCTCGCTGTCGCTCATTCTGCTGGCGGTCGCGCTGGGATTTGCCATGGTTTTTCGAGCCGCGGCGGAGCGGAGCGAGAGGTCGAGAAGTGCCGTGGCAAAATAGCAGGCTCGGCGTTCTCGCCTGGGGATTGTTCCAGGCGTTCGCCTATCTCGTGCTGGCGCTGCCGTCGCTGGTAATCATAGGGGCGTCGCTCAATCCCGGCAGCGTGCTCACCTTTCCGCCGCATGGGCTCACGCTGGCGTGGTATCTCAGAGCCGCGGATACCCCCGCGTTCACCGACAGCTTTCTCCTGAGCGTGGAGCTGGCATCGGCCGCAACCGCCCTGTCGCTCATCGCCGGCACTCCCGCCGCCTATGCGTTGCAGCGCTATCGCCTGCCGGGCCTGCAATCCGTCCAGGCACTGCTGCTCTCGCCGCTGGTCATTCCGGCGATCGTGCTCGGCATCGGCCTTCTCATGTTCTGCAACCTGATCGGCGTCGGGCAAGGGCTGATCGCGCTGCTTCTTGGGCATTTTGTGCTGACCCTGCCGTACGTCGTTCGTACCCTTGTTGCGAGCTTCAGCCTGTTCGATGTCGTGCTCGAGGAAGCCGCACAAAGCCTGCGTGCGTCCCGATTCGTAACCTGGTACCGCGTCATCCTTCCGAACATCGTGCCGGGGCTGCTCTCGGCAGCGATTTTTTCGTTTGTCACCTCCTTCGGGAACGTCGCGCTTTCGATCTTTCTCGTGAGCGGCAGCGTGGCGACGCTGCCGGTCCAAATGTTTGCGGCGGTGGAGCATTCCAGCGATCCGACGCTCGCGGCGGTCGCGTCGTTCGTCATATTCATCACCGGCATCATCGTGCTGACAATCGATCGGCTCGCAGGTTTGCAGCGGCTCGTCTAGACCCTGAGCGCGTCAATGCCGCAGCACTCTGCCGTCACCCTGCGCGAAGTTTCCAAGACATACGGCAATGTTGCCGCGCTCGAGCGGTTTTCGCTCGAAGTGCCGACCGGCAAGCTGGTTTGTCTTCTCGGCCCGAGCGGCTGCGGCAAAACCACTACCCTGCGCCTGATTGCCGGCTTCACTGCACCGACGCACGGGCGGGTATTCATCCAGGGTGCCGATGTCACGGAAAAGCCTCCGCACCTTCGCGATATCGGGATCGTCTTTCAACATTACGCGCTGTTTCCCCATCTCTCCGTATTCCACAATGTCGAGTTCGGACTGCGCAATATCGGCGTGCGCAAGCTGGAGCGGCGCGAGCGCGTCAATGAGATGCTTGCGACAGTGCGTCTCGCCGGCTTGGCAGATCGTTATCCGCGCGAGCTTTCCGGCGGCCAGCAGCAGCGTGTGGCGCTGGCCCGTGCACTTGTGCTGAGGCCGGCTGTCCTCCTTCTCGATGAGCCATTCTCCAACCTGGATGCTCAGCTCAGAGTGCACATGCGGGACGAAGTGCGCTCATTGGTTCACCATTTGAACGCGACGACCATCCTGGTTACCCACGACCAGGAGGAGGCGCTCGCCACGGCGGATCAAATCGTGGTCATGAACAAGGGGCAGGTCGAGCAAATCGGCCCGCCGTCCGAAATCTATGAAATGCCCGAGAGCCGCTTCGTCGCGGAGTTCATCGGCAGATGCAACCTCCTGCCATGCGCGTCTGCAGGGCGCGAGCGCTTCGTCGTGGTTGGAGAGGATCAGATGCTCATGACCTCGAACGATGTGATCGGAGAGACGGGGGTGGTTGCGATCCGCCCGGAGCACTTCGTGGCGGCGAGCTTCTCCTCTCTCAATCGCGTTCGCGTCGAGATCGTCGAGCTCACGTATCTTGGCTCCAGAACTTATCTGCACGTGAGCATGCAAAATATCAGAATGGTCGTGGACCTGGCGAGCAGCGAGGCCAAGGGCCTGGTGATCGGGCAACCGCTGGAGCTTACGGTGGATCCCGAGCTCGTGCGGTTTTTGCCTTGAAGGCGAGAGCGCTTACCGCGTGCACAGCGCTTGAGCGCCTCGGCCTTGGCAGGCAAAAGCCAGCTGATATAGTCCACGCAATTTCCTCCTCCCGGGTTTGTGGGACAGAGCCGAGCCGATGGATTACTTCATCACAAAGAAGGTTGCGGAGGACGGTCAAGGCAGGCCGGAGCTCGAGCAAATTGCGGGCCCGTATCGGACGGTAACGCAATTGATCGATGCTCTCGATATGCTGCTCACGCATTACTCGAGGAAATTTGCCGGAAGGAGGTATGTCTGGTGGATCCAGGAAACTGCTGCGCAGCATAATCTGATCCTGGAGGAGCTGCCGGCGGATCATGCGAGATGGTAAGCCAATATGCGTGACGGGAGGTCTTATGATTACGTAATCGTCGGAGCCGGGTCGGCGGGTTGCGTGCTGGCCAGCCGGCTGAGCGAAGACCCTGAAGCCCGCGTGCTGCTGCTCGAGGCCGGCGGCCGGGACTGGGATCCGCTGATCCATATTCCGGTGGGTTTGGGCAAACTTCACGAATACCGCCTGCATGATTGGGGCTACGACACCGAGCCCGAGCCTGGGCTGAACGGTCGCAGCATCGAGGCCATGCGGGGCAAGGTGCTGGGCGGCTCCTCGTCGATCAACGTGATGGCATATACCCGCGGCCATCGTAATGACTACGACCGCTGGGCGCTCAACGGAGCGCCGGGGTGGTCGTATGCCGACGTGCTGCCGTACTTCAAGCGCGGTGAGACCTGGGAAGGGGGCGAGGACACCTGGCGCGGCGGAAACGGCCCACTGCAGGTCCAATTCGCAAAGACGCAGGACCCGATCTTCCAAGCGTGGACGGATGCGGGTCGTGCGGCCGGCTATTCGGTGACGGCCGACTCCAATGGTGAGCACCAGGAAGGGTTCTCCCGGATCCAGTTCACCATCGGGAATGGGCGGCGCTCCTCGGCTGCGACTGCCTATCTGCAACCCGCACGCACGCGCCGCAACCTCGATGTCAGCCTCACGAGGCACGCCATCCGGGTTATCCTGCGCGGGACCACGGCGGTTGGGGTCGAGTACGTCCACGGAAGCTCCAAAGAAAGCGCCTACGCCGACCAGGAGGTGATCCTCTGCTGCGGCACCTTCAACAGTCCGCAGCTTCTGATGCTTTCGGGAATCGGACCCTCGGCGCATCTGCGCGCCATGGGCATCGATCCCGTTATTGATCTTCCGGCCGGTAACAACCTCCAGGATCATCTCGCAAGCTGGATCAATTTTGCTCGCAATGACGCGGGCAGCTTTCGAGAGGCCATGCGGGCCGACCGCATGGCACTTGCCATGGCTCGCGCATACGTCCTCGGCTCGGGCCCCGGAACGGTCGTCCCAGGGGCGCTCTTTGCATTTCTGAGGACACAATCGGACAGCAACGTACCTGATACGGAATTCATGTTCCGCGCTTTTTCGCCGAATGCCCGTCTTTGGCTCCCCGGCGTGCGGCCGCCATTGCGCGATGAGCTCGCGATACGGCCAACGCTGCTGCATCCCAGAAGTCGCGGCACCGTGCGGCTGCGTTCCGCGGACCCGATTGCACCGCCGCGGATCTCGTATCAATTCTTCTCAGAACCCTCCGACATGGATGCGTTCTTCCAAGGCTACCTGCGTGCGATGGACCTTGCGCAAAGCAAACCGCTCGATCCCTTTCGCGGACAACTCCTCAGTCCCGGCACGCTGCCGAGAACGCGCGCGGAGGCGGAGAGCTGGCTGCGGAATACAGCCATCACGGCGCATCATCCGGCAGGAACGTGCGCCATGGGCCTGGGAGAGAATGCCGTCCTCGACCCTGAATTTCGTGTCCGCGGCGTGGAGCGCCTGCGAGTCGTCGACGGATCTGCAATGCCGGATCTCGTTTCCGCTCACATCAACGCGTGCATCCTCATGATGGCGGAAAAAGCCGCAGATCTGCTGCGGCTCAGGTCCGGGAAACCGGCACATGCCGGTCTGCGCGAGCCAGCGCCGGTTGCGACTGAGCCGGTGAGCTGACCCTGCCTCGGCCGAGCTACTGGTAGCTGCGCCCCTGCGGCTTTGCTGATGCTCGGCCATCAAGCGAATATGTCTGGAATCGATGCAGCGGCATGCTGGCTCGAGGAAGCGTCACGGTTTCACCGGGCTCGGCGTTCAGGATCGGCCACTGATTGCGACCGTAAGGCTCACCGTCCTTGATGGTGACCAGGATATTTTCAGCGGTCAGAGAAGCGACATCCTCATACGGCTTGCCGTGCACCAGAATGAAATCGGCCAGGTAGCCCTGCTTTATCCTGCCGATCCGATCGCTCATCAGCATGGCTTCGGCTCCATTACGGGTGGCGCAAAGAAGCGCCTCCTCGGGCGAGTAGCCGAACCATTTGACGAAATGATGAAGGTCGCGCGCATTGGTGCCATGGGGTGTCCAGGCGAAGCCGTAATCTCCCCCGATCAATACACGCAGGCCGCGCTTTCGCAGAATCTGATACACGTTGGCGCATTTCTCCACCTGGTCGACAAGTCCGCTCGCTTGCGCCCGCTCGCGTGTGATACCCCAAGGCTCGCCTTCGAAAAGCATGTTGTGCAGCATGCCGAACGCCGGAGCGAGAAAGACCCGATCCTTGTACTCGTCCAGCAAATCGACGGTGCGCTCATCCGCGTATTCACAGTGATTGATGAAATCGATGCCACTTTTCAGGCTGAGCTGAACCGATTCCGATGATCGGGCATGCGACATGACCCGCTTGCCAAAGGCGTGAGCCGATGTGACTGCCGCGTCGATCTCGGGCTGCGTCATCAATGTGGTCGTGGCTGGCGCGTTCGGCAGCGAGTTGTTGCCGGAAATGTTGAGCTTGATGATATCGCACCCCTCCCGGCACATGGTGCGCACGTATTTGCGAATCTCATCCGCGCCGTCGAGCACGGCACCGACCGATTCCCGGTAGATGTGCATCATGCGCTCGTCGCCGAGACCGCCGGTGACGGTGATCTCCGGCGTTGCGGCGAGCAGCCGCGGTCCTGGAGCGCGTCCGGCGTTTATCTCGTTGCGCACGGCGATGTCGAGCCGCGGCTTCGCCGAGCTCGCACCGATGCAGCTCGTGAAGCCGGCAAGAAGCACGCGTTCCGCGTTTCGCATCGTTGCAATCGTGTGCTCCTCGGGCGGCACGAACCCCCAGTCAACCATGTTTGCCGTTTCGAGGAATGACAGATGCGAGTGGCCGTCGATCAGCCCCGGCATGAGGGTGGCGCCGCCGCAATCGACGAGAACAGCATCCTTGGTCGCGTCCGCATCGATCTGCGGCTCACAAACCACGATGCGGCGATCTTCGACGAGAACTTCCCGGGGAGCCGCCGAGCCAACCTCACCGGTCCAAATAGTGCAGTTCTTGAAGTGCAGCGGCGCTTTCCTGCTTTGTGTCATCGGCGTCGCTCCTCAGCGTCCTCCCAGTTGGCTCGCCGGCTTGCCCGTTGCTGCCATCAGCCAGCGGTACTCGAAGTGCTCGCCGACCGCGTTCACCGTCGGGCCTTTGGTGAGGCCGGCTTTGTAGATCATATCCAGCAACGCCTCACTTTCGTTCCGGTAGAGGCTCGTGTCGAGCCGGCCGTGCGGCAGGGCGACCTGGAGCACGTCGAGCGATGACCCGGTCGCCTTGAAGGCAATATCCGCCCATTCCTTCGGATTGTTGTTGAGATGATCGGTCGCATCCACCAGAGCGCGCACCAGATTGCCGGTGATCCTGTCGTTGTTGCCGGCAAAGGTCTCATCGACCACCAGTATGCCCTGGATGCCCTTTGACGGATTCGCGCCGATGTCCAGATGGCTGTAGACGCCGAGCTTGCCGACCACGGCATCGGCATTGTTGGGCTCCCAGGCGATGAAGCCGTCGATGTCGCGATCCTTCAGCGCGGTCAGCAACGGCGGCCCGAGCGCTCCGAAGCTCACCATCTTGATCTTGCTCTGATCCACGTTCTGCTGCTTGAGCAGAGCGCGGAACACGATGTCGACTGCTCCGTTCGGCGCCGTTCCCAGCGATTTTCCCTCAAGGTCCTTCCAGGTCTTCACCTTGTCCTCTACCTCCGGAGCGAGAACAAGACTGCCCGGCGCCACGTAGACACCGGATATAACCTTGTAGCTCTTGATGTTTCTCTCCTCCATCAGCGCCATGTTTACGTAGCCGAGCACCGCCGCGTCCACCTGATGCGTCGTCAATGCCAATTGCAGATCGGGAAAGCGTCGCATTGCGACCAGATCGACTTTCAGCCCGTACTTCTCGGCAAATCTCGGCAGCACCATCATGTTTGCCTGATGGGCCTGGATTGCATAACCGACCTTGATGGTGTCTTGCGCAACAGATTCCGAGTGGAGGAGCGCAACACTCGAAAATACAGCGACAACCGCAAAGATCAGCTTTTGCATCTCACATCCCTTGTTTCAGGGGTACCGCCGACGCGGGCAGCGGCACGGTCACCGAACGGATTTTTTCATACGCCCTGGCCGCCGACAAAACCAGCCGGTCAGCGAAAGCGTTTCCAACGATCTGCAATCCCACCGGCAACCCCGAAGGGCTCAAGCCGCAGGGCACCGAAAGGGCGGGTTGTCCCGTGACGTTGAACGGATAGGCGAACGGTGCCCATGAGAGCCAATCGTCCCGATCATAGCCGGGTGGGCTCAGGCGACCGACGGCAAAAGGTTCAACCGCAGCCGCTGGAGTGAGCAGGAGGTCGTAGGTTTGATGGAACAGTCGCATCTGACGGCCGAGGATCATCCCGGCCTCGACCGCCTCCATGTAGGCGCGTCGGCTGACGGCCTCGCCGCGCTCGGCCATGGCGAGCAGTCCCGGATCAAGTTCCCGGCGCTGATCCGGGTTGAAGCGGCGCACCGCATGCGCGACGCCGGCTTCGAACAGAGTGCGGCAAAATGAGCTGGGATCGTCGAACGGCTTTTCGACATTCTCCAGATCCGCACCGATCGCCCTGAATTCGAGGACCGCCTGGTCGAAAAGACCCGCGACCTCCGGCTGCACCTTGGCGTGCCCCAGGGTGCGGCTGAAGGCTACGCGCAACCGCCGTTTCGGGAGCTCGAGCCTCTCCCAGTCCGAAAACGCGTCATCGGGCGGCACGGCATTCCAATCGCGCGCATCAGGGCGCGAGATTGCCGCGATCAGCAGACTGGCATCCAGAACCGTCCGGCAAATCGGACCTACATGAGCCAGGATGCCGAGCGTACTCGGGGGGTAGGTCGGAACCCGTCCGCGCGATGCCTTGAACGCGACGACGCCGCAAAAGGAAGCCGGAATACGCACCGATCCAGCCGCGTCCGTTCCGATCGCCGCATGACCGATGCCAGCTGCCACGGCTGCCGCGGAGCCCCCGCTCGAGCCCCCCGGGGTCAGCTCGGGGTTCCAGGGGTTCCGAGATATGCCGGTGAGCGGCGAGTCCGTGACCCCTTTCCAGCCGAGCTCGGGGGTGGTCGTCTTGCCCAGTATGATGGCTTTTTCCTCGCGCAGTCTGGCGACAGCGGGCGCATCCTCGTCCCAGCGCTGGTGCGGGTCGACCAGAGTCGATCCTGCGAGCGTAGGCAGCCCTTTGGTCAGGATCGCGTCTTTCACGGTGATCGGCACGCCATCGAGGCTGCCCGCGGCTGATTTATCTCGCCACCTCGTCTCTGATTGCCGCGCTTGTGCCAGGATACGCTCGCGATCCGGGGGAGTCACAAACACGTTGAGCTGACTGCACCGTTCCGCTCTGTCGAGGCTGGCCAGCGCCACGTCGACCGGCGAGAGAGAGCCGTTCGCGTACAACGGGCCGAGGTCTGCTGCTGCCAGGCTGGAAATCTCTACAGACATCAGCACCCCGGCTCACGTAGTTGGATGAAACGAGCTCTCAGGCGATCGCGCTGATCAAGCTTCGGAAGCGGCAAGCTCCGCACGCGCCTCGACGAGGGGCTCGGAAAACACGTCATAGCCGTAAACCCAGATGGGGTCGCATGGATCGCGCAGCCATGTGTTGTGCCGCGACAGATCCTGCACTTGGTCGGCGCGGGGCATCCGATTTGCTTCGTACAGTCTGAAGGCAGCTTCGATATCCTCAGGCGCGGTTGCCTCAATGCACCGCAAGAGCATCGCGGCATCCTCGATTGCGATGGCCGCGCCCTGCGCCATGTGCGGCTTCATGGGGTGACAAGCATCCCCTATCATGACAATTCTGCCGCGGTGCCACGGGCGCATGGGGGGCCTCTCGAAAAACGCCCACTTGGTAACTTCCCCTTCAACGCCGTCAATCAATCGTTGGCATTCGGTGTGAAAGCCTGTGAAGGCACCGCGCAGCTCCTGCTGGCTGCTGTTCGTCCACGATATCGGCCTGTCCCATTTTTCCAGGGCGCCGGTGACGAGGTAGAGCTCATCGCGTCGATTCGTGAGGAAGTAAACGATGAGATGCCGGTCCGGAGCCCACCATTTGGCGTGGTCTTCAAAGCTCAAATGGGGAAGATTTCGCGCCGGTATCGACGCGCGATGACCGATATAGCCGGTATAGATCGGCTCTTCCGGTCCCAGCATCCATTCGCGCACCTTGGAAAACACACCGTCCGCTCCGATGACGATGTCGGCTGAAGCGCTGGTCTCATCGGCGAATTTCATGCGCACGCAAGACCGGTCCGGATCAAGGTCTACCAGCCGCTTGCCAAAATGGATGGTGCCGGGCAGCACTGCGTTGATCAGCAGTGCATGCATGTCCCCGCGATGCATCGTGAGGTAGGCCGCCCCATAGCGTTGCTCAGCGACATCCCGCAGCGGCAAGCTGAACAAAGTTTCGCCGGTGTCCCACATCAGGCTGTTCCAGGCGGCCGGACGAACCGCGATCTCCAAGAAGTCACGCTTCAAGCCGATATGATCGAGAATCCTGACGCAATTCGGTCCGAGGTGGATGCCGGCGCCTAATCGGGTGAATTGCGGTGCCTGCTCGTAAACATCGACTGCATAGCCGGCCTGCTGAAACAAAGCCGCACAGGTCGCGCCGCCCAACCCTGCACCGATGATTGCAATTCGGGGCCGCTTCGATTGAAACATGATCAGGTGCGCTGGTCGGTCAAAGATTGCGGCGTATGCATATTGTTTTTCCGGTGCCACCGCAACGGATCATACGGCGCTGCGGGCTGGCAGACGTCTGTTCTGCTGCCCCTCGCTTACCGCTTTGCCCTGGCGCTGATGGCCGGCCGGCAATTACAGTGTTGCGTGTCCTCAACACCGGCTCGCGCCGGATCGAGGCATGACAGGCCTCGAGATTCTCGCGTAGTCTCGCCAACGGGCTCACCGGTTCGCGCTCAGGGGTCTGCGGCACGAAATCGTAAACCCTCCCACACGTGGGTGCGATCCGCACATGCATTTGCGCCAGTGTCACAACTTTCATGATTTCCGGCGGCTCGCGAAGCGACGGCTGCCCGGTCCGATATTCGACTACATCGACGGCGCCGCCGACGACGAGGTGACCTGCCGGCGCAACACCAAAAGCTTCGAGAGCTGCGACCTCGTGCCCCACGTCCTGCGCGGGGTGGAAAACGTCGATCTTTCGGTCACTGTCATGGGGCAGAAGCTCGCGCTGCCGGTCTACTGCTCTCCTACCGCCTTGCAGCGTCTCTTCCACCATCAGGGCGAGCGTGCGGTCGCCGGCGCGGCCGCAAAATACGGCACAATGTTCGGTGTGTCCTCGCTCGGTACGGTGAGCCTCGAGGAGCTGCGCAAGGCGCACGATACACCGCAGGTCTATCAGCTCTACTTTCACAAGGATCGAGGCCTCAACCGGGCCATGCTGCAGCGGGCCAAGGACGCCCGGATCGAGATCATGATGTTGACGGTGGACAGCATCACCGGCGGCAATCGCGAACGCGATCTGCGCACCGGCTTCTCGATTCCGTTCAGGCTGACCCTCGCCGGCATGCTGCAATTCGCGATAAGGCCCATGTGGGGAATCAACTACGTCACGCACGAGCGGTTCAGACTTCCCCAGCTCGAGGAGCACGTCGACATGAGCGGCGGCGCACTCTCGATCGGCCGTTATTTCACCGAGATGCTCGATCCATCCATGAGCTGGGACGACGTGGCCGAGATGGTACGGCAATGGGACGGCCAGTTCTGCCTCAAGGGCATCATGTCCGCTGCCGATGCGAGGCGTGCCGTCGAGATCGGCTGCACCGGCATCGTCGTCTCCAACCATGGCGGCCGGCAGCTGGACGGCTCGCGGGCATCATTCGACCAACTGGCCGAAATCGTCGACGCCGTGGGCGATCGGATCGACGTGCTCATGGACGGCGGGGTCCAGCGGGGGACGCATGTGTTGAAGGCCCTCTCCACCGGTGCCAAGGCGGTCGGGGTCGGCCGCTACTATCTCTATCCGCTGGCGGCGGCCGGCCAAGCCGGTATCGAGCGAGCGCTCGACTTGATGCGAGCCGAGATAGAGCGCGACATGAAGCTGATGGGTTGCACCGCGATCAGCCAGCTCTCGCGGGACAATCTGCGGTTCAGATGAGCGATAGGCGGCGATATGGCATCAGCAGCGCGGCGCGCTTTAGCTATGAGCGCGTATTGACCGGTCGCCGCGTCTCGCCCAAACTTTCACGTCAAATCGGGAGCGATGAGTCATGCACAGGATTGTATTGATCGTCGCCTTCATGGTCGGCCTGATCGCGCCAGCGGCCGGCCAGAAGGCCGAAATTGCGGCGGTGAACGCGCAATGGGTGGATTTCTTCAACAAGGGCGACTTCGCCGGCATCGCGTCGCTGTACACCGATGACGCCACCGCATTTCCGCCGGGTTCAGGCATGGTGAAGGGCAGAGCCGGCATCGAGGCAATGTGGAAAGGCATATCGGAACAGGTCAGCGATCCGAAAGTCACGACCCTCGAGGTCAAGCCGCTCGGGCCCGCGGCGGCGCGCGAAATCGGGACATTCAGCCTCAAAACGAAGGGCGCGAGCCCGAAAGAGGTTACCGGCAAATATGTGGTGGTTTGGGAAAAGATCGGAAACGATTGGAAGCTCGCGACGGATATCTGGAATGAAGGCAAGTAGCCGCTGTGCCAGCGGCATCCAGGACTCTTCATGCACAAACTTTCATTCCGAAACATCCTCCCCTCAGGTCGCCTGTTTGCCTTCCTGGCAATCGGCTTCCTCGCCGGCTTGGCACTTCTTCAATCTTCCAGCACGACTGCCCGGGCGCAGACTGCCGAGAAAAGAGCAGATCTTGCGATTCGGCCGGAGCTCCGAGAGCCGGTGGTGCTGGCGAGCAAGGAAGGCGTTCTCGAGGTTCGGCTCACAGCGCGACAGGGCCAGGCCAGGCTCGATACGGTCGCCACGCCTGTCCAGAACTTTCTCCTTTTCGACTATGAGGTGATTCGAGGCACGGCGTCCGACGGGCAGAGGTCGGGCGGCAATCTCTATCCGGCGCCGACCCTACATGTATTTCCCGGCGAAACGCTGATCGTCCATTTCGAGAACGGCCTCACCGGCTTGACCATCCGGGATTACTTCAGTCCGCAGTACACGCCAAAGGGTCAGTCCGTTCCGATCTACCCGGAGCAGATGACCTCCTCGCCGATCAATCTCCACACCCACGGAGCTCACATCAGCCCGCGGGGAAATGCCGACAACGTGCTGCTGCACATCCCTGCGGGCATGTCCAACACCTACACCTACGACATTCCCCGGAACATGCCGCAGGGACTGTACTGGTATCACAGTCATCTTCATGGGCTCACTTCGGCCCAGGTCTATATGGGTCTCGTCGGTCTGCTTGCGATCGGACGCACGGACGGCAACCTGCCGCTCGTAACGGAGAAAAGCATTCCCGTCCGTAACATGGCGCTTCAGTACAACTTCGTCTTTGACCGTGCCGGGGGTCTGGCGCAACTCAACAATCCGAGCTGGTCCCAGTGGGTCAGCTCGATAACCCCGCCCAAGGCCGGCGAGCTGGCGAACGGAACCTACCGTCCATTGCTCACGCCCGTTAACTTCAACCGGTCGAAGCCGGGAGCGAAATATTTCACGGTCTGGCATGCGGGGCCGCTTTCAATCCACAATCGCCGCGGGAGCCTCCAGTTCATCCCCAGCAATCTCCAGCACTTCGTCGCGGCAGGCGGCAAATCCGAGAGCGATGTGCCGGCGGATCCGTCGCTGCCGGATTACCAGCGGGAGGTGCAATTCACGGTGAACGGCCAGTTTCAGCCGATCATCAAGAGCAAGGCCGGACAGACCGAGATCTGGGCGCTCGCGAACGTGAGCGACATTGCCTACATGAACGTCCAGCTCACGGAAACCGCAACGGGGCGGCATCCGCCGATCGCCATCGTCGGCCAGGATGGAAACCCCTATACCAGCGTCCATTATCCGCCGACCGACAACGGCACGCGGCTGCTTATTCCGCCGGCGAGCCGCTTCGCGATTGCTGTGACGATTCCCTCCGAAGGCGATCTCGTGCTCGAGATGCCGGAGCGCGGAGGCGGCGCAAGGACGATCACCGAGCTCGGCGTGCTCTACACCAGCAATGGAACGGACAACCCTGCAGCCGTGCTGGGCAGCCTGAGCGTCCTGCCCTCAGCGGTCAGCTATGCCGACGGGTTCTTCGTGTTTCCAACCCAGGTGCTGGCGAGAGCCATCCCCTCGGAAGGAGGCGGCGTAACCACCCCCTTCGTCGAAGGTCAGGCGCTCGGCGGCTACACGTCCTTTGTCGACCTCGCCGACACCACGCCTGACGTCAAGCGGCAGATCGTGATATCCGGCGGATTTCTCAACAACCTGGCGAGCGCCGAGGACCCGAAGGCGTTCGTCTATGCGTTCGACGGCGGCGCGTTCCCCAACGTGCCGCTGATCCAACCGCGGCTCAACTCGGTCGAGGAGTGGAGGCTCGTCAACCACAACAACGACGAGCATCCGATCCACGTTCACGTCAATGACTTTCAGGTGATCGAGTACTTCGATCCCACGACGGGTCTGCGCACCGGCCCCGACAAGTTTTCGATCGACAATGCCAATGCGCCGGCACCGACCATGCACAGTGACGAGAGCGTGATCCAGCCCGGCATCCTTGCGATCCGCACCCGGTTCGACGAATACACCGGGCTTTACGTGATGCATTGCCATCGTCTCAACCACGAGGACAACGGGCTGATGGCGCTCGTCAACGTCATACCGGCCGTCTCGATCTATGCAGTGGCCGTACCAGGCGCTTCCGGCAAGCCTGCCGAGGTTCGTTTGTACGACGGCAACGGCGACCGGTTCGCCGCCACCGTCATCCCGTTTCCCGGTTTCGAAGGCAGCGTCAATGTAGCGATGGGGGATGTCGACGGTGACGGCATTCTTGACCTGATCGTCGGCTCGGGGGAGGGCCGCGCTCCCGAAGTCGTGGCTTACGCCGGTGCGGCCATACGCGGCAAAGGGGCCTTCGGGACGGAGCTGGCGCGCTTCCGGGCCTTCGATGCCGCCGCGCGAGGCGGTGTCAGCGTGGCTGTTGCGCAGATCGACGGGACGCAGTCCGACAACATCATCGTGGGCTCTCCCCCCGGCGTCCCAAGCGAAGTGAAGGTCTATCAATCCCAGCTGTCGTCCTCGCGCGGCGCGGTACCAGCGCTCTTCTCGAGCTTCAAACCGTATGGCGACGACCGGTCCGGGGTAAGCATCGCCACCGGTTTCGTCGATTTTTCCACTGGCCGCGAGAGCATCGTGACCGCTCCCGGCCCGGGCAGCCCAACCGAGGTCAAGGTGCTCGCGTTCCCTCTGCTCGAACCCCTCGGCAAGGCCGGTCAGAGCAGCACGCAAGCGGTTGGGGTCCCGCAGCCCGTGCAGACCGCCTCGTTCCTTCCGTTTGGGAAGGATTATCGGGGCGGCGTCTCTCTCGCGACGGGGTGGCTGGCCGGCGCGCTCGGAGGTGCCAGGCGGATTATTGTCAGCCAGCTCGCGGACCGCGGCTCGGTAAAGATCTTTTCGAGCGGCTCCGCACTGGACCGGGGGCCGTCATTATATCTGCAGAGCCCGCTACACCACGGCCACGACGTCCATTTCCGCGAGATCGCCAGCTTCGAGCCGTTCGAAGGATCTGCCGGCACACGGGTCGCCGCGACCAGCACGACGACGGGAGCCAATCTGCTGGTCAGCGGTGTTGCGGCTGGCGGCACGGCCGCAAGCGTTTTTAAATACGAGCTCATCAGGCCGAACGCCGAGTCGACCACACTGCAACCGGTGCGTCTCGGAAACGTCTGGTCCGCAAAAGGATCGCAGCCTGCCATCATCGGCGGCGATTAGCGTATGCGCGGCGACTATTTCAGGCCATTGACCGCGACGATGTTGAATTTCGCGTATTTCTCGCCGATCTTCAGCGCAGCCTGAAACTCGGGAGAATTGCGCCAACCTTGTAGCGCCTCCATGCTTTCCCAGCGAAGGATCACAACCGGCCCGTGAGGCAGGTTTCCCGCAACCTGTGCTCCTGGTCCTGCCGCGACATACTCTCCGCCGTGATCTTTGACCGATTTCTGAGCAGGCGAAACGTATTCTTTTGCGTAGCGCTCCTGGTCGCTGACCTCGTTGATGGCGATCATATAGACCGGCGGTTTGGCTTGCGCATGCAGGGCTTGGATGGCAGCGGCACCAAGGGCTGCTCCGGCTACCATCGATAGCGCCATGCCGAATCGGGCTTTCATGATTGTCCTCCAGGAGTAGCCGCGTTGCGGGGAAGGTGACGTTGCTCCAATTCTGACCATTCGGAGCATCGCATGTGTCAGCCGTTTGTTAGTTGGCGCTCGAAAGCATGCGGCCGCTGATCGCGCGAATCCACCACCGCAATAGGCGAAATTGCTGTTGATGCGTGCCGGCCTGAAGGCCGCCTGCGCATTGCCGAGCAGATAAGCGACGGATTCCGCGGCCTCGTAAGGCGACTGAACGCCGACAACGAGCTCGAGGCTCTTGCGGCGCGCGTCATACCAGGCAAGCCGGGCTTCCGGCTCGAGAAACATCGGGTCGACCGACTGCGTCTCGAATTCCCGGTCCAGCACCAAAAGGGCTGGATTGTCGGCAGCGAGCTCCGCGCGGATTTTTTCGCCGTAGGTCGCAGCTTCGGCATAGTCTTGCCCGGTCGGGAGCGGGAGTCTGGCCCAGATTGGTCGTCCCGTGCTCTCGAAATGCCCCGGACTGACCCAGCCGTTCTTGACCGGCGAGTAGACATCGAAAGATCGAGGCCGTCGTAAAGGTGCGTCGCGTCCGCTGCCCGAATGAGCATGGCATGCGAAGTGGCCTGCGGCCAGCCGGGGAGATCGGCTGCACGATCCCACTTGGCCGTGATGCGCTGCCGGTCAGTCGCAGGGGAGAAGGCCTGCAAATGCACGAGGCTTCCTTATTTCAGAGCGGTACTCACCGACATCCAGCTCAGTTGCACGGTCGAGCCCAGCTTGTTGACAGCCGCGACGATGAGCAGCGCGACCCCGGAGGCTAATACTGCGTACTCGATCGAGGTCGCCGCCGATTGGTCGTGCAGGAAGGACATGACACGGCATTTCATGAGAGCCTCCTAAAATTGGACGATAATTTTAGTACCTAAAATTTGAAAGGCTATGCTTGATTGGTGTCAAGGTTACGAATCCGTGGTAGTTTGACGCGAAATTGGATTAATTTGTCGAGTCAGGTCGCACTCGCTCCAGTAGTTCTGCCATGGGCGAGCCGCTCAGTGCAGCGTCGATGCCGTGTCTTTTATGCCGGAATGCTCCGCAGCGATGGGCTTGTGCGGCGTGTTATCGATCACTCGCGCTCCCCGCTGGAAGGTAAGATAGCTCCACAGCCAATCGAACGCGACGACAAAACGGTTGCGCACGCCAATCAGGAAATAGATGTGCGCGATACTCCAAAACACCCAGGCCAATAGTCCCCGCAAATGTATCCTGTTGATCGCGACCACGGCGGCCCGGCGCCCGATCGTGGCCAAGTCTCCGGCGTGATGATAAATGAAGGGGCCCGGCAACGGCGTTTCACTGATCTTGGCGATGATAAGACGTCCGACGTAACGGCCCATCTGCTTGGCAGCCGGCGCAATGCCGGGCACGGCTCCCGCGCCTGCCCTCTGTACATGCGCCGTATCGCCAATGACGAAGATATCGGCAGCGCCGGGCACGGACAGGTCTTCATTTACCAGGATACGACCGTTGCGGTCACGCGGTGCATCCAGCCAATGCGCCGCGGGTGACGCGATGACCCCCGCTGCCCAAACCGCAGTGGCGGTGTCGATGCGCTCGTCCCCGAGCAATACGCCATCGGCGTCCACGCCCGTCACCTTGGCCGAAGTGCGCACCTCTACCCCCATGCGCCGCAGGGTCCGCTCGGCGTAGGCCGAGAGGTCCGGCGGAAACGACGGCAGAATGCGAGGCCCGGCTTCGAGCAGCACGATGCGGGAAAGCGCGGGATCGATGTGGCGGAAGTCCGAACGCAGGGTCTGCGTGGCGACTTCCGCTATCGCGCCCGCCATCTCAACGCCGGTCGGACCGCCCCCGACGATGACGAACGTCATCTGCTTCAAGCGCTGCGCCTGATCGGTGGCGAGCTCTGCGCGCTCGAATGCCAGCAGCAGGCGGTCCCGTATCCTGGTGGCATCCTCGATCCGCTTGAGCCCGGGCGCGAACCTCTCCCATTCGTCATGCCCGAAATGATAGTGCGTCGCGCCGGTCGCGAGCACGAGATAATCGTAGGGGACCGGCTTCCAGTCCGTGCGTACCAGACGCAGTTTTCGATCGATGCCGACGACCATGGCCAACACGACGCGGACGTTGCTTTGCCGGCGTAATATGCCGCGAATTGGCCATGCGATGTCCGACGGCGAGAGCGCCGCGGTTGCCACCTGGTAGAGAAGCGGTTGAAAACAGTGATGATTTTGCTGATCTATCAACGTGACGTCCACGGGCGCATGCGCCAGAGCTCTTGCGGCTTCGAGGCCGCCAAATCCTGCACCCACGACGACTACGCGCGGAACTCTTGAATCGGACATCGGCTGGGGCGCTTTACTGGTCCGTCAAGCTGGCGAAACGCTTCAGTCGCGAACGCCCCAGAAGCAAGGCGGTTCCGCGCTCGCTCCGCTCCCCTTTGTCCCGCCTGCGGGGCCCGGCACCCGCATAAGCAACTCTCGAGCAGGGTGCGCTCAGGCGTGCCTCAACGGGCGGAGGTCATGAGAGCAAGGGCGCGCGATTTGGCCCCGGGAACTCCGCACCGCGTCAACTGATTGAACAGGAGGCTCATTTCCCAAACAATGGTCACGCGATGAACAAGCATGCCAAGCCCCCATTTCCGCGTCAGCGACAACCGATGCCCGGCCGGACCGCTGCGATGCAGCCGAGGCCGGATCACGGCGAGGACAGCTATTGCGGCTGCGGCAAGCTCAACGGCAAGAAGGCCATCATTACCGGTGCCGACAGCGGGATCGGCCGGGCGGTCGCGCTCGCATTTGCCCGCGAGGGGGCGGACGTTCTCGTCGCCTATCTCAACGAGCATGACGACGCGAAAGAGACGCAGCGCCTGATAGAGGAGGCCGGCCGCAAGGCAGTCCTGGCCCCCGGCGACGTCGGGATCCCGTCCTTCTGCCGGGCACTTGTGGAGAAAGCCGTCAGCGATCTGGGCGGCATAGACATTCTCGTGAACAACGCCGCCCATCAGGCCGCGTTCAAGTCGATCGAGGACGTTTCCGATGAGGAATGGGAGCTCACTTTCCGTGTCAACATCCATGCGATGTTCTATCTGACGAAGGCCGCCGTCCCGCACATGAAGAAGGGAGGTGCAATCATCAACACCGCATCGATCAATGCCGACAAACCCAATCCCACACTTCTGGCTTATGCGACTACCAAGGGCGCCATTCAAAATTTCACCGCAGGGCTCGCACAATTGCTCGCCGAAAAAGGCATCCGCGTCAACGCCGTGGCACCGGGGCCGATCTGGACCCCGCTGATCCCGTCAACGATGAGCGAGGATGCGGTCGCCGAGTTCGGCAAGAACGTGCCGATGAAGCGTCCCGGTCAGCCAGCCGAGCTTGCCACGGCTTACGTGATGCTTGCCGACCCTCTGTCGAGCTATATTTCGGGGACGACCATCCCTGTGACCGGCGGAAAGCCGTTTCTGTGAAATTGCAGATTCAGGGACGGTTCAGCATCTCACAGCCGTATCCCTCTACAATTCACCAACCATACGCACAAAACAATCCCTTACCTTGGGCTGGATCTCCTGCAGCGAGGCTTCGAGCGTCTTGAAGTCGGGAACGTCGGCCGCACGCGCGAGGAGCGTGATCAATGCGGGCGAGGCCTTGGCGGGATCGAAGCGTCGCGGCAGACACAAACGCAGGATCTGCGTGAGCGCATGATAGAGACGTACCGCGGACCGGAGGAGCTCGGCATCTTGTGTCTCGATGACTCCCAGGTGCGAAGCCTTCTCGATAGCGCGTGCGGTGGACGTGTCCAGGATCTCGGGCGCCTGCGCAGCATGAGCAATCTGCAGGTATTGTGCAATGAACTCGATGTCGGTCAGGCCGCC
Organism: Xanthobacteraceae bacterium; assembly: GCA_036557665.1. GTDB lineage: Bacteria > Pseudomonadota > Alphaproteobacteria > Rhizobiales > Xanthobacteraceae > VAZQ01. The sequence goes on along the minus strand of DATBHG010000108.1, from coordinate 31,956 downwards.
TGCGGCATATTTCATGTCCCACGGATCGGCGTCGCCTTTCTCGGTCGCGATTGCGCGCCGCATCTCGATCACGTCGGCCGCAACCCCTCGAGGATCACATGGGCGGGTCAGCACCGCCCGGATCACGTCTGCTAATCGCTGGCCGAACTGCAGGGAGGAGCAGGAGATCAGGCGAGCGCGAGTGAGCGCCATGTGCTCCCAAGTCCAGGCCTCCTTTTGCTGATACTCGGCAAAACCGTCGATTTGCGTCGCGAGCGGCCCCGATCGGCCGGAAGGCCGCAAACGCATGTCTACGGGATAAAGCACGCCATAGTTGGTTTGCGCAGTCAGCGCGCTGATCAACCGCTGGGTCAGCCGGCTGAAATATTGCGGTCCGTAAAGCGGGCGTGGGCCGTAAGAGGCGGGCTGGCGAGAGTCGAAGTCATACACCACGATGAGATCGAGATCGGACGTGGACGTCATCTCACGACCGCCGAGCTTGCCAAGCGCCAGAATGGCAATCTCTTGATCTGCGACCCGGCCGTGCTGCTGCACGAAGCTCGCCTCGGTGGCGTGGTGCAGGGAGCGAATGAGCACATCGGCCAATCGGGCAAAGGCCTCTCCGGCCTGGTCCGCCGAGGCGGTGCCCGAAAGGATGCGAATCCCGATCAGGAACATCTGCTCCTGCGCGAAGATCCTGATGCGATCGAGGTGCTCTTCATACGAGCCTGCCTGCCTGATCGATGTTTCGAGGGCTGTCGCGAGCTCCGACTCCTCGGGCAGCGCCCCGAAAAAGCTCGGGTCGATGACCGCGTCCATGACTTCCGGGAACTGCGCGAGACTGTCCGCAAGCCGCGGCGCACTGCTGAGCACCAGCGCCAGCAGGGCGATCAGATCGGGATTTTCGCGCAACAGCGAAAACAGGCGGCCGCCGCCATGGAGCCCCGCCAGGAAACGATCGAAGGCCACGACGGCGTCATCAGCGTTAGGAGAGCTGGCGAAGTGATGAAGCAGAGGCGGAGTGAGCTGCCTGAGCTGCTCGCGCGCAAAGCTTCCTCGCAACGAGCCATAGACGGACGTATTCCAGCGCCGCACCAGGGCGGATGTCTGGAGCGGTTCCCGAAAGCCCATTGCCGACAACCGGTCGAGCGTTTCGCGATCGTCCGCATCAGATGAAAAGGTCAACCTTGCGCTCGCACCATCGCCAGGCAAGGCATGCTCGAAAAGACTGCCATAATGCCGCTGCACGTTGCGCAGATGAGAGAGCAGCGCCTCGGCAAACTGATCGCGGCCGGAGAAGCCGGCAAAGCGCGCAAACCGTTCCACCTGATCGCGGTCTGCGGGCAGCGTATGCGTCTGCTCGTCGGCAACCATCTGCAGCCGGTTCTCAACGGCGCGCAGGAAACGGTAGGCAGAGCTGAGATCGGCATGCGCCTGCGCATCGATCCATTCCCCCTCCAGGAGCACATCGAGGGTCGTCAGCGTCGGCCTGGTGCGCAGCTCCGGGTGTCGTCCTCCGGCGATCAGCTGCTGGGTCTGAACGAAGAACTCGATCTCGCGGATGCCGCCGCGCCCCAGCTTGATGTTGTGCCCCTCGACGGCAATCTCCTCGTGCCCGCGATAGGCATGAATCTGGCGCTTCATGGCGTGGACATCCGCGACCGAAGCGAAGTCCAGATATTTGCGCCAGATGAAAGGCGAGAGCTCGGTCAACAGCCTCTCGGCAGCCGCCAGATCGCCCGCGCACGGGCGGGCCTTGATCAGCGCCGCACGTTCCCAATTCTGGCCACGGCTCTCGTAGTAGTCGAGCGCGGCCGGCACGGATATGGCGATCTGAGTCGACGAAGGATCAGGGCGCAACCGCAGATCCGTCCGAAAGACGTAGCCGTCGACAGTGCGCTCCTGCAGCAGTTTCACGAGCCTGCGGGTCACCCGTACATACAGCGGCGCAGGCTCCGTTCCTGCAGCGACGGCACCGGGATCATAAAAAACGATCAGATCGATATCGCTGGAATAATTGAGCTCGTGGGCGCCCATCTTGCCCATCGCAAGCACGATGTAGCCGGACCGTGCCGGATCCGGCGCCTGAGATTCCTTGAGCTTGCCGCGCAGGCGCGGATCCAACAGGAGGTAGCGTACCGTGGCGTCGACCGCCGCGTCCGCCAGTCTGGTCTGGGCGTTCACCAGCTGCGTGATGGGCCACACGCCGCCCAGGTCGGTGAGCGCAATGAGCAAGGCGCCATCCGCTTTCATCTGCCGTAACAGGCGCATGGCTTCCGCATCATCGTGCGCTTTCACCACTGCACCCTTGATCTCTGAAAGGATCGCCTCAAAGCGGCTCTCGGGCTCCTGCTCGAGAAACTCGGATAAGCGGGCCGGCGAGCCTTGCAGCAGGTCCCAGAGGTAAGGTGAGCCGCGGGCCATCGTGGCGAGCAGGGTATGGAGCAACGGTTGCTCCGCGCTCAGACGATTGATCGTCTGGCCGGCCGGCGTTTGCACGATTTCGTCGAGCCAATCCCGGAGGAAAGTTTCGCCGACGTCGCCGGCCGAAGGAATGGGCTCACGAACCCGCGTCAGCCGTCGCCATAATGCTCCGCTTGCGCACGCGATGCTGCTATCAGCTCGCGTTTCTGCCATCTCACCCACGCGCGCTCCTTCCGGCCGCCGGTATCGTGCTGAGCCGGCGCCAACGCCGAAATGGCGTTCCTGGTAGCGCTCGAGAAGCTAACTTCAACCGCATCCGGGGTACACCGGCGCTTGCAAAGGTGGGCTCGAAGGATGCCCGTACACGCCAGCAAGCGGTGCCGCAACCGCAGCGGCTATTGCGTAAGGGCTGCGTGGCTGCTGCGGGGGAGCGAGACGACGGTCCTGAGACCGGGGCGGTTATCCTCGAGCTTGAGCTCGCCGCCATGCAGCCGGGCAACGGCGGATGCCAGGCTGAGGCCAAGGCCGGACCCCGGGAGTGAACGGCTCTGCTCGAGCCGCACGAAGCGCTCCATCGCCCGGCCGCGATCGGCTTCCGGGATACCGCGCCCCGAATCCGCGACGGAGAGCTGGATCCGCTCGCCATCCGGAACGGCCCTGATCAGGATTTCAGGCTCCGCTCCATTCATTTCGATCGGGGTAGCAACGCCGTATTTGATCGCGTTGTCGACGAGATTGGCGAGCGCCTGACTTATGAGCTCCCGGTTCCCCTTCAGGGGGACAGGAGTGCTCGCCTCTACCCGCAGGCGAATGCCTTTCTCGTCCGCGAGCGGCTCGTACAACTCGCCGACACCGCGCGCGATCTCGGCCGCGTCCACGTCGACCATGCCGTCCCGAGCCTGCCCCGACTCGGCCCGCGCGATCATCAGGAGCGCGTTGAAGGTTCGGATCAGCGCGTCGGACTCCTCGATCGTACCTTCGAGCGCGCGGCGGTACTGAGATTCATCCTCGGCCAGGCGCAGCGCCTCCTCGCATCTGTTGCGCAGCCTGGTAAGCGGCGTTTTCAGATCATGGGCGATGTTGTCCGACATCTCCTTCAATCCGTGCATGAGCGCCTCGATGCGCTCCAGCATGTCGTTGAGGTTGCCGGCGAGGCGGTCGAGCTCGTCGCCCGTCCCGGCGATCGGAAGCCGGCCGGTCAGATCGCCCTCCATGATCTGGCGAGTGGTTGCCGTCATCGCATCGACACGCTTGAGCACGCGGCGCGTCACAAAAAGGCCTCCGGCAACGCCCAGCACGATGACAACGGCCAGCGACCATCGCGCCCCCGCCAGCACGATATCGCGCAGGCGCTCGCGCTCTTCCAGATCGCGTCCCACGAGGAGTCGGAAGCCTCCCGGCAACTGAAACACGCGAACCAGTGCGTGATGCTCGCTGGCGTCGAGATCGTCCAGCCGGCGGTAAGCCGTTTCCTGCCAACCGGTCGTGTTGAGAACGCCGGTGGAGAGGAAGCCCACGTTGCCGGCAAGACCCTCTCCTGCCGGAGTGGTGAGGAGATACAAGCTCGACCCGGGTCGACGTGAGCGTGCATCGACGATGAAAACCAGGCGGCGGATGCCGCCTTGACGATATTGCTCGGAAAGGCCGGTAATCTCGGCGTCAACCGTCTGGGTGATCTGCTCGGTAATCAGACGGCGCGTATTCCAGGCGAAATAGCCGAGGAGGAACGCGGCAAACAGCGCAAAAATGCTCAGATAGACCAGCGTGAGCTTGAACGCGGTCGTGCGCAGAAGCTTGCCGAGGGCCGTCATTCACCACCGCCGCGCGCGTCCACCTAGCTAACTCGTGCCTGTCATTCCGGCCGACCGAGCCCGGCTTCGCCCCGGCGAGGGAGAGCCGGAACCGGTAATCAACGCAGTTCCTGCATGCACGCTGGCCGTGGATTACCGGGTCTCGGCTGGTCTGGCCGGGACGACAGCCGACATGCTCCAGCGAGCACGCAAATCGCTTACCTGTCGCGGACTACGTAACCTGCACCGCGTACGGTATGAAGCAATGGTTGCGCAAAACCTTTGTCGATCTTCGATCGCAAGCGCGAGATATGCACGTCGATGACATTTGTCTGAGGATCGAAATGGTAATCCCAGACGTTCTCCAACAGCATGGTGCGCGTCACCACCTGACCCGCGTGCTTCATGAGATATTCGAGCAGGCGGAACTCGCGCGGCTGCAGAATGATCTCTTCTCCGCCCCGCATCACCTGATGCGAAAGGCGGTCAAGCTGCAGGTCTCCGACCCGATAAACCGTTTCTTCCCGGCCGCCCCGCCTGCGGGCGAGCACTTCCGTGCGCGCGAGCAACTCCGAGAAGGAGTAGGGTTTGGGCAGATAGTCATCACCGCCCGCGCGCAATCCTTTCACCCGATCATCGACCTGGCCAAGGGCCGACAGGATAAGCGCGGGCGTCTCGATGCCCTTGCCGCGCAAGGTCCCGATCACCGAAAGCCCATCCAGCTTGGGCAGCATGCGATCGACGATCAGCACGTCGTACTGGCCGTTCAGGGCGAGCGCCAAGCCTTCCTCGCCATCGGAGGCCAATTCGGCCATGTGGCCAACCTCTCGAAATGCCTTGGCCAGGTAGTCCGCGGCATCGCGATCGTCTTCAATGATCAGAAGACGCATGAGGAATTTCCGATCTCTTGCGCCAATGAGCTCTCTGTCGGAAAGGGCGGGACTGACTGATGTGATCATAACGGCGAACTCGCGGAATGTCCTGCCGCAACTCGGGCTGCCCGACTTGCGCATCGTGCGCAACCTGGGCAAGCCCCAGTTACGTGGGTTGTGCAAAGGGGCGGCGGTTTGACCCGCCGCCCCTCAGCCCACTTCGTACCGGCGGGGGCGACGAATGCCGGCACAGAGCGGGAAGGAAAGAAACGAGCGGCACTCCACCCGTCTCCAGTGTCAACCGCCGCCGGGCAGGACGCCCGATGGCGGCGCATTGCTCAGGCGCGGCCGAGCGGCAGCGCAACGAACTTCGTGGTTTCACCCGACTTCACACGCATCAGCACAGAACGCTTTCCCCCCTTTTGCGCCTCATTGAGGGCGCTGCGCACATCGCTTGGGTGAGCAACCTTCTTGCCGCCGACCTCCAGGATGACGTCGCCGGTCTGAAAGCCGTGCTCGGAAGCGACGCCATCAGGATCTACCTTGGTCACCACGACACCTTCGGATCCGCTGCCGGCGACCTGACCCGCCGGGGCAAGCGTGAGCCCAAGACGGGGTACCTCGCCGCCGTTCGGCGCCAGATGCTCGGAAGCTGTTGCGCGCGCCTCGCGTTGGTTGGGCAACTCGCCGAGCGTCAGCGCGACGCTCTTTTCCGTCCCTTTGTGCCACACCGTCAGATTGACCGGCGTGTTCGGGGCGATGGAGCCGATCTGCTTTGCCAGATCGCGGGCATCCTTTACTGTCGTTCCGTTCACGGCAGTGATGACATCGCCCGCTTCCACGCCGGCCTTGGCAGCCGGCCCGTTCGCTTGCGGATCGGAAACCAGCGCACCTTCAGCTTTCTTCAGGCCGATGCTTTCTGCGATCTCCGACGTCACCGGCTGGATCTGCACGCCGATCCAGCCGCGAGTCACGGAGCCCTTGTCCTTGAGTTGCGCGACCACCGATTTCACCGTGCTCGCGGGAATGGCGAAAGCGATGCCGACCGAGCCGCCGGAGGGCGAGAAGATCGCGGTGTTCACGCCAATGACGTTACCGTCCACGTCGAAGGTGGGCCCGCCGGAATTGCCCTTGTTAACCGGCGCGTCGATCTGAATGAAGTCGTCGTACGGGCCGGCGCCGATATCGCGGCCCCGTGCGGAGACGATACCCGCGGTGACGGTGCCGCCAAGCCCAAACGGGTTGCCGACGGCGAGAACCCAGTCGCCGATTCGCGGCGACTGGTCGGACAATTTCACGAAGGGAAAATCGCTACGGCCCTCGGCCTTGATCAGGGCCACATCCGTCCGCGGGTCCGTTCCTATGACCTTTGCCCCGTAGGTCTTGCCGTCGTCGGTCGTGATCTCGACCGTGTCGGCCTTGTCGACCACGTGGTTATTGGTCACCGCGTAGCCGTCAGCCGTGATGAAGAAGCCCGAACCCTGGCCGGTAACCAGCCGGTTGCGGGGCGCGGGGCGCTCGTCGGGCTGGGTGCCTTCCGGCAACCCGAACCGCCGGAAGAATCGCTCCATGGGTGAGTTCGGTCCGAACGGCGAATTGCCCTCCAATCCCATCATCCTTGCGCCGGGATCGAGCTTGACGCGCACGGATATGACAGCCGGCTTTACCTTCTCGACAATGTCGGCAAAGCCGACCGGACGCTGAGCCGTCTGCGCAACGGCGGTCGCCGGCGAGATGCCATTCTGATAAAGGCCGACAGTTGCCCCGCTAAACAGAATGGCGGCGCCCAGTCCAGCGGCGCTGGCGAGCAGAGCAATACGGCGCGGCGACAAAGTGCGTAAATTGTGGGTCATGGGAGTGATTCCTAAACTGCGGGCCCCAGTTGGTCAGGCTTCTCTCGCGAGCGCTACCGCAGTGAAAACCGCGTCACCGCGCCCCCGGCTTCCGCAGACAAGATGGGGAGGCGCTCCTTACGGGGTGCTGACCGGAAAATTAAACTTTCGTAATGCGGAGATTTCTTCGATCTCCTGGTGGGTTAACCATGGAAGTCGGCTGCTCGCAGCCGACCTGTACGGCGCACGAGCCACAGCGGTCACGATTACGGTGATGCTCTCGGTCAGCGTGGTCGTGAGGAGGCACGGCGTTGGCGGGTTACGGCATCGAGCCGGTCAAAGCCGGCTCGATGATTAAACTATCTATCCCGCCCTACGATTCGGCTGCGACTCGGGGCTTGAATTCCGCCGGAGGATTTCGGAGACGCGCGCTTCCTCCTGCGGCGTAAGGTTCGTCTCGGAAGTGCGTGCTCTGCGCCCAACGAGCACGAATACAACAGCGCCGACCAGAAGAATGCCAAGGGGAGTAAGCCACAGGATCGCCGTATGTGCGGAAAACCGCGGCCGCAGCAGCACGAACTCGCCATACCGAGCAACAAGAAAATCGATTACCTGCCGGTTCGAATCCCCAGCCTGCAGGCGCTCGCGCACCAACAGGCGCAAGTCGCGAGCGAGCGGCGCGTCCGAGTCGTCGATCGATTGATTTTGGCAGACCATGCATCGCAGCTCCCTGGTGAGCGCGCGGGCGCGCGCTTCGAGCGTGGGATTTGCGAGGACTTCGTCGGGCTGCACAGCTGTGGCCGGCAGCATGCTCAGCCATACCATCACGATCGCAAGCGACATCCGGCGCATGCGGCATCTACTCGGCGGGGGCGAGCGCCGGCTTGCTGCGCGCCGGCTTCGGAGCGCCAACCCGCAAGCGCCGATCCGAGAGAGACAGTGCCCCGCCCAGCGCCATGGCAACCGGCCCGAGCCAGATCAGCAGCACGAGAGGCTTGTAATAGATGCGCACGTCTACAGAACCGTCGGCTTTCAACTCTCCGACGGAGACATAGAGCTGGGACAGACCGCGCCGCATCAGTGCCGTTTCCGTCGTCGCCGTTTGACGCGCGGGGAAATCGCGCTTGGCCGGCTCCATGAAACCCATCAACGCTCCGTTCCGGTGCACGGCGAATCGGGCGGCAAGCTCGCGGTAATTCGGTCCCGGCCGCATGGTGGTCCCCTCGAGGGTGAGGTCGTACTGGTGAATTGAAACGGTTTGCCCCGGCTTGAGCTCGCGCAGCTCCTCCGCGCTCCATTGCGTCTCGCCGATGATGCCCAACACGGCAATGCCAAGACCGAAATGCGCCAGCATCCCGCCCCACGTCGATCGCGGAAGGCCTCTTGCACGCGCCAGCGCGCTCGCAGGCGGCAGCTTGAGGACCCCGGTGCGTTCGACAATCTCGGTCAAGGCCCCAATCATGACAAACACCGCGAGCCCGATGCCGAATGGAGCGAGAACAGGTCCACCTGGCGAAACCGCGAAAACGATTGCGATGGTTATGACCGCGATGGCCGCTGCGGCAGTGAGGCGCTGCGCAGCGCCGAGGAGATCGCCTCGCTTCCACGCCAGCAGCGGCCCGAACGGTGCTGCGACCAGAATCGGCACGAACAGGGGACCGAATGTGCCGTTGAAGAACGGCGCGCCCACGGAGATCTTCTCCCCGGTCAGGGCCTCCAGCGCGAGCGGATAAAGCGTGCCTACAAAGACCGTCCCGCAGGCGCACACCAGGAACAGGTTATTGAGCACCAAGAAGCCCTCGCGCGATATCGGGGCGAACAACCCACCCTGCTTGAGCAAGGGGGCGCGCAACGCAAACAGCACGAGCGCGCCACCGATAAACAGAACCAGAATGGCCAATATGAAGACGCCGCGCATGGGGTCGCTGGCGAAGGCGTGCACCGAGGTCAGCACCCCCGAGCGAACCAGAAACGTTCCGATGAGCGACAACGAGAATGCAAGGATCGCGAGCAGGATGGTCCATACCTTCAATGCATCCCGCTTCTCCATGACGAGGGCGGAATGGAGCAGTGCAGTCGCTGTGAGCCACGGCATGAAGGAAGCGTTCTCGACAGGGTCCCAGAACCACCAGCCACCCCAGCCGAGGGTATAATAGGCCCAGTATGAGCCCATCGCGATTCCCAGCGTCAGGAAGATCCAGGCGAGGAGCGTCCACGGCCGTACCCATCGCGCCCAAGCCGCATCGATGCGGCCCTCTATCAGCGCCGCAATCGCGAAAGAGAATGAGATGGAGAGGCCTACATAGCCGAGATAGAGCATCGGCGGATGAATGGCGAGACCCGGATCCTGCAAGATGGGATTGAGATCGCGACCTTCCAGCGGGGCGTCGGGAATGCGCAGAAACGGGTTTGAAGTGAGCAGGATGAAGAGCTCGAACGCAACCGCGATCCAGGCCTGGACGCCCAACACCCGGGCTTTGAGGCGGATCGGCAGATTGCGGCCGAATGCGGCCACTAAGGCACCAAACACCGTGAGAATGGAAACCCACAGCATCATCGAGCCTTCGTGATTCCCCCAGACGCCGGTGATCTTGTAGATGAGCGGCTTGGCCGAATGGGAATTTTCGAAGACGTTGAGCACCGAGAAGTCGGATCGGACGTAACAAGCAATCAGCGCGACAAAGGCGATTGCCACGAACGCGAATTGCGCAATCGCAGTCGAGTTGCCCACGCCCATAAGAACCGGGTCATTCCTGCGTGCGCCCAGCATCGGAACGCTCGCCTGGACCAGTGCCAGGCCCAGCGCCAGCACAAGAGCGTAGTGGCCGAGCTCCGGGATCACTGGACGGTTCCCCGTGGAGCGGTGGTATCTGTCCTGGACATCTCTCCCTGCCAGTGACCCTGCTTCTTCAGCGCATCGGCCACTTCCTTGGGCATATAGCGCTCGTCGTGTTTGGCCAAAATCGTATCGGCGCGGAACGTGCCGGAGCCGTCGAGAGCGCCCTCCGCGACCACGCCCTGGCCCTCCCGGAACAAATCGGGCAATTGCCCGCGATAGGCGACCGTCACCTCATGGGCTCCGTCCGTCAATGCGAAACGGATCGCAAGGTTTTCACCGCGCCAGAGGCTGCCTTCCTTGACCAGACCGCCCACGCGCATGCGCTGTCCAGACACGATGTGCTTCTCGACCAGATCCGTCGGCGAATTGAAGAACACAATGGAGTCCTTGAGTGCAACGAGCATCAGCGCAATGGCGAGCGCAACCGCAGCCAGCGCGCTCCCAATCAGCGTCAGACGCCTCTGTTTTCGAGTCATTGCGCTACAGCATCCGCACAAAGTCGGGCACGCCGGACTTGCGGCAGGGGAGGGTGGGGGAGGGCAGCGGTAGGTGTTGCTATGCGCGGCTTCCGCCAACAAGGACCCCCACCCCTGATCGCTGTCCGCAAGGGCGAGGGGAGCACGGCGTTCCTGTGGTGACGTTTGTGCATCAATCTCACGGCGGAGTCGCCGTCGAAATCCGAAGGTTGATGAGAACCTCGAACACTGCAGCTTATCGACTTCGCCGCTCAGCGCGCGCAGTGTTTACTGCGGGCAGCCGCGCCTTGTCAGGCTCGGTCAGAGCATATCCGAGCGAATAAGCCGCAGCCAACCTTCCGGACGGAGCCATCAGGTTGCAGACTCGCCGCCGCGGCGCTCACAGCGCTTTTACGTCATGCCGGCCCACGCCGGCAACCGGCTGCGCCCCGGCAGGGCGAAATAGAATAGTAAGTGTGACGCGATGCCTCGCCCTACGGAGTCTCGGAACCCGTGCCCGACGTCAACCGACGGCCGTCCAGGTGCCGTCCGGGTTGCGACACGCACTCCCGCGCGCCACTTGCGGCCTGCCATCGACATAGATCGTATGGGTGTAGGGACGGCACTGCAGGCCATTGGACTGATAAGCCGGCCCCGGAACGATGGTACCATAGCGGCCGGAGTCCGGGTTTTTCCAAGCGACGGAAGCACCGGAGCGGCCGTTTTCCAATGCTTGTATCTGCGCTGCGTAAGCGCGGCGCTTATCCTCGTCATCCATGGAGGCTCCGATCCGGTTGCCGATCAGGCCGCCAATGGCGGCGCCCGCGAGCCCCGCCGCGATGTGCTCGCCGGTCCCGCCGCCGAATTGAGCTCCGATCAGTCCGCCGGTGAGTGCGCCAACGAGCGTCCCGGTGTTTTCCTTCGCCCCTTGTCCAGTCTCAGGAGTAGCGCTGCATGCGACCAGCGATGTCGCAAATAGCGCGGCTGCGCTCAGACGCCCGATATACATGAGACCCCCCATCGCCCATAACGGCCGGTCGCGGCCATGCGCCATGCGCATCAACCTCGTCAGCCGCAGAACTTAATGGCGCAAATTGGGGCAGAACTCTGTCCCGACTTGCCAAATCACCGTAAGCCCCATCGTGATGAAGCGCGCATTTTGCCTCACGCGGCTGGCAACATGAGCTCTGCTCGCAGGCCTCCTATCGGAGCAGTTCCGAGGGCAAGCGATCCGCCGTAGAGGCTCGCAAGGTCCACCACGATCGACAAACCGAGGCCCGACCCGGGCTTTGTTTCATCGAGCCGGCGTCCCCGCCGGGCCACCTGCTCACGCTGTTGCGGCGAGAGGCCGGGGCCGTCGTCATCGACAATAATATGCAGCGTGCGGCGGTCATCACCCGCATCTGATCGTTGCGAGAATGCCTCAACCGCGACCCGGGACTGTGCCCATTTACAGGCGTTATCGACCAGATTGCCGACCATTTCCTCCAGATCCTGCTGTTCTCCCCGGAAGCGCGCACCCTGCGAGACGTCGATGTCGATTGCAATATTCCGATCGCGATGGATCTTCTCCATGGTGCGTGCCAGCGCGTCGATGACACTGCGCACATCGGTAACGGTCCCTATGACGGCGACCCTGGCCGCCAGCCGTGCGCGCTCGAGGTGGCGCGCAACCTGATCGCGCATGATTTCGGTCTGCTCCCGAACCTTGAGCGCGAACGGGTCATTGGCGTGCGTGCCGGCCTCGTTGAGCATGACCGAGATCGGCGTCTTGAGCGCATGGGCGAGATTGCCCACGTGAGTGCGCGCCCGCCCGACGATCTCACGGTTGGCGTCGATGAGCGCGTTCGTCTCACGCGCCAGCGGCGCGATTTCCACCGGGAACGCACCTTCCAGCCGCTCCGCCTTGCCTCCCCGGATGGCGGCGAGCCCCTCGGAAATGCGTTTGAGCGGCGCGAGCCCGAAGCGTACCTGGAAAGTCGTGGTCAGCAGCAGCACGATTGCCAGCACGGCGAAGGTCGCCGTCAGCGCGCTGTCAAAACTGCGAGTCTCGTCGTCGATTTCCGCGGCATCGCCGGCTGCGGCCACGAGATAGCGTCCCTCCTCGCCTAGATCGATGGTGCGCTCGACCACGCGCAACCGTTGGCGCTCAGGGCCGTCTGCGTATCCGGAGCGCTCACTGCCAGGGGCTGATGACGCTTCCAGGTCGGCGAGATGCGGCAGGCTCGCGTCCCATAACGAGCGGGACGAGCGTATATCGGGCGTCGGGGCATCCAGCCGGGTGACCTGCCAATACCAGCCGGAGAGAGGCAGATCGAACAGCGGCTCGCCGATCGACTGGGGAAATTTCCCGGCGTTCTCCTCCGGAGTCGCCACATCGGCAACCAGGCTGCGCAAATACACGCCCAGTCTGCGATCGAACGCACGCTCGACATCTGCACGGTAGATCGACGAGAGCACCACCCCCGTCACCAGAAGAATGACTACGGTCCATGTCGTCGCCGATAAGAACAGCCGCAGCGCAAGTGAGTTAAGACGCATCGCCCGGAGGTGTGAGAAGATATCCCAGGCCCCGCACCGTCTGAATCACTTCAACGCCGAGCTTCTTGCGGACGCGTCCCACGAACACTTCGATCGTATTGGAGTCGCGATCGAAATCCTGGTCATAGAGATGCTCGACCAACTCGCTGCGCGAGACCACGCGCCCGGCATGGTGCATGAGATATGAAAGCAGCCGATACTCATGCGAGGTCAGTTTCACCGGATTGCCGTTGACGGCCACCCGCCCGGTCCGGGTATCGAGCCGCACCGGCCCGCAGTTGAGCTCGCTCTTGGCATGGCCCGCCGAGCGCCGCAAAAGCGCACGGATACGCGCCAGCACCTCCTCGAGATGAAAGGGCTTGGCGACGTAATCATCCGCGCCGGCATCGAAGCCCTGCACCTTGTCGCTCCACCGGTCGCGCGCCGTGAGCATGAGAACGGGCATCGCCCGACCTGCACGCCGCCACGCCTCCAGCACCGATATGCCGTCCATCTTAGGCAGGCCGATATCCAGGATCACGGCATCGTAGGGCTCGCTTTCCCCCAGGAAATGCCCCTCCTCACCGTCGAATGCCTTGTCGACCACGTAGCCCGCATCGGTCAGCGCGGTCGTGAGTTGCCGATTGAGATCGGGATCGTCCTCGATCACCAGGAGACGCAATCAAGTTCCTCCGGTTACCGCTCGTCCTGCGCTTTACCTTGCAGAATCGCGCTCGACCCCAGTGTGCCATTAGACAACTATCGATGCCAGATGCGCTCAGCGGGGGCAGCGAGGCCGGCAATGCTTCGATTTGGCAGGGCTTTTCAGAGGGAGGCATGCGCCTTCCCTGGCGACCGAGCCGGTTGGCGGCCCTGCACTTGAAGGGGACCATTGCGGAGACCCCGCACCGCTGCGTCGATCTGCTGCCATGTCCGCTCTCTGCCACCCGCCGTTTTTTGGTCCCCTTTCGCCCCAGACGTGTTATCAATCCAGCCGCTCAACAGGGCGTCAGATCGTGAGCGACGACTTCATCCTTGAAACCGAGGATCTCACCAAGGAGTTCGCAGGCTTTGTCGCCGTGAATGGCGTAAACATTCGGGTTGCCCGCGGGACCATTCACGCGCTCATCGGCCCGAACGGCGCCGGAAAGACCACCTGCTTCAACCTTCTGACCAAATTTCTTCGTCCAAGCCGGGGCCGGATCGTCTACCGGGGCCGCGATATCAGCGCTGTTGCTCCCGCCGATGTCGCCCGCCTCGGGCTGGTACGGTCGTTTCAGATCTCGGCTGTGTTTCCGCACCTGACGGTGCTCGAGAACGTCCGGGTTGCTCTCCAGCGCAAGCGCGGCGGCTCGTTCGATTTCTGGAGGTCGAAACGCGTTCTCGACACTATGAACGATCGGGCAATGGCGCTGCTCTCCGAGGTCGGGCTGACTTCCTTCGCAGGCATTACGGCCGTGGAGTTGCCTTATGGTCGCAAACGCGCCTTGGAGATCGCGACCACGCTGGCGCTCGACCCGGAAATGCTGCTGCTCGACGAGCCTACTGCGGGTATGGGACAGGAGGACATCGAGCGGATAAGTGCGTTGATCAAATCCGTCGGCGCAGCCCGCACGGTGCTGATGGTCGAGCACAATCTGAGCGTGGTCGCCAACCTGTCTCACCACATCACCGTGCTCACGCGGGGCCGTGTGCTCGCCGAAGGGAATTATCAGACCGTCTCGAACGATCCGCGTGTACGCGAAGCCTATCTTGGAGTGGGCCATGCTTAGCCCGACCGGTGCGCCTTTGCTCGCCGTGGAAGGCCTGCAGGCATGGTACGGCGAATCGCACATCCTGCACGGCGTCAATTTCGACGTCTTTACGGGTGAGGTCGTTACTCTGCTCGGGCGTAATGGGGCGGGAAAAACGACTACGCTGAAGGCGATCATGGGTATCGTCGGGCAGCGCGCAGGCTCGGTGCTTTATGAGGGGACCCAGCTCATCGGCCTCACCAGCGACCGGATCGCCAGGCTGGGCATCGCGTTTTGCCCAGAGGAGCGCGGCATTTTCGCGAGCCTCAGCGTGGAGGAGAACCTGCTACTGCCGCCGAAGGTGCGTCCCGGCGGTCTTGGCGATGATCGGATATTCGAGCTCTTTCCCAATCTCAGCGAGCGCTTGTCGAGCCAGGGCACGAAGCTTTCAGGCGGCGAGCAACAGATGCTCGCCATAGCGCGTATTCTGCGAACGGGCGCGCGGCTGCTGCTCCTGGATGAGCCGACCGAAGGTCTTGCCCCGGTCATCATCCAGCAGATCGGCAAGACCATCGGTCTGCTCAAGCAGCAGGGCTTTACGATTCTTCTGGTGGAGCAGAACTTTCACTTCGCCTCGACGGTTGCGGACCGGTATTACATCATGGAGCATGGCCGGATCATCGATCAACTCGTCAATGCCGAGCTGCAAGGCAATCTCGGCAAGCTGCACGAATATCTGGGTGTGTAGCTGCGGCCTTCCACGGGAAAAGGAGGAAGAATCTCATGAAACGACTCATCGGAATGACGGCCCTGGTCACGCTTTGGCTCGGCGCTCCCGCGTATGCGCAGCTCAACGTCAAGATCGGTGTGCTCAGCGACATGTCCAGCCTGTATGCAGATATCGGGGGGCCGGGCTCGGTCGCGGCTGCCAAGCTGGCGATTGCCGACTACACGGCGCACGACAAGAGCATGAAGGTCGATCTTGTCTCGGCCGACCATCAGAACAAGCCGGATATCGGCTCCAGTATCGCCAATCAGTGGTATGACGTCGACAAGGTCGATCTGATCGTCGACGTCCCCAACTCGGGCGTGGCGCTCGCCGTAAGCGAGATCACGCGTCAGAAGAACAAGGTATTCATCGTCTCCGGCGCGGCCACATCGGACCTCACCGGCGCGAAATGCAATGCCAACACCGTCCATTGGACCTACGATACATGGATGCTGGCCAATGGGACCGGCAAGGCGCTGGTCAAGACCGGCGGCGATACCTGGTTCTTCCTTACCGCGGATTATGCGTTCGGCCACGCGCTCGAGCGCGATACCGCGGCTGCGGTGGAAGCGAGCGGCGGCAAGGTCCTGGGCAAGGTGCGCCACCCCCTCAATACCAACGACTTCTCCTCCTTCCTCCTGCAGGCGCAATCGTCCAAGGCCAAGGTCATCGGGCTGGCCAACGCGGGCGGCGACACCATCAACTCGATCAAGCAAGGTGCCGAGTTCGGCATCGTCAGAGGCGGACAGAAATTTGCCGGGCTGCTCGTGTTCGCAAGCGACGTGAACGCGTTAGGTCTGCAGACGGCGCAAGGCCTTACCTTGACCGAAACATGGTATTGGGACGCCAATGACAACAACCGTGCATGGACCAAGCGCTGGCAGGAAGAGCGCCCCGGCAAGTTCCCCACCATGGTGCAGGCCGGCATCTATTCGGGAATCATCCACTACCTCAAGGCGGTAGCGGCCTTGAAGAGCGCGGGTGATGGCAAGGCGACAGTCACCAAAATGAAGGAGATGGGCACGGACGACCCACTGTTCGGAAAGGGCACGATCCGGGCCGACGGCCGCAAGATCCACGACGCATATCTGTTCGAGGTGAAAGCTCCCGCTGCGTCGAAGCACCCGGGCGACTTCTATAGTCTGCGCGCCACGATCCCCGCCGCAGAAGCTTTCCGGCCGCTCAAGGAAGGTGGTTGTCCGCTGGTGAGCGGCTGACACGGCTCTCGCGCGAGAGCTCGGCACGTCGAGTATTTGGAAGCGGCGCGTTTGCCCATCTTATAGCTCTGCCAATTGGGTCGGTTTCAAACCCGCCCCTGCATGCCCCAGTAATCCGTCTCTCTATGTTCGAGATTTTCGGCATCCCTTCCCAGGCTTTGTTCGGGCAACTCCTCATCGGCCTGATCAACGGCTCGTTTTATGCGCTGCTCAGCCTGGGGCTCGCGGTGATCTTCGGCATGCTCAACATCATCAATTTCACCCATGGGGCGCAATACATGCTGGGCGCCTTCGCAGCGTTCTTTCTGCTGCAGTATGCAGGATTGGGCTATTGGTTGGCGCTTCTCATAGCGCCCGTGCTCGTCGGCATCACCGGCATCATCATCGAGCGGCTATTCCTGCAGTGGCTTTACAAGCTCGACCACCTCTATGGGTTGCTGCTCACATTCGGCCTGGCGCTGATCATCGAGGGGACCTTCCGCAACTTCTTCGGCTCTTCCGGCCTGCCGTATTCCGTACCTGCAGAATTGCAGGGCGGGCAGAATCTGGGTTTCATGTTCTTGCCCAATTACCGCGCCTGGGTCATCGTGTTCTCGCTTGCGGTCTGCCTGAGCACGTGGTTCGTGATCGAGCGCACGAAACTCGGCGCCTATCTGCGGGCAGCAACCGAGAACCCCACGCTCGTGCGCGCGTTCGGCATCAACGTGCCGCGCATGATCACCTTGACTTACGGCTTCGGGGTGGCGCTGGCGGCAGTCGCCGGGGTGATGGCCGCGCCGGTCTACAACGTCAGCCCGCAAATGGGCTCCAATCTGATCATCGTGGTCTTCGCGGTCGTGGTGATCGGCGGGATGGGCTCCATCATGGGGGCGATCGTGACCGGCTTCGGCTTGGGGTTGATCGAAGGGCTTACGAAGGTTTTTTTTCCTGAAGCATCGAACACCGTCATCTTCATCATCATGGCCATCGTGCTGCTGATCAGGCCGGCTGGGCTGTTCGGGAGGGCCTGAGATGCAGCGGCTCAGCGGCGCGAGCAAAATTCCGTCCGTGCGCTCGCGTACCGAGATCATCGCGTTCGTGGTCATGACCGCGAGCCTCGCGATCGCGCCCCTCTTTGCCTATCCCGTCTTCCTGATGAAGGCCCTGTGCTTTGCGCTCTTTGCGTGCGCGTTCAACCTGTTGATCGGCTACGTCGGCCTGCTCTCGTTCGGCCACGCGCTGTTCTTCGGCTGGGCGAGCTATGTCAGTGCGCATGCCGCCAAGGTATGGGGTCTGACGCCCGAGATCGCCATCCTCTCGGGAACCGCGGTGGCCGCTCTCTTCGGCGCGATTGTGGGTCTGCTCGCGATCCGGCGGCAAGGCATTTATTTCGCCATGATCACGCTGGCGCTGGCGCAGATGATGTTTTTCTTCGCGGTGCAGGCGCCCTTCACCCATGGCGAGGACGGCATCCAGGCAGTGCCGCGAGGAAAGCTGCTCGGTCTGATCGACCTCTCGCATCAAACCAGCATGTATGCGACCGTCCTCGTGATTTTCCTTGCCTGTTTTCTGTTGATCTATCGCATCGTCAATTCGCCTTTTGGCGAGGTGCTCAAAGCAATTCGCGAGAATGAAACCCGTGCCATCTCGCTCGGTTACCGGACGGATCGTTACAAGCTGCTCGCCTTCGCGCTCTCGGCGACCTTTGCCGGAGTTGCAGGAGCCACCAAGGCGCTGGTGTTTCAGCTTGCGTCCCTGACCGACGTCGATTGGCCGATGTCCGGCGAGGTCATCCTCATGACCCTGGTCGGCGGACTGGGAACAATGTTCGGGCCCGTGGCCGGCGCCTTCTTCCTGGTCTCTCTGGAGAACTACCTCAACATCGGTCAGTGGGTCCTCGTGCTGCAGGGCGCGATTTTCGTGGTGTGCGTGCTGCTGTTCCGCCGCGGGTTCATCGGCGAGCTGGCGCACGCATTGCGCATCAAGCTTTAGCTCAGCCGTGAGCTCTCAGACTCGCTGAAACAGGTCGACGCGGCTCATACCGAAGTACGTGCGCAGGGTCGGCGCTCAAGCATGGGCTGTCTCGCTGGACGTCTATCGCGGCGTTCCGGGGAAGGCGAGCTCGACCGTTTGGCGGCACGGCAGCGAAGAGTAGGCGGGCGCTGGAGGTATCGATGGATGATTGCAAAGAAGTAAAGATGTATACGGACTTCAAGAGTCCCTTTGCGTTCCTCGCCTTCGATCCGGCTTTTGCGCTCGAGGACCATTACCGCATCCGACTGCAGTGGAAACCGTTTCAGCTGCGGCTGAAAGGCAAGGGGCAGCGCAGTCAGTATTCGGAGTACAAGGTGAAGTACTCCTATATGGATGCGCGGCGCTGGGCGAACATGCGCGGCGGCTTGATGATCCGCGGCCCATTGAAGGTCTTCGACACAACGCCTGCCCTGATCGGTGGTCTATTTGCCGAAAAACATCGCATGATCCGCGAATATGGCAACAAGGCTTTCGAGCTGTTCTTCAAGCGCGAATTTGCCGCTGACGAGCCGGATGCGGTCGCGCAACTGATCGGAAGTCTCGGACTGCCGGTGCAGGGTTATCGCGATTATCTCACCGCCCAAGGCCCGGCCGACTACGAGCGTATCCAGCAAGAGGCGGTCGCCGATCAAGTCTTCGGCGTGCCGATGTTCTACTTCGGGGGCGAGCCGTTCTGGGGTTACGACCGCATGGGTCTGCTCGAGCGTCGGCTCGCCGGAGCCGGTCTCAAGCGCGAACCGTCACTCAAGCAGACGGTGTAAGGGCGCCTGCAGGGAGCGCTGGACGTGCTTTTTGGCAATGAACAATTGCAAGGGCGCTGAAGCCGGGAGCGGCGACGGCTTACGAGGTCATGGTGATGAACGATGCTCAATCTGCCGATGCTCAAAGGTTATCGTGTGCTCGATGTCACCCAATTCGTTGCCGGGCCGACTTGCACGCGCATTCTCGCGGAGCTGGGCGCGGAGGTCATCAAGCTGGAGCTCGCACCGTTCGGTGATCGCGGGCGCTTCTCCGGGGACAAGCCGCGCGCCGCGGCGCTAAGGAAATCATCCCAGAGCACTTATTATTTCCAGCACAATCACTCGAAGAAATCGCTTGCCGTTGACATCAAGCAGGAGCGCGGCCGCACGCTCGTCCATGCTCTTGCCGCGAAAGTTGACGTGATGGTGGAGAATTTTGCGCCTGGCGTCATGGCACGGGCCGGTTTCGGTTACGAGGAGCTGTCGAGGATCAATCCCAGGCTGGTCATGTGCTCGATCTCTCTTGCCGGGCAAACCGGCCCGCTCAGCAGGAAGCCGGGCTTCGACTACATGGCCGCGGCGTATGCCGGCATTACCGCGGCCATAGGCGAAGCTGATCGCGGACCCGCTCAACTTCCCATCGCCATCGGCGACAGCGCGACGGGGGTGACGGCGGCCATGTGCGTCGGCTTTGCCCTGTTGCACCGGGAGCGGACGGGCGAGGGGCAGTACATCGATTGCTCGCTCATCGACACCTACTTCAACATGCACGAGGTGAATGTTCCGAAGTCGTCATTGCGCGGCAAGAAATTCAACCTTTCGCGCATGGGCTCACTGCATCCCGATGGCGGTCCGACCGGAGTCTTCCGTTGCCGGAACGACGAGTTCGTCGCGATAATGGTGATGCCATACCAGTGGTCCCAAATGGTCAAGGCCATGAACATGCCGCATCTTGCCGATGATGCGCGGTTTTTCGATCCGCGTGCCAGGCGCGACAACAATCTCGCGCTCAAGCAGATCATCGAGGATTGGCTGCAAAGCTTCGCAAGCCGCGATGACGCCATCGCCGCGTTGGAGGTGGAACGCGTTCCTTGCGCCCCGGTCCTGACTTTGCACGAGGCGATGGCACATCCGCATTTGAGGGAGCGCGGCACGGCTCGACGGGTCCGGGACTATGCGCTTGGTGAGTTCGACATTCCGGGAATGACGGCCAAGTTTTCGCGGTGGACATCGCCGGTGCCGCTCTCAGCCGACCGGTTAGGCGAGCACAACGAGGACATCCTGCAAAATCTGCTCGGTCTGAATGACGCCGAGATCCGCCGGCTCTATGCTGAAAAGACGATCGTCCGCGACCCGCTGATCGATGCGCAAAGAAAGGCGACCGAGCCCGGCCGGACGGCGGGTTGAATTCATCAAGCCAGCGCGAATCGCGATTGCAAGGAAACCGCAGTAAAAAGCCTAATGCGCCGGACTTCGAAAGCGCGTCAGAAGGTCCCATCGCGTTGTCGGCGGCAAGGGGGAGGCGAGCCGCTGCGGAACGCGAAGCGGGGCTCCGCAGTGGCCGCTCGGTCACAGCCGGCGCAATAAAATAGGAGCTTGCCGGCGAGGATTTCCAGAATTGCGCCACAACCCTTATGCTATGGTTGCCGGGTGCCGCTGAGTGCAGTGGTAAGGGAGTGAGTGCAATGAGCGTGCATGGAGCCGACAAACCGGCGACGATTGTGCCATTCGCGCCGGTACCGAAGGGTCAACCCGAGGGCCACATCGTTGCGGACGACTCCGGGCGTACCATCGTTGCCTTGCTGCAGAAGGCGGCCGAGATGGCGAAGGACGATTGCGCGCGTGCAATGGATCTGGCGCACAAGCTGTCGTTTCAGTTGCGCGCCGCGGAGGAAAGGGCGAGAGAGCTCGAGGCCGAGGCGGCTCATTTTCGCGATCGCGCCGCCCGCGCGGAAGCGTGGCTGTTGCGAATTCATAATGAGGTCGAGCATACATTCTTCCAAAAAAAGGACCGCGATTCGCGGCAGGCGCCACGGCAGTGAGCATTTGAGGATCGGGACGCAACGGCCGAGATCGGGCGGCGCACGCCCTCGGCCCTGCCCGGCGCTGTCGTGGTCAAAATGGGCAGTCCTTGTCCGACGCTTTGCCGGTCTCGTCGCGACGTTCGCGTTGGTTGCTTTCGAGCCGCCGCCCGCCCGCGCCGTGGTCGGCGGTGCGCCGTTGGCAAATCAGGCCATCGCGCGGCACGTGGTGCTGATCATCGGCGCCCACAGCCTGTGCAGCGGGGTGGCAATTGCGTCCGACCTCGTGCTCACGGCGGCGCATTGCGTGCTCGCCAATGGAAAATACCGGCTGGTGACGTTCGAGGGAAGGCAGGCGTCGGTTAGGGAGGTTGCCCGCGTCGTGCCTCACCCGCAATTCTCGTTGCAGACCGGCGAGCTCCAGGATCTGGCGCTGGTCAAGCTGGCACCGTCGCCTCCCCCCAATCTGAGTCCGGCAGCTCTGAGCGACCGGCGCGCACCGGCTTCGTTCGGGGACCGTTTCATCGTCGCGGGTTTCGGTGTCGCCAGCAGGGGGCAGACCAAATCCGCCGGCACCCTGCGCATGGCGATCCTGGTCGCTGCCGACCGCCCGAGCTCGCAACAGCTCACCTTGGTCGATCCAAAGAAGCTTGGAGAAAGCCCCGGACTGGGCGTCTGCAATGGGGACTCCGGCGGGCCGGTGTTCGATGCCCGCGATCTCACCCTGGTCGGGATCATCAGCTGGTCGGGCCCGCGCAACGGAGAACCCGCATGCGGGTTCCTCAGCGGCATCATCCCGCTCGAGCGCTATCGCCACTGGATCGCGGATACCGCCGATTCACTCGGCTCGCCCATCGCGCCCTGAAAGTTGCGAATTTGTAGGGTTTTCAAACCCGCTTAACAAGCTGGAAGCGGTCAGAGCGCCGTCACTCCGCCGGCGCAGGCGAGACCTGCGAGGGCGCGCGCGGAGTCGCGCTTGCGGGCCCGTGCAAGGGGCGCTCCTCCATGAGGAGGATCCCGATCAGCGCCAGCACAAGGAAAATATCGGCAGCGACAAATACCCACCGGAACACGGCAGCCATGTCGATGCCGGCTTGGCTCGCGACCGTTACCAGCCGTTCGACCCCGCCGCCGCGTTCGGGGAGGGCGCCAAGGCCTGAAAGCAGGATCGAGCCCATGATCGCCACGGCGAGCGTGCTCGCAAGCGCGCGAAAGAAATTCATGGCTCCGGTCGCAGTGCCGACCCGGTGTCTCGCCACTGCGTTCTGAATGGAAACGGTTGCAATCGGATAGATGGTGCCGACGCCAAAGCCGATGAAAGTGAGCGCCGCGACAACCGCGGCAAGCGGCATGGCCGGCCAGACGACAAGTGCCGATACGCTCGAGATCGCAACGATCCCGCCCATGATCGCCGAAACCTTGTAGCGGCGCAGGTACATCATCGAGCGGCCGGACAGCATCGAGCCGGGTGTCGTCATTACCACGATCGGTATGAGCGCAAACCCCGCCTCGCTGGCACTGAGCCTGTCGGTGACCTGGAAATAAAGCGGCATGTAAACCGTGAGCCCAAGCACCGCGCCCATGGCGCACGAGGTGGCAGCGGTGCCTGCCCGCATCACCGGGTTTTGCATGACGTCGAGCGGAAGGAATGGCTCGGGCGCTTGTTTGAGCCACCAGACGAACGCCAGTGCGAGCGCAAGCGACGTCGCGACGAGCCCTAGGATCATGGGGGATGTCCAGGGAAAACGGGTCCCGCCGGACGTCAGAGCTATGAGCAACAGGGTTGCGGCTACAATCATCAGCGCGGCGCCTACAAGATCAATCTGATGGCGCTGGTCATGGCGCGGCAGTCGTCGCATCGCGTGGAAGCTGAGCAGCGCTGCCGCCAATCCGAGCGGCACGTTGATCCAGAAGATCAAGGACCAGTGCAGATGCTCGGCAAGGATGCCGCCCAATGCGGGGCCTGCTACTCCCGCCGCAATCCACGACGTGCCCACGTAGGCCTGGTAGCGCCCGCGTTCGCGCGGGGTGACCATGTCGGCGATGGTAGTCTGCGTGAGGGGCACGATGCCGCCGCCGCCGATCCCCTGCAATGTCCGCCCCGCGATCAGGATGCTCATATCGCGCGCGACGGCCGAGACTACCGAGCCGGCGATGAAGACGCCCAGCGCGACCAGCATGGTCGAGCGGCGTCCATAGATATCGGAAAGCTTGCCGTAGAGCGGCGATACCACGGTCGAGGACAGCAGGTAGGAGATGATCACCCAGGAAAGGCTCTCGACGTTGCCGAGATCGCGACCGATGGTCGGAAGTGCCGTCGCGACGATGGTCTGGTTCACCGCCGAAAGAAACATCCCCAGCATGAGACCAAAGAAGACATTGCGCACTTCCGCCTTGGTCAGCGGCTGATGCACTGTGGTCGGCTGGGGCGTCGCGGTTTGTGGTTCCCGGCTCAGCAACGGCTCGGCTCTGGTGATTTGCTCCCACTGCCCATATCGCGCCGGCCCTTCACCCTGGCAATGGCCGGATCGACAGAACAGGTATGAGTATCACAGTGTCGGGAGGGTGTGGGGTAGGCAAATCTCTCCAGCGACTTGAGAGCGCATTCATGCGCGTCTGCCCAGCCTATAAGAGCGGTCCACGCCTACCCGCCCGCGACCGACGCCACCGGCTTGGATCCGCGCAAGGGTCGTTCTTCCAGGAAGAGAACGCAGATCAGCGCAGTCCCCAGGCAGAGCGCAGCGGCCGCAAAAACCAGGCGGAAAGCGCTTGGATCGATTGTCCCGGCGACCGTCCCGGCGGACATGCCGCGCATCAGCGGAGCTCCGGCGAGCACGATGGCGCCAAACATGGTGACGATGAGCGTCGCTCCGAGCGCGCGAAAGAAATTCATCGCGCCGGTCGCAATCCCGAGCTGGTGCATTGGGACGGCGTTCTGCACGATGACGACGGTGAAAGGAAAGGTCGGACCGAGACCGAACCCGGCAAGCGTGAGGAGCGCAAGCGCGGCGGCGGGAGAAAAGCTCGCGGGGGCGACGGCGAGCGGCAGAAGCGCGGCTATGGCGACGAGAAGCGCCGTTACCGGAACGAGCTTGTAGCGCGTGAAGCGGACCAAAAGCCGCCCGCCGATGATCGAGGTCACGGTCGATCCGCCTTGCAGCGCGACGATGGTCCAGGCGGCGGCCGTAACTGATAAGCCGAGCACAACCTGGGCATAGAGCGGCAGGATAATCGAGAGCGCAATCATGGTGCCCACAGCAAAAAAACCCGAGGCCGTACCTACCCGGACGGCCCCGTCGCGCAGCACCGCGATCGGGATGAACGGCTCGGGCGAAACGATCATCCGCCAGGAGAAGCACGACCACAGCACCCCCGAGACGGCGAAGAGAGCCAGCAATTCCGGCGCCGACCAGGCGTAGCGCCGTCCGCCCCAGGTGAGCGCCAGCATCAACGGAATCGCGGCGCCCACCATCAGCACCGCACCGATAAGATCGAGGCGGTGCGGGCGTTCATGTCGCGGCAGCTCTCGCAATATGTTGTGGGTCAATACGTAAGCGAGCGCACACAGCGGCAAGTTGAGCCAGAATATCCATGACCAGTGGAAATGCTGGGCTATGAACCCGCCGACCAGGGGGCCGCCAACCGTTGACAGGATGAAAATCGATGAGGTGTAAGCTTGATAGCGCGGGCGATCCCGTGGCGAAGCCACGTCGCCGATGATGGTTTGAACCAAAGGCATGAGCCCGCCGCCCCCGAGCCCCTGCAAGGCGCGCGCCAGGATGAGCGCCAGCATGGTCGGCGCCACAGCGCAGGCAAGCGAGCCCGCAGCATAGATGCAGATGGCGATCAGCATCATGGCGCGCCGCCCGTAGATGTCGGAAAGCTTGCCATAAAGCGGCGTCGCTGCCGTGCCGGAGAGCAGGTTGGCGGTGACGATCCAGGACAGGTTGTCGAAATCGCCGAGGCTCGCGGCGATGCTGGGAAGCGCCGTTGCGACCATCACCTGGTCAAGGGCGGCAAGCAGCATCGTGAGCAGGATGCCCACAATGATGCGCCGTGCCGCAGCATGGTGCAGATAGTCCAGCGAAGGCGGAGGCGTTCCAGGATCACGCATGATTGGCCCGCGCCGCCCCCATCGGCGAAGGCGCGCAGCGCGTTATAGGCGAAGCCAAGTTTGCGAGCCATGCGCTGACGGAAGACATGGCATGGCTGGGCATGTCACCAGAATCAGGTTTACCAGTGTCAGTCGAGGCGGAAGCCCTTCTCTCGCACGAAAGCGCCGAAATCGGTCCGGGTAGGCTCGGCGTATTGCCGTGCCTTGTCTTCCGACCACCCGTAGAACGCAGCCGTACCCCAGCGATCAGGGCGGCGCTGGCGCCGATAGGGTCGCAAGGCCTCCCGCCGGCGATCATAGGCGGCAATTTCAGAAGGCAGGTCGCGCTCTCCATAACGATCGCGAATGACCGTGGTCTCAAGAGAGAGTCGCGGGGTCATGCTCCCCGGTTCGGCCGGCCAGCCCACGCACAGGCCAGCAACGGGCACGGCGCGCTGCGGCAGGCGCAGGAGATTGCCGACAGTCCCGGCCTGATCACGAACGG
This sequence comes from Xanthobacteraceae bacterium, assembly GCA_036557665.1. Lineage (GTDB taxonomy): Bacteria > Pseudomonadota > Alphaproteobacteria > Rhizobiales > Xanthobacteraceae > VAZQ01. The sequence continues at coordinate 6,154 of DATBHG010000108.1, read as the reverse complement.
CGCTGATCGGGCAGCAGCCGAGACCGATCTGGGTCGCTGCATTGATGAAAGTCGTCATAACGATGGCCGCGTCCACCACCGCGTTGAAAAACGCGTCGAGGTGATCGTTCGGGAACGGTTTGCCATGCAGCTTGCAAGCAAGCGGCAATCGCTCTGCATTGGCAACAAACACCAGAAATGCGGGCGCATCATTGATCCAGGGCATGTCGGGTATGGTGGCGACGATGCCCTTGCGGATGCTCATGTCGCTCACAATCACGATATCGCTCTGCTGCAGATCGCTCTTCGAGGGCGCCGAGAGCGCGCAGGCGCAAAGAATCCGGATGAGCTCGGGCTCGATGGCGCGCGGCAGGAACCGCCGGTGCGAGCGATAGGCTGCGAGCCTTGCAAGCTCGGAAAGGCCGGGCAGCGCCGGGTCCACCGCGAGCTTTTCGCCGAAGCGCTCTGCAAGCGCCTGCGCGATGGTATTGGCGGCGTCGTTGCGCGGCATCAGACTGCACTCCTCTCGAACGTCATTTTAGTAGGGACGAACAGGCGCCGACAGATTTGGCGTCAGTCCCATTGTCCCGCCCCATCGGCGTCTTTCGTGCGACAGTCAAGGGAATCTGCTGCGCCTTGATGGCCGCCGTGCCCGCGCCATACCTTCATGCGTGCTCGAAGGCGAGGCAGCTCAGCAGCATGAAGACCGCCAGGACGCTCGGCCTGAAATTGCCACTCATTCTGTGACGAGCATCACAGATTTCCTCTGCTCTTTCCGATAGTGAACAAGCCAGCGTCTCCAGCGATGGGCCGTGGGCGCAGCCTCCAGCGTGCGCGCCTCGTCCAGCGCTCTGCGGGACGAGAGGAGTTGCGATGCGGTTTGCCCGAAACATGCATCCCGAGTTCGGATACCTGGGTTCAGGTCCCGGATACCCGGGTTCAGGCCCAAGCTTCTGGCGAAGGCTGGGGATGGCCGGCTTACTGCTCGCGGTCGTTGGGCTTGCTGGAAACGCAAGCGGCCCCGAGCTCCTCGCCTTGGCGGAGCGTTTCGGCTCCGAGCCGGCATCTGCCGTCGCGCTCGAGACGGCTGAAGCTGCAGTCGCTGCGACCCCACGTGATGCTGACAAAACAACTGGCTCCGGCCTTGCGCAGCCCGCATCGAAGCCGGGCTGCCGAGGGCCCGGAAGCGCGTGGCTCGCCGATTGCACTTCCGGGAGGCCCGCCAGGCTGCGCTCGCGCTCAGGGACCGATGCACCGCCCGGCATAGCCGCTGTTGCGATCGGAAATCGGCACGACCCGGCGCTGCTTTCGGACGAAGGCGTAGCTGCAGTCATTGCCGCCCTGCCCGAGCGCGCTGCGGGGAGCGGATCGGCCGATCCAGCAGCAAAATCGCAAGCGAGCGCGCAGGACGCCTCGTCCGCCGCAAGCCCGGTGAACCGCGCCGAACCGGGTGTCACGACACGCACCCAGGCGGCCGCGCCCGACCGCAGTACCGCCACTGCCAAGGTCGCACGAGCGGATTCGCGCGGTGACAGCGCTCCAGCGATCAAATCTAAGAAGCCGGAGCGCGAGCGGCGCTCAGCTAAGGTCTCGGTCCGGCGCCAGCCGGAACATGGCACTGCGGCTGCCGGCGATGATGAGGTGGTGTTTCGCCGCGCGCGCAAGGAGCTTGGAGCTTTCGCGCAGACGTTGGACGCGCGCGTGCCGCGCCAATGGCTCGACCTCGCCAGGCAGCTCCTGGAATAGGCCTGCCTGGCTGTGCCCGAACTAAGCGAGGCTAAGCTCGCAGCGCATCCGAGGGTGTGACTCTCCGACCACGGAACCTCGTCCCCGCACTGAGGTTATGCACCTTTGAGTGCGATGCTCGACTCGGCGGGCAAGCGTGGACGTGCAATGGTCAGGTTGACCAGGGTTATCGTGGGGTGCGCCGCCGCGATCGTGCTGGTCGTAGCGCTTGCTTTAATTTTTCGTCCTCACGCCGCCAAGACCCCGGCAGCAGCCGGCAACAGCCCGATCCCGGTGCTTGCTGCCCCGGCGACTGCCGAGGATGTTCCCATCATTTTGCGCGGGCTGGGCAACGTCACGGCGTTCAATACGGTTGCAGTTCGGACCCGCGTCACCGGCAATATCATCCGGATAAATTTCACCGAGGGTCAGGAGGTGAAGGCGGGCGACCTTCTGATCGAAATCGACGCAAGACCATTTCAAGCGGTGCTCGACCAGGCCAACGCCACGCTTGCCAAGGACGAGGCCAGCCTCAAGAACGCGCAGACCGACCTCGCACGCTACGCGCAGCTGCTGCAAAAGAACTATGCGCCCGAGCAGCAATACGCCACGCAGCAGGCAACGGTCGAGCAGGACGAGGCCACGATCAAAAACGACCAGGCGGCAATCGACGCGGCAAAGCTGAACGTCGAGTACGCCTCGATTCGCTCGCCCATCGACGGAATCGTCGGGATCAGGCAAGTCGATGTCGGCAACCTCGTGCAGGCAAATAGCCAGACGCTGCTGGTCATTACGCAGATAAAGCCGATCTTTGTAATTTTCTCGTTGCCGGAGGCGGATATCCCGCGCATTCGCAGCGCCATGACGGATCGCAAGCTCGCCGTGCAGGCCTATGACCCTACCGATCAGAAACAGATCTCGAAGGGCGTGCTCAACCTCATTGATAATCAGGTCGACCAGGCGACCGGCACAGTCAAGCTGAAAGCCGAATTCACCAACTCCGACGCAGCGCTCTGGCCGGGTCAATTCGTCAATGCGCACCTCGTTCTGGAAGTCGTTCCTGACGGTGTGACCGTCCCGGCCGCGGCGGTGCAGACGGGCCCCAATGGGCACTTTGTCTATGTGGTTCGCAGTGACGGCACTGCCGACTTGCGAACGGTCACGGTTATCCAGACTGAAAACGAGCGATCGCTGATAGGCTCCGGTGTGACGGCGGGCGAGCAGGTGGTCACTGCGGGATGGTTCAGGCTCACGCCGGGCGCCAAGGTGACCGTTTCCACGGACAACACCCCCGCCGGCGCGCCGGCCACAGTTGGCGCGGCGGGGACAGGCACGCGATGAACATCTCGGCGCCCTTCATCGCGCGGCCGATCGCTACAACCCTGCTCATGCTGGCGCTGCTCGCGGCAGGCATCGTCGGCTACAATCTCCTGCCCGTGGCGGCGCTGCCCAACGTGGACATCCCGACGCTCACGGTCACGGCGAGCCTGCCCGGCGCCGATCCCGAGACCATGGCATCCTCGGTTGCGCAGCCGCTGGAGCGCCAGTTCGCCGATCTGCCGGGGGTAACCCAGATCACGTCGGTCAACGTTCTCGGCAATACCGCCATCACGCTGCAGTTCGACCTGTCCCGCAGCATCGACGGCGCGGCCTCCGACGTCCAGGGCGCGATCAATGCGGCGGAGGGAAGCCTGCCCAAGAATCTCCCGAGTCCGCCGACCTACCGCAAGACCAATCCTGCCGATCATCCCATTCTCATTCTGGGCCTCACCTCGGCGGTCATGCCGCTGACGGACCTCGATCGATATGCTGATCTGAACATCGCCCAACGCATCTCGTCGATGACCGGAGTGGGTCAGGTGCTCATCTTCGGCCAGCAGAAATATGCGCCGACGATCATGGTCAATCCGCTGGCGGTTGCGGCACGCGGCATCGGGCTCGACGAGATTGCCGCAGCCATATCCACCAGCACGGCGAACCTTCCGGTCGGAACGCTCCAGGGCCCCGTGCAGAGCGTCCAGATCGGGACCAACGGCCAGCTGTTCAATGCCCAGGACATCGGCCGCGTGGTGGTGAGCTATCGCAACGGCGCCCCGGTTCGGCTCGACGACATCGCCCGCGTCGTGTCCGGCTCCGAGAGCCCGCTGCAGGCGAGCTGGGTTGGAACGCAGCGCGGTGAGATGATCGGCATCTGGCGTCAGCCGGGCGCCAATACGATCGATCTGGTCGATCGCATCAAGGCGGCTCTCCCCAACCTGCGGGCGGGGATTCCACCTGGGGTGAATGTCTCGATCATCAGCGATCGGTCGGTCTCCATCAGGGAAAGCTTCAGCGACGTGAAGCTTACGTTGCTGGGCGCGATCGTGCTCGTCGTCCTGGTGATTTTCGCGTTCCTGCGCAGCTTCTGGGCGACCGCCATTCCCAGCGTGACCGTCCCTTTGTCGCTGGTAGGCACTTTCGGATTCATGTACGTGCTGGGCTACAGTCTGGACAATCTCTCGTTGATGGCGCTCACGCTTGCCGTGGGCCTCGTTGTCGACGATGCAATCGTCGTTCTCGAGAATATCTTCCGTTACCTTGAGCAAGGCCGCGACCGGGTCACCGCGGCACTGATGGGCTCGCAGGAGATCGGCTTTACCATCGTATCCATCACCGTCTCCTTGATCGCAGTCTTCATTCCGCTCCTGTTCATGAGCGGGATCGTCGGCCGCCTGTTCCGTGAGTTCGGCATGGTCGTCGCGATAGCGGTTGCGCTGTCCGCCGTGATCGCGCTCACGCTGTCGCCGATGATGGCCTCGCTCGTGCTGCAAGACCCGAAGAGCGCGCGGCATGGCGCGCTTTATCGATGGAGCGAGCGCGGCTTCAACCGACTGATCCACGGCTACGAGCGCGGCCTCCAGTTCACGCTGCGCCACCAGCGCCCCACCATGGCATTGAACCTGCTTCTCATCGTGGTGTCGGGCTGGATGTTCTACACGATGCCGAAGGGATTTTTCCCGCAGGAAGACACCGGATTGATATTCGGATTCAGCCAGGCCGATCCGGACATTTCCTTTCCGGGAATGAGCAAACGCCAAGAGGCGGTCGCGAAAGTGATAGCCGAGGATCCCGATGTGGCGGCATTTGGCTCCTCAATCGGGGGCAGCTACGGCTCCGGCCTCAATACCGGCCGTGTGTTCATTCAACTCAAGCCGTTCAGCCAGCGCACCGCGCGGGCGGATCAGATCATCCAGCGGCTGCGTCCGAAGCTCGCGGCGATTCCCGGCATCACGGTGTTCCTGCAATCGATTCAGAACATCCAGGTGGGCGGACGGCTCGCCCGCACCCAATACCAGTACACCCTGCAGGACGTGAATATCGACGAGCTCAATGCGTGGGCGCCCAAGATGCTGGCGAAGCTGAGGACGCTGCCGGGACTCCAAGACGTGGCCACGGACCAGTCATCGGGCGCCGTGCAGCTGATGATCAAGATCAATCGCGACAGTGCGGCGCGGCTCGGGGTGAATATTACCGCCATACAGCAGACGTTATATGACGCGTTCGGGCAGCCCTACATCACCCAGCTCTATGGCCCGCTCAATACCTATCACGTCCTGCTGGAAGTCGCTCCGCGCTATCAGACCGACGTATCCGCGTTGACGCGGATCTATGTGCGCGGATCCGGGGGGACGCTCATTCCGCTGAGCCAGATTGCAACGCTCGAGCCCGTTGCAGCCCCGCTTGCGATCAACCATCAGGCACAGTTTCCATCGGTGACGCTTTCGTTCAATCTGGCACCGGGCTATTCCCTCGGAGATGCAGTCGAGGCGATTCAAAAAGCGGCCGCCCAGATGGGCAAGCCTGACACTTTGCAGGCAACTTTCCAGGGCACCGCGCAGGAATTCCAGGTCTCGCTGTCTACCCAGCCGCTGCTCATCACAGCGGCGCTATTCGCGGTCTACATCGTTCTCGGCGTGCTGTACGAAAGTTTCGTGCATCCACTCACGATCCTGCTCAGCCTGCCGTCCGCCTCCGCGGGAGCGCTGTTGTTTCTCTGGGTTTTCGGGTTTGATCTCACCATGATGGCGATCATCGGGCTGTTGATGCTGATCGGAATCGTCAAGAAGAACGCGATCATGATGATCGACTTTGCGCTGGAGCGGCTTCGCGTCGAGCACATGCCGCCGGAGAGGGCGATCTATGAAGCCGCGGTTCTGCGGTTTCGTCCGATCATGATGACGACAATGTCAGCCCTGTTCGTTACCGTGCCGATCGCAATCGGCTTCGGCTCAGGGGCCGACCTGCGTCAACCGCTCGGAGTAGCCGTCGTGGGCGGTCTCATCGTCTCGCAGGCGCTCACGCTTTTCACCACGCCTGTGACCTACCTGTACATGGAACGGCTCAACGCGTGGGCCACGCGCCGACTCGCCCAGCTACGGGATTCCCGGCGCGGATCGGCAGCACGCGCATA
>DATBHG010000107.1:0-32943 GCA_036557665.1 Xanthobacteraceae bacterium | reverse complement strand
GTTGTTGACACCTATCATCACATCGATCACCGCATTGCGTATTTTGCCAGATTGAGGGAGTCGTTACGGCCCAATGGTCGGCTCGCGATCGTGGATTTCAAAGCGGATTCGCCGAACGGGCCGCCGCTGGAGCACCGCATTGCACCTGAAAAGGCAACTGCAGAACTCAACGCGGCCGGTTATTCTCTCGTTGCGACACATCCGTTTTTACCGAGGCAATATCTTCTCGTGTTTCAGGGCAAGGCGCCTTGAATGCCGCGGTCAGACGGTGGACAGCAACTCGCCCTCGTGCCCGATCGAAGGTGCCTCGCCTAGGAGCCTGTCCTTTTAGTCGCGGTGGTGGGCTGCGAGAATAGCATGATGGCGATCATGCAGCGGCCAACGCGAGCTTTCGAAGGTTGTGGGCGATGCAGATCATCGCCCATTCGGCGCTCACCTTCTCGATGCCTCGTAGCAGGAACTGGCGGAACCCTCTTGCCTCTTTGATCTGTCGGAACACCGGCTCGACCACCTGCTTGCGCAGCCGGTAACGGCTGCGATGGCCCGCACGCTTGAGCCTGGTGGTCATCCTGGCGAGCAGCGAGCCTGGCCTGGCGCCCATTGGATAACCCATCAGCATCCCAATGCGCCGGGTTCGTTCGGCCTGCGCGCGGGCGGCGTGGGGCCAACCGACCACTGAGCTCGCAAGCAGCGTCATTAATTCACGCCTATTCACGGTCGCTTCTCGATAGCACTGCTGCCTTAACTCTTTCCGCATCGTCTGTGACGCGACCAGGGACTTATCCAGACTCTGGAGCATTATCAGAGGGCGAGTAGATTTTGTGCAGCCGGTCGAAAGTCTTTTCCAGTTAGGCCGATCGCAAGGCACAACGTCTTTGCCTCTTGCTCAATGGGTACAACATCGGAAGCCATTTCCTTGACGTTCTGCATCGCTCTACTACGGGCGGTTTCGATTTGAGCGAGCGCTATGTTCCGGTCACGGTCGAGCAAATTTCCGATCGTGCTTTCGATGTAAGTTTGAAAGATATCGATCGCATCGCGGACTGCGATGTCGTCGATCTCTCGCAAAGGATCATCCATCGATCATGCTCGGTGCGGCGGTCCTGAAGCCCTTGGGTCCACCGGGCGCAGTATGCACGTCGTAGATCACGCGCGCCGCTTCCTGCGGCGGCATCGTATGGTCGCGGAGATTGGCGCGCAGCTTGCGGGTGCTCTCGCCGGCGCCCCGGGGTCTCCTGGCAACGCTTGTTGGCCATCACCGATCCTCGGCCTTGTGGCGGTCTTTTCCGATTCCTGCTATTACGCTGGCCGGCGGATCGCCGCCCAGACGTTTTTTCGCTGTGCCTGGCAGTGAGACAAGGGAGAGGAGAAAATTGCGCGGCAGCGGGGCTCCAAAATGGCTTGAAGCCTGGGCGTAACATGGGCGTGAAAATCGGCGATCTGACTAACCCCTTGAAAATACTGACTGCGCCCGTAGCTCAGCTGGATAGAGCGCTGCCCTCCGAAGGCAGAGGTCGTGAGTTCGAATCTCGCCGGGCGCGCCACTTCGGTACAAAACTGGTAACGCCAAAACCCGCCGTTTTCGCGCTTGAAGCGGCGACGAGCGTACGCAGGAGTACGCTTTTCGACCCCATGATGCGAACTTCTTTCGTGTCGACTTCGACGCGTTGGGCAAGCGCGCGGAGGTGATCGCGGCGGTAGCCGCCGCTCTCGGTCCGCATCCGTTTGCGGGCCTGCCTGGCGAACGTTGTGAGGGCGCGCGGTGTGATGCTCGGCCCGAGCCGTTCGATCGCATCCTCGGCTCGCTCCGCGTCAACGCGGGCCTGGTCATGGATCGCCCTGAGCTCGGCAATTCGCTTCTTCAGCATCGGGTCAGTGAGATCGGCGACGTCATTCTCGATCGCGTCGTAGAGCCGCTTGAGCTTGGCGTCTGCTTCGCTCGCGCGCTTGCGCAATTCGGCGATATGCGCTGTTCGGCGCTCCGTGCGCTCCTCTCGGCGGTCGAGCACCGACGAGAGGATTTGCTCGAGACGCTTGGGCTGCAAGAGGCGATGCTCGATGTGGTCCGCCACAACACTGTCGAGCTTGTCCATCGGCACGGTGCGGCCGAGGCAGCCGGTCTCGCCCTGCCGCGCCTTGGTCGAGCAGGTGTAATACCGGTAGCGTCCTCCCTTCCCGGTCCGCAGCGTCATCGCCTTGCCGCAAGCGGCGCAGAAGCAGATGCCGGTGAGCAGTGTCGGGCCGCTGGTGATACGCGGAGCAGTGAGCGCCGGACTGCGCGTCTTGAGTAGCGTCTGCACGGCCTCGAACTCGCCCGCATCGATGATCGGCGGAACCACCATCTCCACCACCTCAGCCTCGGGCTTGCGTTCGCGTGTCTTCCAGAACTTGGTGTTGAACCTGTGCCGGCCGACGTAAGTCGTGCGGGTCAACACGTTGTGGACGGCGCCGACGCCCCAGCGTCCTCCGTCGCGCGTGCGGATGCCAGCGGCGTCGTCGGTCACGGTCCAGGTGGTCGGGTCGTTCCGCACCGGTCGACGCGGGCGACGTGCGCGCGCATGTGCATAGTCGTACACATCGAGTGGCTCGTCGCATGTATGGTCGTGGGCTTTGGATCTGCGTGTGCGCGTCATGCACGAACTGTCGCACAGGACTTCCGCCAAAAGAATGGCCGATGTGCGCGCCGTGCTACGCTGCGACCCGCACGGCGGTCGCAACGCAAGAGATACGAGCTGCGCCTGAGCATGTGACAACTGCCGCGAGGTGTAAGAATTGGCGTTGACTCAGTGAGTTGGCCGAATCGGCAGGCTGTCGTGCTTTTTCGCACCTCGCGTGAAGTGCTTGACGTGCCTGCAATTCTGCCCGACCCGACCGTGCCGCACCTCGCGGCCTTTTATCTTGCCCTCGTTCGGTCGGCGGTCTCTGCCTCACCGATCCTGCGCGACCCTTCGCCAGACTGCGATCAGACAAAAACTCAGATCCAGCATCTTGGCAGCGGGTCGAGTGCAGGTTCATTGCAGTCGTTATGCCGATTACTTGGTGATCGAACGTGCGTCGTGTGTCGCCCGGTCGGCCGAAGGTTGGACGCAGGAGCTGCGGCCGTGGTGCCGGTTGTTTGCGGACCGGGCGCAGGAAGGCGACAAGCAAACGACCCTCCGTCGGACGTGGTAATGTCCGGTTTGTGGATAGCGGACGAGAGTGCGGCCATGGCAATATCGACGCGAATGACCCAGAGCCGACATGCGAGCCGCGTCAGGCCCCGGCGCTGCCAAAGGCCTTCGCGCCGGCCCGCAGGATTTCCGCCGAGAACTCCGGATCATTCACGGCGCGCGCGAGCACCATCGCGCCGACCATGCCGCTCATCGTGGCGAGTGCCTTCTCGTGCCGCGCGGCCGCGGAGCGGCCGGTCACGAACGTCGTGAGAGTCTCGATGAAGTCCCGAAGGCCCTTGGTGAAGGCCGCACGGACCGGCGCCGGCTGGCGCGCCGCCTCGGCGGCGAGGCACGCGATCGCGCAGCCGCGCCCGGCGCCGTCACGGTGGCGCGCCGACAGATAGGAATTCACCAGCGTCCCGAGCGGATCATCGCCCGCAGCGAGCTTGCGCCAGCCGGCCGTCTGCTCCGACAGCACTTGCGCGCACGCTTCGGCGGCGAGCTCATCCTTCGAGCCAAACTGATGATAGAAGCCGCCATGCGTAAGGCCGGCGCCCTTCATGATTTCGGCGACAGCGATGCCGGCGAAGCCTCTCTCGCGGAACAGGCGGCCCGCAACCTCCACGACCCGTGCGCGGTTTTCCGCCGCCTGCTCCCGGCTCACTTTCATGTGTTCTCTCCCTCGGCTCTCTTGACATATTATATGATACCCATCATCAATACGCAATCATGATAGTTATCATTTAACGGGCGGTATTCTGGCGCGTCGAAAACGCGTAGCCGCGCTTTTGGGGTCGTTTCATGCTGTCAGATCGTCTCGCCGCCGCGCTCAAGTGCGGCAACATCCACTATGGCTGGGTGGTCGCCGCGACCACCTTCCTCACCATGCTGGTCACTGCCGGCGCGGTCGGGGCGCCGGGCGTGTTCATCCTGCCGCTGCAGCGCGAGTTCGGCTGGCAGACCTCCGACATCTCCTTCGCCCTCGCGGTGCGGCTGTTGCTGTTCGGCCTGATGGGCCCGTTCGCCGCGGCGCTGATCAACCGCTACGGGCTGCGCCGCATCGCCACCATCGCGCTGTCGCTCATTGCCATCGGCCTGCTGCTGTCGCTCGGCATGACGCATGTCTGGCAGCTGATCGTGCTGTGGGGCTTCGTGCTCGGCTTCGGGACCGGCATGACCGCGCTGGTGCTCGGCGCCACGGTTGCCACCCGCTGGTTCACCGCGCGGCGTGGCCTCGTCGTCGGCCTGCTGACCGCAAGCTCGGCGACCGGCCAGCTCGTGTTCCTGCCGCTGCTCGCCTCGCTCAATGACCATGTCGGCTGGCGCGTCTCGATCCTCGTCGTCACTGGCGGCATCGCGCTCGCGGTCATTGCGATCACGCTGCTGATGCGCGACCGCCCCTCGGATGTCGGCCTTCCGCCCTTTGGCGAGAGCGCAATCGTTCCGCCCGCGCCGGCCTCCGCGGTGGCGCTCTCGCCGATCGCGGCGTTGCGCGTCGCCGCGCGCACGCGCGTGTTCTGGATCCTGTTTGCGACCTTCTTCATCTGCGGGGCCAGCACCAACGGGCTGATCACGACGCATTTCATTCCGCTTTGCGCGGATCTCGGCCTGCCCGCGGTGGGTGCCGCGAGCGTGCTCGCCATGATGGGCATCTTCGACTTCATCGGCACGGTCGGCTCGGGTTGGCTCTCGGACCGCTACGACAACCGCTTCCTGCTGCTCTGGTACTACGGCCTGCGCGGCCTCTCGCTGATGGTGCTGCCGTTCACCGACTTCAGCTTCTACGGGCTCTCGCTGTTCGCCGTCTTCTACGGCCTCGACTGGATTGCCACGGTCCCGCCGACCGTGAAGATCACCGCGGCCAACTTCGGCCGCGAGCGCGCCAACCTCGTGTTCGGCTGGGTATTCGCCGGCCATCAGCTTGGCGCCGCGACCGCGGCATTTGGCGCCGGGCTGTCGCGCACGGTGCTCGCGACCTATCTGCCGGCATTCTTCGTCGCCGGCGCGCTCTGCATCATCGCGGCCGTGCTGGCGGTGACCATCGCGCGGCCGGGGAGCGCAGCAAAGGTGGCTGCGCCCAACCTCGCGCCCGCGAAGGCCTAGAGACCGAGGTCCGTCACGCAGGGCGACGAGCAAACCGCAATGATTTCGTCGTCAGCGCCGGTCGAGCCGGCGAGGGTTTTTCCCCATGGCCGATTTCGATGCCCGCCCGCTTCTGAAGACCGAAACTGCGTCCGTCTGGGACGTCGCATGTCCAGGCGCCTGCAAGCACAGGAGCGACGAGGAATACGTTGCCACCACGCACCTCGTATTCCCGTACCGCGGGATCTACGTGCACCACGTGGGTCGAGCGGAGACCGTGGCCGAGGCCAACCAGGTCGTCATCCTCAACGAAGATGAACCGTACCGGGTTAGCCACCCCTTTGAGGGTGGTGATGCCTGCCTTTCGATCGCCGCCAGTACTGCGGTTCTGCTCGAGTTGGCGCCTGAACACTATCTCCTGACCAAGGATCGAGCTGCGTTCAATCGGTCGCGCTTGCGGGTTGATACCCACACCCAGGCGCTCGCGGCACGGCTGCGTCACGGTCTTTGGCGCGGTTTCATGGATGCCATCGAAGCCGAGAGTCTTACTCTCGCCCTGATACGCCGGGCGTTGGGCGAACGCACGTCCCACGCGCCCGGCGGCAGCTGGGGACGCCAGAAACTGGTGGACCGCGCCAAGCTCGCGCTTGCGTCCGACCTCGGACGTCGGTGGACCCTGGCCGACATCGCGGCTGTCGTCGGCGTCTCCCCCGTCTATCTCACGCAGCTGTTCCGGCAGGTCGAAGGATTGCCCCTCTATCGCTACCAGCTGCAACGGCGGCTGGGTCGAGCGCTCGACCGGCTTGGCGAGCGCGTCGACTTGACTGAGCTCGCCCTCGACCTTGGATTTTCGAGCTACAGCCACTTCAGCGGTGCGTTCAAGCACAGCTATGGGCAGACGCCGCTGCAGTTTCAGCGCAACGCCCGCGTCCGCTGAAGCATCTCACCTCTGCATCAGGTTGCTAAAGATCCTGGTAGAGCCGTCGATCCGAGCGAGCTTTCTTAGCGCCCGCCTTCCATAGCTTTGTGTGGAGTTTAGACATGGGCGAAGTTGCCAATCGCAGTATTGCGACCCCTTCGGGCCGCATCAGCGATGTGAGGCTCGTGCGAGGACGTGAACGGAATTGAATGGGAGTTGGGCTATGATCGCTTTTCGCGTCTTTCACGTCGACCCCTCTTGGTACGAACGCTACTGGTGGCACGACTCTGCGCCGCGCAAGCCCGGCATATTCGCTTTCTTCCGTCGTATCCTTTCGCAGCAACGATTGACTAGGCGTCAAGACATGCGGGGTGACCGCCAGATCCCGCACTCACCTTCAAGCCCGGTCGCCCGACCTAGCGTCGCGTCGCGAGGACGAACTTCAGCGAGGAGCTGAGATTGCAGCATCATCCTTCACTCTCGGAGCTTGGGCTGTACGTGAGACAATTCGCCGAGCGGCGAGTGATGTGTAGGGCGCGATTAGCGAAACGCATTGCGCCGTCCGTGATCGCAATGGCGCAACAAAGCGATTGCGCCTGCGATCTCTACTTGGCTGCCAAGAACACAAACTCGCAGGAAGGAAAGAATGAGTAACCCCATCGCCCGCCGCACATTCCTGACGACCGCCGCTGCCACGACCGCGGCGGGCGCCTTCGGCGCTCCGAGCCGCGCCCAACATCGAACGATCGAAGTAGGTGACGTGGCGCTGGAATGCACATTTAGCGGTTCGGGCATACCAGTCGTGTTGCTCGCGAATGCGGGCTGTAGCGTCAGTTATTTTGATTATCTGGCCGGCATGCTTGCAACCCGAGGCTTTCAGGCCGTCTCGATCAATATTCGCGGTGTTGCAGGCAGTCGCGGCCCTCTCGACGACGGCACAACCTTGCACGATCTGGCCGGTGACGTTGCGGGCGTCATCGAGGCAATCGGCTCTGGTCCAGCGCACCTGATCGGACATGCCTTCGGCAACCGGATCGCCCGGTGCCTGGCGGTCGATCGGCCATCGCTGGTTCGCAGCGTGACGTTGCTTGCGGCCGGCGGTCTTATCGGACCTGCGACTGCGACGCCGGTCGGTACGCCCTTTCGCAATGCGAAGCAGTCCAAGATGAACGGTAGCGATTGCGTCACTGTTCTGGGGGTTCGCTGGCTCTCGCCCGCATCCGATCCGAAGATACTCGAACGGGTCGAATGCTGGCCTGCGATCTTTATCGCGCATCTTGCGACCAGTTTCAAAGTGCCCCTCGAACAGTGGTGGAGCGGCGGCGATGCCCCCCTTCTCGCGATCCAGGGGCTCGATGATGAAATAGCTCCGCCGGGCAATGGCCACGCGCTCCGCGAGCAATTCGGCGAGCGCGTCCGGGTCGTTGATCTACCTCGTGCCGGGCACTTTTTGTTGCTGGAACAGCCTGAAGCCATAGTGCAGGCCGTGTCCGAGTTTCTTGGCGCCAACACCGCTCCAGGCTGATCGCATCGAGCTATGACAACGCGCCGATGTGGACCGTCGAGCCGCGCAACATGCCGTATCGTATCGACCAAGCGGGTCCTGAAGCCTGAGGGATGCGCTGTGAGCTTCGCGGAGCCCACTATCCCAATTCCGCCCGCTGTCGGGATGAGCGGTCTGTTCGGAGAGCCGGCGCTGCCCGCCGGCTTTCGCTACACCGCAGACGTTCTCTCGCCTGCGGAGGAGAAGGACCTGGTAGGGCGGATTGAAAAGCTGCCGTTCAAGCCGTTCGAATTTCACGGATACCTGGGCAATCGCCGGATCTATACCTTTGGTCACAAATACATCTTTGCGGGCCAGGAGCCTCGCGCGGATGCAGGTATTCCCGACTACCTGCGCCCATTGACCGTCATCGCGGGCCGGATCAGCGAAACTCCTCCTGACGCATTCGAACAGCTCATGGTGACGGAGTATGCGCCGGGCGCCGGGATCGGCTGGCACCGCGACCGCCCGACCTTTGAGAATATTGTCGCGGTGTCGTTTCTGGCACCTTGCGTCCTGCGGCTCCGCCGGAAAACAAACGAGGATTGGGAGCGTCGGTTTGCCCGTATCGAGCCGCGATCGGCCTATTTGCTGAGTGGCACCGTACGCAACAGCTGGCAACACAGCATCGCTCCAATGGATGTGCTGCGCTATTCCGTGACCTTGCGGACCTTCCGCCGTGGCCATGGCGCGAAGGACTAGCTGCTTGAGTAGCGCCATCGCATCAGGAGGATGAAATGAACCAAGCCGAAAAAGCCAAACGCTTCGCGAAGTTGCACGCCAAAGGCTCACCGCTGTTGCTCTACAACGCATGGGATGCGGGTAGCGCGAAGGCTATTGCCGAGGCCGGCGCTAAGGCGATCGCGACTAGCAGCTGGTCGGTCGCCGAGGCGCAGGGTTACCGCGACGGCGAACTTATCCCGATCGCGCTTGCGGAGCAGATTGCCGGGCAGATCGCCGCAACGATAGATCTCCCGGTCACCGTCGATTTCGAAGGTGGCTACAATGGTGACAACGATGATGAACTCGCAGGTAATATCGCACGCCTGCTCGATCTTGGGGTGATCGGCATTAATTTCGAGGACCGCGTCGTCAAAGGCTCTGGGCTTTACGACATACGTCGCCAGGCAGAGCGGATTACGACGGTCCGCGAGACCGCGCAGGAAAAGGGTGTCGAGCTCTTCATCAACGCTCGCACCGATTTGTTCCTCGGCCAGGGCAGGGATGAGGCTCAATCGGTTGGCGAAGCTCTCGAGAGGGCGAAGGCGTACGCAGCCGCGGGTGCGTCCGGCTTCTTCATTCCCGGCTTGGAAAAAGACGCCCTGATCGGTCGCATCTGTGACAGCGTCGCGATGCCGGTCAACGTGATGGTCATGAACGGGGTGCCGTCCAACGATCGCCTGACTGAGCTCGGCGTTTCACGCATCAGCTATGGACCGATTCCGTACATCCACTTGATGGCGGCGCTCCAGCAGGAAGCGGAAAAAATCCTGTCGTAGCTACATTCCAGGCGCAGGGCGACGAGCGACGCCCGCCTCCGCTGAAGCATTTCACCTCGGCATCAGGTTGCTAAAGATCCTGGTAGAGCCGTCGATCCGAGCGAGCTTTCCTAGCGCCCACCTTCCATAGCTTTGTGTGGGCTTTAAAAATGGGCGAAGTTGCCAATCGCAGTATTGCGACCCCTTCGGGCCGGATCAGCTGCGCCGAGGCGGGCAGCGGGCCCGTTGCGTTGTTCGTCCACGGTGTGCTGCTGAACAAGCATCTTTGGCGCCACCAACTGGCAGAGCTTTCTGCGATCCGCCGCTGCATCGCAGTCGATCTGCTAGCCCATGGCGACACGGAAATCGCACCCGGTCAGGACGTCTCCGTGACCGCCAATGCGAATATGCTGAGGCAGATGCTCGATGCTCTGCACATCCACCAAGTCGACCTGATCGGCAACGACAGCGGCGGGGGTATCGCCCAGATTTTCGCTGCGCTCAACCCTGATCGCGTGCGCACATTGACGCTCACAAACTGTGATACCCACGACAACTGGCCGCCCGAAGCCTTCAAACCGTTCGTCGATATGGTCGCCGGCGGCGGCTTGCGCGACACCCTCAATGTGCTGCTCGCCAACAAGGCTGTTTACCGCTCGCAAGAGGCACTCGGGCCAGCCTACGAGCGGCCCGAAAACGTTACGGACGAAGACATCGAAACCTACTTGCGGCCGTTCGTGCGCAACGATCAGCGCACCCTTGATCTGCAGCGCTTCGTGACATCCTTCGATAGCAAACACACCGTGTCGATCGCGCCAAAGCTGCGGGTTCTGCGCGCTCCGACACTCATCGTGTGGGGCACGGACGACATCTATTTTCCGGTCAAGTGGGCGTACTGGCTTGCCGGCGCGATACCCGGCGCAAAGCCGCCTGTCGAGCTCGAGGGAGCGCGCCTGTTCTTTCCGGAGGAGCGCCCAAGGGACTTCAACCGGTTGCTCGGGGATCACCTGCCAAATGGCTAAGAGTCGGGGAGTCCAAACCGCTCGGCGGAGCCGTCATCGATCTCGGCTTCCGACCCCCTGCTGCCGCGCAGTGCGCGACATTCTAGCGATCTACGTGGCCGGAAACCCCGGACCACCCCGCGAAATCGAGGGCAGCACCCGCGAGGCGTAGTGCAAAGTCGTAGGGTCTCGCGGCTTTGCCGATTGGGTCGCGTAGCGGGCTGCGGCATCATAGCGCCACGGCGAAGCAATAGTGCCCATCTTCATCGACCGGGGCGCGCCACATTATCAATAAGTTAACCTGATCGCCGAATAGCGAGCTGCGCCCGGGTAAGCATCGGGTAAGCAAGCGCCATGAAATCGAACTGATGCTGTGGCCGCCCATTCGTCGTCGGCGACAGATTCAAATCGAGCCGGCCGGCGCCCAGGAGATAATGGCGCTGGCTGTATTCTCGCAACATCGGAACGACGCGCGTCTGGTCGATATCGCCGTCAGGTCCTCGTCGCGGACTTGGAGTTGTTTCACGAAATAAACCTTCGTGCCCTTTGCGCCGCGGCGTACATGTCCGCCCAGCTCCAAGGCCTGTTTGAATGTCAGATAGCGCGGCGTCCGATATCCGGCCGCTTGCGCCATCCACAACAGGACTATATTGCACCCTGAATACGGCCTGTTGCTTACAGCATTGCACGGCGTATTAGCGCCGGCCGTTGCGCTCCAAGGCTTCACACATGGCGCGGCGCCTTGCTGTAACTCCGCAACAATGCGCGCCGATACTTCTGCATAAAGATCACGCTTCATAACTCTGCCTCGCTGATACAAGCGCAGCCCTGAGCGGCTGCACTCGTTGCGGGGTCGCGATGCGAGGCGAGGCTGATCGTGTGGAGAGTTTACCCCACCGGGTACCGGACCAGGCCGGGTGGTCTGGCGCGCGAAAAAGGGTGGTCGTGAAAAATATCTGGGGAAAAATTTTAGAAGATTAAATCCGTGTAATGTGTCACATGCCGTCCGTATCATCCGCGACATTTACGCGATGCAGATTTCCCGAGCCGAGCGGTCCCATCGTTTCAGAGACCTTGCGAAAGCGGGTCGATTTTCGCCATCGTTCCTAGATCGGCGAAACGCTTGTTGTGAATGTGCGCGAACACTTTGAGTATGCAGATGCCGATCTGCCCGGCCGTGCGGAGCCAGTGATCGAGCTGCGGACTGTCGCCCTGTAAGTATATCTGTAGCAGCTGAGTTTCCGCCTGCTGCACATCCAGCTTCAGGCTCGCCGATATGCTTTTCTCGTTGGGGTGCGCTCCAAACTGGATTGTACGGTCGTACAACTCGTCGTAGATGCTCGCGAGTTGAGCATCATATTTTTGTACCGCCGCCTGCACAGCGCCATGCGTGAACGAGCGACGCGCCTCTCTCTCGGTCTGTGCCGTCTGATCGCGGTCCCACCAAATCTGAGCAAGCGACGGATTGTCATGCACGAGGGCTGCGTAGCCAGCAAACTCTAAACACTGGCGCAATACGGCCATCCCCTCGACGGTGGCGCCACCCATCCCCAGCGCACAGGCGCCCCTGAAGGCTGAGTGTGCTCTGAAGTACATCATCAATGGAACAATGCTCGCCGCCGTTGGGGAACCACCTTTCCATCCGGAAGCTATCTCGAACATTAATCCATCGATACGACACAACCGGTGAGCCTCGATTTTCTGTGCAAATGTCGCGACGGTATTCGCCCATAATATTTCGAAGAATGCTGTGAGCTGAGGTTCCTCCCATCCAGGAGGTCTGCCCGATTTCAAAATCTGCATCGCCGCCACTCGGAGTTGACTCATTGCGTCGGGGTAAGCCGCTCTGGTGGCCCCCGATTTCTGCTACCCTACGGGCTTCGCCTACCAGCGATTCGCCAATGTTGCGCGGGAATATCCAAAATCAAGTCTGTCCATGCACCCGATCAGCAGAAAGGCGAGGCTTGGTGATTGGATCGAGTGGGAACTTGGCCGTCCAAGGACGGATTGGGGATATGAACTGGGTCGTTGTCGGTGAGATCGTAAAGGTGTTGGGCGCTGTGGCAACAGCCGCTGCCGCTTGGTTCGCCGCCGTAATTGCGTATCGCGGATTGGAGAAGTGGAAGAGTGAAACGGTCGGCAAGCGTAGGGCGGACTTGGCCGCATCCGTGCTGGCCGGTGTGTATGAGGCAGAGACTATACTGCGTGCCGCCCGAGAGCCCTGGGTCCTTCCGCACGAGGTCGCCAAGCAAGAAGGTGTGCCAGATGAGATCGCAGAAAATTCGAGCTATGTTCCCGAACGTCGCCTGTTGGAGCATCAAGAATTTTTTGCTCGGTTCCGTTCTCTCAAGCACGAGTTTGCCGCGGTATTTGGAAAGAACGCGGCAAAACCATTTGATGAGTTGTGGCGGATTCGGATCGATATCAATCACGCCGTTGACAACATGCTCCGAAATAAAGAATTAGGAAAATCTCGCGATCCGGAGGACATAAACCTTTGGCGGGAATGGTATCGTGTTGCATTTCGCGATCCGATCGAAGCGAACGATGAGCTTTTGAAGCGGGTCAATGCACAAGTGACGGCAGTCGAGGAAATTTGCCGGCCTGCAATAGAGGCGCGCAATATTTGAGGCCGCGCGCACGCGATAACTTTATCGAGGAGTGACACGCTCGTAGGTAGAAATCTGCCTTTGGCGCCACATCGCGTGCAGTTTCAGATCACTCCAAATCTGCTTGAACAGCGCAGAATTGTCGTCCGAAATTTTTGCAGCTGAGCGATGAAGTGCGAAGAATAATCCGTTATCCGAACCCGCCGGTTCGACCGAACGGTGTCGTTCATGCAATCGATATTCCTCATCAGTCAGTCTTTCGATCCCAAATGTGACACTCACATCGTAGTGATCAGATGATGCGTAAATATCGATACCCTCGCTGAGTTTAGGCGGATCAGTCTCGTCGGCTATGGCCACGTGTGTACCGTAGGCATAAGCAATGAAGTGCTCCATTCGGCACAACCAAATAAGAAACTCGCGCCGCTGCACGTGATCGAACGGCAGCCCATTGAGGACGACCACTGCCTGCCTGCCCGCTTGCGTTACTCCGGTGAATGCTCGCGGCGGAGTCGCTGCCTTGAGAGTTTGAAACCACGTTTCAAATTCTCGCGCGAGCATCGTGGCCAAATCAGGATCGGCCTCTTCTGCAAATGTCGAAAGAGAGAGATGTGCTCCCGCGCCACCAAGCAGCATAATCACCTCGCGTCGCTTTAGTTTACCGAATTGCATCCGAGTCTTATGCTCGTTCAAAAAAAACGTACTCGGGTTCGAACAAGTTTCGGTGAAGACTTGCAGGCATGCTCACTGTTTCATTTCGAGCGCGCCGTACCTCTTCTGGAGAGTGGCGATGAGGGTTGATCAACTGCGTCCGGCCATTTTATTTGCCGCAGCCAGCGCGATCTCGCGACAAGCCAAATGGCCAGATTGGTGGCAATGCCGGGCTGGTACAGCGCGTTTGGGATGAACGACGTAAAAGCTAACCCGCCCTGCGTGCCCCGGCTCTCTTGCCAATGCCAACATCCCAGTTGGGGAAAACCCGTCCACGATCCCGATTCCAGGGCGTTTAGATCGGCACACTCCCTCGCGATCATCTCCAGCTCCGCAAAGTAGGGAACTTGCAGTGTGCCAAGCAGCCCGTACCCCAGCTGAGGGTGCTTTCCTTCAGTGTGAAGCCTTACGAGCGCAGTGTCATTGCCGAATGGCGTTTCCAACGTGAGCCCTGTCGTATCCCCATTTCCAAAGCATAAATCGGATCGGCCCCACTCCTCGGCGAACTTCTCAAACTCATCAGTACCAGTCCAGCGGCTTTGCTGCTGACCAAGCGGTACGTAGACCTGGGCGATAACTTCGAGCATTTCGTCCAATCCAGCGTCCCTCAAGGCAGCTGGACGCGAATGATCCGGAACTCCACTACCGAGAAGTTCTGCAACTCGCGGGGCGTGTATTTGAGCGTTTATCGCTTGGATAATGGAGGTCTTTGCAAAAAACTCCGGCATCCACCCGATGTTTTCCCCATCAATGTAGGCGGAGCTGCTGAGCCAAAATCCCTCGTTATCAAGACCAGGTGGATGCACCCACGCATACGTCGAGGTGAGATTACGCGCAAATAACGCGCACTGCGCCAGACGCTTCCCGTCTGGGGAGAAATCCTTCAGCAAATCTGTAATTGTGATCAATCGGCAGGCGTGAGCCGGTTGGTGGCTGTCGTCGCAAGTAAGGTAGTCTTGATCTGACGGAATCTGGGCGCGAACGCAAACACGAAAATCACCCGGCCACCAGTTAAACTGCCTTTCCGACCACTGTGACCGTGCCTTATCGACTTGCCAAGTTTCGGCGATTTTCTGAATGGCTCGCGTGGCAAGTTCCTTCGCCTGCCCCACAGGAATACCCGATTGTCCGTTTTGCTCGTGGGCGACGTTCATTTAATCACCGTATGTGTTTCGTTGTTATTTTGCTGGTGGCACCAAGAGGGCCGGTCGGAAGGCTGCCAAGAGCGGCGCATACGGCAACCCACGTCAGGGCTTCGATTGGGCCTTTTTAAAGAAGTTCTCAAAAAGGCTTAGCCGTATCTGGTTTGTGGCGATCCATTTCTTGTTGCCACCGGCGCGCCTAATCTGCTTTTGTAGAGTGACCGGCGGCTTCGGATGTTTGTCGGTCAATGAGTCGTTGCGAAACGCCCTGCACACACCGATAGGAACGACCGACCTTCCTTGGTGACCGTTCGCTCGTTGCGGCCGATGCTTTCGTCATCCCATCGTTCCTTTTTGGAGTCGTCTGGCTGCTCTGCGGGCCGATCCGGCACCTCCCACGCGGTGCCGCTGTCGGTTATGAAAATTTTTGTATGGCCCCCAACGTAGGTTCCCCTCCCCATTATCCGTTCCGGACACATGGGTTACGATTTATTCCGGAGACATGGGTAACACTTTTGGTCGGGTCCTGGCGCTGGCGGCGATCGAGAAGCCGCTCGCTCGCTACGGCGCCATGTGGCTTCCAGAAAGGGCATTTTCCCTCCACCTTGGTTGTCTAATTGAGAATGTGGTCTACACTCGAAAGAAGATCGCGTACTGAGTTGTTTTTGTCGCCTGGTCGAGTGTGCGCCTGCTGATTCTGATCAAACTAACGCATAAAATCTTCTTGCACGACGGCTTGCGGAGTTTGCATTTCTTGCAAAGCCGGTTCACCTGCCAGATATCCATGACTCGCTCTTAAAGCTGCAAAAGCTTGATTCGGCTCTAGCGCAATTTCTCGGCAAATCCATCGCCACAGCTGGAATGAGGAGCAAGGCGCTCAGGCTCCGCTCATCGTCGGGTCCGCCAGGTTCAGAAAATACCGGGTATGCCGCAGCTCGCCGGTCTTGGTGAGCGCCCCCTTCTGCAGCAGGTCTTGCAGGTCGCGGGTCGCGGTGGCGCGCGAGGTCTTGCTGATGCTGATGTAGCTCTCCGCGCTCAGGCCGCCCTTGAAGCCGTCGATGCCTTCGCGGAACATGCGGGCAATGACCTTGGCCTGACGCTCGTTGAGCCGGTCGCGGAGGTTCGCGTAAAACTTGGCCTTGGCGATGTAGAAATCGACACGCTTGATCGTGGTGTCCTGCGCCTGCAGGACGGTGTCGGCGAAGTACGTCATCCAGCCGTCGATGCGCAGCTCCTTGTTGTTGCGCTCCAGCGCGGCGTAGTAGTCCTTGCGCTTGCGCTCGATCGTGTAGGCGAGCGCGATCA
Source organism: Xanthobacteraceae bacterium (assembly GCA_036557665.1). GTDB lineage: Bacteria > Pseudomonadota > Alphaproteobacteria > Rhizobiales > Xanthobacteraceae > VAZQ01. The sequence goes on along the minus strand of DATBHG010000107.1, from coordinate 17,001 downwards.
GCGTCGGCCGCCCGAGGTTCTGCGCGAGCGCTTTTTCCGCAAGCGCGCGGCCGATGCGGCCGTTGCCGTCCTCGAACGGGTGGATGCAGACGAAGTACAGATGCAAGAGCGCGGCGCGCGTGAGCGCCGGGAGTACGACCTTGCCGCCGGGCGCAGTGTCGTTGAACAAGGCGATGAAGCGTTTCATCTCCTCGGGCACGCGCGCCGACGGCGGCGCTTCGAAATGGACCCTGCGCTTGTGGATCGGACCGGAGACCACCTGCATGGCGTCCGCATGCGTGCGGTAGCCGCCGATGACCTTGATCTCCGTGTTTCCGGCCAGCAGCATTGTGTGCCAGTCCAGCATCGTCCGGTCGCTGAGCGAGGCAGCGTAGCTCCGGTACAACTCGAGCATCATCCTGGAGATGCCGCGTTCGGCCGGCTTGACGTTCGGAGCTTCTGCGCCAAGGCCGAGCTGGGCGCGCAACGAGGACTGCACGCTGTCGCGGTTCAGGATCTCCCCCTCGATCTCCGAGGTCTTGACCGCCTCCTCGCTGATGACGTCGATCTTCAGAGTATCCTGGTCGTCTGCGCCCACATGCTTATAGGCTCCGACGAACTCGCCCGCCTGGCGCAGAAATTGCTGCTCCATTGGCTCTAACAACTTGGAATCATAGGAAAAATACGGCCAGTCGGGCTGTTTCCAGTTCCAGGTCATGAGCTATGCACGATCTCTTCTATAACTCACGATAAGCCACAATATGAGTTATAGCAAAGGGGGTCATAGCTCAAGGGGCGCACAAGCCAGGGCGCCGACGCGAGCTTACAATGCCAGCCACAGTCACCTTGTTCGTCGAATACGAAGCGGTCGTGACCCGACCTGAACATCCTGCAAGAGAAAATGACGACTCCTGAAGCGAACCGTGCACTCGATGTGCTGGCGGCGGTAGTCGAGCCGGTCGAATCGCCGTTGCTCATGCCGCCTCCGCGCCGCAACGGCAGTGTCTCCCTGACGGTCCCACAGCTGCAATCAAGCTCTGGATCGCCGGGCTCGGCTTGCCTGCCCCTGCACGTATTCGCGCAGCGCTCGATTGATCCGTGTCTGATAGCCCTCATTGGATGTCGTGTGGCTCTTGAACCAGGCAACGACATCGGCATCGAGGCGGAGCGTCAGTTGCTGCTTGACGGGTCGATAGAAAAGGCCGCGCTTGGCCCCGGACCAGTCAAGGAGCTCAGGCGCATCCGATGTATCGATGGCGTCATCGGGGAGCGCCGCGAGCGACTTCAGCTCCGCTTGCCGCTCGGGCGTCAGCCGCGGCAATGGCACGCGCCAGCCGATCGCCCGTGAATTCATAGGTGCCCACCAATGCCCAAACATCATAGAAGTCTTTCATGCGACTGTTGGCTCGGCCAAGCGCGACCATCGCCTGAAATTTTTCGGCGACGACGGTCTCGCGCAGATAGGCGCGCAAGCGCGGCGCGGGCAAATCCAAGAGCACGGGACTGAGTAGATCAAGATCGCGCGTCGGCCGGAACGGGTCGCCGAGCCACGCGGTCATCAACATCGCGCCCTTGAGCACAAAGCGCTCGCGATGCTTGCTGGCGCTAAGGCGATAAAGCAGGCGCTCCAGCGCATAACGCGTGAGCAGCAGCTCATGGGGCTGCCGGCGTTCCTTCGCAAGATTAAGAAGTCGTGCCCGCACCGAGGCGCCCATGTTGCGGACGGGCTCACGCATTGGCGGTCATCGCCTCAAGATAGGGTTGAAGCGCTTTCCAGACTCCGGCTTGGTGGGCATACTCGGCGATCTCGGCGGGCGTGGCCTTGCGCTGCCGCAGCGCCTCGCGCAGGCCCTCCAGCGCGACGTTCAGGCCGGGGCTTTTACGGTAGCGCCTTCCCGCCTGCTGGCGGTAGCGGAACAGATCGACGGCTGTTTTTGCGGCACTGTATATATGTACCGCGACACCTTCGATACGGTGCTCCTCCACGCCGGGACGCAGCACCTTCTCACCGAAGCGCACGATTTGCAGCGGCGGCTGCGTTACCGCCGGGCGCCGAGCCTTGGCGCCGATGGCCATCCAGACACGACGAGGGATAGTATCGGTAAGCTCGTGAAAAGCCAGCGCCGAGGTCAAACAGACGACCCCCTTCGGGACAAGCTTGGCCGCTTCGGCAAGCGCGTGATTCGTGTCGACCCCGCCCTCGGGAAGCTGATAGAGCCCCCGGCCAAGCTGAAGGATCAGCCCCTTCTCGCGCATGCGAGCCACGGTGGCCGCCGTGATCCCTTGCCGGGTGAATTCGGAAAGGCGGGCCATTCCCATCTGCTCAAGTAGAGAAAGGACGCGTTCCTGCTGGGTCGAGCGGGCGGAAATCATCATGTCGGAATATATGATATGAAACGTAGGATATGAAAGCAATATATCCTACGTTTCATATCATAGACTGGTCAGCAACGCTCGCTCACGCCGACAACACAGCTATCACGTCTCCGAAGGCGGGGCTGTCCCTGGTAATGCGGCATCGGAGCCGCCTGCATGCATGCCGCCCTCAACGTGCTTGCTGCCGGATTGCAGGAGGAGCCACGTGGGGGCGCCAGACTCCATCAACCGTGGCGCGCTACGCAGCGCTCGGCTGCGAGCGCACAGAGACGCCGCTCTCGGTCATGAGCACGGCCCTTTCGAGGACGTCCAAAGTGCATCCGGCGCGCAGGCGCTGCCGAGCCCCTCGGCTACTTCAATATCGCGTCACCGCCGCGCGAGCAGCGGCGGGCATATCGACGGGGACGGCGCCCTCGCAGCGCGCACCACGGACCCGAGGTTGATCGCCGCCTTGGCCAGGTAGGTCACATCGACGCCGTCGTGGGGCATCGTCAGCCGGAGCCCCGGCGTCAGGTCGACCGCATAGCGCGAGATGACGCGAGCGATGGCATCGGCCACCTGGAGATCCGCCGAGCTGTGATCGGAGGACACCATTACGTGCAGCGCGCGCGTTTCGATCATCACGCCCGACAGTCACGGCAATCTTGGCGATTTGTAGATCGTGACCCGGTTATCCCCAGCCAATGTCTGATAGTGAGCACACGCCTGGACAGCTCGCAGGCGCCAGACGCTAATAGCTGCGTCTCAAGGGGGCCCGATCCCGAGCGATCTGCCGCACTCGCTCCCGCGTGACTCCCACCGCATCTCCGATCGCTTGCAGGGTCGCCCCCGCCTTCCGTGCGCGCACAATCGCTCGATTGCGATCCACGCCGCGCGCCATCTCCCGATGCAGCCTGGCTACCGCGGTGCGGTTGATCCGGTCCCGTTTCTTGATGCGCGCTGCGTTGCGTGCGCGCGCCTCTTTCTCCTGTCTGATGTAGGAGGGAAAGGTGAGCGACATGTCGCTGAGCCGATGCTGCCGCCCGAGGACCGCATTCCGTGTCGTGCCGAGCTGCTCTGCGATCCTCGCCGCCGAGAGGCCTTCCCCTTGCAAGAGCCGCAGCCGCTCGTCGGTCTTCGGCGTCCAGAAGCTCCCACCGATCCGCCGCATCTTCCGCAGCCGGACCGGCGGAGTTGGTTTGCGCGTCACGCGATGACCTCGTCAACCCGCACGAGCGGCGCAGGAGGCGCATCGAGCCCGGGCGCCTGGACGTATGCACGCGCCCCGAGCGGCCACGACACCGCCCTGCCGCCAAGGAGGCCGAGAAGCTCTCTGCGCCACATGAAGCTGTTCCGCGTTCGAGAAGCGGTCAGACTACGTGCGGTCTCGTTGGGGATCAAGCAGCGCCGGGTGAGCCGCGCGGCTCCCGGACGCCCGCAGGGCTGTCGTGCAGCGGCGCAATCTCGACGCCGATCGCATCGCCCTGCCGCCACCTCGCTCTCACCGGGTACTCGACCTGGGCACGGGAGATCACGGTAAGAGTGAATGCGGGCGGGAGGTCGGCTTCGCCGCGGAGCGTCAATCGAGCGCCCGAGCTGGAAATATTCGCAATCCAGCAACTCAGGCGGAATCGGTGCCGGCCGAAGCCGATCTTTCCGCTCAACGCGATCGCCAGCCGCTGTTCCTTCCGCCGCTCCAACATCGCCGCCCTCGCAACTTTGCCGCAAAGGCATCAGCCTGACGGCTGCTCGCAAACCGTTCGCAACTCGCCTGGTCAACCCTTGCAGCAGACAATCGAGCTCGGGATGCAGGGCCTGCCGATCTAGACCGGGCGCTCAAAGGTAGTTGTCAGACGACTGTCGGCGTCAGCCGGCGCGCGGTGAACATGTGCCAATCCCGGAGCCGCTTCGATCAGCATGCGCTTGAATTCCGCCCATAACGGAAGAATCCGGTCGTCCGGCGTGAGGTGCCGGCAGAGCGCTCCGTGACCTTGCTCCGGGTCGCTGTCAAATCTGATGTGCTCGGACAGGAAGTGCTTGAACGCCCGCAAAAGCGGCCCGTTCCATTTCGGCGCCGTCAGAATGGCGCGAAAAACCCGCTCGAGCCCGCCATCCTCGTAGCTTGCAAGAGCCATTGCCCTATGGTTGCGGTCCATCGCACGGACCTTGCTCAAATAGGCTTGACCGATGGCCGCGAGGCCGCGCTGCCGGCTTTCCGGAATCTTCCTGAGCTCGAGCGTCCGCCGCATGAACTCGTCATGATTCATCCGCTCTCCGGCTGCGGCAACACCGGGCCACGGAGAAAGGTTGTCAGTGTTCCGCTCGCCCTGGTCGAGCTCGAGCAATCGATCGTCGTCGGGATAGAGCTTGCGTGCAGTCTCCAGAGACTCGCGAAACTGCACCGAGAAATAGTAGTAGACCCATGCCACGCCGACGAGGTCATCCTCGACGAGATTGCCCCAATTCAGGCCGCATATGTCATCGATCACGCCTTCGAATTTTTGACTGCTCATGGCAACTGTTCCGCTGTCCTCTGCACTGTGCCCCGGCTCTCCTGCCTGTATTTTGGTTTTGCAGCAGGCAGCGGACACAAGCTCACCTGAACCACTTACCAGCCGGAGCTGCCAGCGCATTTCCCAGGTAAGGTTATCGGGCAACCAGGCGGAGACTGTGCCCCGGTCTGCCCATGCAGCGGACCTGGTGCCGTTCCCGCCTCAGGGATGCGACTGCCCGTCTCAGAATCCCTCGAGCCGTTTGCCGTCAGCCGGCGGACGAAGAGCCGAGGCGCCCCGCTGACTCATTCTGCCTGACCGGGTATCCTGTTCCGGGTCCTGGCGCCCGGAAAGTCCATCCGGCGGATACTTTGTGTATACTTCGCGGATACCTGGCGGATACCTGGCGCGGATGAGAGAAGCTGCATGCGGTTGCGACTGATCGGCTCGGTCCTCGCGCTTGCCTCCCTGAGCCTCGTCAACGGCGCGGAAGAAGCCCGCGCCCAGAACCGCCTCGCTCTCGTCATCGGCATCAACGCGTACCAGAACGTCTTTTCCCTGGAAAAAGCGGTCGGCGACGCGAAGGCCATCCAGCAGACCTTGCAGGGCCTGCACTTCCAGGTGTCGACGCTGTTCGATGCCAGCCGGCGCAGTTTCAACGCCGCGGTCTCCGCCTTCAGCGCCCGCATTCAACCGGGCGACATCGTGCTGGTGCACTATTCGGGGCACGGCGTGCAGCTCGACGGCGAGAACTTCCTGCTGCCCGCCGACGTCCCGAGCCCCTCGACGGTAGACAAGGAATTCCTGAAATCGGAAGCCGTCGCACTCTCGGTGATGATCGACCGCATCAAGGCTGCGGGCGCGCGGACGGCGGTGTTCATCGTCGATGCATGCCGCAACAATCCCTACGCCTCGGCGACGACGCGGGGCGTGGGCGGCACGCGCGGACTGGCCGCGGTAGCGCCGCCCAAGGGAACCTTCGTGATGTACTCGGCCGGCCAGGGGCAATCGGCGCTCGACCGGCTTTCCAACGACGACCGCGAGCCGACCTCCGTCTACACGCGCGCGCTGCGCGCCAAGATGCTGGTGGCGGGACTCCCGATCACCGACCTCGCGCGCGAGGTCCGCGACGAGGTCGAGGCGACCGCTGCCCGCGTGAACCATGAGCAGCGCCCCGCCTATTACGACGAGCTGTCGGGCTCACCGTTTTATTTCGTCCCCCCGAAGGCCCAGCTCCCCGCAGTCTCCCGGACGGCTCCCGACCAGTGCGGCCCGGCGGCGGAGCATTGGCGAAGCGCGGAGGCGATAGGCACAATCGCTGCGTTCGAGGATCACCTTGCGCGATTCCCGGACTGCGCGTTCGCGGGGCTCGCCAAAGCGCGCCTGGAGGCTGCAAGACAGAAGTCCGCGGCCGTCTCGCCGCAGGCCCCCTCCCCGTCAGACCGCAGGTCCGGCGACAGCGGGCAGACGGCGCCGGCGTCCAAGCTGCCTGCGAAGCTGGTCCCGGAGACGATCCCGTTCGTCACCAATCACGATCGCGATGCGGTCCGCGCGGATTATCTTTCCGCGCAGGATCAGAAGGCGCTTGCGATCAGCATCAGCTCGGTCGGCTTCATGACCGGCCAGAACGACCTCGAGAGCGCCAAACGCGGAGCGCTCGAAAACTGCCAGAGGGCTCAGAATGCGCTCAATACCACCTACAAATGCGAGCTCTATGCGGTGGGCGATACGCTCGTGTTCGTGCACGGCGTCCCTCCCATGCCGCCCGAGCCGTGGATTCACCGGGTGCCCTCGATCGAAAGGCCGTTTGTCGTAAACGACGTCCCGCTGATATCGGACGGCAGCCGCGGATGGCTGGAGAAAAATTATCCGGCGAGAAGAAAGCCCAAGGCGCTTGCAATCGGGGCCTCGAAGTTCGGTATGGCGGCCCTGGGACAGAGCGCGGACGAGGTCGTCCGCAGAGCCCTGCAGATTTGCGGCAGCTTTGCCGGGATTCCGTGCATGGTGATTGCAATCGACGATGTTTTCGTCGTGCCGATTCCGACCAAGATGAAGCCCGTCGGAATGTTCCATGCCGAGACGAATTCCTCGATCGTTTCGCAAAAACGCGACCATGCCGCAGCCCGGCTGCGCAGCGCGAAAAACGGGTGGAACGCGCTCGCGGTCGGCGCCAGAGGGCAGCCCGGGCTCGCCCTCAATGCCAGAGACGAGCAAGGGGCCATCGACGGCGCGCTTGCGGATTGCAGACGGCAGGATCGCGACTGCCGGGTGCTCAGCCTCGGCCCATTCGAGGTGATGCCGAAATAGGCTGGTGGGCTTGCGAGGCTGAACGCGTTACAGCGCGTTTCGGTGAGGATCGCTCGACGCTGCGAGATGCTCGTCTGCTCCTCTCCCCGCACTTGCGGACCGCACTTGCGGACCGCACTTGCTAAGAGAGGGTCGGGGGGTAAGGGGCGCAGGCGGAGCGACGGGCGAAAGTGTCGTGTCCAGCGCGATCGCCCGCATAGGGGTGGGAACGGCCTGGTCCGGTCGTGAGTTCACAGAGCTGTCCGGGGGACGTTGTCTCATGCGCCGCGTCGCCGGCGCAGAGCGGTGAGGATGGACCTCACCTGAAACGGAGCACGCCCATGATCACGCGTCACATTGCAACACTATCTGCGTTCGCGCTTGCCGGCGCGGTCGTCGCACTGCAAGGCATGCCGGCTCACGCTCTTTCCACGCATGAGTGCAGCGCCAAATACCAGGCGGCGAAAGCGGCCGGAACGCTCAACGGCATGAAATGGAACGCCTTCCGCAAGGCGCAGTGCGGAGCTTCGGCGACAGCTGCACCGACAACAGCCGCACCGCCTGCGACAACAGGAACGAGCCGTGCCGCTGCGCCAACACGGGCGACGGCTGCGACCGGGAGCGCCGTGCTCCCGAGCGCCGTCTCGCCCAAATACTCGAGCGATCCCGCGGGCAAGGCGCGCAGGGAAACCTGTCTCGATCAATACAGGGCCAACAAAGAGACCAATGCGAATGGCGGACTCAAATGGATCCAAAAAGGCGGCGGCTATTACAGTGCCTGCAACAAGCACCTGAAAGGGCCAGCTTGACGCGGTGAGGCCGGCCACGTCTCCAGGGAAATAAAGCTCCACCAGCTGCAAAGGCCGCGGGCAGCCCCGCGGCTCGCATCAATGCTTGACGTTGCGGTTCCAGTAGTCGGTCGCCCGGGCCAGATTGGCGTTATAGACGCCCCAATCCGGCGAATAGAGCCCGGCGAGATCGGCTTCGGACGACGGCATGGTCCTGGCGAGCTCCGGATAGGCCGCGAACACGCTCTGCAGCGCGGCATTGCTCGGGCCGTAGGACATCTCGACCGCCCAGCCGAGCTGGCCCAGTGCATCGAGCTGCATGTCGATGAACTGCTGCGCCTCCCTGGGATGGGCCGTTCCGGCAACCATGTCGACGGTGTCGATGCCGAGAATGCTGCCCTCCTTCGGAATGACGTAGCCGACCGGGTAGCCCTGCTTGATCATCGCCCAGGCGCGGCCGCTGGTCCAAACCGACATCCAGGCATCGCCGGCGGCGAGCTGCTCGCCCAGCGTGGCCGACGAGGTGTAGTAGGAGCTCGCCTTGATCTCGGCGATCCTCTTGAGGCCCGGCAATACATCGGCTTCGCTGCCGCCGTTGAGCTGCGCCATCTTCATGACGAAGTCGGCGCCCTGGGGCAGCGACATGTCCGGGATCGAGACGTGGCCGGCGAGCCTCGGATCGAACAGGTCCATCCACGATGCCGGCTCGGCGACGCCGGCCGCCTTCAGCCTGTCCTTGTTGTAAACGATGCCGATCGAATAAAGAATCGCGTAGGGACCGTAGCCCTGCGGGTTGCGGGCGCGCGGATACAGGTTTTTCAGATTCGGCACCAGCGCGGGGTCGAGCCTGGCCAGCACGCCGGCCTTGATCGCGGCGTTCTGCACCGCGTCGTCGAGCAGCACGACGTCGAACGGCGGCTGCCGGCCCCGCGCCGCCACCATCTTGGCCAAGAAGTCGCTCGGGTTGCCGTGCGTCCACTCGATCTTGACGCCGGTGACCCGCGTCATGCGGTCGCCGACATAGGACTTCTCCACCTCGCCGGAATGGCCGCCGAAGGTTGCGACTTTCAACGTCACGTTGGAGGTCTGCGCCGACGCCGGCGGCGCACCCGCGGCGCCCAGCGCCGTCAGTGAAACCAGGAAGCCGAATGCCGCTGCGCGCATGGGTGCCTCTTTGCCTTCGCCGCCGGACCGATTATCGAGCCGGGCTCTCAAGGAGATTTTCAGATGCTCGATAGAGGTTGTCAAAACCGCGCAGCCGCCGCGCGCCTGGTCACTCCTCGAGCAGGAAGCACGATTCCGGGCGCCAGCTGATGACGACAACCTCACCGCGGGCGGGCGCCGGCTCGCCCGGACGCACTTGCACGGCGAAACTCCGGCCGTCCGATGCTTCGGTGTCGACATAGCGGACGCTGCCGAGGTAGGTGGCGCCGCGTACCTTGACCTGAATGGCATTGGCTCGGCCGCCGCCCAGATGGAAATGCTCGGGGCGCACACCGAGCAGGCAACGGGCGCCGATCGCGACTTTCAGGTGCGCAGCGGCGGCGACGAACGACGCCTTGCCGGCACCGTCCGTCTCGACGCGAACCATTCCGCCGCCGAGCTTCTCCCGCACCACGACATCGAGCAGATTGGTGCGGCCGACGAAATTGGCGACGTAGCGGCTGCCCGGCCGCTCATAGAGGGCCTCGGGCGAATCGATCTGAACGATGCGGCCGTCATGCATGACTGCGACGCGATCGGACATGCTCAGCGCCTCGCCCTGGTCGTGCGTGACGAACAGCGTGGTGATCCCCAGCTCGGACTGGATGCGTTTGATCTCGACCTGGAGCTCCTCGCGCAGCTTCAGATCGAGCGCGGCAAGCGGCTCGTCGAGCAGCAGCACCTCGGGCCGGATCACGACGGCGCGCGCCAGCGCCACGCGCTGGCGCTGCCCCCCGGACAATTGTCCGGGATAGCGGCCGGCGAGCTGCTCCAGGTGAACGAGGCGGAGCGCCTCGTTGATCCGCGTCGTGCACTCGGCGCGCGGCAGCCGCCGCACCTTAAGGCCGAAGCCGATGTTGTCGGCGACGGTGCGGTGCGGAAACAGCGCATAGGACTGAAACACCATGCCGGTGTTGCGCCGGTACGGCGGCAGCGCGGTGATGTCGCGGCCGCCCATCACGATGCGGCCGCTGGTCGGCGCGATGAAGCCTGCCAGCATGCGGAGGCAGGTGGTCTTGCCGCAGCCGCTCGGCCCGAGCAGAGTGACGAACTCGCCCGGCCGCACCAGAAGATCGATGCCGCGCACCGCGACGTGCTCGCCGAACCGCTTCTCGACCTTCTCGAAGCACACCTCGGACATCGCGCCGCCGATCCACCGTCACCGTTGCGCGCCGAACAGGCGATCGAGGCCGATCAGCCGGTCGAGCGCCAGCATCAGCACGACCGATCCGCCGACGATCAGCGCGGCAATCGCCATCACGTCGCCGCCGAAATCGAACTCGACGGTGGTGAAGATGCGCACCGGCAAGGTCGTGGCGTCGCCGCCGCCCATGAACAGCGCGATCGGCACGTCGTCGAGCGACATCACGAAGGCGAAGATGCCGCCGGCAACGATGCTCGGGCGCAGGACCGGCACCGTTACGCGCCGGAATGTCTGCAGCGGCGTGGCGCCGAGATTGAGCGCCGCCTCCTCCAGCGCGTAGTCGAACCGGGCATGGCCGGCGAGGATGGCGCGCACGCTGAACGCAATGCCGAACGTCAGATGGCTGATGATCAGGCCGACGAGCGTGCCGCCGAGCGTCAGGTTGGTCAAATCCCAGAACGTCAGCGAGAACTGATAAAGCGCGACACCGGTGACCAGGGCCGGCACGATCAAGGGCGACAGCAGGATCGAGTTGAGCGCATCGCGGCCGGGAAAGCGGCCGCGGCTCAAGGCGAGAGCGGCCGGCAGGCCGAGCGCCACGGAGAGGAGCGCCGTGGCGCCGGCAACGATCAGGCTCACGTCGAGCGCCTCGAAGAATTCCGGCTTGATCAACGCGTACCAACGCGTCGTGAAGCTCGCCGGCGGAAACGACAGCACCGGGCCGCCGTTGAACGAGGCGACGACGACGATGCAGACCGGCGCCAGCAGAAAAACGAACGCCAGGAGCAGCGTAGAGAGCAGCGCAGCGCGCAATGCGAGCCGGCGAATCATGCGTTTGCGCACTCGCTCCGGCCGCCGCCGTCCCCGGTGCGCACCTGCAGCGCCAGGAGCGTCAGCAGCGCGGCGAGCAGCAAGAGCAGCGCCGCCGCGGTGGCGCCGGCCGGATAATTGAGCACGGTGCGGAACTGCTGGGCGATATATGTCGCCATCACCAGCACGCGGTTGCCGCCGAGAATCGCCGGGGTCGTGTAGGCGCTGATCGCCATGGTGAAAACCAGAAGCGACCCGGAGACCACGCCCGGCAGGCTCAGCGGCAGGAGCACGCGCCAGAACGCCTCGAGCGGTCCAGCGCCGAGATTGGCCGCGGCCTCCTCGAGGTCGGTGTCGATGCGCTGGATCACCGTGGTCAGTGTCAGGATCATGAACGGCAGCAGCGCATGAACCAGGCCGATGACAACGCCGGTGAAATTGTTGATCAGCGGCAGCGGCGCGCCGACGACGCCGAGCTCGAGCAGCGCCCAGTTCACCAACCCGGATTCGCTGAGCAGCGGATACCAGCCGATGTTGCGGACGATGGCGCTGACCAGAAGCGGCGAGATCACCAGAAAGAGCGCCATGCCGCGCCAGCGCGACGGCGTGCGGGCGAGGAAATAGGCGACCGGATAGCCGACGGCGACGCAGCCGAGCGTCACCAGCAGGCCGAGCCAGCCGGTGCGCAGCAGCATCTGGAGATAGAACGGATCGGTGACGAATGCCCGGTAGTTCGCCAGCGTGAATGCCGCACCGACCTGCGCCGGACCGGTCATGGCGTGAAAGCTGAGCCGGCAGAGATCGGCAATCGGCGCGGCGAAGATCAGGCAAAACACCAGCGTGGTCGGCAGCACGACCCACTGCCAGATATCCGCCGCGCGCCGTGACCGCGCCGGCGCGGCGATCCCCTCGATCGCGGCCGTGCTCATGCAAATTCGAGCGCGGGTGCGGCTTCCCGACCGTCCGCCGCCGCGGACGATGCGCGACTATCGGAAGCGCGGCCTATCTCGACGCGATCTTGCGATTCCACAGATCGACCGCGTGGGCATATTGCTGGTGGAACACCTGCCAATTGATCAACCTGAGCTTGGCGATGTCCTCCGCAGTCGCCGGAAATTTCTTCGACACGTCCGGATAGGCCGCAAGCACAGGCCCGAGCAGCTTGTTGGTCGGACCATAGGGGATCACGCTGACCATGCCGAGCTGCGCCAGCGGGCCGAGGCCCTCGTCGATGAAGGCGAGCGCCTCGGCGCGGTGCGGCGTGGTCGCGGTGACGCTGACCGTCGTCATGCCGAAATAGCCGCCCTCTTTGGGCAGCACATAGCGCAGCGGCACGCCGCGGCCGATCAGGCCCCAGGTCCGGCCATTGAGCCACGGCGCGATCCAGACATCGCCGGACGACAGCAGCGGATCGAGCACCGGCGAGGAGACCGGATAGGATTGGGCCTTGATCTGCGCGATCCTGTCGATGCCTTTTTCCGGCGTGCTCTCGTCGCCGCCGGCAAGATACTCGGCGGCGACCAGAAACGCGTGCCCCATGGTGTTGTCGAGCGTCGGCACGGCGACATGGCCGGCGAGCTTCGGATTCCACAGATCGGCCCATGACTCCGGCGCCGGAATTCCCGCCGCCGCGAGCTTCTCCACGTTGTAGGCGATGCCGGTCGAATAGAAATTCAGCGCCGGACCGTAGCCGTCCTTGTTGATCGCCTGGGCGTAGAGGAATTTCAGATTCGGAATGTCGGCCGGCCCGCTCTTGCCCAGCACGCCGGCGGCGATCGCTTCCGATTCGATATCGTCGTCGAGATAGACCACGTCGTACGGCGCCGGCCGGCCCTTGGCAGCGATCAGCTTCGCCAGATGGTCGCTCGGATTGCCGTTGATCCACTCGATCCTGGTCCCGGTGCGCGCGGTAAACGGCGCCGCGGCGTACTTCGCTGCCGCGTCCGTGAAGGCGCCTCCGTAGCAGCCGACCCGCAGCGTGACGCTCGACTGCGCCGAGGCTGGTCCAGCGGCGCTCCCGACGGCGAGCAGAGCGCCGCCCAACAGACCGACAAGGCGCAAATTCATCGCAGCGTCTCCCTCGAGCCCAGATCGTCCGGCCGTGCGGGGGAAGCTTACACCCTGGTTTGCGGTTGACAATATGAAGGGAAACAGGGTGCTACGCCGCGGCGGGTGGTCGCGTGAGGTGAACAGTAGACGCTGTAACGGGCCGGCCGGCCCGCTACCCCATCAACAAGACACGCCGCGATTCTATCTGAACGCAATGTGCGCAAGCTCCCCGATGCCCAATGGAGGGCGCGGCGAATTTGCACGGGTTGCGCAGACGAGCGCGGCGGGAATAAATACCGCTTCGGCCAACGACCGGCATCGGCCGCCGAGAGGGAGAAGTCGCGATGGTCGACATCATTCGAGCCGATCAACGCGGCGCATACGCGGATTTCGACAACCGCGCCCTCTCGCGCGATCCGCAGCGTGCGGCGGTCTCCGATCTTCCGGTCATCGATCTTTCGCCGTTCATGAGCGAGAGCGCGCACGAGGATCGGATGCATACCGCGCGCGCGGTCCGCTCCGCGTGCATCGATATCGGCTTCTTCTATGTCACCGGCCATGGCTTCACGGCGACGGAGCTCAATGCCGTCCTCACACAGGGGCTGAGGTTTTTTGCTTTGCCGCTCGAGGAGAAGATGAAGGTCCTCTCGCTCGATGTCGACATGCCGGGGTTCGTGCGCACAGGCGGAATGGACCCGGAGAGGAACCGCGACAAGGTCGTCGACATCAAGGAGCGGCTCTCGATGACGCGCGATCTCAGGCCCGGCGAGCAGGTCCGCCCCGAATCCAGGACAGGCAAGACCCAGTGGCCCTCCCGCGAGCTGCTCCCGGCGTTCGAGACCACGATGCGCGACTATATCGCGCGCCTCGAGCGGGTGACTCAGGCGCTCAATCACGCATTTTCGCTGAGCCTCGACCTGCCCGAGGACTATTTCGATGCCCTCTACCAGCGTCCGGATATGACATTGACGATGAATTTCTACCCGCCGGTCGATCCTTCCAGGATCAAGGCCACCCAGTGGAGCTTTTCGCCGCACGCGGACTACACGGCCTTTACCGTGCTGCTGCAAGACCTGAGCGGAGGGTTGCAGGCGCGCAACTCGGCCGGCGAGTGGATCGACGTGACGCCGAAGGAAGGCAGCTTCGTCGTCAACGTCGGAAATGTCCTGGCGCGGTGGACCAACGACCTCTACAGCTCGACCTTGCATCGGGCGCTGCACATCGGCAGTGGTCCGCGCATATCGGCGGCGTTCTTCGTCTATCCGGACGCCACCACCGTCGTGCGCTGCATCGACACATGCCAGGGATCGGACAACCCGCCAAGATACGAGGACGTCACCACTGCGGAATATGTACGCGTGCTGCGCGAGGACGCGCACAGCGCGGGCCGTCCCGCCGTTACGGTCGATACCGCGCAACGCCTGAGGAGCAATCAGCGCAGGCCTCGGTGAGGTGCGATCGCCGGTCCGGCATCTCGGTCTGCCCTCTCCCCCCTTGTGGGAGCCCACAACGGGAGGGGAGCACCTAGTGTCTGACGATGCGATTCCACATGTCGACCCATCTGGGAGTATTGGCATTAACGATCGCAGGATCCGGCCGATAAAGCTTCTTCAGGTCCTCGGGCGAGGATGGAAACTGCCTCGCAAGATCGGGATAGGCACCGATGACAGGAGCCAGCAACCTGTTGGTAGGGCCATAAGGCACCTCGTAGGCTTGCCCAAGCTGATTGAGCGGATCGACGACGTAGTTGACGAACGTCATGGCCTCCTTGACCTGCGGCGTACCGGCAACGACATCGATCACGGTCTGATGGCCGAAGCCTCCTTCCTTTGGATGAACAAACTTGAGCGGAACCCCTTTGGCGATCAAGGTAGCGGGCCGGGCATTGTTCCACGGGACAATCCACGCTTCCCCGTTGGACATCTTGGCTTCCAGATCAGCTGATGACTGGTAGTAGTAGAGAGGACGAATTTGAGCCAACCTGGGAAACGCCGCATCGGCGTTTCGCTCGTCGCCTCCGAGCAAGCGGGCGGTGGCGATCACGACGTCTTTCGCCGTCGATTGCGTGATGTCCGGAAGAGCAATGTGGCCGGCCAGCTTCGGATTCCACATGTCACCCCATGACGTCGGCTCGGGGATGCCGTTGTCCTTGAAAATCCTGGCATTGTAGGCGAATCCCACCGAATAGAAGTTCATCCCGGGGCCGTAGCCATCTTGTTGTCTGGCGATGTCGTACAGATAATCGAGATTCGTCACCACCGCCGGGTCGATTTTCATCACGACGTGCGCCCTGATCGCCGCGTCCTGCACGAGATCATCGTAATACACCACGTCGAACGGCGCGGCTCGGCCGCGGCTTGCAATCATCCTCGCGAGGTGATCGGTCGGGTTGCCGTCGATCCACTGAATCCTGATGCCGGTCCGCGAGGTGAAGAGCGCACCGGCGTACTTTGCCTGAACCTGCGTGAAGACCCCGCCATAGCAGGCGACACGCAATGTCAACGCCTGCGCTTTGGCGTCGTCGACAATCGCGAAAGCGACGATGCCGAGAGTGGCGAGGATGAATCGTCTCACTGGCCGCCGGCGCCGATTATCGGCATCGCCGGCTGCCGCGCGCTCGCCGCGAGCGGGCACGCTGCCGCTGCGCCGCCCATGAGCGTGATGAAGTCCCGTCGCCTCCATGGATCGACCCCTTCGGCCTGGAAGAGCTGCAGTCTACCACATGGGCGGTCAGGAGCGCCGCCTCGTGCGGCAGAGCAACTTTCGCCGCTGGACTTTCGGTCAGGGTCGCTCCGGGATTTACGCCGGTCGCGGGCTCCCGTGGATCTATCTCCGGATCGCCCGCGGAAGCGGACGCTATCTCAACGTATGGATGCATCGTTCGGTACAGAGATGCGCGGCGTCCCTTTGATCGGCGGCGCGGCAAGCGAGCCATTGAATCAACAATTGGCACGGCGAATTTATTTTTGCGGCAGTTATGGGTAACCACCGATCGGCGCATCGCGTCTGCTATGGTTAATTCCAGGTGTTCGGGGGGCGTTCCGAGCATTGATCGACGGACGACGACTGCGGGCCGCTATGAAGGCGCCACAGCGGAAAAGGCCGTGCCGTTCCCAAAAGCGTCGTCCGTCGATCCGGTTTCCTGACCAGCACGTCATACGAGGGGGCGAAAGTGGTCATCAACATCGATCTGGATAGCTGGGAAGCGGGTTACGCGGACGGTAAATTTGGCCGTCCGTCGCAATGTCAAGCCGATCTCGACTCGTTCTCGTATGCGAGCGGCTACTGTGAGGGACGTGCAGGCCGTGCCGGAAACGACAGGAATCAATCTGCACGCAGGCGCGGGGCGCGCTTGGACGGTCGGGGGGCTGGATAAAGAGCCGTCCGGCACAGCATAGTCTCGGCCGGATCTGCGGCGCTCGCACCGGTGCCCGTCAGCGCGTGCAGCGCTCAATGGTACTGGCCCGCTCGCTGTCGCGGCCGGCAGGGTCGTGCGCGCGAGAAAGCTCAGGTTCGGCCGCGCTCACAGGCTGAACGCGAGCAACTCGACCGCGGCAATCCCGAGCACCAGCACTGCAAGCGCTACCGGATCGTATTCGAGCAAAATACGCATGATACTCTCCACAAAGCCAGGCGTCCGGGCTCCGATCGGAGCCGCTGACGATGGCCACGCGACCACTTGCAGCTAAAATGGATCATTAAGGTTACCGGCCCGTTATCCGCAGACATACGGGCAGGTTTCAAGGCCAGATGACCGGCAATGAAGGCAACATCTCCCCGCTACCATTCGCGCAGCCGACGACCTCGACGAATTGCCGAAAAACCCTCAGGCGCGAGGCTCGCTGACGATTGCCAGATACGCGACACCGGCGCACAGCAAGAGCAGGCTGAATGC
>DATBHG010000106.1:0-189453 GCA_036557665.1 Xanthobacteraceae bacterium | reverse complement strand
TTCACCTATTTAGTAAATCGCACTGTAGAAGATGGGTTTGATGGCAAAGAGGCCGCTCAGGTTATCGTCCAACCGGGTGCCGAGACTGGCGCGCAGAAAGATGTTGTAGAAATAGCTGAGATAATAGCGCTGCAGGCTCGACATTCCGCCACCGACAATGAACCGGGAGCCGATGACGAGGTCCACGTATTGCGCGACTTGGAACAGCAATACCGCATCCGCAGGCTTGTGATTGAAATCGGCATCCATCACCAGGATGATTGCGCCGGTCGAGCATTCGATGCCCTCGCGAATCGAATAGGCGAGGCCGGCACTCTTGCGCCGTATAGTCACGCGAACGCCGGGGTCGTCGGCAAACACCGCCATAACCACGGATCCGGTGCCGTCGGGACTCTGGTCATCGATCACCAAGATTTCGTAACTGTAGCCCTCAGCGCGGAGCCGCGAACGCAGCTCCTCGACGAGCGGCACGATATTGTCCTTCTCGTTGAAGGTAGGCAGTACGATGCTGACGTTGGGGCAGCCATCCCGCCGGGACGCTTCCGTTCGGCCGGCCGAAGCGTGCGATTGCTCGCTCAATCGGTAGCTCCAGATGTCTCCGCGCTCCCTGCGAAATGACTCCGTTCCTCGCCGCAGCGGCGCTCCGAATCGACAATCACCATCCGATTGATCTCTCTTCGAAATGAAGTTTAGCCAGCACCCGCTCTTGCCGTGTACATTTCAAACTCACGCCTTCGCTCCGCTGATGGGTAAAGAGCCCTGCTGGGCGAGGGGCGGAAGATGGAATAGATTTTCCACTTCGCCGCCATCGTAACGACGAAAGGAGCTGGCATGCAGGTCGAAGACGTATGGGCGATAACCGAAAGGGCTGAGAATATCGGCGATGCCCGCCGCCTGTGCCGGATCGAACTCGATCATGAATACAGGCTTGCAGCGCTCGATCGTGGCCCTCATGCCACGCAATACTTCGATTTCGAACCCTTCCACATCAATCTTCACAAAGTCGGGCGTGAGGGTCAAGTCGTCAATCGGGACGACCGGCACCACCGTTTCAACGAAGCTCAGTCTGCCCCGCGAACTCGGCATGTCTTGCTCCAGCCGCTGCTTCGCCTCATTCCGATTGATCGACGCGTAGGCGGTCAAGGCGATTCCTCGAAAAACGGGCGTATGCAGCACCAATTCAGCCCGTTGCTCACCTGCCGCCATGAGCTTGTAGTCAAATAAGTCAATCGCAGCCTTGGTGCGTTTGAGAGCTCCCTCGTGACAAGGATTGGCCTCGATCGACAGTATCGGCGTGGCCTTGTTGAACAGCCGGAACGACCGCGCGGAAATGCCGTCGTTCGCTCCGATATCGAGGAACAGCCGGGCGGTCGACGGCAACACGCTAAAGGCGTGGAACTCAAGCTCCAGCGGCAGCATGAAGCCGAGGCGGCCGACATAGCTGCGAAACAGCTGGTAGGCGTAGACGTTCCTCCGGATCGCCTGGTCGATTTTCAAGGCCTTGGCGGCCGACATCAACGAGGGACGGCGAGCCATTGCGTGTCGCCTCTATGCGGCGGCGACCGACGGGCGCATAGCCGGCCGCTGTTCGTAATCTTCATTTTCATGCTGATGCAGGCGTGACATCGCTTCGTCCAATTCTTTCACCGATCAAGTCGCTTCGTACCGTTGCTCTCATCCGGCTCCGTGCAAGGCCAGGCCTTCGGGCGTCACGGTCTTGTTCATGTTGGTCTCCATCGCAGTATGGCGCCTTTCCACGGAGCTCCGGCAGGTAGCGGCCCTCGGCCTCGCGCCGCCCGCTGCGATCAAAGGAGGGCCCCTGGCCGACGCTATGATGCACGCGGTCTGCAATCTATTCGTCAGTCAAGAAATCGCACGTTGGACCTAACTGCTGCCGTCCCGCGCGCCGCAATGCCGCAGATGCTGAGCTTGCAGCAGCCAGATCCGCGCTGGGCGCGGCCGCCATGTTCATTCCGCCGACGAGCGCCATCCCCGATTTCGCCGTTGCTCCTCGGCTCACGATTGCCGCGTATCATGACTGCTGCGCTCGGCGGGAGGGAGCCAATTCCAAGCGATAGCGCCGGGAAGCGCCGACACGAGGTTGGCGAGCCCGATGATCAGCGAGGTTGCCACCGCCACGGAGATCGGCTGCCCCAGTGCGGAAAAGCCGACTGCAAGCGCCGCTTCGCGCACGCCCCAGCCGCCGATCGAGATCGGCAGACTCGCAATCAGGATGATGGTCGGGACCACCAAGAGCACATCCAGCAAGGAAATGTCGGCGCCGAGTAGGTTCGCCACCGCCGCCGTCAAAACCAGGTTGGATCCGTGCATCACGAACGAGACGAGCAGAGCCGCGCCCGTCAGTTGGGGCGAGGCCATCAGGCGACGCGTGTCGCTGGCGAACCGCTGCGCCGCGGCCTGCAGGCGTCCGGAGCGCCGATCTCCGACAAACTTGGCGACCACGAATACTGCTGCGAGGAGGCCCAAGCTCAACAATACGGCAGCCAGCGCGAAGTGCGAAAGCGATTGATCGTGAAGGCGCGCGATCAGCAGCGGCTGCCCAATCGCAATCAACGCGAGCAGCGCGATGAAGCCGACGATCCGCTCCAGCGCGATGCTGCTAAAAGCCCCGCCCATGTCATCGATCCCGCGGCCGGCCAACATGCCCCGGACAACATCGCCGCCGACCGAACTGGGGAATATCTGATTAAAAAAATGGCCGATCATCGTCCATTGGAAGGATTGCCGCCACCGCATCTGCACCCGGCAAATGCGCGCGATCAGCAGCCATCGCACGGTGTTGAGGCCGACGACCACCACCAGGACAACCGATGAAACGAACAGCAGCGCGACACTGTTCCAACCGGCAATGTCGACGATCTGATCGGCGCTAAGCTGAGATATGGCGTACGCAAGCAGCGCCAGCGTGACGCCCCAGCGCAGCGCTCGCGACCTCAAGAAGTTTCTCAAGCCGGTACGGACCGGCGGCGTCTGTACCCGCGAGCTCTCCGTCGGGGCCGCACCCGTAAAGTGACCCGTTGCCGCGTTCAATCCGGCAGCGCCTCCCTCTATTGCATGTACGGAGGAGCCGGCCCCGCCGATAAAGGTACCCCCGTCGCCGGCAACGCTCCTCGAGCCCATGACCACGATGCTTTCCTCGCTCGTTGTTTCGGTGCGAACGTACTTGGCCGCGGCTCGCGCCGCCGGTACGCAGCGGGCCTGACGATTTGAAGTTCCTACCTTCGCGGCCGTCGGCTCGCCGAGGAACCAGAAATCCAGGAACCCGTTAGCATCACCAAAGTTGTGAGCGCGGACACGGCGTCCCTTTGCTTCTGCAGGTCGCCGCCAAGCTTTACGAACTTTCGAATCGGCACACCAGCCCGCGTTGAAGCACGTGAAGGCCCGGTGAAGACATCCTAGAGATTTTGTCGTCAGCATAAGCCATTTGTCAACGAAGGAAGGAGGATGGGACTATTCGCGTCAACGCGGACGGTAGCGCAAGTCGAGCTCGTAGCCGCAGTGGCCGAGGAGTTGCGTCTCCCCAGCAGTGCCCATATTACATCCGACGCAATCGTCTTTCGGCCGGCCGCTAAATTAGCTGCTACCAAGTCGAGAACTGGTGAGCTCGGTCAAGGACTGCAGTAGGTCCGGCATTTCAGCAGGCGCAAGAAAGCGCGCCCGCCAGTAGGCGACCGTCAGAAGAATTGGATTTCGCGCGCCCGGGCCGGGCGCCACGACAAGCCGGGCTTGCGGCCCGTTCAAATCGATGTCGCTGAACATGAAGGCGACCTCCGTATCCCGAAGGCGCTGAGAAATCTCTCGCGGAGTATAGAAGCTTGCGTTTGCCGGCGGGAACGGAATAGCCAACCGTGCCGTCTTCTGAAATGCCGCCGACAGGATCGCGGTCCAGATTGAGGTCGGGTATTTCCAGCCCTGCAACGTCCGGTCACCGGGCAGCCGGTCGACCAGCTCGACGACAGATGCGTCGACTACATTCCGATCGTGCACGACCTTTTCGATCACCGATCGATAGTAAGCATAATGCGCTTGCCAATCGGCATGATTGCGCCAGTTGAAAAGCGACTGCGCAGCCAGCAACGCGCAAAATCCGGCAACGCCGGCTCGATGGACGAGCCGCTCTACCCGGTCCGAGCCGATCTTCCGCCAGGGCAATCGACCCCGCAGGAGCATGCAGGTCAACGCCGCCGTCACCCAGCTGACGGACAGTGGAAACAGCACGTTGTCGCGGCTCATGAATCCATAGGTCTGAATCGAACGTCGCCCGACGAGGTAATATGGAAACGCGGCGCCGATCAGCGCCAGGCAGCCCAGGCCGAACAAGATCGCCAGTTCGGACCCCGTAGACTCACAAGCGCGGGTCAGGCGCGACAAAATAGGCCCCGCCGCGAGGGCCGCGACAACGAACACCGTAGCGGCGAACCACAGCGCCAGCGGTATCGAGAACGGCACGAACAGCACGGTCTGCAACATATCCGGAACGAGTCTCTCGTAGGCTTGCAGGATTCCAGCCCAGTCAAAGCGGGGAGCATTGTATCTGGCGTAGATACCGACTCTGGGCATGAAGACCTCTTTGAGAGCCCAGAACACAAGCGGTGCCGCGAGGAAGTCCATGTGACCAAGGACAAACCGCATGCCTGCGGAAAACAGCTGCCTGGTCGCCGTCTGCTCACGTCTGATCGAGGCGTAAAAGACAGCAGGGACGACCGCGTAGAAAAGGACAAGCAGCGAGTTCAGGGAAAAGGACAGCAAGAGCAGGACAAGCGCGGCGACACGGATGATCGGTCTGGAGATCGGCGATCGCGCGGTTTCGATGAACAGAAGTATCCCAGTCAGGAACAACGGGACGAAAAAACAGTAGAGCAGGAATGTTGGTTGAAACCCTTCTCCGCTCAGCCCGGGGAAGGCCGCCGCGGTTGCTCCTGCCAGGACGGCGAAGACGCGGTTTCCGTGGGCGACCCTGAGGGATATCAGCATGACCAACACAGCATTGAGCAAGACGCTTGCGACGCAGAGCAGCTTGGCGAGTTGGACTATGGTTGCTGCCGTGGGCGCGGTCGCGACAAACGGCAGATATACCAGCGCCATCGGCGTAACGCCGTAATTGCTGTAGAATTGATAGAGCCAATCGAACCGTCCTTGCGTGCTCCACGCGAGAATAAGGTAATCGTCCCACATGATGCTGTCGGTGAGCAGGGCGGGCCAATGCGCAAAAATGCCGACGCCGAAGACGACCAAGTAGCCAAGGAGAGGGATCCGCATCGCTAGAAGCGACGACGGCGGACAAGCTTCAAGGCGTGCGGTCGAGGACAGCATCTGGTCCATCTGATGTGGCATTGGCAGCGAGCTGCGAAGCGCCTGAGCGAGACACGTCGCTGAGTGCAGCAGGACGTGCTGATTTGGACGACCGGCGGGTGTCGGCGAGACAGGTAAACGCATACAACGTTCCAGGGTTTCTGTCCACTTGTGCGGCGATTGTCGAAATCGCTGCCGGCTCGACAGTGCATGCGTCGCCGGCTATGAATCGTGGCGCCGTTCGGGGGTAGCGTGCGATCTTGAGCCGGCGCGGATGAAGACGCGGAGATGGCAGTGGGCTTCTTGCGCTCCAGTGCGGTCCTGTGGCTGCTTTGCCTGAGTCAGCTTTCACCGGCCGAGGAAGCGGTTTACCGAATGAATTTTGCGCTCGGGCGTGAGGTAGCGGCCTCATCGAGTGCGAAGCTTGCTCCGATCATTGTCGACGGCAAAGCGCAAGCGAACGCGAGTTGGTACACGTCGTGGGATCCGCCACAGGATCCAGCGCGACCCTCCTGGGTCATGATCGATCTCCGCGATGCTCATTCCCTGGCGCAGGTCACGATCGCCTTTTCGATAGCCGCGTATGACGGCATCTACGACGTCTGGGCTCCGCCACAAGCCATCGTCGTCGAAGTCGGCAATGACATCCAGGATATGAAGCCCGTGACGGCGGTCCCCAGCGAGCGGATTCCCGAACAGGGCGCCTGTCCGGAGCGCAGGTGGCTGGACGTCGATCTGCCAGCGGGAACGAAGGGACGATTCGTCAAGCTCCTTTTTCCCGATGGCGGAAAGCTATCGGTGATGCCCAACGTCGTGGGGCTGGCGGAAGTGCAAATTTTTGGCGAGGCGCTCCCGGCGCGCGTGCGCAATGACATCGCCATCGAGGACGCGTTCGGACGCGTGGATGTCGACCTCGATGCGCCCGAGCTCACCGATCTGTTCCTGCGCGAACCTGATGGCAAGCTCTCGGCGCGATCGCTGCTGGCGGATTGGCCGCGCGGGGTGACTCTCTTGGAGAGCAAGGACAATCGAATCTACGAACGACACGGCGCGTACACCTACGTGTCCGACCGGAGCGGGCGTCGATACGAGAGCCGGTACGGCAAGCCGAAGCGGACCTCAGTTGAGCGCCGGCCCGATGGTCGGATCACCGGCATCCGACTGGACGCGATCCGCCTGACGACCAAGGACGGCGTGGCGGGACCCGTCGAAGAGGACTGGCGCATCGAGGCGCACAACGGCGCGCTGTCGTGGACTGTCGTCCAGCGATGGGTCGAGCCCGCGAGCATCGGCATTTCCGGTACGCCGGCCCTGTATCTCGCAAGATTCGGCGGTCAGGGCGCGTTCCGCGATCGCCGTGTTGCTCCCATCGATCCTCAGGTGACCACCACGTTGTGGTACGACCCCGCAATGATCGTCGCCGGCACGCACCCCGACTACGAGACCTATTCGTTCCCGGCGACTACGGAATACCGCACCTTCACGCTGGCGAAGCGCGATACCTGGGCAACGTACAAGCTTTTCACGAATTTTCACCTGCAGTCCGATATCCGGGCTTCCGTGACGGGCGGCTTTCTCTACCGCCGGGCAGGTGTGAGGAACGACTTCAACGAGATTGGGGTGACCACCGAGCAGTCGCTAGCGTTCGAGCGGCGCGCAGGGGATGTTGATGAAATTTCCTTCACGCTTGCGCCATCGGACAAGCGGACAACGGGCGAGCAGCTGTCCGTGCAGATTCCCGATCGGGCTTTGGCGCAACGGCTCGGCGACCTCCATGGCTCGGTTCTCAACGGCGGCGTGATCTCGGACCAGAAGCGCTTTGATTTCGGCAATGGAAGCGAAGATGTGAACTACGCGGGCTCTGCCGATTTTCAGGCGCTTGCGCTCTCCGTCAGCATTCCGACGAAAGCTTCGGCCGAATTCACGATCAATGCCAACGACGCGTTCAAGGGACATCTCGAGCGGATACTGGCTACTGTCGACGAGCGGGGTCTGACCCGTTTTGGTTTCAATGCGCAGAACTCGGGTGCTCTCTTGGACGACAACCTGCACGTCATCTCAGCGGTCAGGCACTATATCGTGAGGAGTGGCGATCGTGCGTTCGCCGAGCGCGTCCTGCCAACGCTTGCCGGCATGGCCGATTTCTTCATCCGCGGCATCGACCGCGAGACCGGCCTGTTCAAGACCCTCGCGGGGACGAACTGGTATTACGACGGCATCAAGTTTTCAGGTTTCAACACCTATTACCAGGCGTTTCTCTATCAAGCGCTCATGGATCTGGCCGACATTCTGGTTTTGACGGGCCAGCCCCGCGAGGCGGAGGTTCGCCGAGACGAGGCGCACAGACTGGCGGCTGCCATCAATGCCAAGCTATGGATGCCGGCCGCGCCCGGCGGGCCCCGATATGCAGACTGGGTCGACGAGACCGGGAAGCCCGCGCTTCACTTCATCGACATTGCACAATTTCCGTTGATCGCCTTCGGCATCGCGCCGCGAGATCGCGCCTTGATGATTCTCGCAACGGCCGACAAGCGCCTCCAGGAGCTGAAGCAGCGCTTCGGGTATTCGCGCGAGGCGACGCTCAGCTTGTTGTGGCCGCTGTCTGCCGGACGGTCTGAACAGTGCTTCGGAACTTACTTCTACGGCGGCAGCGTGCTTGCTTCGACCTATTGGGAGGTTGTCGCCCGGGCGCGGGTCGGGAACGTCGACGGCGAGTGGGGTGCGTTGCGCTTGCTGGAGAATTTTGCGCGCCATTTCGAACGCACGTCTTTCGTCGGCAGCAATTCAATCGATATCCGTGGGCATGTCTCGCCCGGCGGCGATGAAGGCTATCTCGCGGACATGGTCGTGGTTCCGGCAGCCCTCGTGCATGGCATCATGGGCATATCCACGGGCTGGAAGGAGATCACGGTTGCTCCGGCGCTCCCGCGCGGGTGGCATGAGGCGAAGGCCGCCGTGATGTGGATGGGTCGCATCTATGACATCACGATTTCCGATGGAACGACGAGTGTCGCGCGGCGCCGTTGAGAAGGGCCTCGTAGAGCAGGCCGCCAACCGCGATGGAGCGGCCACGAGGCTGATCGCCGCGATCGCGGCATCGAGCTCTCGCCTCGCCGGTCTTCGTTCCCGCTGGAAAGCAAAACACCGGAGAGCCGCGCTCTCCGGTGCCTCCGAATTCGTCGGCGATCTTTGTTTGTGCTCTGCTACCCGAATCAGAACGCGCCCAGCAGCACGGCGGCGACGAACGCGAATACGGCGAACACGGCCAGCACATTGAGCCGCAAAGCGAGGTCCACGGCAGTTCTCCCGTCTTTTTGGGTACGACGAAAGTCTAGCAGACAAAGCCGACTTCCTCCTAATGACAAATATATTGCACCGCGGTGCGCCCACGGCGCGGCCTTATCCGCGCCTGCAACATGATGATAATTCGAGGCAAAACGATCACCGGCGGCACCTGTAATGGCTCATAATGAATTGTCGAGAAGCTGTTTGTGTTGCAAACAGCGCCGAACAGTCACCCGTAACCGCAGATGCGCGCGGGCGGATGGCGGTAGGCCCGATGAAGGACGCCGGGGAGATCGTTGGCCGACGTCGACGAGCTGCACGTCATCGCGGCTGGCATCGGCAAACGAAAGCCATCAGCAAGACAAAGACCGCATGCACCGCACGCTTCGATTGGACAACTCCTCGCGGTCGCGGCCATGCTCTCTGGCTAATTCTTCTTAACCATACCGCGAAGCCCGGATTGGCGGGCGGCACGGGCACGCCGGCTCCTTGGAGAGTCGTTAACGACATGGCAGGCATTGTCGCCCCATGGCGCGGGGCGTGCGTTGGTATCTTGTCGGCTCCATCGTCTTCGGCGTCCTCGGCTTGCTGACGGGTTGCGGCGGCGGCTATTTTTTTGCCGAGCGCGAGCCGTGGCGGCATGACGCCGAGGTCGCTTGCCTCAATTCGGGCACGGTCAGGGAAGGACCCGGCGTCGTCCGCATCAGGGCGATCAGCGGCCCCGGCATCTGCGGGGCCGATTTTCCATTCAAGGTATCGGTGTTGGGAGAGAGTTCGCCGCTCGGCTACAGCGACGACCTGCGCCCGCCCGCTGACATTCCGCTGCGCTCGCCGTCGCCGCCGCCGCGCTGGCCGATCGCGCCGCCGCGGGACACGCCCGCGGACAGCACGCGCAGCCCCACGCCCGACCAGCCGGTCTCGCTCAGCGCGCCGGGTGTGAGCGAACAGGCACCGGCTGCGCCGGCGCCTTACGATTTTCGCCGGCCGTACGGCGCATCGGCGCCGGCGCCAAGCTATCGGCCTCCGCCGGCACCAGTCTCTCCCCGCGACGACTTTTCCCCCGAGCCATACGAACGCCGGCCGCTGGTGGATGCGCCGGCCACCATGCGCAGCGCGCCCGGCGGCGTCTCCCGCGCGCCGCTGCGCGAGCCGGATGCGCCGCGCGCGCCGCTGCGCGAAGTTTCGCCCGACTTCGGACAGCGCGGCGAGGCTATGCCGGCGGTCCCGCTTGGCCCCCCGGCAGCGGCGCCGGCGGGCGGCCCCGTCGCCGTCAGCCCGCCGGCGACGCTCGCCTGCCCAATGATCTCGGAGCTCGATCGCTGGATCAGCAGCGCGGTGCAGCCGGCGGCGATGCGCTGGTTCGGGGCCCCTGTGGCGGAGATCACGCAGATCTCCTCCTATTCATGCCGCGGCATGAACGGCAATCCGCGCGCGCACATTTCCGAGCACGCCTTCGGCAATGCGCTCGACATCGCAGCCTTCACGCTCGCCGACGGCCGCAAGATCACGGTGAAGAACGGCTGGCGCGGTCTGCCCGAGGAGCAGGGTTTTCTGCGCGACGTGCAAGCCGCCGCCTGCGCCGAATTCACCACCGTGCTCGCCCCCGGATCCAACGTCTATCACTACAACCATATCCACGTCGATCTGATGCGCCGGCGCGACGGTCATAGCGCCTGCAATCCACGCGCGGTCTCGGGCGAGGAAGTCGCCGCGCGCGCGGGCGGACGCTACGGCGCCCGGCGGGTGAGCGATCCCGCCGTCACCGGCGCGCTCGCGCCGCGCCCGCCCGCGTCGCTCGGGCGTCTGCGCGCGAATGCCGGCGACGGCCAATGGCGAGAGCGCGCGCTGCCCATGGCCGAGCCCGGCCAGGACGGCGAGGACGACTGATCCCGATCAAGCCTTGGCGTCGCCTGCGATGTCCGAGATCCGTGCGCAATGCGTGCGGCGGATCACTCCTTTGGTGCAGGCGTCGGCATGGGTGCCGCGGCTTGCGACAGGCCTTAAAATGTGGTCGGGGAATGCCGATATAAGCGGCTGACCGGCTCGACCGGCCTTCAGGGAGGAACTCCATGTCCCGTTTCCGCTTGCGCCCGCTGCTCGCGCTCTGCGCCATCGCCGCGGTGTTGGCGCTGGGTTTGAGCGACGATGCCGCGGCCCGCGCCGGGCGCGGTTTCAGCTTCGGCAGCCGGGGCGCACACACGTTCTCCGCGCCGCCGTCGACGGCGACTGCGCCGAGCGCGCGCGGAATTGAACGCAGCATGACGCAGCCGGGCCAGCCGGGCGGCATGTTCGCGCAGCGCCCGGCGACCTCGCCGCTCGGCGGCTTCTTCAAACGCCCGGGCTTTCTTGGTGGGCTGTTCGCTGGTTTCCTGGGCGCCGGCTTGTTCGGCATGCTGTTCGGGCACGGTTTCCTCGGCGGGCTCGGCGGGTTTGCCTCGCTGATCGGCCTGCTGCTGCAGATCGGCGTCGTCGCGCTGGTCGGCTATCTGGTGTGGACCTGGTGGCAGCGCCGCAATCAGCCCGCGCTCGCCAGTGGCCCGGCGTTGCGCGACTACCATTCCGGCGACGCGCGTTCCGCCATGGGCCTCGGCGGCGCCAGTGCGCCGCGCGCGAGCGCGCGCGCAGCCGGCACCGACGAGGTCGGTCTCACCCCGGACGATTTCAGCACGTTCGAGAAGACGCTGAGCGACGTGCAGGCCGTCTACAGCGCCGAGGATCTCGCCGGGCTGCGGCGGCTGGCCACGCCGGAGATGGTGTCCTATTTCGCCGAGGAACTCGCGTCCAATGCGAGCAAGGGCGTTGTCAACCGCGTCTCCGACGTCAAGCTCCTGCAGGGGGACTTGGCCGAAGCTTGGCGCGAGGGCGACACCGACTACGCCACAGTCGCCATGCGCTACTCGCTCGACGACGCGATGGTCGATCGGGAAAGCGGCCGCGTGGTCGATGGCGGCCGCGACGAGGCCACCGAGATCTGGACCTTCCTGCGCGCGCGCGGCGGCCACTGGCTCCTTTCGGCGATCCAGCAGAGCTGACCGCCGCGGCATTTACGAGACTACGCGCGATGGCCGGGCTTGCGCCCGGCCATTTTGTTTTGCTCCTATGGTAACTCGGGTTGTGCACACTGCTGTCGTCCCCGTGAAAGCGGGGACCCATAGCCACAGCTCTGGAATATGGATCCCCGCTTTTCGCGGGATGACCACGCGGGCATTTCGGAGATGAGCTCTGTTTTGCCGTCACCGCTCCGGCTTGCCGTAGCCGCCCGCGGTCGGGGTGCGGATGACGATCGCCTCGCCGGCGTTGATCACGGTGGCGTCCGCGCCCTTGAGGATCTCCACGGAGCCGTCGTTGCGGCGAACCGAATTCTCGCCGATCTCGCCGGCTTCCCCGCCCGCGAGCCCGAACGGCGGCACGCGCCGATGGCCCGACAGGATCGTGCAGTCCATCTGCTCGAGGAAACGGATGGTGCGGCGCACGCCGTCGCCGGCGTGCCACTTGCCACGGCCGCCGGAGCCTTTGCGGATGTGGAAGTCCTCGAGCAGCACCGGATAGCGGAACTCCAGGACTTCCGGGTCGGTGAGGCGCGTGTTGGTCATGTGGGTGTGCACGGCATCGGTGCCGTCGAAGCCCGGGCCGGCAGGCGAGCCCGAGCAGATCGTCTCGTAGTACTGGTACCGCGCGTTGCCGAAGTTGAGATTGTTCATCGTGCCTTGCGCTGACGCCAGGCTGCCGAGCGCCCCGAACAGGCAGTCGGTCACCGCCTGCGAGGTCTCCACGTTGCCGGCGACGACCGCGGCGGGATATTCCGGCGACAACATCGATCGCTTCGGAATGACGATGTGGATCGGCCGCAGGCAGCCGGCATTCATGGGAATGTCGTCATCGACCATCACGCGAAATACGTAGAGCACCGCGGCGCGCGTCACCGGCTCCGGCGCGTTGAAATTGGTCGGCTGCTGCGGCGAGGTGCCGGTGAAATCAACGGTGGCCTCGCGCTTGTCCTTGTCGACGCTGATCTTGACCCGGATGAAGGTGCCCTGGTCCATCTCGTACTCGAACGACGCGTCGTGAATGCGATCGATGACCCGGCGTACGCTCTCGGCCGCGTTGTCCTGCACATGCTGCATGTAGGCCTGCACGACGGGCAGCGTGAACTGCGCCACCATCTTGTTGAGCTCCTGCACGCCCTTCTCGTTAGCGGCGATCTGCGCCTTGATGTCGTTGACGTTCTGCAGCGCGTTGCGGGCGGGGTATTTTCCGCCGGTCAAGAGCTCGTAGAGCGCACGCTCGCGGAAACGGCCGCGGTCCACGAGCTTGAAATTGTCGATATAGACGCCTTCCTCCTCGATGGTGGTCGCATTAGGCGACATCGATCCCGGCGAAATGCCGCCGACATCGGCGTGGTGGCCGCGCGATGCGACCCAGAACAGGATGTCGCGGTCGGCGGCATCGAAGACCGGCGTGCACACTGTGATGTCGGGCAGGTGCGTGCCGCCGTTGTAGGGCGCATTGATGGCGTAGACATCGCCAGGCGCGATGCGGCTCTTGTTCTCGCGGATGATGGTCTCCACCGCGCGGTCCATGGAGCCGAGATGCACCGGCATGTGCGGCGCATTGGCGACCAGCGTGCCGTCGGCGGCGAATACCGCGCAGGAGAAGTCGAGACGCTCCTTGATGTTGACGGAATAGGCGGTGTTCTGCAGCGAGACGCCCATCTGCTCGGCAATGGACATGAACAGATTGTTGAAGACTTCGAGCATGACCGGATCGGCCGCCGTCCCGATCGCGCTCTGCCGCTCGAGGGGGACGACACGCTCGATCACGAGATGATTTTTGCCGGTGATCTCGGCTTCCCATCCCTCCTCGATGACGATGGTCTGGTGCGGCTCGATGACGATCGCCGCACCGCGCACCTTGTGCCCCGGCGAGAGCTGATCGCGCAAAAAGATCGAGGCCTCGCGCCACGCGCCGCCGGAGTAGAACCGGCTCGTTCGCGCCGGCGGGGGCGGCGGACCGTCAGCAAGTGCCAGCATCGGCTCGTTGAATTTGGCGCCGCCTCCGATCGCCTCGATCGAAACCGCCTCGATGACCAGAGTCTTGCCCGGATCGATGAAACCGAAGCGCGACTTGTGCACGGCTTCGAACGCCGCCTGCAAGGACGCCAGCGATACCGGCTCCTTGCTTCTGCAATCCGATGCGTTGCGATCGGCAGCCGCGCCGGCCTGCGATCCCACTGTGAAGGCCGGCACCACCAGTGGCGTATCGGTGCCGGCATAGCGGATGTGGGCGCGCACATGCACCGATATCGTGTCCGCGGGGACGCCTTGGCTCATCACCTCCGTGCGCGCCTCGTCTCCCGCGCGCCTGCCGATGCTCACCACGGAGGCGAGCGCCGCAGTGCCGAACGGCTCCTCGACTGCCTGCTGGCGCGTGGCGCGAATGTCGGCAAGCCCCATGCCATAGGCCGAGAGCAGCGACGAGAAGGGATGGATCAGCACCTTGGTCATGCCGAGCGCATCGGCAACCAGGCAGGCATGCTGGCCGCCCGCTCCGCCGAAGCAGTGGAGCACGTACCGGGTGACGTCGTAGCCGCGCTGGATGGAAATCTTTTTGATCGCGTTGGCCATGTTCTCGACCGCGATCTTGATGAAGCCGTCGGCAACGTCCTCGGCTGAGCGTCCATCCCCGATCTCCCGGGCGAGGCGCGAAAAACCCTGGCGCACGGCGGCAAGATCCAAGGGCTCATTCTGCTCGGGGCCGAATATCCTCGGAAAAAAATCCGGAACGAGCTTGCCGGTCATGACATTCGCATCGGTGACGGCGAGAGGGCCGCCGCGGCGGTAGCATTTCGGGCCGGGATTGGCGCCCGCGCTGTCGGGACCGACACGGAAGCGCGCGCCGTCGAAATGCAGGATCGATCCCCCGCCTGCGGCTACGGTATGGATCAACATCATCGGAGCGCGCATGCGCACACCCGCGATCTCGGTTTCAAATGCGCGCTCGAGCTCGCCGTCGAAATGCGAGACATCGGTGGAGGTGCCGCCCATGTCGAAGCCGATGAGGTGCTGAAAGCCGGCCTCGCGCCCGGTTTCCGCCATGCCGACGACGCCTCCCGCCGGGCCGGACAGGATCGCGTCCTTGCCCTGAAACAGGTTTGCCATGGTGAGGCCCCCCGACGACATCATGAACATCAGCAGCGGAGCTTTCGCGCTGTCCCGACCGCCGGCGGCATCGCGATCGGCGCGCAGGTCGCTGGCCACAGCGGCGACGTAGCTGCGAATGATGGGGGAGAGATAGGCGTCGACCACCGTGGTGTCCCCGCGGCCCACGAGCTTGATGAGCGGCGAGATCTCGTGGCTCACGGAAACCTGCGGGAAGCCAAGCTCGCGCGCGAGCGCAGCGACCTCCCGCTCATGCTCGGGATAACGATACGCGTGCATGAGGACGATGGCGACGGCGCTGAGGCCATCGGTCAGAGCGGCAGAGAGCGCATCACGCAGGGGCCCGAGCTCAGGCGCCTGCTCCACCGTCCCATCGGCGCGCACCCGCTCATCGACCTCGACGACACGCTCGTAGAGCATCTCCGGCTTGACGATGTGCCGGGCGAAGATCCTCGGGCGCGCCTGATAGCCGATCTTGAGCGCGTCGCGGAATCCTTTGGTGATCAGGAGGAGTGTGCGCTCGCCGTTGCGCTGGAGGAGCGCGTTGGTGGCGACGGTGGTCCCCATCTTGACCGAGCCGACCGCGCCTTCGGGGATGGGCTCACCCGGCGCGACCCCGAGCAGGTCGCGAATCCCTTGTACCGCCGCGTCCTGGTAGGCCCGCGGATGCTCGGACAGAAGCTTGTGGGCGATCAGGGTATTGTCCGGCCGGCGGCCGATGACATCGGTGAAAGTGCCGCCGCGATCGATCCAGAAATCCCAGGTGCCGTTCTTCGCCATTGTCCTCACCACGTCGCGCGGCACCCTACGTAGCCGGCATCGAGCGGGAGCGAAATGCAGGCGACGCCGAGGCGGCGAGCTCGCGTCCGGAGATTTCTCACCACCGCGCAAAAAATGGCGGGCCCGGCGGGCTTTTCCCGCCGGGCCCCTCGCGCAGATCAGCCGGCCTGTAAGCCGGGTTCTGTAGGGCGGGGTTTCCCCCGCGTGACGGCCATTCCTCTGCGACCGCGATTGCTCGTGGCCTTCAGCAACCTACCCGGACGGTCAGGATCCGGACATCGATCCCGGGACAAAGACTTGGAGGTCAACGTCCCGAACCGTCCCTATTCGGTCTTGCTCCCGGTGGGGTTTGCCCTGCCGCCTGCGTTGCCGCCGGCGCGGTGCGCTCTTACCGCACCTTTTCACCCTTGCCGCACCGACCTGGCGATTTCCGGAAGGAAATCTCCGGTCGGGCCGGCGGTTCGTTCTCTGTGGCACTTTCCCTGGGCTTGCGCCCGCCGGACGTTATCCGGCACCGCATGTCCATGGAGCCCGGACTTTCCTCCCGGACCGGCCTTTCGGCAATGGTCCAAGCGGCCGTCCGGCCGACTGATGCGGGAAGCATGGGGAACGGCCGGCGCGAGGTCAAGCCCGCGACTGCATTGTCAGCTTGTCTCGGCAGCGGCGAGCCGCGCGTCGCGGGCGGCGATGAGAGCCCGCAGCGTTGCGATGGTCGAGGCGTCCACCACGCCATCCACCCGCATGGGCCGGAAGTGGCGCTGGAACGCCGCCACAGCGTCGCGCGTCGTGCCATCCAGATAGCCCGTGGCCGCGACGCCGTAGCCGTAACGGGCAAGCAGCCTTTGCACTTCCTCGATCGCGGGATCGGTTTCGCCGAGAACGAAAATGGGGCCGCCTTGGACCGGGGGGACGGGTTTCACCCAAAGCCCGATGCCGGAGTCCGCGAGCAGCTTCCAAGGAAACTTTTCGCCGGGATCGACCTTCCGCGCAGGAGCGACATCGGAGTGGGCCAGCACGCGGTCGGGCGCGACGTCATGCCGGGTGAGGATGCTGCGGCAGAGTGCGGTAACGGCGGCAATCTGCCGCCGCGGAAACTCGGGATATCCGTGCTCGTGCCCGGGGTTCGCGATCTCGACGCCGATCGAGCGCGAGTTGACATCGTTCTCTCCCGACCAGGAGGAGACGCCGGCATGCCATGCACGCCGGACCTCCGGGACAAGCTGGATAATGAATCCGTCCTGCAGGACGACATAATGCGCCGACACTTCCGATGATGGATTGCAGAGCTGGCGGATCGCGCCTTCGGTGTCGCGCGTGCCGGTATAGTGCAGGACGATCATGTCCGGCATCATGCCGTTCTTGCGCTCGCTGTGATTGGGCGACGCCCTCACCTCTGCGACGACGCAAGAATCTGGACGCAGCTCTGACACAAGCATGACCATTGGCGAGATTGCACGCGCGTGGCGGGGTCGGGACGAGACGAACAAACGTTCTCAGTTTGATTGAGCAGAAACAAGCAACCGAGACAAGCGAACCGGCCAGAACTTCGTTAAGAACCGGTGGATTTCCATCGCTCTGTTGCGCTTTGGCCGCACGCGACGCAGCGTCCTCCGGGCTTTGAGATGCCGGAAACCAACGCTCGGTGCAAAAATCAACGGCCCGGACCGGGAGCTTCCCGGTCCGGGCTGTTCTGATGCCGGAGTGGTTACGCCACTCCGCCAGCGCGGTCTCTACTTCTGCGCTAATTTTAACGTTTATGCTACTTAAACGCTATTCCGATAACTCGCCTACTGACGCGGCATGGCCGGTGCCGGTGCAGCGGGGCGCGGCGCCATCCCGGTCGTCGATGGGGCTCCCGGCCGCTGCGACGTTTGCACCGGCGGGCGATAATATTGGAAATCGGGAGCCGCCTTGAGCTCGTCCTTGGTCCACGACACCTTCAGATTGACCCGCGTCGGATCGTCCGGCGAGGTGGCTGTTTTGGCGCTGCCGGTCGTGCTTGGGGCAGCCCCGTGGTACGGCACCACGTCGAACGCGGTCATCTCGATCGCCACGTTCTTCTCGCCGATACCAAGGAAACCGCCGACCCCGACGATCAATCCATCTATCTTGCCGGCCTTGTCGAACAGCAAGTCTGTTACGCTACCAACCTTGGTGTTGTCCGGGCCGAGCACGTCGGTGCCCTTGAACTTCGAGAAGACCCACTTGTCCGTAGCTTGAGCCTGAATGAACTTCGGGCTCTTGGTCTCGGTCGCCTGGCCCTTGGCCTCCGATGACATGGCCGGCGGGCTGCTCTGCGCCAGAGCGCCCGAAGCCAGCAATCCGCTGAGAGCCGCGGAGAGCATAAGAGTCTTGAGCATTTGAACCTCCCAATTCGGGTTGGACGGGAAGCAAGTACCTGGGCTTACAACGTGCAGGCGAACCCCGCGTTCCCGACTTTGGAACCCTGCGCGTGGGTAACCGCCGCTAACCGACAGCAGGGGTTATCGGCTTCAGGCATTTTCAACCGTTCCTTTAAGTTTCCGTCGGCTAATGGCGACTGGGGAAAATTGTCAGCGGACTGATCAGGTTTCGTTGACCCCCATGGCGTCCCATGATATCCCATCTTATCCCAACCGCGGCCGAGGAGAGCCATGCGCCGAGTGCGGCCCCGTTAGCCGCAGGCATGGCCCTCCTGCTCGAGAGCAGACCGCAATGGAAACGGGGGAAGACCGATCAGCGGGCAGATGGACCGGTTTGTCTCCCACTTCAGCTTGCGCATCGACGCCAAGGGTCGTGTTTCCATACCGGCCCCCTTTCGTGCCGTCATGGCCCGCGACGGGTTCGAGGGCCTCTATTGCTATCCCGCGCTCGACCGGCCTGCCCTGGATGCCGGCGGGAATGCGCTGCTTCAGGAGATCGAACGGCTGATGGCGGGCTTCACCGCCTATTCCGAGGAGCGGGAGCAGTTCTCACTGGCCCTGTTCGGCACCAGCGAGGTGCTCAGGATCGATGCGGAAGGCAGGGTGCTCCTCACGGAACCCCTCAAGAATCACGCCGGCATCAACGACGAAGTCACCTTCGTCGGGGTCGGCCACAAATTCCAGATCTGGGAGCCGGGACGCTTTCGCGCGGAGCTCGCGGAGGCCACCGAGAAGGTTCGCGCGCTCAAGAGGCAGCTCGGCACCCGGGTGGCGGCGGAAGACCCGCTCGGAGCACGGGAGTGATGACGGGCAGCGACAGCAACCCTGCTGTCGCTGGCGGACCGGCTCGTCACATTCCCGTGCTCGGCCGCACGGCGGTCGGATATCTCAACGTCGGCGATGGCGGGGTCTACATCGACGCGACCTTCGGAGCAGGCGGCTACAGCCGCGAGATTCTGGCTGCCGGGGCCGCGCTCGTCATAGCGATCGATCGCGATCCCCATGCCGTGACGCGGGGAGGCGAGCTCGTTCGCACCGCGCCCGGACGGCTCTCCCTGACCCAGAGCAAATTCTCGCAACTGGAAGCCGTCGCGCGGCGCGCCGGGCATGAGAGGGTCGACGGCGTAGTGTTCGATGTCGGCGTCTCGTCGATGCAGCTCGACGAGGCAGCCCGTGGATTTTCGTTCCGCCATGAGGGACCCCTCGACATGCGCATGGGGGATGACGGGCCGACCGCAGCGGAGGTGATCGCGGCGGTCGCGGAACGCGATCTCGCCCGCATCATCGCAATCCTCGGCGAGGAGCGCCATGCGCGCGGCATTGCACGTGCCGTCGTCCGGGCGCGGGCACGCGCCCCCGTCGCCACCACGCGTGCGCTCGCGGACATCGTTGCCGGCGTAGTGCACGCGCGTGCGGGTGCAATCCATCCGGCTACCCGGACCTTTCAGGCCTTGCGCATACTGGTCAATGACGAGCTCGCCGAGCTTGCCGCCGGGCTCGCTGCGGCGGAGCGGGTGCTGCGGCCGGGCGGCAGGTTGGTGGCGGTAGCTTTCCATTCGCTCGAGGACCGCCTGGTCAAATCATTTTTGGCGCAACGCACCGCGGGTTCGCGCGCATCGCGGCATCTGCCACGGATGCAAGAGCCGCCGCCGACATTCAAGCTCCTGCTCAAACGTCCGGTCACCCCGGACGATTCGGAGGTGATGGCGAATCCGCGCGCGCGCTCGGCAAAACTTCGCGCGGCTGAGCGCACCGCTGCTGCGCCGGGGCCGGAGCATCTTGACCGACTGATTGCGGGCCTTCCCTTGCTCTCGCAGGTGATGGAGCGGGCGCGATGATGCGCCTTCTCCACATCTGCATCATTGCGGCGCTCGTGCTTGCAGCCGCCGACGTCTACAAGATCAAGTTTGAATCCACCCGGCAGTCGCAGCGGCTTGTCAGGTTGCGGCTGGATATCAGGAACGAGCAGGACGCCATTGCGGCGCTCCGGGCCGAGTGGGCGAAGCTCGACAGTCCACGGCGCATCGAGGAGCTTGCCAACCGGCATCTTTCGTTGCGCGCCACTGAAGCGCAGCAATACGATCGGCTCGATAGCCTGCCGCGGCGCCCCCCCGATCTCGTGCCGGTCGAGGAATCCGACCCGATCGGGACCATGATCGCCCACCCCGAGGTCCTCGATCGCTCGGCGACGGGCAGCGTGGGGGCGGTCAGGAGATGACGATGGTTGCGCCGCTTGCGGCTGCGAGCGCACGCCCCGCCGAGCCACGGCGGCGCCGGGTCGTTCGCGAGTTGTTGTACGGCAAGGAGGCGGACCGTGCCGGCAAGATGCGCGCGCGGCTCGGCCTTACCATTCTCGTCTTCGCGTTGGGCTACTCCATCATCGCCGCGCGTCTCATCCTGTTCGCCACCGCGTCCGAGTCGCACGGCACCAGGCGATCGAGCTTGCAGGATGCGCTTGCGACCGCGCGCCCCGAGATCCTCGATCGCAACGGCGAGGTGCTGGCGATCGATGTGCGTACCCCCTCGCTGTTCGCTGAGCCGCAACGGATCATCGATGTCGACGAGGCGTCCGAGCTCCTCACCGCAACGGTAACGGACATGGACGCGACCGAGCTGCGCGAGCGGCTCGCGTCCAAGCGCAGGTTCGTGTGGCTGCGGCGCGAGATCACCCCCCAGCAGCGCCAGCAGATTTATCGGCTGGGCATTCCCGGCATCGGCTTCCTGCCCGAGAACAAGCGGGTCTATCCGAACGGCAACGAGCTTTCCCACCTCATCGGGCACGTGAATATCGACAATCAGGGGATCGCCGGGATCGAGAAATGGCTGGACGGGCGAGGCCTCGCCGACCTGCACATGGCAGGGCTTGCGGCCGAGCACCTGCAGAAGCCGATCGAGCTCGCGGTCGATCTGCGCGTGCAGCATGCGCTGCGCGATGAGCTCATCGCCGCGCGCCAGAAATTCAAGGCCGTGGCTGCGGCCGGGCTGGTGACGGATGTGCGCACCGGCGAGATCGTCTCCATGGTGTCCATCCCGGATTACGATCCCAACAATCCCCGCGAGGCGCTTGATCCGACGCGCATCAACCGGCTGACCACCGGCGTCTACGAGATGGGCTCGACCTTCAAGGCGCTCACCCTCGCCATGGCGCTCGACTCCGGCAGGATCACCCTGAAATCCGCTTTCGACGCCCGGTTTCCACTGCAGTACGGGAAGTTCACGATTCACGACTTCCACGCGCAAAATCGCGTGCTCACCGTGCCTGAGATCTTCACCTATTCGTCGAACATCGGCACCGCCCGCATGGCCGTGAGCCTCGGGGTCGAGTACCACAAGCGCTTTCTCAGGAAGATGGGCCAGCTCGATCGGCTGCGCACCGAGCTTCCGGAGAGCGCCGAGCCGCTCGTGCCCAAGCACTGGGTGGAGCTCAACACGGTGACCATCGCGTTCGGGCATGGGCTCTCGGTCGCCCCGTTGCAGGCGATGATGGCGATCGGCGCGTTGATGAACGGCGGCTATCTCATTCCGCCGACCTTCCTCAAGCGCAGCGAGGCGGAGGCGATGAAGCTGGCAACCCGGGTGATCAAGCCGGACACCAGCGAGAAGATGCGCTACCTCATGCGGCTCAACGTGGAGAAGGGCACCGCAACCCGCGCCGACGTGAAGGGCTACTACGTGGGCGGCAAGACCGGCACCTCGGAAAAGGTGGTCGGCGGGCGCTACTCCAAGACCAAGGTGCTCACCAGCTTCACCGCGGTGCTCCCCGCGGATCGGCCGCGCTACATGCTGCTGATCATGCTCGATGAGCCGCAGGCGCTGCCGGAGACGCACGGCTTCACCACGTCCGGCTGGAACGCGGTCCCGGTCGGCGGCGCAGTCATCAGCCGCATCGCGCCCTTGCTCGGCATCGAGCCGCGCTGGGATCTCGCCCCCTCCGACAAGCTCATCCTCGCCAGCGCCGGCGCGCGGTGAGCATCCTTCGGCCGCCGACGCAGTGATGCCAGCGGGTGGGCTCGTCAGCTGCGTGCCGATCATTAGAAGATGGAGACCGAGAGCCGCGCGGTACGGCCCTCGGTCTCTCGCGAAAAGCTGCTACTCGGCCGCGCGGTTGTTGCGCGTGGCTTGCTTGAGCTTCTCGATGTCCGCCGGGGTGAGCTGCGGCCGGTCGATCTTAAGCGTGAGCTTCCCGATCTTTCCCGTAAAGCGGAATGGGACTTGGTAATCGTTCGAAACCGGCGTGCCAGTGTCCGCGCCGATGTCGAAGTTCTCGTCCCATTGCATGATGAGCGGGATGGTGTGCTCCATGCTCTCGCGGGCGACTTCCTTGCCATCGACCTTGAGCATACCGGTGCCGCTGCGGGCGAGCCCGCTCACGTTGTTGAAGGCCAGCGTGCCAATACCGAGCCCGTCGTATTTGAAATCGAACTCGAGCGTGTGCTTACCGGGCGTGAGCTCAGGTCCCTCCCAGCGCGTGCGCTTGAGATCGAGGAAGTTGTACAGGAACACGGGCTTGCCCCTCAGCACGTAAAAGCCGTAGCCGCCGAACCGGCCCCCCTGGGTCACGATCATGCCTTCGGCGCCGCTTTGCGGAATGTCTACCTCGGCCCTAAAGTTGAATGAGGCGGCGAGGATGTTCGGCGCGTCGCCATTTGGCGTGCCCGTAACCTCACCTGACCAGGTGAACTCGGTGCGACCGGCCGCGAGGCTGGGTTTTGGCGTGATAATGCGCGTTCCAACCGAAGCATCAAGCGGCAGCACCTGGTATTTCTGCGCCTCTTCCCAGAACAGCTGGTCCAATTCTTTGACCTTGTCCGGGTATTTGGCGGCGACGTTCTCGAACTGCGTCCAGTCTTTGGTGAGATCGTATAGCTCGTACGGGAAACCCGCCGGATCCTGGCTTACTGCCCCGAGTGTGTTCCATGGCGGCCGCAGCACCTTGGTGCTGGCGATCCAACCGTCATGGTAGAGCGCGTGGTCGCCCATCATCTCGAAGTACTGCGTGTGATGTCGCGAGGGCGCGGTCGCGTTCTCCTTGGCGAAGGTGTACAAGAAGCTCGTGCCTTCGATCGGCTTCTGTGGGATGCCGTCGACCACGTCGGGCCCCTTGATCCTCGTCGCATCCAGAATTGTCGGCACGATGTCGATCACGTGGGTGAACTGGTTGCGGATGCCACCCTTGTCGGTGATGTGCCCCGGCCACGAGATCGCCATGCCCTGGCGCGTGCCGCCGAAATGCGACGCGATCTGCTTTGTCCACGAGAACGGCGTGTCGAACGCCCAGGTCCAGGCCACCGCCATGTGTGGATAGGTCTGGTCTGAGCCCCAGACGTCGTAAAAGTACTTGAGCTGGTCTTCGACCGGCACATCAACGCCCTGGATCGAAGCTACCTCGTTCGGCGTGCCGATCAGAGACCCTTCGGCGCTGTTGCCGTTGTCCCCGGCGATGTAGATGATCAACGTGTTATCGAGCTTGCCCATGTCCTCGATGTGCTGGATCACGCGCCCGATCTCGTGGTCGGTGTAGGCAAAATATGCAGCGAACACCTCCGCCTGGCGGATAAACATCTTCTTTTCATCGGCCGTTAATTGATCCCAGCGCTTGAGCAGCTCATCGGGCCATGGCGTGAGCTTCGCGTCCTGCGGGATAACCGCCAGCCGCTTCTGGTTGGCGAAGATGGTGTCGCGCAGCTTGTTCCAGCCCTCGTCAAACAGGTGCATATCGCTGATCTTCTTGATCCACTCCGGCGTTGGATGGTGCGGCGCATGGACTGCGCCTGGCACGTAGTAGATGAAGAACGGCTGATCCGAGTTGATCGCGGTGATGCGGTCCATGTACTCGATCGCATCGTCGGCCATGGCTGTGATCAAGTTCCAACCGGGTTTTCCGTAGTACGGATAGATTGGCGAGGTGTTGCGGAAAAGATTCGGCTGCCACTGGTTCGCGTCGCCGCCGACAAAACCGTAGAAATAGTCGAAGCCCATGCCAATCGGCCATTGGTCAAATGGTCCGGCTTGGCTTGCCTCGAACTCCGGTGTGTTGTGGTCCTTGCCGAACCAGGAGGTCCAGTAACCATTGTCCTTCAGAATCTTTCCGATCGTTACCTTGTTCCGGGTCATGATGCTGTTGTAGCCGGGGTAACCTGTCGCCTGCTCGGCGACTACCCCGAAGCCCATGGAGTGATGATTGCGGCCGGTGATGATGGCTGCGCGCGTCGGCGAGCAGAGCGCGGTTGAGTTGAAATTGGTGTAGCGCAGGCCGTTGTTTGCAATCCGGTCGAGCGTCGGCGTCGGGACGACGCCGCCAAACGTGCTGGTGACGCCGAAACCGGTATCGTCGGTCATGACCAAGAGGATATTTGGCGCGCCCTTGGGCGGCACGACGCGCGCCGGCCAGTACGGCGTCGATTGCGCGGCATTGCGTTCGATCTTGCCGCCGAACGGTTGCGGCGGCGGCGGCAGCTGGTTCCCTGGGATCGTCGTGGTCGCACTGGGCGAGCCTGGGGTGCCGGTTGTCTGCTGCGCGTGAACGGTTGCTCCCTGCGCGAACAGCAATGAAGCAGCGACCAGCCAAGGAGCAAACCGGCGTGTGACTCGCGAATGACTTTCGATCATGGCGAAACCTCCGTGTGTCTGGACATTTGTCGCCCCGGCCGCCCGTCCCCCTTGTCAGTGATCCTAACCTGGAATTGACCCCTCCGAAACACGTAGGCTCAACCGTTCGGTCAGCGGCAAAGAGCCTGCAATTACTGTGATACCGCTTCGAAAAAATATGCGCACGCTTCGGCTCGATGTCTCTTGTGGGTCACCAACCGACTCAGTTGACTGCGCGTGCACGATCTCGCGCGCCTCGACCGGACGCACTTCCGACGCATCGAGGGTGACTACGGCAACGGTATCGCCGGAGAGCGTCGTAAACTCAACCTCATAACCTGCACCCTGCTGATGCACCAGCACGACGGTACCGACGTCCCCAGCGGCGAGCCGCTCGGTGGGCAGATCACGTTTCAACACGACGAGGTCCAGCTCATCGATCATGGGTGATGATCCTTCTCGGTACCAACGTCACCAAGCGCAGGACGTTTTTCCCCGATTTCACAAACCATACCACGCGTACCAATGGCGCACGACCGTTAGGCGTTGGAAGCGGTCCATCGATCTCATATCTGGTGCCAGACCGGGTTCGGTGTGATGCGGTGATATCGTTTGCGATTGCGTGGACAGCCAGCAGGTGGGCTCGTCAGCTTCATGCCAGGAACGACAAACAGAGCAACACTGCTGCTGATTTCAGAGTCGGACTACCGACTGATTTATCCGGAGGGCGCACGTGCCGGTGCTCGCCGCAGACGAGCTACCCCCGGCGCTCGGTCCATCAATTTGTCGAATGTGCCGATCAAGTCGGCCTGGCTGAACGGCTTGTTGAGGACGATTGCAGCTCTGAACGCCTCCGGCAGAGAGTCGCGGCCGTGTCCGGTCACGAACGCGAACGGAATATCTTTCTTCGCCAGCATCGCCGCGAGTGCGTCCACAGGTTT
This sequence comes from Xanthobacteraceae bacterium, assembly GCA_036557665.1. GTDB lineage: Bacteria > Pseudomonadota > Alphaproteobacteria > Rhizobiales > Xanthobacteraceae > VAZQ01. Next base: position 163,986 of record DATBHG010000106.1, on the reverse strand, counting down.
ACCCAGCAGGTTCGCATCCAGCATAGCTGCGTCGCAATCCGTCCCGGCGATCAGTTTCCTGGCATCATCGAGCGTTCCGGCTACACCGACAACCTTGCATCCCGCCTCGGACAAGATCGATTCCATATCCATCACGAGCAGGCCATCGTCCTCAATGATGATCATCCGGCTGCTCCGGCGAAGCCTCTCTCGGGCGACCGACCATAATGGCGCTCTGGGTTGCCGCCTTTGAGCGTCGTCGAGGATTCCAATCTCATAAGGAGCATTGGGAATCGGCATAGTTATCTTCACCGCTATGCCCTCGGATCCGTAGCGGGTGGACGCCTTGCCTCCACCGACCTTCAACATACGTTCAATGAGAGTGGTGCCAAATCCGCGCCTGCGTGGGACCGAAACTCGCGCTGCTCCGGATTCGGTCCAGTGCAGGACGAGCTCCCTGTCGCCATTCGTTCTCACCTCCCAGCTCACGGACAAGCGCCCTTTGGGAAGTGACAGCGCGCCGTATTTGCGCGCGTTGGTCGCAAGCTCATGCAGGACGAGGGCTAGATGAATGGCTGCCTGCGGATCGAGGACGACCGCCGGGCCGGAGCAGCTCACGCGCTGATCCTCGGCACCATCGCCGAGCAGCACCTGCTCACGCACGAGCTGCATGACTTCGGCGCCCTGCATCTTTGTCCGGGTGAGCAGGTCGTGCGCCTGCGCGAGCGCCTGTAGGCGTCCGGTAAAACTGTACACGAACTCCTTTGGGCTTCTTGCATGCCGCAACGACTGGTTCACAATTGCCTGTATGATTGCGAGTGTGTTCTTGACGCGATGGTTCAGCTCTTCGAGTAGCAAACGTTGCAGCTTTTCGGTCCGCTTGCGCTCCGTGATGTCGCGGGCGACCTTTGCCGCCCCGACGACACTCCCGTATCTCTCGCGCAAAGGCGATATGCTGAGCGAAATATCGATCCGCCGGCCGTCCTTGGCGAGGCGAACGGTCTCGTAATGGTCGATGTGCTCGCCCTTCCGCAGACGCGCGATGATTTCCTTCTCCTCGGCATGCAATTCCGGCGGGATAATGATTGTAATCGGCTGCCCAATTACCTCGTCCGCTTCATAGCCGAACAGCCGCGTGGCGGCGGCGTTCCAGGATGTAATCCGGCCCTGTATCGTTTTGCTGATGATGGCATCGTCGGATGAGGTGACAATCGCGGCCAACTTTTCCAGTTCCAGCTCCCAGTCCTTGCGCTCGCTAATGTCAACCAGAAGATTGATGGCGCCGCTCACCCGCCCGGAGGCGTCCTTCAGCGGCGTCGGATAGGGCATGAATGGTACCTTGCTGCCGTCCGGCCTCTCGGCAATCGCCTCGGCTCCCCGTACCGGCCGTCCCTCCTTCAAGGCGACCGCCATCGGGCATTGGTCATGCGGCATGGGTCGGCCATCCGGCCAATAGAGCCGCCATGAGCCGCACCATTCCGCAGTTCCGAGCTGCGGGCAGCAGCCCCACAAATCGGCGGCAGCCTGGTTATAAAACGTAATCCTCCCTTCGGCGTCCGTCATATAGATCGCCACAGGTAGGACCTCGAGCAGGTCGGTTCTGTCGGTCATGGGGAATTCTCCGCGCCTCATTTCAAGCACGTGGCCGGTTTCCGGTTCCATGAGCAATCCAGGGTGCCTCTACTTCTTTTTTTCGCTGAGCATGGTCTTGGCGATCCGGAAGCAGTCGATCGACACCGATGGGAATGCGGCAGTGGATCGCGCACGGACCTCGTTGGGAGTGAGCCCCTTCCTCAGCGCCGCGCTTAGGGTGGCGAGCTCCTCCGGCCCAACGAAGCAATTGCCGACGCAGGACGAGCAAATTGACGCACTCGCGTCACCTCACGTGAGCCGAGGATCGCGGCCTGCCACATCGTCCTGGGAAAAACCCGTGTCGTGCGTCACAGCAATTTTGGCCGCCAATGTCGCAGTTGGGTCATTCTCGGCTGATCCGCTCATTCCACCAGCTCACGGTAGGGTCCGCAGTAGCCCCGATCTCGGTCATAAAAATCAGTCGAAACTCCTATCTGGTGCCGAACCGGGTTCGGTGTGATGCGGTGATATCGTTTGCGATTGCGTGGGCAATCACGGCATGGCGCAACACGTGCCAATCCTGGGCACTAAGCCCGAAGCTCCCCAGAAGCGCGCTTTCGAGCGCCCGCCAGAGTGGCGAGCGCTCAACAGATAGTTCACGATCTTGGGCTCAGGGACGACAGCACGATCTAGATGAGGCGGGCGTGGCATGCATCTTGTCTCGAAGAATCTGCAACGCCTTCGATTGGTAGCAAGGCAAACCGAGAGGCGCAGTTCGGCTTCCTCTCGCTGGCGTGCCGACGATCGCGCCTTAGAGAGGAGCCGAGAAATGGCTGGACGGGCGCGGTCTCGCCGATCTACACATGGCGGCCTTGCCGCCGAGCACCTGCAGAAGCCGATCGAGCCTCACCGTGCCCGAGATCTTCACCTATTCCTCGAACATCGGCACCGCCCGCATGGGCGTGAGCCTCGGGGTCGAGCACCACAAGCGCTTTCTCAGGAAGATGGGCCAGCTCGATCGGCTGTGCACCGAGCTTCCGGAGAGCGCCGAGCCGCTCGTGCCCACGACCAAGGGGCTCACCAGCTTCACCGCGGTGCTCCCCGCGGATCGGCCGCGCTACATGCTGCTGATCATGCTCGATGAGCCGCAGGCGCTGCCGGAGACGCACGGTTTCACCACGTCCGGCTGGAACGCGGTCCCGGTCGGCGGCGCGGTCATCAGCCGCATCGCGCCCTTGCTCGGGATCGAGCCGCGCTGGGATCTCGGCCCCTCGGACAAGCTGATCGTCGCCAGCGCCGGCGGCCGGTGATGGGATTGGCCCCCCGCGAATCGGACATGTTGTGAAATGCCCAGGCACGTCGTCATCACCGGCGCGAGCAGCGGCATGGGAGCTGCCCTGGCCAAGCTCTATGGCATCCCGGGAACGCGATTATCGCTCTTCGCCCGCGATTCCGATCGGCTCGAGACTGTCGCCGCCGGCTGTCGCAGCAACGGCTGCGATGTCGAAGTCCATGCCGCGGATGTCACTGATGCTGCGGCCATGGAGCGCCTGCTGCTCGCGTGCGACTCGCTTGTACCGGTCGACCTCGTCATCGCCAACGCCGGAATAGGCGGTGCGGCGGTGCTGGCCGGGAAAGCGGCTGAAACAGGCGATCTTGCGCGCCGGATCATCTCGGTGAACACGCTAGGGGTGATCAACACGGTAGCACCGTTGCTCCCGCGTCTCGTCGGTCGTGGGGCAGGCCAAATCGCGATTGTCAGCTCGCTGCTCGCTTTCTTCGGTGTACCTGCATGCCCCGCATATTCGGCCTCGAAGGCCGCAACCTGGATCTACGGGGACGCGCTGCGCAGACTGCTGGCGCCGCATGGCGTTCGCGTTACGATCGTATACCCGGGCTTCGTCGATACGCCGATGTCGCAGAGTCTCGGATTCCGAGGGCTGCTCGTATGGAGTGCGGACCGCGCGGCGCTGCACATCGCGAATGGGCTCGCCCGCGGCCGGCGCGAGATGCTGTTTCCCTGGCCCCTCGCTCTCGTGGTGCGAGGTATCCGGGGGCTGCCGACGGCGCTTGCCGATCTGCTCCTGACCCAGCTCCACCTCGCATGGGTCAAGTCCAATGCTCGCTCGAGACGGGGCCTCGAGGGTCGTTAGAGCAGAAAGCGGGTCACGGGATCAGGCGGAGTCGCGTATGACCAGGTCATCGCGGTGCACCATGGCCGTGCGGCCGCCGAATCCGAGGATCGTGGCGATATCGGCTGAGGGACGTCCCTTGATCTTGGCGGCATCCTCGGCGTCGTAGGCGACGAGCCCGCGGCCGACCTCCAGGCCATCCGGGCCGCGGATCACCACGGCATCCCCGCGCGCAAAGGAACCCTCTATCTTGAAGACGCCGGCGGGCAGAAGGCTCCTGCCGCCGCGCAATGCTGAAACGGCGCCAGCATCGATCGTGAGGGTTCCCTTCGGCTCGAGCGTGCCTGCGATCCATTTCTTGCGCGCCGTGACGGGATTGGCGCCGGTGAGAAACCAGGTGCATCGGGCGCCCTGCGCGATCGCCGCGAGGGGATGCGCGACGCGGCCGGAAGCGATCAGCATGTGAGTGCCGGCCTGGGTCGCGATCTTCGCCGCCTCGATCTTGGTCTGCATGCCGCCGCGCGAGAGGTGCGAGGCAGCAGCCCCGGCCATCCCCTCGATCGCGGGCGTGATGCGCTCGACCACGGAAATGAAATTCGCCTGCGCATTTGCAGCGGGCGGCGCGTCGTAGAGGCCGTCCACATCGGAGAGCAGCACCAGAAGATCAGCGCTCGTCATGCTGGCCACGCGCGCTGCCAGGCGGTCGTTGTCGCCGTAGCGGATCTCGCTGGTCGCGACCGTGTCGTTCTCGTTGATCACCGGGACGGCACGCCACTCCAGGAGCTTGCCGATGGTCGAGCGCGCGTTGAGATAGCGCCGGCGCTCCTCGGTTTCCTGCAGCGTGACCAGAACCTGTCCGGCGGTGATGCCGTGGTGGCTGAGCACCTCGGTCCAGGTGCGCGCCAGCGAAATCTGGCCGATGGCGGCGGCGGCCTGGCTGTCCTCGAGCTTGAGCGGCCCAGGCTCCAGGGACAGCACCGTGCGGCCGAGCGCGACCGCACCCGAGGAGACCACCAGCAGGTCGCGGCCCTCGGCGTGCAACTGCGCGATATCCTTCGCGAGCGCGGCGAGCCACTCTTGGTTGAGCCGCCCGCGTCCGCTATCGACCAGGAGCGAGGAGCCGACCTTGACCACGATGCGGCGGAAATCGGCAAGCTTCGGCGTGCTACGGGACATCAGTCGGCTGGCGGTGCGTGCGCGATCAGTACCTGGCGCGGCGTATGTTGACATCCTTCTCTTGCCGCGAACTCGCGCCAAATTCAACGCCGGCTCCCCTTCACCTGTTGTGCGTTTCTGCTCAGATCATTTTGCAGGCTCGCATCAGCTTGATGATGCGCGGAAGGCTCGGACGCCTGTTGAACGCGTAGTAGGTCTGCTGCTGTATGCCATCGTACAGGCGTCTGTGCGCCACGATGCCCTTGACCGAGATCAGATACCGGTTGACGAGCCAGTTGTTGAAGCTGAAGTCGAAGTAGCGCGCGGTCACCCAGCTTCGGTTGGCTCTGAACTCCTGATCGTTCAAGACGTCCGCGAACAAGGCAAGTCCGAGATGCAGCACCTTGAGACCCTCCTTCTGGAAGGTCTCAATGGCGACGCGCTTGAGCGCCAGTTGCACCAGGCGATCCGCCTCGGGCAGGTTTTGGCTGTGCTGGCTCAAATAGCCTACGACCTTGCCACCATCGTAAATCGGGTCGAAGAACGCGAACGCCACCAGCTTCCCGTCCTTGTCGAAGGTGAAGAACCTGCGCACGTCGGGCTCCTCGGCCAAGACCAGCGGCCGATTGAGGAAGACGAGCTCCTCGCTGGTAAAGGTCCGGGTCTGCCGCCATGCTTCGGAGAGAGCCTTGACCTTGTCGATGCCGACCGCCGCGAGCGAGCCTTCCCGAGTGACGAAGCCGCGCTTGACCATGCGGTTGAGGGCTTCGCGCAGCGTCTGCTTCTTGCGGCCGCTGAAATTGTAGGTCGGCAGATCGATGTGAGTGTCGTAGCCCATTGCATTGACGGTGAACCCCCGCTCGGCGAGGACTCTGGCCACGTCGCGCGACACGAACCAGAAACCCACGTCGCGCTGCTGCGCAACGAACCGGGAAATCAGATCCGGAAGGTTCTCGGGGAGTGCCACCGGGTCGGAGAGCACCAGCGCCGTACGGCCGACCTTCCGGTAGGCCAGGAAGCCCCGTTCATCGCCGAAGTGCTCGAGCCCCGGCTGGTAGACCGCCGAAAATGCATAGGAGCCTCTCCCATGCTCTCGCATCAACGCGATGCGTACCGGCAACGGAACACCGCTGGCGGTGCTCGCATTCTCGTCCTTCCGGGAAGCGTCAATCGGAGCAACCCCACCGCTCAGCGAGATGTCCTTCACGGTGCATTCCTGTCGAATTTCTCGAAACCTGGGCTCGAAAGCCGTTTGCGTAGAAACCAGGTCATCACCATGGATCGGCTCATCAATATTTGCTGACAGATAAGGCTTCGAGCGACCCGCAGTGCGGTTGCGCGCAGCGCTGACAGCTCATGCACTCAGCGCCGCCGGCTCCATGACACGAATCGTCTCGGCAGCCCGCTTGCCCGTGTGGTCCGCCAAACGAATGCTGTAGATTATGCTGTCGGTATCCTGGACGAGCCGTGTCGCGTGGATACCGAAGAGCTTTTCCGGACTCTCTCCGAAAAGCGTCTGCGAGGCTTGGGCGAATGCTTGCGTCGGGTCCTTCATCACCAGGTCGCGGGCAGCCCGGCTCGTGTCCAGAGAGCGCACCAACCAATCATCGACGGCATGTATCCGGTCGAGCGCGGTAGTCAGCCCCTCCACCGCCTTGGAATTGCTGCTCGCGTAAGCCCGAGGCTGGCCGCACATGATGCATGCGTCGGCAGCCTCCGATTTGACCGATTCGCAGCCGCGATGGCACGCTGGCAGCAGCAGCCAATGGAGGCCCGGCTCTTCCTCGACGAAACGCACCTCCTTCACCTTCGCCAGGAAACCCGCGATGGGCAACCCTGTGGCCTCCTGGGTAAACCATGCCATCATGTAGCGTGGATGCCGCACCATCTCGGCATAGAGCCCCGGCTCGCGGTCCATCTGCTGATTGAAGCGGACGTTAGCCTCCCATCGGCCGATCTGCTGACCGGGGTCGAGATCAAGAATTGAGCCGCGCTTGCGCTGCGCAAAAAATGTAAAAGCCCCATCCATGTCATCGAGAAAATCCAGCATATGGCTCACGAGCTTGTCCTCGTCGTCGTCGAGCACGGCCAAAGCCACCAGCGTCTTGAGGTCTTTTTCCCGCTGAGCGCGCACAGGTTTCGGATCCATGAGAAAAGTTCCTGAATGTGGTTGGGGACACGCAGTTAAACGCTACGCTGCTGGGCGGCAGAGTCAATGCTCTGAGATCTCGGACGATCTCGTACGGGCTTGCGCGCTTCCACCGAGGCTTCAGGCCGAAGCAGGTTGCAGCGTGACGCTCAGGCCGGGCTCGCGAGAAAACGCTGCACGGCCTCGGCTGTGCGGCCGGGATCCTCCTCCTGCGGCATGTGGCCAAGATCCTCGAACATGACGAGCGCGCTGCCGGCGATGTCGCGGTGAAAGCGTTGCGCGGACTCGCGCGGAATCAAGCGGTCTCTGCCGCCCCAGATAATGAGAGTGGGCATTTTCAGCTCCGCAATCCGGTGGGATAGATCGCCGAGCTGCGGCTCCTGCCGGGCGCGGAGCACGAACGCGCGGCGATTGCCCTCGCGCCGGGTCAGCTCGCGTGAGCGCAGCATCGCCTCCGCTGTCACCTTGGTCGGGTCGCCGTATACGTTGCGCAGGGTCTGCTCCACGAGGCCGCGCGGCAGGGTATGGCTGATCAGCCAGTAGCTCATGGGGAGCCTCGCAAAACGGAAGGCGAGGGGCACTGATTTCGGGGCAATGCGATACCCGTCGGCATCCACCAGAATCAGCTTTTCGACGCGCTCCGGATGCTCCAGCGCCGTGCGCCATGCAATAAGGCCGCCGAGCGAATTTCCCCCGAGCACGCAACGATCGATCCCGAGGCGGTCCAGTATTGCGACCACGAGCCGCACGTCGTCATCTATGCTGTACCTATCGTCCGCGGCTGGACCGGTCAGCCCGCAGCCCGCAAGGTCGAAACGGATGACGCGCCGAGCGCCTTTGAGCGCCGCAACCCAACCGTCCCAGGTGTGCAGGGAATGCCCGGTCCCATGCAGCAGGACGAGCGGGGTCGGGTCATTGCGAGGTCCCTCGTCGCGCAAGTGCACCTTTTTGCCCGCGACATCGAGGAACACCGAAGGCGCGTTCCCCCAGCGCCCTCGCAGCTCCTCGACCGTAAGCTCCGGCGCCCAGTTGATCGCGACATAAAGTCCGGTAATGATCGCCAGCGAAATCAGGATGATGACGATGATCATCATGAGGGGCCTCGTCCAGCATGGTGGGGCCGTTTATGGTGAGACTCTTCGCGCAGCCGGCCCCCTCTCGCAATGCGTGCGAGGAGGCGCCCAGTATGGCGGGCGGGCTCGAGATCCACAGGAGACGCGATGACGGATACCTTGCCCAGGACTGGTCCCACGGATACCGGAGTGGCTCTGCCGCTGCGGGTTGCATTGTTGCGACGGCATGGAAGGGCCTCGCAAGCCTATTCGGCCACGTATCAGGAGGGGATCGAGCATTTCGGCGACGAGCACGGCTTTATCGCATATAAGCAGGTCGGCCGCAGCACGTTGGTCCTGTCCGATCCCATTGCTCCTCCGGACAGAGCTGCGGAGCTGATTTCCCGATTTCTCGAGAAACACCGCGACGTGAGCTTCTGGTATCTGTCGGGCTCGACCGCGAAGATTCTCGCTGCCCGCGGCTTTACCATCAATGCCATGGGGCACGACACCATCATCGACCTCAAGACCTACACGTTCGAAGGTGGTAAGAAGGAGACCCTGCGCAGAGGCATCAATCGGATGGTCAAGCGCGGGTTCACCACACGGGAATCCACCCTCACCGAGGTCGGCCTCGACAAGGTGCGCGCCATGTCGGATGCATGGCGCCAGAGCCGCACCATTCGCAATGACGAGGTCGCCTTCCTCAACCGGCCCCTGGTGCTGATGGAGGAGCCCGATGTACGCCGGTTCTTCACCTTCGACGGCGAGGGAAAGCTGGTGGCCTTCGGCTTTTTTGACCCGCTGTACGAGGGCGGCGAGATCGTAGGCTATATGAGCCAGCACAACCGCCATTTGCAGGAGGCGGACAGCATGGTCCATTTCGGCATCAAGCGCGTGGCCATCGAAACGTTTCAGAAGGAAGGCCGCAAGGTGCTCAACCTCGGGCTCGCCCTGCTCGCCGACGTTCTCGAGGAGCAGGAGTTCAAAGCCAACAGCAGCTGGATTACGGCGCGATATTTCAACTTCAGCTTCAACAACTCGCTGGTGAATCGCTACATTTATCCGCTCAAGGGTATCCTTGCGCACAGGCGAGCGTTTCGCGGCGAGCAGCAGTGGGTCTACTTTGCCTTCAACCGGCGTCCCGTCCTCCCACGCATCCTCAAGATGATGCGCGCGAGCAAAGTCTTCTGACGCCAATAGCTCAAGGCGCTGCCGTGTGGCGGCCCAGACAGCTCAGGCTGTCGGCAGGGCTTCCGCCGCGAGCGGGGCGACTGGACGCGGCCGGGCAGCGGCCGCCGCGGGCATAACGGGAGGGGCCTTCCACTTGCCTGCATCGATCGCCTCGACGTAGCGCGCGATCTCCGCGATGATCACCCGCGAGAATCGTCCATGGTGCAGATAGAACGCCATCATATAAATAGCCTGCTCCAGGGCGCGCGGGTTGTGCCAGGCGCAATCGGCGAGGGTAGCCCAGAACTGGCGTCGCACGTCGGCGCTGCGAACTCCCATATGCCACACCACGCGGGCCAGCTTGATCAGCTCGCTCCATTTGAACGCCATCTGTCCGCTTAGACCCGAGCGATCGAGCATGCGGCCAACGCGTCTGACGCGTTCGAAGTAGGCGGCCGGATGGTAGATGCTCTGCAGCACCGTCGTGTAGTCAGCCAATATGTCGCGGCGAGATCGCACGGGCGTGAAATTCATGCTCATCGAGCACTGGTAGTCGTCATCGATCTTCACGTACTCATAATTTTCAAAAAGCCGGCCCTCCTTCTTGAGTCGTCGCGACAGCTGCGTGTTCGGCAAGGCGATGAGCAGGCCCACGACGGAGAGCGGAATGCTGGTCGCCTTGACGCATTCGATCATGGATTGGGATACGCCGTCGGACTCATCATCGAATCCCATCACGAAGCCGCCGATCACGACAATGCCGGCCGCGTAGATCCTGTGGATGCTCTCGGCCAGGCTCCGCCGCGTATTCTGCTTCTTCTGCATGAGAACGAGCGTATCGGGGTTCGGACTTTCGATGCCGACGAAAATCATGAAGAAATTCGCCTCACGCATCATGCGCAGGAGCTCGGCGTCGTCCGAGAGATTTATCGAGGCCTCGGTAGAGAATTTGAACGGATAGCCGCGTTCCTTTTGCCACTGCTTCAATGCCGGAAGAAAACGCCTGAGAGACTTCTTGTTGCCGATGAGGTTGTCGTCGACGAAATCGACGTGGCCGCGGTAGCCGAGGCGATGGAGCGCATCGAGCTCCGCCAGCATCTGTTCATTCGTTTTGGTGCGCGGAACCCGCCCGTAGAGCTCGATGATGTCGCAAAATTCGCAGTTGAACGGACAACCACGGGAAAACTGAACGCCGATATATCTGTAATACCCGGTCTTGAGGAGATCAAAGCGGGGAATTGGAGTCTTGGTCACGTCCGCCGTGTACTTTTCCGCTTCGATCACCGCGGTTGTGGCTCCGCTCGTCAATACCTCGGTCAGTTGCTCGATGACGGCTTCGGTCTCCCCCAGCACCCGGAAATTGGCCCTGGCATAGACGTGAGGGCTGGAGGTCGCATCCGGGCCGCCGACCGCGACCGGAATATTGCGGGCGCGGCACAGCTCGATGACGTGGAGCGTGTCGGGCTGCTGCGGCAGCATCCCGCCCGTCATCACCACGTCGGCCCAATCCAGATCGTCATCCGTCAGCTCTTCAGCGTTGCGGTCGATCAGCCTGAAATTCCAGGTCTGCGGAAGAAGCGCGGCAAGCGTGATCAGCCCGAGCGGCGGACAAGGACAGCGCACCCGGACGACATCCAGAACGCCTCTTAGGCTCCAGAAGGAGTGCGGGTTGAAGCGGGGGAAAACCAGGAGGACGTTGGAAGCTGTGGGCTTCATCCGAGCGCTCCTCGGTATTGGTGCGGGGTTGTCCTTCGTAGCATAAGCATGCGAGCCAGTCTATTCCCGCACGACACGATTCCCCGCACGATGCGACGCGATACGATGAGACATGATCCGCTTTCGCTGGGATACGCGGCGCGCAACGCTTGCGGAAATTCCAACTCTGTTGTCGAGAGGCCGCGAACACGGCATGTTTGCCGCCTGTCATGGAGAGCCCTCAGTGAGCGAACGGGCGTACCGATGCGGCGAGAAAAACGCGCCGGGGTCGAGCGAGGCGGCGGGTGAGGGCTGCGTGACTGCCGGCTCAGGAGCGGGCTCACACCGCAGCACGTTCGATCAATTTCTGCTCGAGTTTCCGCTTTTTGCCGGGCTCGATGCGCCGGCCTTGTCGGAGTTGCAGGGCCTTGTGCGACCATTTCACGTGGACGCCGGGGGTGTGCTGTTTCGGCAGGGGGATGCTTCCGATGGGCTGTACCTGATCAAAGAAGGCGAGATTGCGATCCTGCGTCGGGTGCCTGGCGATGAGACCGTAAAGCTCGCCGTCCTTGGCCGTTGCGCGATGGTGGGCGAGATGGGCCTGCTGGACCGAGGCGCGCGATCGGCCAGCGCCGTGGCGGTCACCGCGAGCACTGGATATTTCGTGAGCTACGAGCGGTTTGAGATGATGCGCGCCGACTTGCGACCACCGGCATTTGCGGTCATGGATCGCTTCATTACGCAGGTGGCCAAGCGCACGCGCAACGCCATGGAGCAGATCGCGGCGCACGTCCTGAGCGGCGGCGGATCATCGCAGCCGGCCCCCATCGATGCGGCCTGGCCGCCGTGCTCATCGGCGCAGACGCTCGATGAGCAGGTCCTGCTCGCACTTCCGCTATTCGGGTCATTCCGTCCCGCGCAGCTGCGGGAATTTATCGCCCCGCTCGAGCGTCACGATTTTGCGCGCGGCGACCTCGTCTACCGGACCGGCTCCGCCGCGAGCAACTGTCTCATCATCGTGCGCGGGGCGCTGGCGATGTATTTTTCCATGCCGCCGGGGGCCGATCTGTTCTCGGTGCACGGTCCTGGAAGGATGGTGGGCGAGCTGCCGCTCCTGGATGGAGGCCCGCATCCACTGATGTGCGTGGCGCGCGAGCCGACCATCGCGCTTCGCATCGACCGTGAGCGTTTCGAGCTCCTGCGCAAAGGCGGCGGCGAGCTGGCCTTCACGTTCTTTACCGCGCTGAGCTCGACGATCGTCGGCACTCTTCGTCGCGCCAACAGCGAGCTGGCAAGGATAGTACCGCAGCATCAACGCGGTGATATCCTGCTCGCGCCCTTGAGAGCCTGAGCCACAGCGGAGACAAGCACATGTGCCGGGTGCTGATGTACCAAGGGGCCGAGGTCCGCCTCGACGATCTCCTCTATCAGCCGGATAATTCGCTGATAAAGCAGGTTTATGACTCGCAATTCCTCAAGATGTTGAATCTTGCAGGCTTCGGAATGCTGGCCTGGGACCGGTCATCGCATTACCCCGATATCCCCTTCAGCTACCGTTCGGCCAGCATCCCGATCTTCGATCGCAATCTCAAGGATCTCGCGGAGAAGCTGCTTGTCAGCTCGGTGATCGCGCATGTCCGCGGCGTGCCCTATGACGACGGCGTGACGGTCGGAGAGCAGAACCTGCACCCGTTTCTATACAAAGGCCACAAGATTGCGCTTGCTCACAATGGCCATCTCGCCGGTTTCGAGCGCATGCGTTTTGCGCTGCTCGAGCACATCAAACCGGCGATTGCGCAGCAAATTCGGGGCAACACCGATACGGAATGGCTTTATGCACTGCTGCTTTCGCAATTCGACGATCCAACATCCGAGCTTGCCGCGGATGAGATCGTCGGGGCGGTCGAGAGGATGCTGGCAACGATCCGCCAAGTCAGGGACCGTTGTCAGATCCACATTTCCTCGCCCGCAAATCTTTTCATCGGCAACGGGATAAGCGCCGTGGCAGTGCGCTTCGCGTTCGATTACGGCTGTTACGACATGAACAGCCCGGAGGCAATCCGGCGTGCCAACCACGACTTCCTGAGCCTATGGTACACGATGGGCACGTCCTATTGCCTGCACGACGGCGAATGGAAGATGATCAGCGCGCCGGCGAGCGCGGACGGCTCGATCCTGATCTCGTCGGAGCCCTTGACCCGTGACACCTCCACCTGGTTCGAGGTTCCGGAATATACCGCTATCATCGCCAGCACGGAGCGCGGAAGGCAGGAGATCAGGTTCAGACAACTGGAGGTTTGAGCTTTACGAGCACGCTCTCCGGCGACGGCATCCACGCTGCAAGGCTCGATGCGTCACAGACGCTCCAGGCACGATTCGTTGCGATCGGCATCGATATCGGCAACAGCCCGGCCGGCCTCGTCGGCCACGCTCGTTTGCCATGCTGAATCAGCTGGCCGCCAGCAGCTCGCGCAGGACGTCCTCCGCGCGCTCGGCTATGACGGTAATGTGGCCGGCGCCGGGGATCATGTGCAGCTTGGGATTCGGCAACTTGGAAGCCATGTATCGGGCAGCTGCGGGAAATACCAGATAACCGGCCTCCCCCTGCCAGATGCTTACCTGGATGCTGATCTGCGGCAGGGAAAAGCCCCAGTCCCGCATTTCGAGGCCGATCGCATCGACCGGCCCTTTCACGCCGCCGCGACAACTTTCCGCGACTATCTGTTGGAAGGCGCGCTTCATCTCATCCTGCTTCAGCAGATCGATGTCGCAGCGAGCGGCGCCTTTGACCTGCTTCATCGCGTTGGCTGGATCTTTGCGGATCTGCCACAGCATGTACCGGAATATTGCTCTGGCGGCGAACGGAACGGTCTTCGTCAGCCGCCCCATGAGAAGCTCGTCCGCCATGACGAATTGGCTGGGATGAAGCTTCTCGCCCTTGACGGTCAGCGGCGGGACGCCGCTCACCACGGCGCAGCCTTTCAGCCGCTCCGGGATGAACCGAGCGCAAGCGAGCGCGTATGGCGAGCCGGACGAGATGCCTGCAACTGCAAAGCGCTCGAGGCCGAGCGCATCTGCGAGCTCGATCACGTCTGCCGGCCAGTCGGCGATGCGATAGCCCTTCGCATAGCTGGATATGCCGAACCCGGGTCGGTCGATGCCGATCAGGCGGGCACCGAGCTTCTTGCCGGCCTGATCATAATACCACGCCTCGAGCCGGCTTCCCGGGCAGCCATGGAACTCGAGCACAGGCTTGCCGTTCGGGTCGCCGTACTCGGCAAAACCCAGCGTGCGGCCGTCCTTGAGGCTTATGCGCTGCTCTGTGAGGCTTGCAGCAGACATCAAGCGCGGAGGTCCCCGGATCCCCCGATAGGACCGCCTCCTTTCGGCGCAAAAGCAGGTTTGGCGTGCAGGGGCAGGGCCTGCTCGCCTGCATCCTTGGCGCCATCCTTGGGGCCATCCTTGGGGCCGCCGATATCAACGAGCCCGGGCCCCGCCTTTTGCGGGTGCGGTGAGGCCTTGCGAGCGCCAGTCAGAAACCGGCCGAAGACACGCTGGCCAAGCTTCCCAAGGTCGTCCATCAAGGTGAACACGGCTGGCACGAACAGCAGTGACAGCAGCGTGGCGAGCAGCAGCCCGCCGATTGCGGCGATGGCCATGGGCGAGCGGAACTCCCCGCCGGAGCCGATGCCGAGCGCGCTTGGGGCCATTCCCCCGATCATGGCGATCGTGGTCATGATGATGGGCCTTGCTCGCTTTTGGCCGGCGTCAATGATTGCTGCATCACGCCCGGCACCGCGATGGACGGCTTCCAGGCCGAAATCGACGAGCATGATCGCGTTCTTCGAGACTATGCCCATCAGCATCAGGATGCCGATGAGCACCGGCGTGGTGATCTCCAGCTTGGTTGCAAGAAGCGCCATGATGGCCCCTGCAACCGAGAGCGGAAGCGACAGAAGGATCGTCAGAGGCTGCAGGAGGCTCCCAAACAGCACGGCCAACAAGGCGTACACCATGGTCAGCCCGGTGCGCATGGCGTCGCCGAACTCGTCGAACAAATCGGTCTGGTACTCGGCCTGGCCTCCCTGATGGACGGTGATACCAGGTGGAATATGCTGCATCAGCGGGAGCTTGGAGATGCGCTCCGATGCCTCGCTCAGCGCAGCGCCGCCGATCAGATCCGCCTCGACCTGCGACTGGCGTTCCCTGTCGTAACGACTGATGCTGACCGGGCTTTCTCCGAAGCGGATGTCGGCGAGCGAAGCCAGCGGCACGCTGCCGCCGACGGGTGACGGCACGCGCAGCTGCTCGAGCACCTGCGGGTCGGCGCGTGCACGCTCCTCGAGCAAGACCCGGATCGGCACGATGCGTCCACCGGCATCGTAGCGGGCAAGCGCCGGAGCGACATCGCCGATCGTCGCTACTCGGATCACTTCCGAGAGGCTTTCCGTCGACACCCCCAGGCGCACGGCCAGATCTCGCCGGGGAAAAATCTGCAGCTCCGGCCGGTTCAGGGCGGCGGTTGCGATGATATTGGCCACCTGCGGCACTTGCTGCATTTGCCATGCCAGATCGGACGCAAAATTCGCAACTGTATCCACATCAGAGCCGGCAATTATGTAGGTGATACCGCGGTCGCCGTTCTCGTCGGGGAACCAGAAGCGAAAATCGGGAATGCTCGAAAGGTCCCGCGTCATCGCCTGCTCGAGCTGCGCCTGGCTCATCTTCCGCTTGGACTTGGCTACGTAGTTTATGGTCAGCGTGGCCTTGCGAACTTCTTGAGTGACTGGCGGGATCTTTCCGCCATTGACGAACACGCTGTCCACCTCCGCCCATGAGAGCAGGCGGTTGGCTATCCGGTCGGTGACTGTTTGTGTATCGGCGAGTTGCGAGCCGGGCGGGAGCTCGATGGCCAGGATGGAACGCCCGGTATCTTGCGGCGGCAAGAAACCCGATGGCAGCAAGCCTGCCCCGGCCATTGAGACAAGGAATATGAGCAGCCCGGTGCCAATCGTGACCCACCGATGACGCACCGACCACGTGAGCAGCCGGGTGTAACGCCGCATGACGGGTCCGTCGGCTTTCTCCTCATGCTGGTGCGGGGCCAGGAAATAGGCAGCCATCATCGGTGTAATCAGACGCGCGCAAAGCAGCGAAAACAGCACCTGTATGGAAACCGTCAGGCCAAACTGCTTGAAGAACTGCCCGGGCACCGAGGTCATGAAGCCTGCGGGCAGAAACACCGCAACGATGGTGAGGCTTATCGCGATGACCGCGATGCCTATCTCGTCAGCAGCTTCCATGGCCGCGTCATAAGGCGACTTACCCATTCGGATATGCCTCACGATATTCTCGACCTCGACGATGGCATCATCGACGAGAATTCCCGTACTCAGCACGATCGCCAGGAGGCTGAGCAGGTTGAGCGAGAAACCCAGCTCGTGCATGACCCAGAATGAAGGCAGGATCGAAAGCGGAAGCGTGACCGCCGCGATCAAGGTCGCACGCCAGTCGCGCAGGAACAGAAAGACAATGATGATCGCCAGCAGCGCGCCTTCAATCAGGGTCTCGACGGCGGCATCATAATTCCCGAGGGTCACGGTGACCGAGCTGTCGATCAGCTTGAGCTCGAAATCCGGATTTTCCTTTTTGATTGCCTCGATCTGGGCATCGACCAGCTTGGCAATCTCGACGTCGCTTGCACCCTTCGCCCGCAGGATACTGAACCCGACGACGGGGGCCCCATTGAATCGAGCGAAGGTGGTTGGCTCGGAGATGGTATCGGTGACAAGGCCGATATCGTCGAGCCGCACATCCCCGCCGCCCGGCAGCGCAATACGGGTGGCTTGAATGGCGGGTATCGTTTTCGCTTGAGCGAGCGTGCGGATCGCCTGACTGCGGCCGCCGATCTCGGAGCGGCCACCGGCGACATCGACATTGCTGCCCCGCAGCTGCCGGCTGATGTCGAGCACGGTCAATCCCAGGGCTTGTAGCCTGAGCGGGTCGACACCGACCCGGACCTCGCGCTCGACGCTTCCGATGCGGTCGATGCTGCCCACGCCGCGAAGCCCTTGGAGCTTGCGCACGACCACGTTCTCGACGAACCAGGAGATTTGCTCGGGGGTCTTGCTCGGCGCGATCGCGGCATAGGTCAGAATGGGAAGGCCCACAACGTCAAAGCGCTGCACCAACGGCTCGTCGATGCTGCGCGGCAGATCGGCCCGAATGCGCGTGACCGCATCCTTCACGTCGTTCAAGGCGCGATCGCTGTTCGTACCCAGCTGAAATTGGATCGTGGTGTTTGCAATGCCATCCGAGATGGTGCTGTAGATGTGATGCGACCCCGCCACGCCGGCTACCGCATCCTCGATCTTCTGGCTCACCTGCGTCTCGAGCTCGGCAGGCGACGCCCCGAATTGCGTGACTACCACCGAGACCGCCGGCACGTCGACGTTCGGCATTCTCGTGATCGGCATCTTTTTCAGGCTGATGTAGCCCATGCCCAGCAGGATCGCCATGATCACGATGGCCGGGAGCGGCTGTCTAATCGACCATGCGGAAACGTTGAGCGCCATCATCCGCTCCCATTATCGCGGCCGACTGAAGTCGGCTTCAGCGCGTCGCCGCCTCTGGTGGTAGATCAAATGGATCGCGTGGTAAATCCGAAGCCCACATACGACGCTGTCCAAGCAGACAACGTCAGTATAGGCATCCCGGCACAGATTGCCTGAGCAAACCCGGCAACATGCGTGTGGTCTATCGCCGCGCGCCGGTGAGCTGCCGGGCCGGCGGCGCAGTTGTGCGGTTGCGCGGCCGGCAGGCGCGACCGCTCAGAGGCTACCTGCTCCGCTCGCCGGCCTTCGCGCCGCCGAGAAACCCGGTCCTGCAGGAACCGGTCTGAACGCGGTGGATACCGCCGCGATCGGGTGTGCCACGCTGCGCGGTGGCTCCGGCAGCGTGCCTACTCACAAGCCCGTGCCTACTCACAAGCCGAGGACATCGTCCGCACCACCATTATTTCCGCGTGCTGAGAACGCGCACGCTTGGCAGCGATCGCTCAATCATCGTCCTCGTCGTCGTCGTCCTCGTCCTCGTCATCGTAGTCGTCGTCGTCCTCGTCCTCATCCTCGTCAGGCTCGAACTCGCTCCACAGCAGAGATGCCGTCGACTCTCGAACGACAATGACCACCGGCGGTGTATCGGGCTTTATGGTACTGGACCGGACAAGCTCGTTGACGACCTCGTCGATATCGGTCGCCAGCTTTCCGCGACCTCTGCGCAGCCGTCTGACCTGCTCGTGGCTACGGACTTTCGACAGCTCCACTACGACGACCGACTTGCCGCTGGTTTTCACTTTCGGCTTGCTCGCGCTCTCCGAGGCGTTGGGTTGCGTGGTCACGTGCGTGGTCATGCTCAGATCCTCCAATTTGTTGCCATCCGGACTAAAGCTTCGGAAGGAGTATGAAAGGGACGCCCTTGCGCACTTCTTCATTGAAGGCCTTGCGGCCGGACTCGATCAGATTGGCAGGGGCTTCGAGCAGCCAGCCGTCACGGCGGCGGCGGTTTGATCGGTTATGGCGCCGCAGTACCTCCTGCCCAAACACCACCTGCGCCCGCACGAGCCGGCGTGCGGCGCGCTCGATCGGGCTTGTCCAGGCCGAGACCTTACGCCGCTTGCGCGGCTCCTGGTGCACTGTCACTGCTTCCACGGTGTCGCCGCTACGCTCAAGGACGGTAATGCGGTTTACGAGCGTCATCATGACTCTCCTGGCATGTCGTGGCTGAGCCATATCGTTGGTTCGCGGATGTGCCAAAACGATAGTACAAGTATCCGCGATATGGCCGACAAGGCTTACATCATTGCGGTGGCGGGAACAAGCGGGCTCTGCGCCTCGCGCGTCGAGCGAGCCGCTGTTCCGATTTGAACAGTCGCGGTGCGGGAATGCGCCAATCTCGCAACCTTGATCAGGGTCCGGCTTGCTGGTAGGAGTCGATGGCAAGGCCTGCGCCATCCTCGGCCCTGCGTTTTCGGTTCGGGGAGCATTTTTGGTAGAAAAAACAACGCTCCCGATAGTCCACGCCGAAGAAGAACCTTTTGCGTTGAGGAGCGTCCTCTTCACGATCATTTTTCTAGCGCTTGCCCTGGGCGTCATTCCCTCCTTTTTTTATTTGGGCGGGGAGCGGATAATCGGCTCATCGTTCAGCACGGGTAGGATCCTGGCGCAGTTCTGGGGCGGCATGCAGACCCTGCTCGGAGCATCCATTTTCGCCGTCGGCTTTGTTGCCTACATCTTCTGCTCGACATGGCTGATCTTCCATGGACGCGGGCCCCACGTCGAGTTCGATCCGCCGCGAGTTTTTGTCGCTACGGGGCCCTACCGCTGGGTACGAAATCCGGTGGCGATAAGTCTCGTCGTTACTGCGGCCGGACAGGCGATCTACTTTTCATCGCTGGGGCTGGCTGCTCTGGTCGGGGTGGGAATCGTGTTCGCACATTACCAGGCAGCCCGGATCGAGGAGCCGCGCCTTCGCGTCCGTTTTGGCAAGTCTTACGAGGACTATTGCAGAACGGTTCCGCGTTGGCTGCCACGGCCGCCTGACCGTCAGCCGACAGACACCGGTGCGATGGCGAAATGACTATTTTGGTCAGCGTGATCTTCTCTGAGCGAAAGTGGAATCTGGATCGAGGCAGCAGCGGGCGTGCTGAATTGAACTGTGGCAATTGAATCCGACGGCTACACGCTTTCAACCGGGGGATCTGATGCCGCTTCAGACACATCAGCATCGGTCACCCGGCAACCCTTCCGGCCCTACCGCGGCATAGGCAAAGTTGATCGGGCGCAGCGACGGCGCATGCTGGATCCCGCCCTGATACCAACGCGGCTGCCTGGCCCGTCGCAACGGCCGCCGATCGAGGTAGCGAAAGAGCGGCCGCCCCCCCCATTTCTCGTTACGCGAACCTGTCTTCGATTCCTGGGTTGGGCGCTGCATGGGCTTTGGCTGCGAATCATCAGAGCAAGGTCGCGGAAGGAGGAGCAAGCGCGTCGTCTGCGTATGCTGTTTGAGGAGCTCGGGGGATTTTGGGTCAAGGTGGGCCAGCTGATGTCGGTCCGCAGCGACATCTTTTCGCCCGAGGTTTGCGGGGAGCTGGCAAAACTGCAGGACCGTGCGACTGGGTTCCCGTTCGACGCGGCTCGCCGGATGCTCGAGCTGGGCCTTTGCAGGAACCTGTCCGACGTCTTCGATGTATTCGACGAGGTTCCATTTGCTGCCGCCTCGATCGGGCAGATCCATCGGGCGCATCTGCGCAATGAGCATATTTGGGTAGCGGTGAAGGTGCAGCGGCCCTTCGTCGCCCAGACGATCTACCAAAATCTTGCGTTCATTAAACGGCTTACGAGCTTGCTCGAAGCGCTTTCGATCCAGCCGCATGCGCGGTGGCGCGACGGGTACTGGGAGCTCGAGCAGATTCTCCGCGAGGAGGTCGATTACCGCTTCGAAGCTTCCAACATTCAGCGGATTCGCAAGACGCTGCGTCGACATGGCATCGTCGTGCCGCAGGTGTTCGACCGGTACAGCTCAGAGCGAATCCTGGTGATGGAGTTCGTGACCGGCGCGCTGATGACCGAATATCTCCACGTGATGCGCACCGATCCGGGCAGCCTGGCCCGCTGGTGCAAGCAAAACAACGTCAGCCCCAGGCGGGTCGCGCGGCGGTTGCATCTATCCATCCTGCGCCAGATCCTCGAGGACAACCTGTATCACGGCGACTTACATCCTGGGAACATCATTCTATTGCGCGACAGCCGCATTGCTTTCATCGATTGCGGTACGGTCGGTTTTCTCGAGCTCGAATACCTGCAGAAATTTCGACTGTTCTTGAAATCGCTCGTCGATCTCGATTACGACAAGGCGGCCGACTTGAGCTTTCTGTTGTCGGCCAGTCTGCCGGTCAAGGACCTCGAGCCTATGAAGGAGCGTCTGGTCCGCACCCTGCGCGCGTGGGGCGCTCGGACGTTTGTCAAGAAACTGCCGTACAAGGACAAATCCGTTCCCAACGTCTGGCAAGAGTGCAACAAGGTCTACCTGGAGTACAAATGCACGTTCGAATGGCAGACACTCAGGGTGCTGCGGGCGCTCACGACGCTGGACGCGTCGCTTTCCCAGCTCAATCCCGAGGTCAACCACACAGAGCTGGGGCAGGCGTACTTTCAACAAGCCGAGCAGCGCGCCCTGAGACATTTTGCTACCCGCAAATCGATGCGGCAGCTCATGATGAACATGGTGATCGCCGCCGAGCTTCCGGAGAAAGCAGCGGAGCTGGCATTCTTCAACGCCTCGCTGGCAAGGAAACACGCCAAGGTTTTCGAGGGAGCAACTACCAAAGCCGCGAATATGTTCGCAGTGCTTTTCCGGAACCTTACCTATTGGTGCATGCTTGCAGGACTGTGGATTGTATTGGTCTTGCTCGATCGCTACCTCCCGGCACTGGTCGCGCCGATCCTGCACGGCATAATCGGGCGTGCGGTGTACGGGGCTCCCGCGTTGGAATCGGATACGTGGGTGGCTCTGCTCGTTGTGCTCGCGTATTCGGCCTGGACATTTACGGGATTGCAGCGACGGTTCAGTCGTCAAGAAATGACCCGGATGGATCGCCCGCTGAACGCATGAAGCGTCTGACTGCATGGGTTTCGGCCAGGACAACCGGCAAAAGATGATGGAGGCAGAATGGCTTTTATTCCCGTAAGGATAGCCGGAAGCGGGAGCTTTCTTCCTGGAGCGCCGGTATCCAACGAACGGCTCGAGGCGGTGTTGGGCACGCTTGATGGCGCATCGCCCAAGGTGAAGAAGTTCGTGGAAAATCAAGGCCAGAAGTTCCTGGCGCAGGGCGGAATTCAATCACGGCATTTCGCAGTTGATCCCGAGACCGGCGATCTGACCCATGATTTCAGCGGCCTTGCCGAGAATGCCGCCCGGCAGGCGCTGGAGATGGCGGGCATGGAGCCGCAGCAAATGGAGCTGATCGTCATCTCCTGCCCGACCTACGACTATGGCACGCCGCCGACCAGCGCTCTCCTGCAGGAGCGGCTGAGCATCCAAACCTGCGCGGAAATCGAAGTTCACTCCAATTGTGCGGGAGTCGGCAAAAGCGTGCAAATTGCCTTCGATGCGTTGCGCAGCGGCCGCTACCGCACGGCTCTCGTGACCTACAGCCAGCTTTCCTCGATGTTCCTGCGCGGCTGCTATCTCAACCAGCCCAAGATGGACAAGGTCCATGCCGCGATGCGCTGGATTCTGGCTGACGGGGCGGGTGCATTGGTTCTGGAGGCGCGGCCGGACGGCAATGCCGAGCACGAGATCCTCGGCACCTTTACGGAATCAGTCGGGCCGGGACGCTCGCCCGGCATGACCGCGGGCGGCTATGCCGCAAATTTGATGAAGGCCACCTGTCAGATTCCACAGATGTACGACCAGGCAGGTTACCACCTGTGGCAGGACTTTGCGGCAGTCAACAAGGAAGCTGCGCCCTTGTTGTTGGAGGGGCTGTGCAGATTCACGAAGCAGCTCGGTCTCAACTCGGATTGTGTCGACCATTACGTTGTTTCCATTCCAACGGTGCAGTTTTACGATACTCAGATCGACACATTTACAAGCCGCTTGGGCGTCAGCCGCGACCAGCTGAAGTTTCGCGGTGGCCGCACCGGCTATTGCGGCGGGGCGTCGATCCTGCTCCATTTCGATGAAATGGTCCGAAACGGCGAGCTCAAGGCCGGTCAAACCGCGGTTGTTCACTCCGTGGAATCCAGCAAATGGATGTCCGCAGGCTTTGCGGTTCGATGGTAGCCTGACCTAAACCTAGGCCCGTCCAGCCGCCTCGGTTGCTTGCAGTCCGACCGGAGCGGAAGGGGGAGCGGCAGCGCTCTTCACAGCGGCGAGGGCGGCCTCCAGCACGCGTGCAATGCGTTCCGAGGAGGCCGAGGTAACGGCCCGCACGTCCAGAAAGAGATCAATGCCCGGGCTGTGCTCGGTGATGACCGGCCGCTCGCCTTCGGCCACGGCTTCCGCCGTGTCGACCACATAGGGGACTATCGGCCGGCCGATGCCCTTCAGCGTGAACGGTTCCAGCGCGCGTCCACGCACCATGTCGCTCACGAGCACGAAGGTCTCATAGCTGAGAACGATTCCGCCCGGCTCGGCGATGGACTGCAGACGTGCGGCGAGGTTCGCTTCCGCACCGATGATCGTGTAGTCCATGCGCTGCTCACTGCCGAAGTTTCCGACATTGCAGTAGCCGGTATTGATGCCCATGCGGGCCCGGAACGGCTGCTCGATTCCCTGCTTGCGCCATTTGACGTTAAGCTCGGCGAGCCGGCGCTGCATCTCGAATGCCATGCGCAGGCAGGCATGCGCATCCTCGACAACACCTTGGGTTGTCGGATCGCCGAAGAATACCAGGATCGCATCACCGATGAACTTGTTGACGCTGCCGCCATGCTTGATGGCTATCTGCGACATTTCAGTCAGGTACTCGTTCAAGAGCGCGGTCAGCTCCTCCGGTTGCATCCGCTCGGTGGTGGAGGTGAAGTTCACCACGTCGGAGAAGAAAATTGTCAGCTTTTTGCGCTCGGTCGAGACCACCACGTCCTTCTCGCCGCTGAAGATGCTGCGATAATGCTGTGGCGACAGGTACCTTGCGAGCTTCTGGGCGACATTGCCGAGGAATTCATTGGTCTTGCCCAGCTCGGCGTTGACGCGGGAGATCAGCGATGATTGGTAGCGCTGCAGAGCCACAACGGTGATACCGGCGATCGCAACAAATACGAAATAGATCAGCAGGTACTTGAACGCGAAGATGTTTGCCGCAAGCGGCTGCGACACGGTGAACTCCTCGAGTCCGCGCACGTCGCCGATCATCCAGTCACGTTTCGGGCTGTTCGGGGTTTGATTATGACAATTGACACAGCTCGCGCCCATGATGATGGGCGTGATGAGCCGGACGCGGCGATCAAGTATCGAGCCGGACACCTCG
The DNA here is from genome assembly GCA_036557665.1 of Xanthobacteraceae bacterium. GTDB lineage: Bacteria > Pseudomonadota > Alphaproteobacteria > Rhizobiales > Xanthobacteraceae > VAZQ01. Next base: position 140,049 of record DATBHG010000106.1, on the reverse strand, counting down.
TAAGCGCTGCTCTCTTTCTTGTCCCGCAGGAGCTTGAGCGTATCGCGCTCGAACGGATCGAACTTATGAAACGCGCGAGGGGGAAAAGGGTAATCGGAGAAGAAGCGATAACCCATGTGGTTGGTTGTGCTGCTCTCTCCGAGCTTGCTTCCGATCTCGAGCGAGAGCGTCGCCGGGATCGGGATGGCACCGGGAACATCCTGATAATTTGGGACTGCGACCGTTCCTCCCGGATGCGACAGCACGCGCCCAACCACGTTGAAGGTGTAGTAGTCGCGGAACTGATCGATCACCAGCGCGAGTGCATCTGCCTGCCTGCGCAAGGCACTCTCCGACAAAGCCCTCAGATCGAGCCATACGGCGAGTGGCAGCCCCGCCAAAACAATCGCGAGCAGCACAATGCTGATCATCAGATTGCCGGCCAGCCGATGCGCGATGCGTGCAATGGTTGAATTGTCAAGCTCGGTGCTTCCGGCCGATGCTCCCGGTAAATCAGGTAGTCGCTCTGCCATTGCTGTCCTCAATCCTGATCGCGCACGCGCATCGAACGATTTTTTCTCGAGTTGGGTGCATCACCTATGGCGAAGCTCATAGATTGCTCTCAAACTCGATTGATGCGGCTGGCGACACTATCATTTTAGATTCCGTTGGGAAATCTCCCGACCGCCTCGGACCGGCCGCGCTCCCCGACCAACAACGAGCCCGCCGGGCTCCGGCCCGGTGATTCGGCAAAAGTCATGGATTCTTGACACTGCGCACAGCGAGGCCAGAGCCAAACGGCGGAATTGGCGCTGTACAGAGCGTGTTGAGATGAAGTAACCCGTCCGAAGTGCGGCCCATGCGCTCCTTGGACGCGGCGTGGCGACGCAGTAATCAAAATTTGGCCGCCCTGGGGCGGCGGTTGGATACCGGGTCGCAATGAAGCTGCAGGATCTCGCTCAGCGACTACAGAACGCGGCGGCAAGCAGCGATCCGCGTTTTGCGGGGCTTGATCTCGCGGGGATCAGCGCCGACAGCCGTGCGGTCAAGCCAGGCGATCTGTTTGTCGCAGTCTCAGGGCTCAGGGATGACGGCCTCAGGTTTGTCGATCAGGCGATCGCTTCCGGCGCCGTTGCCGTGATGGCGGAACGTGCGCCCGCGCAACCGCTTCCCTCGGCAGTGGGATTCATCAAAGTCAGAAGCGTACGCCGGGCTCTGGCGCTCGCGGCGGCTTGCTTCTTTCCTCGCCAGCCGGGGGTGATCGCAGCAGTCACCGGAACCAGCGGCAAAACTTCGGTCGCCGCCTTCACCCGCCAGATCTGGTCGGCGCTCGGCAAGGCGGCCGCGAGCATCGGCACCGTCGGTCTCGTTGCTCCCAGGCGAGAAACCTACGGCTCGCTCACCACGCCCGATCCGATCGCGCTGCACCGAACGGTGGATCGATTGGCCGGCGAAGGCGTCACCCATCTTGCGATCGAGGCGTCCTCACACGGGCTCGATCAACACCGGCTCGACGGCCTGCGGATGACGGCGGGTGCATTCACCAATCTCAGCCGCGACCATCTCGATTATCATGCCACGCTCGAAGCGTATCTTTGCGCCAAGCTGCGATTGTTCGGCGAGTTGGTCGAGCCGGGGGGAGCGGCGGTCGTCTGCGCGGGCAACGAGCACTACGCGGCTGTGGTCGCAGCCGTAAAGCAGCGCGGATTGCGCCTGTTCGAGGTCGGCCGGCAAGGGGCGGACATTCGTGTGCACGACATCCGAGCTGACGGTTTTGCCCAGCTGATCAAGTGCTCCTATGCCGGAGTGGATCGCACCGTCCGGCTGCCCCTTCCGGGCTATTTTCAGGTCGAGAATGCACTCGTTGCAGCGGGCTTGGCGATCGCCACCGGAAGCGACCCTGCGGCGGTCTTTGCCGCCCTCGCTCATCTCAAGGGCGCCAAGGGTCGGCTCGAGCTTGTGGGCGAGAAGCGCGGCGCTCCGATCTTCGTCGATTATGCCCATAAGCCTGACGCGCTCGCCAAAGCGCTCGAGACTTTGCGCCCCTATGCGGCCAACCGCCTTACGGTCGTATTCGGTTGCGGCGGCGATCGCGATCCGGGCAAGCGCCCCATGATGGGGAAGACCGCCGCGCAGCTTGCAGACCGGGTCGTCGTCACCGACGACAATCCTCGCAGCGAAGACCCCGCCGCCATTCGCGGCGCAATCCTTGCCGGCGCACCCGGCGCGGTGGAGATTCCCGACCGTCGCGAGGCGATTGGAACTTGTATTGCGAAACTCGGTCCTGGGGACGTACTGCTGATCGCGGGCAAGGGCCATGAAACCGGCCAAATCATCGGCAAACAGGTGCTGCCATTCAGCGACCACGAGGCGGTGGCCGCCGCACTCGAGGGGAACGCTCGGTGATTTCGTGTATACGATCTTTCGGCCCCAGTCGGGCCGCCTTGCGTAGGGCCTCGTTGACGCGGCGTTGCCACCCGCGCCTGCGGCTGCCGGCTCTCATTTCCGGCTCCCTCGCATGAGCTCCGCGGCCCTCTGGACCGCGGACGCCATGGCCGCCGCCATGGGCGCTGGCCGCGCCGGCGCGTTGCCCGCTGGTGTGCCGGGCATCTCCATCGACAGTCGCACGCTTGCTCCGGGCGAAGCGTTTTTTGCCATCACGGGAGACAACCGCGACGGACATGATTTCGTGGGAGCTGCGCTCGGTGCCGGCGCCGGGCTTGCCGTTGTCGATGCGCACAAGCAGGAACGCTATCCCGCGGACGCTCCCTTGCTACTCGTCCCCGACGTCCTGGAAGCTCTGCGCGATCTCGCGCGTGCCGCGCGTGCGCGCTCGCAAGCGAGCATCGTCGCCGTCACCGGCTCGGTCGGGAAGACGGGCACGAAGGAGGCGGCCTACCTCGCCCTGAGCAAGCAAGCTCCAACCCACGCCTCGGCGGCTTCCTACAACAACCATTGGGGCGTGCCGCTTTCGCTTGCTCGTTGCCCCGCAAGCGCGATCTATTCGGTTTTCGAGATCGGCATGAGCCATGCCGGTGAAATCGCGCCGCTCGCACGCCTCGTACGCCCGCATGTGGCGATCATCACGACGGTTGAGCCGGTGCATCTCGAGTTTTTCGATTCCGTTGCCGCGATTGCCGATGCAAAGGCCGAGATCTTTCTCGGATTGGAGCGCGAGGGCGCGGCAGTCCTCAATCGCGACAACGCTCAATACGATCGACTTGCAGGAAGCGCCGGTCGCGCCGGCATTGCGCGGATCGTGTCGTTCGGGGAGCATCCCCGAGCCGATGCCCGGCTTATCGGATGCACGCCGGAAAACGACAGCTCACTGGTCGAAGCGGAAATCCTCGGGGCAAATCTGCGCTATCGGCTGGGCGCACCGGGGCGCCATCTCGTGCTCAACTCGCTGGCCGTGCTCGCCACGGCTGCGCTGCTCGACGCCGACCTGGGGCTTGCGGCGCAGGCGCTGGGTGAGCTCCATGCAGGGCGCGGCCGCGGCGCTCGCCTGACACTCCATGTTCCCGGAGGCGAGATCCTGCTGATCGACGAGAGCTACAACGCTAATCCCGCATCCATGCGCGCGGCACTCGCGGTCCTTGGGTACACCAGGCGATCAGGTCGCGGGCGACGCATTGCGGTACTTGGCGATATGCTGGAGCTCGGGTCGCGCGGCCACGAGCTGCATTCCAGCCTCGCCGCGAATATCGAGGAAAACGACATAGATCTCGTCTTCTGCTGCGGTCCCCTGATGCAATCCCTGTGGGAGGCGCTTCCTGTCGGGCGGCGAGGCGGCTACGCGTCAAGGTCAGAGCAGCTCGAGGCCCAGGTGCTCGCAGCCGCAAGCGCCGGTGACAGCCTGATGGTCAAGGGATCGCTGGGCTCGCGCATGGCGCGGATCGTCAAAGCGCTCGAAAGTCATCACCAGCGAGAGCCCGCCGCGCTGGTGGGTGCGCAAGCCTGATCATGAGTGGTTGACCAATGCTCTATTGGGTTTCCGCATTCTCGGACGTCATCGGCCCTCTCAATGTCTTGCGCTACATCACGTTCCGCACCGGCGGAGCGATGATCACTGCGCTTGTTTTCGTGTTTCTGTTTGGCCCCGCCATCATCGATCATTTGCGGCTCAAGCAAGGCAAGGGTCAGCCGATCCGAGCCGACGGGCCGCAATCCCACCTCGTCACTAAAAAGGGCACACCCACCATGGGGGGCTTGATGATGCTCTTCGGCATCGTGGTCTCCACACTGCTGTGGGCCAACCCAGCCAACCGGTACGTGTGGATCGTGCTCGGAGTCACCATTACGTTCGGCGCGATCGGTTTCTACGACGATTATCTCAAGGTCACGAAGCAGACCCATGCCGGCGTCTCCGGAAGGCTACGGTTCGGGGTAGAGGTGCTGATCGGGCTGCTCGCGTGCTATTTCATCGCCTCGATCGGGCGCCAGCCGTTCGCCACGTCCCTGACGGTTCCATTTTTCAAGGAGCTTGTCATTCCGCTCGGCTGGTTCTTCTTCGTGTTTGGCAGTTTCATCATTGTAGGTGCCGGGAATGCGGTCAACCTGACCGATGGGCTTGACGGGTTGGCGACCGTGCCCGTGATCATCGTAGCGCTCAGCTTCGGCTGTATTTCCTATCTGGTCGGCAATTCTTTCTTCGCCGACTATCTCAACGTCCACTATGTCGCCGGGGCGGGCGAGCTTGCCGTGCTGTGCGGTGCCGTGATCGGCGCCGGGTTGGGTTTCCTCTGGTTCAATGCGCCGCCGGCCTCGATCTTCATGGGCGATACGGGCTCGCTTGCGCTCGGCGGGATGATCGGCGCTATCGCAGTCGCCACCAAACATGAAATCGTGCTTGCTGTGGTCGGTGGGCTGTTCGTGCTCGAAGCCATCTCGGTGATCGTCCAGGTGCTGTCCTACAAGCTCACGGGTAAGCGCGTCTTTCGCATGGCGCCGATCCATCATCATTTCGAGCAGCTCGGCTGGACCGAGCCGCAGATCGTGATCCGGTTCTGGATCATCTCTGTGGTGCTCGCGCTTGCGGGCCTCTCCACGCTCAAGCTGCGGTGAGCACAGCGCGCAAACGACGGGTCCAGTGATCCGCGCTTCGACCTTCACCGGCAAACGAGTCGCCGTCTTCGGTCTGGGGGGCTCGGGACTGGCGAGCGCAAGCGCACTTCTCGCCGGCGGTGCCGATGTGATCGGCTGGGACGATGATTTGGACATCATCGCCAAGGCAACCAGCGCCGGCGTGCCCACCCTGGATCTGCATACGACAGAGTGGTCGCGCATTGCCGCCTTGGTGCTCGCCCCCGGCGTGCCGCTCACGCATCCGACGCCACATTGGTCGGTGCGCCTTGCCCGAGCGGCAGGTGTCGAGGTGATCGGTGATATCGAGCTGTTCTGTCGCGAGCGGCGGCGCGATGCGCCCGAAGCTCCGCTGGTCGCGATTACCGGCACCAACGGCAAATCAACCACCACGGCCCTTCTCGCCCATCTCTTGCGCTGTGCCGGTTGCGATGCCCAGGTCGGCGGCAATATCGGAACGCCGATCCTTTCGCTTGAGCCGCCGGGGCCGGCACGGATCCACGTGATCGAGGTCTCTTCCTATCAGATCGATCTCGCGCCCACCCTCGATCCCTCGGTCGGCGTTCTCATCAATGTGAGCGAGGATCACCTCGACCGGCACGGCACCATGGCAGCCTATGCCGCGGTGAAAGAGCGCCTCGTCGCGGGCGTGCAGGACGACGGAGCGGCCATCATCGGCGTGGACGACCAATGGTGCCTCGCCGCTGCCGATCGCATCGCCTCTGCGGGCAAGCGGGTGGTACGGGTTTCCGCGCGCCATCCCCTGCCGCAGGGAGTTTATGTCGAGGATGAGAGCATCATGGAGGCCGCAGCCGGAAAGGTGCGCCGCGTTGCTCGGCTTGCCGGCATTGGATCGCTGCGCGGCGTGCACAATGCGCAGAACGCAGCTTGTGCTGCTGCGGCCGCAGTCGCGCTCGGGCTCACAGCGGCCTCGATCGAGCAGGGCTTGACCTCGTTTCCGGGCCTTGCGCACAGGATGGAGCAGGTCGGGCGCAAGGGCCGGGTGCTGTTCGTCAATGATTCCAAGGCCACGAACGCCGATTCGGCTGCCCAGGCGCTCGCCTGTTTCTCGACCATTTACTGGATCGCGGGGGGCAAGCCGAAGTCCGGCGGGATCGTCTCCCTCGCCCCGTTCTTTCCCCGCATGTGCAAGGCCTACCTGGTTGGCGAAGCTGCATCCGATCTTGCTCGCCAGATCGAGGGAAAGGTACCCTATGTCATCGCCGGCACGCTCGATCGTGCTGTCGATCTTGCCGCTCGCGACGCGGAAGCTTCGGCCGCGCAGGAGCCGGTCGTGCTACTGTCGCCCGCCTGCGCCTCCTTCGATCAGTACCGGAATTTCGAAGTACGGGGCGACACATTCCGCGCATTGGTTCAGGCAATTCCCGGCGTTGCCGGCATGTCGTGACCGGCAAGACCGCCGATGGAAAATTCACGCTGCCAGGCGTTCCGCATCCCTCCGCTTGAACGTGAGCCCGTGGCCCGGCCGGGTCGGATCGGGCCGGATCGTGCCGTTGCATGGCAGCGGCGCGCCGTCGAACACCAGGCGCTCGATTCGGACGTGATCGTAGAACCACTCCATGTTGCGCACCCGCGGGGCTGCGCAGCACACGGGCAGGTGGAGCGCAGGCGCAGTGTGCGAGGAAAACGGAATCCCCCACGCATCGGCGAGTGCCGCGGCCTTGAGAAAGCCGGTGTAGCCGCCGCAGCGTGTTGCGTCGGCTTGCAGCACGTCCACCGCACCTGCTTCGAGCATGCGTCGAAAGTAGAAGGGCTCGTAGCCGTACTCTCCCGCCGCGATATCCATTCCGCCAGGCGATCGGTCGCGCAGGAGACGCAGGCCTTCGAGATCGTCGCTCGAGACCGGCTCCTCGAACCAGCTCACCCCCAATGGCGCGAGCTCCTCGGCGAACCTGAGCGCCTGCTTGCGGCTGTAAGCGCCATTGGCGTCGACATAGAGTCCGGCCGTTCCGATGGCGTCGCGAGCGGTTTTTACTCTCGACAGGTCATCACGCGGAGATGATCCGACTTTCATCTTGACCCAGGCGCAGCCATCTCGCTCGACCCAGGCACCCAGCTGCTCGCGCAGCCGGTCCGCCGAATAGGAAGTAAACCCGCCGCTGCCATAGATCGGAACGACATGCCGCTCAGCTCCCAGCAGCCGGCTCAACGAGACATTCATGAGACGGGACTTGAGATCCCACAGCGCCACGTCGATGGCCGAGATGGCGCACGCGCAAACGCCGCGCCAGCCAATGTTGCGGACAGCGCGCACCATGGCAGACCACAACTTCGGGATTGCGAACGCCTCCTCGCCGCGCAGCACTCGAGCCAGCAACGTGTTGACAAGCTCTCCTGCCGCGGCATCCGCGTAGCTGTAGCCGAGACCCGTAGTGCCGCCCGCATCGATCTCGACAAGGACCAGCGTCGTTGCGTCCCACGAGATCGTGCCGTCCGCCTCCGGCGCGTCCGTCGGGATCCGGAACGACTGTGCTGTAACGCGCCTGATGGAAGACTCTTGCGGCATGGGGCGCGCTTCGCACCTCAGAGGAAGAAGAGCGCCCCCGCGAGGTTAACGAACGGTGTCCATGCCGGTTCCGGGAAGCTCTTCCTGTCTCGTGCCAAAGCTGCGCCGATCACGTGTTAACGCCCTGTCAATCTCGTGCGGGCACCACTGAGGCGGGGGGGAGCGGGATGGTTTCGCGGCTCGAGCGTACGCACTTTGCCCAGTGGTGGTGGACGGTGGACCGCCCGCTGCTGGTTGCGGTGCTCGCGCTCATGCTCGCGGGCATCGTACTGTCACTTGCCGCAAGCCCGCCAGTCGCTTCGCGGCTCGGCCTCGATCCGTTCTATTTCGTAGGGCGGCACATCCTCTACGTCGTACCGGCGATCGTAATTCTGCTCGCAACATCGTTTCTTCCTCCGCGCTACGTCCGGCGCCTCGCGCTTGCCGCCTTCCTGGTCAGCATTGCGCTTGTTGCAGCCACTCTCCAGTTCGGCCCCGAGGTCAAAGGGGCGAGGCGCTGGCTTCTGCTGTTTGGCGTGAACATTCAGCCTTCCGAATTCCTCAAGCCCTCCCTCGTCATTCTGATTGCCTGGCTGTTCGGCGAATCGGCGCGACGGCCGGAAATGCCCGCGACCACGCTCGCTGTCCTCCTCCTCGGTGCTGCTCTTTCCGGCCTGGTGCTCCAGCCCGATTTCGGTCAGACGATGTTGATTGCGCTTGTCTGGGGAGCGCTGTTCTTTCTTGCGGGCATGCGCCTGATCTGGGTCGCAGGGCTCGGGGGGGCCGCAGCGGCCGGGCTTGCCGCCGCCTATCTGCTTGTTCCCTATGTCGCGCGGCGGATTGAGCGTTTCCTCGATCCCGCATCCGGGGACAGTTTCAACATCGATCAGGCACTCGAATCGTTCCAGCGGGGCGGCTGGTTTGGGCGTGGCCCGGGCGAGGGCACGGTCAAACGCATCCTGCCGGAGAGCCACACGGACTTCGTGTTTGCGGTCGCCGCCGAGGAGTTCGGCATCGTGCTCTGCCTTCTGCTGCTGGCAACATTCGGGTTCATCGTGATGCGTTCGCTGCGCCATGCCATGGCCAATGACGACGCGTTCACGCGCTTTGGCGTGGCAGGCCTTGCGATCCTGCTGGGGCTGCAATCGGCCATCAACATGGCGGTCAACCTGCATCTCATGCCTGCCAAAGGCATGACCTTGCCGTTCATCTCCTATGGCGGGTCGTCCATGATCTCGCTTGCCTACGGGATGGGAATGCTGTTGGCCTTGACGCGCGGGCGCCCGCGTGCGGTCCTGCTGGCGACGCAGCGCGAGCCGGCGCCCGCGTAGCTTGCGCGCGCGCAAGCTCGGGAGCGCTGGCATGCCCTCGTATGAGGCGGAGCAAACCGGTCACGGCCCGCTCGTGTTGCTCGCTGCAGGCGGCACCGGGGGACACCTGTTCCCGGCCGAAGCGCTGGCCGAGGTGCTCACACGGCGCGGCATCACCGTCGATCTGGCGACCGATCACCGCGCCGAGCGTTACGGCAGCAGATTTCCCGCCCGCCGTGTCCACATCATCGCGAGCGAAACTCTGCGCCGTCGCGATCCCTTTTCGCTTGCTCGTGCGGCGGCGCGACTCGGACTCGGCCTTATTCAAGCGATGCGCGTTCTCGGCCGGATCAAGCCGGCCGCGATCGTGGGATTCGGTGGATACCCCACGCTGCCGCCCGTCGTGGCAGGAACGCTGCGCGGCATTCCAACGCTCATTCACGAGCAGAATGCCGTGATGGGGCGGGCGAACCGGCTGCTTGCCCGGAGGGTCACGGCAATCGCCACCAGCTTTGCCGGGGTGCTGGCACGCGAGCCGAACCTTGCCGGCAAAGCAGTGCGCACCGGCAACCCGGTGCGCACTGCGGTCGTCGCCGCCGCGCGTACACCTTACGGCGTGCCGGATGCGGCGGACAGACTGCGGCTTCTGGTCTTCGGCGGCAGCCAAGGCGCGCGGATCATGGCGGACATCGTGCCCGTGGCGATAAAACGCCTCGATGCCGGCGTGCAACTGCGCCTTACCGTCGTGCAGCAGGCACGCGAGGAGGATATCGGGCGAGTGAAGCAAGCGTATGCGGATGCCGGCGTGGCAGCAGAGGTTGCGCCGTTCTTCGCCGATCTCCCTGCGCGTATTGCGACCGCGCAGCTCGTCATCGCGCGCGCCGGTGCCTCGACCGTGGCGGAGCTCACCGCCATCGGCAGGCCCGCGATCCTGGTCCCGCTTCCCCATGCTCTCGACCAGGACCAGTCCGCAAATGCCGGGATGATGGAAAAGGAAGGGGGGGCTATCCGTTTGGCCCAGCATGATTTCACACCCGAGCGACTGGCCGGCGAAATCTCCGCGCTTGCCAGTGCTCCGCAAAAACTCGTAGCAATGGCCGCGGCGGCGCGCTCGCAGGGGGCTCTCGATGCGGCCGAGCGGCTTGCCGATCTGGTGGGGGAAATCGTGAGAGGAGCGGCATGAAGCTGCCGAGCAGGATCGGCCCGATCCATTTCATCGGCATCGGCGGGATCGGCATGAGCGGAATTGCCGAGGTGCTGATCAATCTCGGCTATACCGTGCAAGGTTCCGATGCATCCGAAAGTGCCAACGTCAAGCGTTTGCGCGAGAAGGGCGCGAGAATCTCGGTGGGCCACAGCGCGAATGCGCTCGGGGATGCCGCCGTGATCGTCGTCTCCACCGCGATCAAGCGCGACAATCCGGAATTGATTGCTGCGCGCGCAGAGCGGTTGCCCATCGTGCGGCGGGCGGAGATGCTGGCCGAGCTGATGCGGCTGAAAAGCTGCATTGCCATTGCGGGGACGCACGGCAAGACAACCACCACCTCGCTGGTGGCCGCGCTGGTCGATGCCGGCGGGCTCGATCCGACCGTCATCAACGGAGGCATCATCAACGCGTATGGCACCAACGCGCGCCTGGGCGCGGGCGACTGGATGGTGGTCGAAGCCGACGAGTCCGACGGGACCTTCCTCAAGCTGCCCGCCGATGTTGCCATCGTGACCAATGTCGATCCGGAGCACCTCGACCACTTCAAGACCTTCGAGGCCGTGCAGGAGGCCTTCCGCGCCTTCGTGGAGAACGTGCCCTTCTACGGCTTCGCCATCATGTGCACGGATCACCCTGTGGTGCAGCTGCTGGTCGGCCAGATTACCGACAGGCGCATCATCACCTATGGCGAGAACCCGCAGGCCGATGTTCGCCTTGTCGGTCTGGATCATTCTGCCGGCGAATCGCGGTTCTCCATTGTATTCCGGGACCGGGCCGGGGCGACGATGCACGAGATCGACGGCCTGCGGCTGCCCATGCCGGGACGGCACAACGGCCTCAACGCGACAGCCGCCATTGCTGTCGCGCACGAGCTCGGGATTCCCGACGACCTGATCTGCAAAGCGCTCCGCGAATTCGGCGGCGTGCGGCGGCGCTTCACCCGGACCGGCGAATGGAACGGCGTGCCGATCATCGATGACTATGGGCATCATCCCGTCGAGATCGCCGCGGTGCTGCGTGCCGCGCGCGAGACGAGTCCCGGTCAGGTGATAGCGGTCGTGCAGCCCCACCGCTACACCCGTCTCGCCTCGCTGTTTGAGCAGTTCTCCACCTGCTTCAATGACGCGGACACGGTCATCGTCGCACCTGTGTATCCCGCCGGCGAGGCGCCCGTCCCCGGCATAGACCGAGACAGTCTGGTGCAGGCGTTGCGCGCTCACGGCCACCGGCAGGTGGTTGCCCTCGACGGCCCGCAGGATCTTCCGCGTCTCGTCGGACGGCTCGCCATGCCCGGGGACATCGTCGTGTGTCTGGGCGCGGGCAGCATCACGCAGTGGGCCTACGCGCTTCCGGGCGAGCTTGCGTCCCTCGGTGCCGTTGCGTGATCGAAGACATCCGTGCCCGGCTGCCGCGCCTGCGCGGTAAGCTGCTCGCGGGCCAATCGCTGGCGGAGCTCACGTGGTTTCGCGTCGGTGGCGCGGCGCAGATCCTGTTCGTCCCTGAAGGCGAGGATGATCTCGCTTATTTCCTCGCGGGCTTGCCCGAACAAATCCCGGTGACCGTTATCGGGTTGGGCTCGAACCTCATCGTGCGCGACGCCGGCGTCCCGGGGGTCGTGATCCGGCTCGGTCGCGGGTTCGGCGAGATCACGTTGGAGAGTGCAAGCCGTATCCGCGCCGGCGCGGCGGTACCGGACGTGAAGCTCAGCCGCGCGGCGCAGGAGGCGGCTATCGAGGGTCTCGCCTTCTTCCGCGGCATTCCCGGCGCGATCGGCGGCGCACTGCGCATGAACGGCGGCGCCTACGGCAGTGAAACCAAGGATGTAGTTGTGGAAATACGCGGCATTGATCGGGGCGGACGCAAGCTCGTCCTTACAAATGCCGACATGAGCTACAGCTACCGGCATTGCGGCGTCTCCGACGACATCATCTTCACCGAGGCGCTGTTTCAAGGGGCTCCCGGCGAAGCCGGCACGATCGCCGCGCAGATGGACAAGATCACGGAGGCGCGCGAGGCGACGCAGCCCATCAAGAGTCGGACCGGCGGCTCGACGTTCAAGAATCCGCCCGGCCACAAGGCTTGGCAACTCATCGACGCGGCCGGTTGCCGCGGGCTTCGGCTCGGCAAGGCTCAGGTTTCGGAGCTGCACTGCAATTTCTTGATCAATCTCGGTGGCGCCTGCGCCGCCGACATCGAAGATCTCGGTGAAACCGTCCGCTCCCGCGTGAGAGAGAGCTCCGGCGTCGAGCTGGAATGGGAGATCAAGCGCATCGGGGTGCGGGAACCCTAGATTGTGGTTCTCGTGTGCAGGACCATGGCAGCAGCCATGAAGCTGCATTACTTTCCAAAAAAGGATGAGCCTTGTATACGGACCGGGAACAAAATCAAAAAACGTTTGGAGAGAACATGGACGCAAAAACTGACGAGAGCGCGGGCAAGTGCCCGGTCATGCACACAACGTTTGCACGCAGGACGAACCGTGACTGGTGGCCGGACCACCTGAACATTCAGGTTCTCCACCAGAACTCCGCCCTGTCCAATCCGATGGGTGAGACGTTCGATTACGCCAAGGAATTCAAGAGCCTCGACCTCAACGCGGTGATCAAGGACCTGCATGCCTTGATGACGGACTCGCAGGATTGGTGGCCGGCCGACTTTGGCCACTACGGCGGCCTCATGATCCGCATGGCATGGCACGCCGCGGGCACCTACCGCATCGCCGACGGTCGTGGCGGCGCCGGAGCCGGGCAGCAGCGCTTCGCACCCCTCAACAGCTGGCCGGACAACGCGAACCTCGACAAGGCACGCCGGCTGCTGTGGCCGATCAAGCAGAAGTACGGCCGGAAGCTCTCCTGGGCGGACCTGATGGTCCTCGCCGGCAACGTCGCCCTCGAGTCGATGGGCTTTGAGACGTTCGGTTTCGGCGGCGGCCGCGCCGATGTTTGGGAAGCGGAGGAGCTCTACTGGGGTCCCGAGGGGACGTGGCTGGGGGACGAACGCTACAGCGGCGAACGACAACTGCAGAATCCGCTCGCCGCGGTGCAGATGGGCCTGATCTACGTCAATCCGGAAGGGCCGAACGGCAAGCCGGACCCGGTCGCGGCGGCCAGGGACATCCGCGAAACCTTCTTCCGCATGGCGATGAACGACGAGGAAACCGTGGCGCTGATCGCGGGCGGCCATACTTTCGGCAAGACCCACGGCGCCGGCGATCCGTCATTGATGGGCCCGGCACCGGAGGGTGGAGCAATCGAGGATCAGGGTCTCGGCTGGAAGAGCAAGCATGGGACGGGCTTCGGGGCCGACACCATTACCGGCGGCCCGGAGGTCACCTGGTCGCAGACGCCGACGAAGTGGAGCAACCACTTCTTCGACAGCCTCTTCAAAAACGATTGGGAGCTGACCAAGAGCCCGGCCGGCGCCTGGCAGTGGAAGGCGAAAGGCGCCCCTGCCACGATCCCGGATGCCCACGACAAGTCGAAGAAGCATGTGCCCACCATGCTGACCACAGACCTGTCGCTGCGGCTCGACCCAGCTTACGAAAAGATCTCGCGGCGCTTTTACGAGCATCCGGATCAATTCGCGGACGCGTTTGCCCGGGCCTGGTTCAAGCTCACGCACCGCGACATGGGGCCGATCCACCGCTACCTCGGGCCGCTCGTACCTTCGGAGATTTTGATCTGGCAAGACCCGATACCTGCGGTGAATCATCCGCTAGTCGGGGATGCGGACATTGCTGCTCTGAAGGCGAAAATCCTCGCGTCGGGCCTGTCCGTGTCCCAGCTGGTCTCGACCGCTTGGGCGTCCGCATCGACTTTCCGCGGCTCCGACAAGCGCGGCGGAGCGAACGGGGCGCGCATTCGCCTCGCGCCGCAAAATGACTGGGAGGTCAACCAGCCGAAGCAGCTCGCGACGGTGCTGCAGAAGCTCGAAGTCATCCAGAAGGAGTTCAACGCCTCGGCGACCGGCGGCAAGAAGGTCTCGCTCGCCGACCTGATCGTTCTCGGCGGCTGCGCCGCGATCGAGAAGGCCGGGAAAGCGGCCGGGCAGGATGTGAAAGTCCCCTTCACGCCTGGCCGCATGGACGCCTCGCAGGATCAGACGGACGCCGAGTCGTTCGCCCCGCTCGAACCGGGCGCTGACGGTTTTCGCAACTATTACCGCAGCCAGCACATCATGTCGCCGGAGGAGGCGCTGGTGGACAAGGCGCAACTGCTGAGGCTGACGGCGCCGGAGATGACGGTTCTCGTCGGCGGCCTGCGCGTGCTGGGCGCAAATGCCGGACAGTCCAAGCATGGCGTTTTCACCAAGCGTGCCGAGACGTTGACGAACGACTTCTTCGTCAACCTGCTCGACATGAGCACGCAATGGCAGCCGTCCGCTGGTCTTGAGGACGTGTACGAGGGGCGCGACCGGAAGACCAACGCGGTGAAGTGGACCGGCACCCGTGTCGACCTGATCTTCGGCTCGCACTCGCAATTGCGCGCCCTCGCGGAAGTCCATGCCTGCTCGGACTCGAAGGAGAAGTTTGTGAAAGAGTTCGTCGCGGCGTGGACCAAGGTCATGAACCTCGATCGTTTCGACCTCACCTGATCATCTCGGCGCCGGTCAAACGGTGCCGCCGGGGGCGAACGGGCTCGCGTCCGCCCCCGGCGTGTTCCTATCGGCGCGAACAACGATACCGCCACCTTCCACCTCGTTGGCGAGATGGTCGGGCACGCGGCCCTGCGTGAATGATTCTCGCACTCCACCGTGTGCAAGTAATCTGCCGCATCTCGATCCAATTTCTCTGAGATGATCACCTCGGGACCCCGCACCTTGAGCAAGCATGTTGCCGTTCTGATGGGGGGGTGGTCGGCGGAGCGGGAGGTCTCGCTGCGGTCCGGCCGATACTGCGCAGAGGCGCTGGGGCGGCTCGGATATCGGGTGACCCCAATCGATGTGGGGCGCGACATTGCGACGGTGCTCGCCAGCGTCAAACCCGATGTTGCCCTCAACGCGCTCCATGGTCGCCCGGGCGAGGACGGTACGCTGCAAGGAATCCTGGAAATTCTGGCCATTCCCTACACCCATTCCGGGGTCATGGCCTCTGCCGTCGCCATGCAGAAAGATGCGGCCAAGGTCTTGTTGCGCGCAGCCGGCGTGCCCGTGCCGGATGGCATAGTTGCATCCCGCTTGAGCGCGGCGAAATCCCACCTGCTGCCGCCACCCTACGTGATCAAGCCGGTGGCGGAGGGATCGAGCGTCGGGGTCTTCATCGTTACGCCGGAGCACGCCCATCCACCTCAGGAGCTCACGCGTCACGACTGGGAATATGGGGAGCAGGTAATGGTCGAGGCCTACATTCCCGGCAAGGAGTTGACCTGCGCAGTCATGGGCAGCGAGGCGCTAGGGGTGATCGAAATCCTGGCGGCGACCAAGTTCTACGACTATGAAGCCAAATACGCCCCCGGCGGATCAAAACACGTTCTTCCCGCAGAAGTTTCATCGTTTGTTTACCAAGAAGTCCGCAAACTGGCATCGGCGGCGCATGGCGCGTTGGGGTGCCGGGGTGTGAGCCGTGCGGACTTTCGCTACGACGATCGCGTCGACGGGGTAGGGGGACTTTTCTGCCTCGAGGTCAACACGCAACCCGGCATGACGGAGACGTCGCTGGTGCCCGAGCTCGCGGCACACGCGGGGGTCACGTTTGATGAGCTGGTGCGATGGATGATCGAGGACGCCTCGCTCAATCGCTGAAGAAGGCACGCTGGGTTGCTCAGCGAGGAGCAGCGGTTTGCGAATCAGGTCTCGGCGCGCGCTTGCCACGCGCGGCGGGCTTGCTCGCCACCGCGGTTTTCATGCTCGCTACGCTGGCCTATGGGGTCGTAAGGGGCGATCACATTCCCGCGGTTGCCGGCATCTGGCAGGATGCGCGCGATTGGGTCGCCAATGCCGCGGGAGTGCGCATCGGCTCGGTCGCCCTCACCGGAAATCATCATCTCACGCGGGAGGAAGTGCTTGCAATTGCAGGCATCACCGGACGGACATCGTTGCTCTTCCTCGATGTCGAGCAGGCGCGCCGGCGGCTCAAGGAGAATCCCTGGGTGTCGGATGCCACTCTCCTGAAGCTCTATCCGCGCGAGCTGCAGATCAGCATCAAGGAGCGGGCGGCCTTCGCGCTATGGCAAAAACACGGTGCAGTCTCGGTCGTCGCCGATGACGGGACCGTGCTGGAGCCTTATGCGGCGCCTCGCCTGCTCGCGCTCCCGCTCGTGGTCGGCGCCGGTGCTGAGAAAGACGCGAAGGCGCACATCACGCTCCTCAACAGCTACCCGGGATTGCGCGATCTCGTTCGCGCCTCGGTCCTGGTCGGTGAGCGGCGCTGGAATCTGCGACTGAAGAACGGCCTGGAAGTGCGGCTGCCCGAAACCGGCGTCGCTGCTGCGCTCGAGCGATTGGTTGCGCTCGACCGGGAAAAAAATCTGCTCACGCGGGATATCGCCGTAGTCGATCTGCGCCTTCCCGATCGGGTCACGGTGCGCTTGTCTGATGCTGCTGCCGCCGCCCGCATCGAGGCACTCAAGGACAAGCCGAAGAAGAAGGCGAACGACGCATGAGTGCCCTTGCGTTCGGCATCACTCCCAAGATGAAACCGCTGGGACAAAAGCGCTCGGCGGTGGTGGCTGTCCTTGACATCGGTACCAGCAAGATCGCGTGTCTTATCGGCCGCCTCAGGCCGCGCGAGCCGGATGAGGTCCTGCGCTACCGCAGCCACTCCGTCGACATCATCGGTTTTGGACACACCGTTGCCCGCGGGATGAAGGCCGGCACCGTTGTCGACATGGAGCAGGCCGAGGCGGCCATCCGCCAGTGCGCCGATCTCGCGGAGCGCGCGGGCAGGGTGCAGCTCGACTCGGTCATTGTTGCGATCTCCTCCGGCCGGCCAGCAAGCGAGCTCATCTGCGCGACGATCGATATGCCGGGGTCGGCCGTGGGCGAGCGCGAGATCGGCCGGGTACTTACCGCGGGGAGCCAGCATTCCGTGCGTGCAGGCCGCGCTGTGCTGCACTCGCTCCCACTCGGCTATGTGGTCGACAACTCGGCAGGTGTCAGCGACCCGAGGGGAATGCTGGCGCACCGGTTCGGCATCGATATGCATGTCGTGAGCACCGACGCGTCGGTCGCGCGCAACCTCATGCTGACGGTAGAGCGCTGTCACCTGCATGTGGAGGCCATGGTTGCAACGCCGTACGTCTCGGGCCTCTCCGTGCTCGCCGATGACGAGGCCGATCTCGGGGCCGCGGTGATCGATATGGGCGCGGGCACCACCACCATTGCGGTATTTTCCGGCGGCCAGTTCGTGCACGCCGACGGCTTCGCGCTCGGCGGGCGGCACGTGACGATGGATCTCGCGCGCGGCCTGCACGCGCGGGTTCCCGATGCCGAGCGCATCAAGACGCTTTATGGCAGCGTGCTCAGCGGCGGCTCCGACGAGCGTGACATGATCGCGGTGCCCCCGGTCGACCACGACGACAACGAGCCGCCGCAGTTCGTATCGCGCGCTGCGCTGGTGCGATTCATCAAGCCGCGGGTGGAAGAAATTTTCGAGATGGTGCGCGATCGGCTGCAGGATTCGCCTTTCGCCTCAGAGCCCAGGGGGCGCGTGGTTCTCACCGGGGGCGCTTCGCAACTTACCGGACTGACGGGAGTGGCTGCGCAGATCCTCGGCCGGCCCGTACGCATCGGACGCCCCCTCGGGATCTCGAGGCTCCCCGAGGAGGCAAAAGGACCTGCCTTTGCGGCGGCGGCCGGAATGATGGTCTACCCGCAAATGGCGCATCTTGAGCATTTCGAACCGCGGCGAACGCGGCACTCGCAAACAGGCGGCGGCTATATCGCAAGGGTCGGACGATGGCTTCGCGAGAGCTTCTGATGACTCGACGCCCCTCGGTCGGCGGCGGACCGACCCGGCCCGGCGGTGAATTCCGCGTATAAGAGGTAAGCATGAGCATCGACTTGAAGATTCCAGACATCCGTGAGCTCAAGCCGCGGATCACCGTGTTCGGAACCGGCGGCGCAGGCGGCAACGCGGTCAACAACATGATCGCGAGCGGGCTTCAAGGGGTCGACTTTGTGGTGGCCAACACCGATGCGCAGGCGCTGACGATGTCAAAGGCCGAGCGCATCATCCAGATGGGCGTGCAGGTCACCGAAGGACTCGGTGCGGGCTCCCAGCCCGAGGTGGGCCGCGCCGCCGCCGAGGAGGTGCTGGACGAGATTCGGGACCATCTCCAGGGAGCGCACATGGTCTTTGTCACTGCCGGCATGGGCGGGGGCACGGGGACCGGTGCCGCGCCCATCGTGGCGCGCTGCGCCAAGGAGGCCGGTATTCTCACCGTGGGTGTGGTCACCAAGCCGTTCCACTTCGAGGGCGTGCGCAGGATGCGTGTGGCCGAAGCCGGAATCGCGGAGCTGCACAAGGTCGTCGACACGCTTCTCATCATTCCCAATCAAAATCTGTTCCGGGTGGCCAACGAGAAGACCACTTTCGCCGATGCATTCGCCATGGCGGACCAGGTGCTCTACTCGGGTGTCGCCTGCATTACCGACCTCATGGTGAAGGAAGGCCTGATCAACCTCGACTTCGCCGACGTGCGGGCGGTGATGCGCGAGATGGGCAAGGCGATGATGGGCACGGGCGAAGCTTCCGGGGAGAAGCGCGCGCTCTCCGCCGCCGAGGCAGCCATCTCAAATCCGCTGATCGATGACGCTTCCATGAAGGGGGCTAGAGGACTCCTGATATCCATAACCGGGGGCAAGGACCTTACGCTATACGAGGTCGACGAGGCTGCGACCCGTATCCGCGAGGAAGTGGATCAGGATGCCAACATCATTGTAGGCGCCACCTTCGACGAGGCGCTCGAGGGCGTGATTCGCGTATCGGTAGTCGCAACCGGTATCGACCAGGCATCACTGTCGCGCGCCATCTCCGCTCCGGAAGCGCGCATCGCAGAGCTGACCCAGAAGCTGCGGGCCGATCAGATTCGGGCCGACCAGCAGCGTCCCCTGCCGGGCGCCGAGCAGAGAGATGGCCGGTCCGTGTCCGGCACGGCGGCAGCGGCAGCCGGTGCGCAGCAGAGCGCGGAGGCGATCGAGACCGCTGCGAAGGCTGCAGTCGCCCGCGCGGTCCTGCCCATGGTTGAGGACGTAAGCGTCCGCCCGATTCCGCCCAAGCCTTCGCTCTTCCCCGAACCATCCCCGACAATGGTCGAGCCGGCATCGCCCAAGGCCTTCATTCCGCCGGCACCTGAACGTCTGCCGAACCGGCCCCGCCGGATGCCGGAGTTCGATGAGCTGCCGCGCCCGGCGCAGGCAGAGTTGCGCGCACACCGCGGTGAACATTCGGAAACGGAGCATCCCGAGAAACGCAAGGGGGGCTTGTTGCGGCGGCTTGCAGCCGTGGGGCTGGGCCGGCGCGACGAGGGGAACGAGACGGAGAAGGCCGCATCCAACATTCGCTCGGTACGGCCGCCGCCTCGCCACCCAGACCGCGCGCCGGCGGGAGCGGGAGCTGCCGCACCCGCGCCAGTCGCTGCGCCACGTCCGTCCATTCCGGCGGCCGCTACGAGTGGCGCCGCACCCGTATCCGAATACGCCAAGCGCCCGGCGCACCACCCGCTTGATCCGCTCGGCCGGCAAGCTCCTTCACACCCGGAAGAGGACCAACTCGACATCCCGGCTTTTCTGCGGCGGCAAGCGAATTGATGCGCTACCTCAGGGTCCGCGTGCGCGTGAGCGGCATGCGGGCTTTGGGTCCTGGGGTGTCTACCGCCGCAAGAGGACAATTGACCCTGCCCAAACCTCCTGGCCGAAGCAGCCAGGGGGTTCTTTCTTGTTCGCGCTCGCAATGTGTCTCGTGCTCGAATCACGCAGGCACCGATCCCTCAAGCGCTGCCAGAGTTCAAGCCAAGCTAGTAACTCATTGCGAATCATCAGATTTTTAACTCCGAAAATTGCGGCCGGGTCGTGGTAACAATTAGTAAAAAAGCGTGAATTGGCGTTCTCGCCGGCGAACGGTAAGGTTGCACTGCAAAGGGGTTCCAGTTCAGGGGACAGCCAGGAGCACGACCGAGGTGGTGCAAATGCTGCGCCGCGTCCAGTCTCGCAGCCGCGGCCGGAACACGGGGGAAAGTGCATGAAAGCTGCTCGGCAGACTACGCTGCGCGATTACACCGTGCTCTATGGCGTGGGCGTGCACTCGGGCCTGCCAGTGACGCTTACAATTCATCCCGCGGATGCAAATACCGGGTTGCGCTTCATCCGTACCGGTATCAATGGCTGTGGGCATCGTGAGATACCAGTCGAGATGGGAGCAGTGACTGCGACCGAGTTCGCCACTGTCCTCGGAGACGCGACCGGGCCGCTCGTTTCAACAGCCGAGCACGTCTTGGCGGCACTCTCCGGGCTAGGGGTCGATAACGCCACGGTTGAGATCGACGGTCCGGAGGCCCCGATCATGGACGGCAGCGCCGGCCCCTTCGTGGCTGCCATAGATTGTGTTGGCCTCGAGACGCTCGATCAGCCCCGCCGCCATATCAGGGTGCTCAAAGCTGTCCGGGTAGCCCTCGGGGACGCGTTCGGAGAGATCCGGCCGAATCCGCGAGGCTTTCGGGTAGAGGCACAGGTTCAATTCGATCATCCGCTGATTGGTCGCCAGGAGCTTGAGCTAGACGTCAAGCCGGAGACCTTTCGCCGCGAGCTGGCGCGGGCGCGCACTTTCGGTTTCATGCGCGATGTGACGACGTTATGGAATTCCGGGTACGCGCTGGGGGCCTCGCTCGAAAATACGCTCGTGGTCACCGACAATCGCATCCTCAACCCCGAAGGAACGCGCTTCCAGGATGAGTTCGTGCGGCACAAGATGCTGGACGCAGTCGGCGATCTCGCTCTTGCAGGGGGACCGTTGCTTGCGACCTATCGATCCGTGCGGGGCGGTCACAAGCTTAACAATGCGGTACTCAACGCGCTCATGTCCGACAGGAGCGCATGGACCTGGACTGAAGCGGAGCCCCTGCGCTCGACCCCGCGGCATGCGGACTTTGCCGCACGGGCAGCGGCAGTATTGGCACCCGAGATCTCTTGATAGGCCCCTGCGGCGTCCCCGCGGACCCGCCGCGCTCCCACGGGCGCTTTACCGCAGTCCCCCGTTGCTTGAGCCAGGGTAGGGCCTCCCGCCACATTCCGGGCGGAATGTACGCTTAATTTTTTTGCCTCGGGCAGGATTATGCGGGGCAAAACGCGGATGCGGCCGGGCCGGCATCCCGTTTGAGGGGCATGTCACCACTCCATGCACTGGCGTAGCGTCAGCATGAAGCTTCGGGCCAGGGCACGGGCAGGCACGCCGCTTGCCGTCATGCTGGTGCTGGCGGCGACGCTGGGTGCCTGCAGTTTGTTCGACAAAGACGCCATCGCCCCCGATGAGCCCGCGGACAAGCTGTACAACGAGGGACTCTATATCCTCAATCAGAAGAAGGACCCCAAAGAAGCGGCAAAGAAGTTCGAGGAGGTCGATCGCCAGCATCCCTATTCCGAGTGGGCGAGGAAATCCCTGATCATGTCCGCCTATGCCTATTATGAGGCGGGTTCCTATGATGATTGCATAAATTCAGCGCGACGGTACGTAACCTTGCATCCCGGCAGTCCGGATGCCGCCTACGCTCAGTTCCTGATCGGCTCCTCCTATTATGATCAGATTCCGGAGATCTCGCGTGATCAATCGCGCACCGAAAAGGCGGTCGAAAGCCTCGAGGAGGTGGTCCGCAAGTATCCCACCTCCGAATACGCGGTGGCGGCCAAACGCAAGATCGAAGTTGCTCGCGATCAGCTGGCGGGGAAGGAGATGGAGGTCGGCCGCTGGGAGCTTGAGCGGCGCGAATACACCGGTGCAATCAACCGCTTCAAAGTCGTCGTCACCCGCTATCAGAGGACGCGCCATGTCGAGGAGGCCCTCCTGCGACTGACCGAGGCCTACATGGCTCTCGGTATCGTCGATGAGGCGCAGACCTCGGCCGCAGTGCTGGGCCACAACTTTCCGGAAAGCCGTTGGTACAAGGATGCCTATACCCTGATGCAATCAAAGGGTCTGCGGCCGAGCGAGAACAAAGGCTCCTGGATCAGCCAAGCCTTCCGATTGAGCTAAAGGCCGTCCACAGAGGCTGCAGAATCGGGCTGTACCCGCGCCCTCCGGCCTTTATGTTGGCGGCGCGATTCGCTTGCTCAAATCCGCATTGCCTACAATGAGAAGCCCGCATGCTGGCTCGGCTCTCCATTCGCGATATCGTTCTGATCGATCGGCTCGATCTTGAGCTCTCGCCCGGTCTTTCGGTGCTGACCGGCGAGACCGGCGCGGGAAAATCGATTCTGCTCGATGCTTTTGCGCTCGCCCTCGGGGCTCGGGGTGACGCCGCGCTCGTGCGGCATGGCATGGAGCAGGGTCAGGTGGTTGCGGCATTTGAGCTACCCCCGCGTCATGCCGCGCGCGACCTGTTAGCGCGCAGCGCCATCAATGCAGAGGACGAGTTGATCCTGCGCCGGGTGCAGCTTGCCGATGGACGCACGCGCGCTTTTGTCAACGACCAGCCCGTGAGCGCGCAGGTGCTGCGCGCCTTGGGAGGGTCGCTGGTGGAGATCCATGGGCAGCACGACGAGCGCGCCCTCGTGGAGGTCTCCACCCATCGTCGGCTGCTGGATGCATTCGGGTCGCTCGAGCTGGAAGCTGCCGCAGTGGAGCGACTCTGGGAGGAGCGCCTCGCGCGGAAGGAGGAGCTTACATCGCATCGCGATCAGGTCGAGCGCCTCCGCCGCGAGGCGGATTGGCTGCGCCACGCGGTCGAGGAGCTTACGTCTTTGGCGCCTGAGCCTGGCGAGGAGACCACGCTCGCGGACAAGCGTGCTTTGATGATGCAGGCCGAGAAGATCGCAGCCGATCTCGGGGACGCCCACGAGACGGTAGCCGGGACGCGCTCTCCCGTGCCAATGCTCTCGGCAGCGCTTCGCCGGCTCGAACGCCGCGGCACGCACGCTCCCTCCCTGATCGAGCCGGCGCTGAAGGCACTCGATGCCGCTCTACGCGCGCTCGATGAGGCTCGCGGTCACCTCGAGGCCGCATTGCACGCGGGGCATTACGATCCCCATGAGCTCGAACGCATGGAGGAGCGTTTGTTCACGCTGCGCGCCGCTGCGCGCAAATATAATGTGCCGGTCGATGAGCTTGGCGGGGCGGCCGCGCGCTACGCGGCGGAGCTTCGCCTCATCGATGCGAGTGCGGAGCGGGTTTCGGCCCTGGAAAGCGCGAGCCGAGAGGCAGACGAGCGCTACCGCAAGGCGGCAAGCGCGGTTTCCGACGCGCGAAAGCGCGCTGCGGAAACGCTGGCGCGGGCCGTTGACGTCGAGCTCAGGCCGCTGCGCCTGGAGCGTGCGCGATTCTCGGTCGAGGTCGTGAGCGAGCCGGACGGGGGCGGGCCTCACGGCCTTGATCGCATAGAGTTCTGGGTAAGAACCAACCCTGGCAGCAGACCCGGCCCGTTGATGAAGGTTGCCTCCGGCGGGGAGCTCGCTCGCTTCCTGTTGGCGCTCAAGGTGGTGCTGGCAGACCGCGGGTCGGCGCCCACGCTCGTCTTCGACGAGATCGATAGCGGCGCGGGCGGCGCAGTGGCGGACGCCATCGGAGCGCGCCTGGCGCGGCTTGCCCGGCAGAGCCAGGTGATCGCGGTGACGCATGCGCCCCAGGTAGCTGCGCGTGCGGATCGCCATTATCTGATCAGCAAAAGCGCGGTCGAAAAAGGCAAGCGTGTCGCCACTCGCGTGAGCGAGCTTGCCGCCGCGCGGCGCCAGGAGGAGATTGCGCGCATGCTCGCAGGCGCCGAGATCACGCCGGAGGCCAGAGCCGCTGCCGAACGGCTGATCCGGGCTGCAAGCTGATCGCAAAGTGTCTGATACGAGCTCCATTCCGATCGATAAGCTCAACGCCGCGCAGGCCAAGGCCGAGCTGAAGCGGCTTGCAGCCGAGATAACCGACCACGACAGACGCTACTATCAGGACGATGCCCCGGCTGTTTCGGATGCCGTCTACGATGCGCTGCGGCGCCGCAACGACGCAATCGAGCAGCGCTTTCCTGACCTCGTACGGCCGGATTCGCCCTCACGCCGCGTCGGCGCGCCGCCGGCGCAAAAATTCGCCAAGATCCGCCATGCCGTACCTATGCTCTCCCTCGGAAATGCTTTTTCCGATGACGAGGTGGCGGAGTTCGTCGAGCGCGTGCGGCGGTTTCTACGGCTTTCCTCGGATGAGAAAACCGCGGTCGTCGCAGAGCCCAAGATCGACGGCCTCTCCTGCACGCTGCGCTATCAGGATGGGCGGCTCGAAAATGGCGCGACCCGAGGGGACGGTTTTGAAGGCGAGGACGTCACCGCCAATGTCGCCACAATCAAGGATATTCCCAACCGACTTAGCGGCCCCGATGTCCCCGAAATCTGCGAGATCCGCGGCGAAGTCTACATGAGCCATGCCGATTTTGCGGCCCTCAATCAACGCCAGGAGAAGCAAGGAAAGCAGATATTTGCGAACCCGCGCAATGCGGCGGCGGGCTCGCTGCGGCAGCTTGATTCTTCCATCACGGCCTCGCGCCCCCTGCGTTTTTTCGCCTACTCCTACGGCGAGATGTCGCGCGTCCCCGCCCAGACCCAATCCGCGATGCTGAAATGGTTCGAGCGGGCAGGCTTCAAGACGAACCCGCTCACGCGAGTGTGCCACAAAGTCGAGGAGCTTCTCGCGTTCCATCGAGATCTGGAGAGCCGTCGCGCGACGCTCGGCTACGACATCGACGGGGTTGTCTACAAGGTCGATCGCCTCGATTGGCAGCGACGGCTCGGTTTTGTGTCACGCAATCCTCGCTGGGCGATCGCGCACAAGTTTCCGGCCGAGAAAGCAACCACAATCGTAAAAGCGATAGATATCCAGGTGGGACGTACCGGCGCGCTCACGCCTATTGCCCGCCTCGAGCCGGTCACTGTCGGCGGGGTGGTGGTGTCTAACGCAACACTGCACAACGAGGACGAGATCGAGCGTCTCGGCGTGCGCATCGGCGATACGGTGACGATCCAGCGTGCCGGCGACGTCATACCGCAAGTGCTTGGAGTCGTGGAGAGCAGGCCGAGAGGGTCCAGGCCTTACCGGTTTCCAAAAACCTGTCCATGTCCGTTGAAGACGGCGGTCGTGCGCGAAGCGATCACCGGTGGGCAGGAGGGCGCGCGCTCTCACTGCAGCGGGGAGCTCGCATGTCCGTTTCAGCGGATAGAGCATCTGAAACATTTCGTCTCGAGGCGTGCCTTCGATATCGAGGGACTGGGCGAAAAACAGATCGAGCTGTTTTATGAGAAGGGATGGGTGCGTGAGCCCGCGGACATTTTTAGCCTTGAGCGGCGAAACGCAGAGATTCGTCTGGAGGAGCACGAAGGTTTTGGCGGAGTATCGGTACGCAACCTGTTCAACGCCATCCGGCAGCGACGGCAGATTTCCCTGGAACGGTTCATCTATGCGCTCGGCATCCGGCACGTAGGCGAGACGACGGCACGGGCCCTCGCGCGCGCATACGGATCCTGGCAGGCATTTCACCGGGCCTCTCGCGCCGTCGCCGCGGACGATGGCGAGACGCGAGCGGAGATGGACAATATCGATCAGATCGGCGGCACGGTAATAGACGCCATCGCAGCCTATTTCGGCGAGAGCCACAACCGTGGCATTGTCGAGCGGCTCACGACGGAGATGTCCGACATTGTCGAGGCCGAGAGGCCGGCCTCCGATTCGGCGGTCGCCGGCAAGACCGTCGTGTTCACCGGCTCATTGGAAAAGATGACGCGCGACGAAGCCAAAGCCATGGCCGAGCGCCTGGGCGCCAAAGTGGCCGGCTCGGTTTCGAAAAAGACGGATTACGTCGTCGCCGGCCCCGGTGCCGGCTCGAAGCTGGCAAAAGCGAGAGAGGCCGGCGTGACCGTTCTCACCGAGGATGAATGGTTCGATCTGGCAGGAGAGAAACGGTAACGGCTAATGCAGCATCCGATGAGCCACCAAGGGGCCATCTTCAAACAAAAAGTCCGCATCTCCGATGTCAGGGGCGGGTTTTAAAGCCGCCCCCTACAGGCCATTTGGCCGGGCAGAACGCAACACCGCAGCTCGGTAGCCGTACACGCGGTGTGATCGTCAGATGCGGCCGGTCAGAGCGAGCACGATAATGATGAGCAGAATCAGTCCAAGCCCGCCGCCGGGCCCGTAGCCCCAGCTTCGGCTGTAGCCCCAGGTGGGGAGCGCACCGATCAGCGCAAGTATCAGTATGATAATGAGAATCGTGGTAAGCATGGCGTCGCCTCATTCCGATGCATGTGCGGGGAACAACGCCGCGGGGTGCGTCAGGTTCCATTTGCTCGGCGTGTCTAGCTTGACCGCGCAAGGGCGGCGATATCGCGCACGGTATCGCTGTGGATCCTGGCGCTTTTATCAATACTGATGTGAAATATCGATCACAAGACAACAGCGACGAGCACTCCCATCCGGGTTTTCAAAGTATCTGAAGGTGATGTGGTCATGGCCGCAGCGCACGCGGTTCATCTCGAATGTTATCTGTCGGTTGATCGTCTCAGGCGGCTGCTACTTGCAAACGGGGAGCGCTATCGTCCGGCTGAACGCCGCGTGACCAGGATCAACACTACCGTCCCGGTGGCAATCCCGAAGAACAGCATCAAAAGCAGCAGCGGCATGGCGGTCGAGGCTCCGGCAAGCATCTGGCCGGACAGCTGCGCCCCCGCGGCTCCGATCATCATCTGAACGAATCCGGTCATCCCCGAGGCGGTGCCCGCAACCTGCGGCCGTATGCTGACGGCGCCGGCAATGGCGGTGGGCAATAACAAACCGTTGCCTATTCCGACTACGATCTGCGGAAGGAAGATCGTCGCCATCTCCCAGCCCGGAAGCGCGACATAGAGCGCCGCGCTGGCGAGACAACCGATAACAGTGAGCGCAATTCCCCACCAGATCAGGGCGTCGATTCCGAACCGGACGGTAAGTCGCGATACCAGAAAGTTGCCCGACATGAAGCCGATCGAAGGCAGAAAGAACCAAGCGCCATATTCCGCCGAGGTGCGCCCCAGCATGGTCACGGCGACGTACGGAACGCCGCCGAGAAAGCAGAAGAATGGCGCCGAGCCGAATCCGGCACACAGCGCGTAGCCGAAAAACACCGGGTTTTCGGCAAGCCCACGAAGATCGGATGCAAATTGCTTGCGGCCACTTTTCGCAGCCGCGTTCACGCGGGTCTCGGGCAGGGCGATCGCCGCCCAGATGAAAATGCCTCCCGCCAAACATGCTGAGAAAATGAATATCGATTCCCAGCCGAACAGAGTGTCGAGGATGCCGCCGATCATCGGAGCCGCCATAGGCATCAGCACCACGACCGAGGTCACCAGACCGATCATCGAGGCCGCGCGTTCACGCTCGTAGAGATCGCGGATGATTGCGCGACCGATCACCTGGCCGGTGGAAGCGCCGAGCGATTGCGTCACTCGCCACGCGACCAGGCTGGCAATCGTGTTAGCGAATATCGCAAACGTGCTCGCAATGCTCGCCAAGGCAAGTCCGGTGAGCACGACCGGCCGCCGGCCAAAGCGATCCGACAAGGGGCCGAACACCAACTGTGAAACCGCAAGCCCGGTCAAGTACAGCGATACCGTGAGCTGGACATTGCTCGGGTCCGTCGCAAATCGCGTCACCATGCTGGGAATGGCCGGCACCAGGATGTTGAGCGACAGCGAGCTCACGCCGGTCATTGCGATGAGCAATGTCAGCAAGCGCAGCCGGGCGCGGCGCGTCACCGGCCGATCCTCGTCGGATGTTGCTGCGGCCAAGTCGCGCTTGCCGATTCAGGAGCGATCAAGCGGACGGGTTGCCGCTGAAAGCCAGGCTGCGGTCCGCGCGTCGAGAATCGGGGACAAGGTCTCCATCACGCGCGAATGATATAGATCCAGCCAGATGCGCTCTTCGGGATCGAGCATTTGCGCCACGATGAGCCGTTGGTCGATGGGTGCCAGCGTGAGCGGCTCGAACGCGTTGAGCGGCTTTTCCGCGTACGGCACCGCAGGCGCCTCGATCACCAGCTGCAGGTTCTCGATCCGGATGCCGTAGGCGCCTTCCTTGTAATAGCCCGGCTCGTTCGACAGGATCATGCCGCGTTTGAGAGCGGCGGCGCCCAGCTTTGAGATTCGGGCAGGCCCTTCGTGCACGGACAGGTAGCTGCCCACGCCGTGCCCGGTGCCATGGTCGAAATCGAGACCGGCCTCCCACAGATATCGACGCGCAAAGGAATCGAGCTGCGCGCCGGTCGTGCCGTCGGGAAACACCGCGCGTGCAATCGCAATATGCCCCTTGAGCACCCGCGTGAAGCGAGAGCGCATTTCCATGCTCGGCTCACCCACGGCAGTCGTGCGCGTGATATCGGTGGTCCCGTCCTCGTATTGCCCGCCGGAGTCGATGAGGAACAGATCGCCGGGTGCAATCGCGCGATTGGTCCTGTTGGTGACCCGATAATGCACGATTGCGCCATCGGGACCCGCGCCCGCGATAGTGGGAAAGGATATGTCCTTGAGCGCGCCGGTATCGCGCCGGAAGCTTTCAAGCGCCGCCACCGCATCTATCTCGGTCAGCTGCCGATCGTGGCTCTCCTGCTCGAGCCACGACAGAAATCGCACGACCGCGGCACCGTCCCGAATGTGCGCGGCACGCGCGCCTGCGATCTCCACCTCGTTTTTTACCGCCTTCATGAGCGCGACCGGATCGCTCCCCTGCGCAACGGTGCCGCCGCCGATCTTGACATTTCGGGCAAGTGCATCGGCAGCAGTCGCCCGATCGATGCGCACAGTCTTGTGTTGTTGCCCGAGCGCGACCAGTGCCTGCTCGAAATCGGCGGGCTCGTGCACGTCGGCAAATATTTCGAGGTAGCGGCGCGCCGAATTCGAGAGCTTGCGAGCATCGACGTAGACCGACGGCCGACCCTCTCTTGGAACGATCGCGAAAGAAAGCGGCAAAGGAGTATGGGCTACGTCGGCGCCGCGGATGTTGAACGTCCAGGCGACCGCCTGGGGATCGGAAACGACGAGCGCGTCTGCGCGCGATGTGGCGAGCTCGGCAGTAATCCGAGACAGTTTGTGCTCAGCCGGCTCGCCCGCGAACCGCAGGTCGTGCACCGTAACGGGGCCGAGTGGCGGCGGCGGTCGGTCGGTCCATATCGCGTCGATCGGATTGGAGAGAACCGGAACCAGGGTAGCGCCGACCGCGGCGCAGGCGTTGGCGATGCGCTCGGCGCCGGCCACCGTATGCAGCCAGGGATCGTAGCCTAGCCGATCGGTTTGGGAGAGATTGCGCTCCAGCCATTTGTCCGGCGGGCTCTCCACCAGATGCTCTATGGCGTATAATGAGCTATCGACCTGTTGGCGCGCCTGGAGAGTGTAGCGGCCGTCCACGAAAAGCGCGGCGCATTCCAGGAGGATGACGGCCGTACCGCCGGAGCCGCTAAACCCGGTCAACCACGCGAGCCGCTCCTCGCAAGCCGGCACATATTCGTTCTGGTGCCGGTCGGCGCGCGGCACGATAAAGCCGGAAAGATCGTGGTGGGCGAGCTCGGTGCGCAGCGACTTGATCCGCGGCCCGGCTGCAGCGCACGTGACCGTATCCTCGAATGACTGAAAACGAGCTTCGAACATGTCCGCAATCTAGGCGCTGCTTATCGGGGGGACAAACTGGCGAGGTGACAGCCCGATTTTCAGCTTTTGGAGGGGTCTTTTGGACGGTCTTGGGTTCGTTTGGCCAAAATGCTGTACGCACGTCGGCTCGGGTTCGTTTGGCCAAAAACGGGCCACGACGCCGGCCGTCGGTGCAGGATGTGCGCGGGGCTTTGAATGCAGCTCTAAAGGATATCGATCCATACAGGAGTCGTGTTTCATTATCCAGTAAAATCTTATTGCTCATAGGTCGAGTGTCACGAACGCATGAAAGGCGTCCCAAGGCGAGCCCCAGGAGCGGTGGGCCTGCGTGGCGCCCGGGGCGGGCGCGCAACAATGAGCGTCGTCCAGCCGCCAAGCCGGATGCGCCGTATAAGAGCAAAACCGCGTGCGTTGTAGCTCGCAATCGCAGGGCCGGCTTGTGCATTGAGCAGACCTGAGAGCACGACCGCGCCACCGGGTGCGATCAGTGTTCGTATCGGGGTCGCGAGTTGGCGCAGCGGTGCAAGGAGAATGTTGGCGAAGATCAGGGCGAACGGCGAGCGGCGGCGAAAAAATCGTCCGACGACCCCGGCGGCTTCCGCTATTTCGACATTCGCTGCGACCCCATTTACGCGCGCATGCTCACGCGCAACCGCAGCAGCCCGAGCATCGATATCGCTCGCCAGCACCGGCACTCGCATGGCCTTTGCAGCGGCAATCGCAAGCACGCCACTGCCGGTTCCGATGTCGAGCACGGCGGCTTTTCGACTTGGGCGCTTGCGGGCCGCCGTGCTGCTTGCGGGCCGCCTTGCTCGACCCGCGCGACGCTTCATGATGCAGTCCAAGGCGATCAGGCAGCCACGCGTGCTTGCATGATGACCTGTACCGAAGGCGAGCGTTGCCTCGATCTGGACTGCGATCCGGTTTCGGCCGATACGTTGGCGGTCGTGCCTGCCATGGACAACGAAACGGCCCGCTTGGACCGGTTGGAGCCCTTCGAGACTCTTGCGTACCCAGTCTGTCGGCGGGAGCGTCTCGAATACCAGCTCCGCGGCGAGCGCCTCTCCCCCGAGCGAGGCAATCAGCGCCCGGACGGCGCCCTTGTCAGGCTCAGTGGCGAAGTGCGCTGCTAGCAACCAGTGACCGTCGGGCTCCTCCGTAATCGCAATCGCTGCGGCTTCCGCGGCCGCGCTCCCGGCGAGGCCATCCTGGATGCAAGCGGCCGTTGCCGCATCGGTTCTCACGCGCGCGACGACCGTGCTCGTCGATGCCGCCGTTGCTTGATTTTCTCGCATCCGCAATTCGTGACCTCGAGAGCGACGATTGCCCGGCGCTTTCGACGGCATGGATAGCGCGGATCCGCAAAGCGGATACAGTCTGACGAAAGGGCCGAGACTCACGCGGAGAGCCCGGACCGAAATCCCCGCTCGTTTGCGTCCCTGTCATGCGCGGGATCCCGCTACCAATGTCGGTGACGACCCGCTATGCCGCGCGTCCACGTCTTTCGAGCAACCGCCAGGGCTGGTGGGTCGACGCTGCGCCATTGCCGCGTGGTGCCCTCCGCCGCGTAACGCAGGACCAACGTGCAGTCGATCGAAACAAGATCGTCATGGATCGTCGCAAGCATGGTGCTGGTGATCCTGTCACTGTCGTTTGGCGGGCCTTGGATCACCATCGTTGCGCTCAAGGCCATCGCGGCGGAGATGGGCGGATTGCGCTCGATACCCTCGCTGGCGAGCTCCCTCTCCTGGTTTGGTGTGGGGGCCGGGGGGATTGCCATGGGCGCCGTTGCGGAAAAGCTGGGAGTGCGGTGGACCACCGTGTTCGGAGCGCTGATGATTCTCGCAGGGCTTGCACTCTCGACTTTGGGCGGAGCGTGGCCGCTCTATCTCGGCCAGGGCCTCCTCATGGGAGTGCTCGGCATCGGCAGCATGAACGCCCCGTTTTACGTGTATGTATGCCGGTGGTTTGATTCTCACCGCGGCTCGGCGCTGGCGCTCATCTCGAGCGGGGCGTACATGGCCGGCGCGGTGTGGCCTCCGATCTTCGAGCGCGTCATCTCTTATTTCGGATGGCGGCATACCATGTGGGCTTTCGGA
The DNA here is from genome assembly GCA_036557665.1 of Xanthobacteraceae bacterium. Classification (GTDB taxonomy): domain Bacteria; phylum Pseudomonadota; class Alphaproteobacteria; order Rhizobiales; family Xanthobacteraceae; genus VAZQ01. Next base: position 108,078 of record DATBHG010000106.1, on the reverse strand, counting down.
TCGTTCGAGGTAGCCGTCGTGGTTCCGCTGGCAGTAATCTTCTTGCGGCCACCGCCGGAATTGCCCTTGCCCGCAGGCCGCCGTGCGACTTCGGATCGAGCCAAGCGCGTGCTGGGTTGGCCGCCCAATATGGTGTTCACACTGCTGGCCATCGCGTCCATATTCTGCTGCATGCCCATGGCGATGCCGCAGGCGCACCTGCCGGCTCTTTGCAGCGATCTCGGCATCGCTGCATCCCACGGGGCGGCGATGCTGACGGTATTGCTCGGCACTGCATTCGTGAGCCGTCAATTCTGGGGCTGGATTGCCGATCGTTTCGGCGGTCTCAATACCGTGCTGGTCGGCTCGGGGGTTCAGATGCTGGCGATCGGCGCATTCATGGTCACCCAGGATGAGATCGGCTTGTTTACAGTGTCCGCAGCCTCAGGCTTCGGGTTTGCCGGCATCATTCCTGCCAATATCCTCGCTCTTCGCGAGCTGTTCCCCGTCTCTGAAGCCTATTGGCGCATTCCGACCTTTCTTTTGTGCAGTGGCACCGGCATGGCACTGGGGGCGTGGCTCGCCGGCGTGCTCTACGATCATTTCGGGTTCTATGCCCCTGCCTTTGCCGCGGCCGTGGCGGCGAATGTCGTCAATTTCGCGATTATAAGCATTCTGGTGGTGCGGCAGGGAAGCCGGTTCGGACCCTATGCGGTTGCTTGACGGCGCGGTCGCGGGCGGGTCAGCTTTGGTCGGGCGAGAAGCGGACCGCCGCGGCCCCAGCCGCCATCAACTCTGAGCGATCGCCATGACCTTTCGCATTGCCGTGGTTCAGCCCGTCTGTCATCCGCCTCCCGGCGATGAGGCCAATGTCGCGGATGCGGTATGCGCCATCGAGCGCGCAGCCGGGGACGGCGCACAGTTCGTCTGCTTTCCCGAAAGCTATCCCGGTCCCTGGCGAATGCCGGCAACATTCGATCCGGTGGCGGCGCTCAGCGAAGCAGCGGCGAAGCACGATGCGCACGTGGTCTTCGGCACCATCGAACCGATCGATGCTGCCGCGGGGAGCGCGTTCAACCTCACCTGCATGGCCTATCCTGACGGGCGTCCGCCGGCCCGCTATCGCCGCACCCATCCGAACGGCCCCTGGATCTATACGGGCGGATCGTCGTGGGAGTTCCAGTGGGTGCCAGGTAGCGACTTTCCGGTCTTCGAGACCGTGCACGGCAAGGTGGGACTCGCCATGTGCAGCGAGGTCTACATGCCCGAGGTTACACGTGCGCTCGCGCTGCGTGGGGCCGAGTTCATCTTCATGCCAGCCGGCCGGGACAAGCGAAGGCTGTGGGCGACGTGGCGCACGCTCCTTTGGGCGCGCGCAATCGAGAACCTCGCCGTCGTGGTGACCACGCAGAACCTGTTCGATCATTCCGAGCGTGGCCTCGCCATGGTGGCGGCGCCCGAGGAAATCCTGCTGGAAAGCACGAGCGCAGGCACGAGCGTCGTGAATGTGAGCCTCGATCGCGTGCGCTATTTGCGCGCGAGCCGCGACGTGCTCGGCTCCTCGGAGCAATGCGCCGTCAAGCAGGGCCTCGTCGGGCCGCAATGGCAGCGCCCGGAGCTGTACGAGGCGATCTATCCGCGGCCGCTGCGCGAAGCGGCGGAGTGATTCTCGTTTACGTCGAAGCTCGGGAGCAGCCGGGAGTTCAGACGTGAGGCCAGAGCCCTGCAATGCGCATCGTAGTCTTTGGGACAGGAGGCGCAGGCGGCTACTTCGGCGCACAGTTGGCGCTGGCGGGCGAGGATGTAGTCTTCATAGCACGCGGCGAGCATCTCAGCGCCATACGGAGCAAGGGGCTGCGGCTCGAATCCCCGAAGGGGGAGGCGGTGATTCACCCGGCACAGGCCACACACGACTCAGCGCAGGTTGCCGGCGTCGACGTGGTTCTCGTCGGCGTGAAGGCCTGGCAAGTAACCGAAGCAGCCCATGCCATACAACCGATGATCGGAGCCGACACCGTCGTTGTTCCATTACAGAATGGTGTCGAGGCCGCGGCGCAGCTGGCAGCGGCGCTAGGCCCCGATCATGTGCTTGGCGGCCTTTGTGGAACGATCAGCTGGGTCGCAGGTGCTGGGCACATCCGCACTGCCAGTGAGCACAATTTCATAAAATTTGGCGAATTGGACAATCGCCGAAGCGAAAGAGTCGAACGATTGCGTCAGGCATTTGCAAACGCCGGCGTCACGGCCGAGGTGCCGCACGACATAGTCAAAGCACTGTGGGACAAATTCCTGCTGGTCACGTCCTTTGGCGGCGTCGGCGCGATTACAAGGGCTCCGATCGGCATCATCAGGACAATTCCGGAGACGCGTCGGTTTCTGGAGCAGTGCATGCATGAGGTCCTTGGACTCGCGCGAGCACGGCAGGTGGCGATGGCGGAAAGCACCGCTGCCGAAACCATGAAGTTCATCGATACGATCCCGGCGGGCGGCACTACATCCTTGCAACGGGACATCATGGACGCAAAGCCAAGCGAGCTGGATTATTGGAATGGTGCGGTGGTGCGTCTCGGGCGCGAAGCGAATGTATCGACTCCTTTGCACGAATTCATTTATTACTCTCTGCTTCCGCAGGACTTGCACGCCCGAGGCAAGATCGTATTTCCGCGCTGAGCTCCGTCTCTGAACAGGGTTTGTCAGGTATGTTGTCAAAGCGCGCGTTGCCCGTCGCTCCCGCCTGCGCAAAATCGTGCGCGCAGGGCGGTCAAGCTTGCGCAGACTGCATGAGCTTGTCTGCGCTGCCCCGCGTGGCGGGGGCACGCCAGACGATTTTGCTCACTCTGCTGAGCCCGCACTTCAGCCCAGTCAGCTGACTGCGTTGTAATAGCCGATTCCGTGCCCGACCTGCGCAAAGTTTAGCTCGGAAAAGTTGCCGAAGGGCCGGTAAAGCCGCAGCAGAGGGTAGATCTCGCGCTCCCACTGCTCCTGGCATTCGCATTCCGACAACATGAGGCCGGGCAACGCTCGGCCGGTTTCTATGAACTTTTCCATCTCGGCCAAGGGTGCCCGCGCCAGAGGGTTATTGCGGGCGCGTTCGATGCCGCGCCGAGCGTATTGCCAGAAGGGAGTGTCCCAGCGGGAGCCGCAAGCATAGTGCCACGCGACGAAGAGGGAATCGCAGCACAGATACGAAAGCAGCGGCGCGTTGAACGCCTCGACCTCGCCGGCGTCCGCGCATCTGCCCCGCCCTTCCTCCACGATCCAGCGGGTCGCCGAGCGAATCTGCACAATGGCGTGCCCGATCGTCGTCGCCTCGAGCGGCTCGATAAAAGACGCTGCATTGCCGCCCCAGAAGACCCGGCCGTCGAACATTCTGCGCCGAATGAAGCTCGGGAAGCCGAGCACCTTACGCTGCTCCCAGGTGACAACTCCTTCCTCGTGCAGGAACGCGGTCAAGTCGGCCGCAACCTCGGCATCCGTGCTGATGCGCGGATTGAACACGTACCCGCACGAGGTCCAATCCCGAAGAGGGATCTGGAAAACCCACCCGTGCGGCCGAGCGATGATGCGACTCACTCCCGACAATCCTTGCGGTGGCAGGCGCCGGATCATCGCTCGCCCGGTCGGAATCCACTCGAGTTGAATGAAGCTCTCGGGGCTGGCCCTGTCATTATTGGGGAAGCCGCGCGCATCGAAAACGTAGTCGCAGACGCGTGTCGTACCGTCGTCCAGCCGAAGCTGGACTCCACCCGCTGACGTGTGCACCTCGTCGACTCGCGCATCAACACGCGTTGCGCGAACGTGCTCTGCGAGCACGTCGACCACTGCGGCAGCGTCGAAATGGTAGGCGATCAGCGATACCGGCTGGAAGCGGTGAACGAAGTCGGTCCTGCCGCTTCCCCACCCCTGATAAAGACTGCCCTTCTTCAGCGTGGCACCGCAGCGCTCGGCCAAGTGACTAAAGCCGAGCCCGGTGACCTCTTCGAACCACATCGCGAAGCGCGGCGTGGTACCTTCCCCCACGCCGATAATTGGAATGCGTGAATCGAAAACATGCAGCAACTCCGCTTCCGGCAAATGCCGTGATAGATGCGCAGCGGCGATAAAGCCGGCGGTACCACCACCGAGCACTGCAATCCTCATACCGCGGCTTCCAAAGTTTCAGCGGGGCGGAGCAGATGCTGCACGGCCAGAAGTGCGTGTGCGGCCTCGGGACTCGACGGAGCGTTATCATACAGACCTTGGAGCTTGAGCCTATCGCGTTCAAGCGGCCACCCGTCGGGGTCGCAGCCGGTAGCCAGCTGCCAGGGCTGGGCATTCAAGGAAGCCAGCTCGTTCTGGAAATCCAGGCCACGTACGGGCGTCCCGGGTTGCCGGTCCAGGTATTTTCCCAGTAGCGCCGCCCCCCGCGCCGCAGCAGTCATACCCAGTCCGAAATACGGGTCGAGCGTGCATACCGAATCCCCGGTTGCAACCAATCCCCTCGGCCAAGCCGTCAGCCGCTCGTAGCGCATCATGCGATTGGGGGTGGGGCCATAACGGTGGATAGGAGATACCGGGCGGGCGTGGCGCAGGGCGCTTTGCAGCTCAGGGTCGTCGAAACGAGCGATGAAGCCCAGGAAAGCGACGTCGTCGCAAGGAGGCGATTCGCTCGCGGGAGCCAAAAGCACGAGCCCCCACCGATTCCGCTCGGCGCGCAACATCATTGCGGACCGAAGCCCGGCGTCCGGTCTGGGCGCAATGGAAAAGCAGGACCAGTCCGGCGCATCTGCCGGCTCAATGTGAAACCACCGGGACACATACGAGCTGCCGCCCTCGATCACGGTCTGCTCCACCACCGATGCCAAGCCGTGGGGCAGACGGGAGATCCAATCCGACAGTGTGGAACCGGCACCGCTGGCATCCACAACCAGATCGGCCAAAAAGGTCTTTGCGTCTTGTGAGATCCGCGCTGCCGTACGAACGCCGCTCACTCTTCTATCCCGAAGGCTGCAGAGCAGGCCGACGACCTTGTGGCCTTCTCGCAGACGCACCCTCGAGTTGGCGGCGAGACCGCGCCGCAGGACATTTTCCAGAAGCGCCCGGGAGCACGCGTAGGTGATCATCCCCGAACGGACTCGAGGCAACGAGCCCGTGGGAACGCGCAACACGGAATCGGCAGAAACATCGAAAGGACGGGCGCCGAGGGCGATCAGGTCTTCCCTCCAACCCGGTGCCAATTTGTCGAATGTGGCTGCGCCTGCCGCCGTCAGGAGATGAAGGCAGCGGCTCTGTGGCACACCCCGGCGCGCCGGCGGCGCGAGTGAGCTAGCATCCGCGGGATAGCTGCCGCGCTCGAGAATCGTAACCCGCTCGAACCGAGCGGCAAGGACATGGCCGGCCAGCAGACCGGCGATGCCCCCGCCGATAATGACAGCGCGACGGTTTGTGCGGCGGTTCAATCGAGCGCACCTCAGCGAGCTCGCTGGATGTCGCGCTTGTATGCCTTTGGAATATCATAAGATACGCGCGACAGGGTTTGCACGACAATGTACGCGATTTCACCGTCTCCATCGGCGGGTACGAGCGGACCCATGATGTGCCGCGCATTCGGGGTTGGGCTGTAGTGACTGTTGTACCAATGGCCCTCGGGTACTTTAAGATGGAAATGATACACGTCCGGACGGGCCTCTCTACCGGTGACCGTCACGCCCCCCGATTTTCCGCTCGCGAATTTACCCCTCACTTCAAGGTCGAACTCCGAGCGGATCAGCTTCGCAATAGCCGCGCGGTGCGCGTAGCCCTTTGCGGAGTCGCTCGAATCCTCCAGGAGGTCCTCGCGGAAATGAATGAGCTTGCCTCGCTTCTTCCAATAAATCGCGACGAGGCCGGGCGTCGAGTCAACATAGACGCCCTTCTCGTCGTATATGATGGATTGCTTGGCCCAGAAGCCTACCATGATGTCAAAGGGTGTCCTGTAGTCAGAAAGAAGAATTGAGCTCATTGAATTCCTCCCGGTGGCAAGCACTAGAACTGGATGACGAAGGGATTCATCTCTTCCTCCGAGAGCGGCCGGGAAATCCAGCCTTCTCGCAACGGCACGTCATAGAGACGGCCGGGCCCGAAACGGGCCCAGAAATGGCGCAACCCCGGTGCAACCACGCGCACCACGGGGAATGCAATGTCAGGCCGCGTCTGGTCGAGCACGAGCAGATCGATCCCCCGGCGTCCCAGGAGCTCTTTGCAGGTCGAGACGTCCTGCCCGAGATCGTCGGACGCCAAATTATTGAGCTGGTCGAGGCGGCGCGGTCCCGCTGCGAGGTCAGGCGCAAGGTAGCCTGCGTCGGCAACACGAATCGTGCGCCACCAATGCATGGCCTCCTCGTTTCCGCGGTATGTCCGCGTCGAGTCCGGACCGGATAGGGTCGGCACGGCCTCCAGCGATTGGCTCAGCTCGGTCAGCGCCCGCCTCAGAGCGATCCGTGCATCGAGATGCGCACCAAAACCGTAGATGATGTCCTCCTCGGGCTTATCGGTGCGCTTGGACAATGCGGCAAAGACCGGCACTCCGAGGTCGCTTGTGACATCGAGCACCCAAAGCTCGCGCCGGAGCTCGCCATAATGACGAACCAGAGCGCAGACGAATGTGTCGTCGATCGCTTTGAGATCCAGGCCGGGCCGCCGTAGCCGATTGTACCACCACAGGGCGACGGCGTCGCGCTCGATCAGCTCGAGCACGCCCTGGAGCACGGCCTCCTCGATGACGCAACCGGCGGCGCAGCCGTTGGAATCGGCCCTGGCAAAGAGCGGATCGGCACTCTGATATCCGTAGTAACAGAAGGAAGTCGGGAGATAACGCGGCTCATCGGCCGGGAGCGACCATAGCGGCGTCCAGTCGATCTCGACGTCCTCTCGCAGCGGCTGCGGCACCCAGTAGGCTTTGTGTCCCCGCCGGTTGTTCGCCTCGCGTTGTGCGTATTGACGCTCGCTGTAGCACATGCAGGCGTTCGGATGGACTGCTGCCTTCCCGAGCTTCGCAAAACTTGACCGGATGCGCGGCTCCGTTCCGTCAAAGACGCCGCAATAGCGTTCCAAGGATTCCGCGAGTGCGCTCGCGCGCGCCTGATCGACGCTCTTACCCTTCCCCCCGGAGCGCCGCCGCAGGCCTTCGCGAAGAAAGAATCGATCGTCGTACATTTCAGAAAAATTGTGATCGGCCGCAAATGTCACGGTCAGGCCTTTTGCGGCACCGCCGCTTACGGCGGCCCGCTCTCCCGGTACGAGCCTGCTCACAATGCCGGTGATCGGGCTGAGGTGTCGCTCCAGCCGACGCAGGACTTCCCTCTGATCCAGTGCGCGATCTCCGCCATCCGATTGGTGGAGCTTCGGCCGCCAGCCCAGCTGCACCGGTCCGGCATGTGCTCGATTGACCAGGTCTCGAGAGCCGCACGAGGGACACTGGGGGCGGCGGATGAGTGTGTGCTGGCTTCTTTCAAGCGTGAGCACGTTGGTCGAGACCACTCGATCGACGAGGCCGGATTGGCCGCCGGTGCCGACGAAACAGGTGATCTCAGTCACTGCATCGGACATCGCGCCATGTGCGGTCGAAGCAAGAGCCGTGGGAATTATGCCCACCGGAGCGTCGCTGCCGCTGCGTCGAGCGAGGTATTCCTGCAGCTTACGATGCCCGCGCAGTCGCTGAGCGAGACACTCCCAGCAGGCGGTTCGCCCCGGCAGGAACATCGGCCCGATCCATGTCTCGATACCGACCGGTTTGACCAGGAGCCAGCTCTTTCCCGTTGCCAGCGACTGGCTGTTCCAAACGGACAGCTCCGGTCGAAGGTAGTCGTCGGTGACGACCAGGGCGACCTCGGCCTCGTCGGCGCGGTTGAGGCCCTGGAGCTTGAGCAAGTCGCCGATCGGCGCCAGCTCAACATCACCGAATGCCACCGTGGCAACCCGCGCGGCATCGAGCCGCAATCGCGCCAGCGAGGGCGCCACCCCGAGATGCTCCCAGAATGCCCGCGCCGGCCGCGGCTCGACGGCGGCATCCTCCGCCAGGTACCCGCCGATCCTGAGGTGATCGAGCGCCGCGAAAACCTGCTCCGCCGCGTAGCTCTCAGAAAGGGTCTCGAAGATAGTTTCGACCTCGTGCGTGCCGTCCAACATGGGCGCGAGCGCCGTAAATATCGGCTCAGGCATCCAGGTGTGCCGGCCTTCCGAAAGCAAAAAGAGCCCATCCCCAGCGGCGATGGGCTCGATGCATGACTTGAAGCGTGGACGTCCTACTGCGTCCACATGCATAAGAATTCGTCCGGCTCAGCAGCAGGAGGGCGGAAAGGGATGAATGCTGGTAAGGTCCTCGTCTTTTTTTTTCTTCGGCCTGCGTTCCAACCTGACTATTTTCGGAAAAGTCTTGCCGACTTCCCTGCCGTACGCCTTGATGGCTTGGGTCGGATCGGTTTCCAAGAGCTTTCTGAACGCGGGGTCGGTCCATGCCTTCGCATAGATCCTGCCCCACTCCCTGTCGGTGAGTACGGCCACTGCTGTGGTTCCTTCAAGGGGTTCGGTGCACCCCAAAACTTGCCGCGGCACCCCATGACCGCCGCAAGTGTAACATCAGCTTGCACGCGTCCGAGGTCCGCGTGCAAGCGACAGTATTGAGTTACGAGTCTGCCCTGTCAACAAATGAACGGCACAGCGGCTGTAGGCATGCACATTCAGGTCCTTCAAACCCAGCTGACGCGGATCAACCCGATGCCGCGTCCATTGCGCCATCTGCTTCTCAGCAGCAGGAGGGCGGAAACGGATGCACGTGCTCCAGATGTGGGTCGGGGATGCCCGCAGGCTTGCCGCGTACCGTGAGGATCTTGTCGAAAGTCTTGCCGACTTCCTTGCCGTAAGTGTGCACGGCCTTGGTCGGGTCGCTCTCCAGGAGCTTCCTGAAATTCGGGTCGCGCCATGCTTTTGCATGGATCTTGCCCCAGTCCTTGCTGGTGAGTTTAGCCACTGTTCTTCCTTCGAGAGGGTTGGCGGCAGCTAGCGTCGCAGGCGAAACCCCATGATCGCCTGACGGCCGTGTTCAACCCGTTTCCCAATCTCGCTGAAAACAGGTCGTTTGCAGCCTACGATTGCGGCGCTCCCGCTGTCAACAAACGCTCCGGCTCTGGCTGACGGCTTGCAGCCTGAAGACAGAGCATCCGTCGCGGGCAGAAATGAGCCGAAAACGACGCGCCGTGAGAAGAGCAATCAGGGTCATCTGCTGAAGCGCCATATGGGATGCGACGCACACGCGCCGGCCTGCACCGAATGGAAAGTAGGGGGATCGGGGCGTCACCGCGAGGGTATCCTTCATGAAACGGTCAGGGCGAAAGAGATTTGGCTCGGGAAAGTATCTTGCGTCGTTATGAAGCAATTGCGGACTAACCCATACAGCCACGTTCCGTGGAAATTCGAACCCGCAGAGCTCGAAAGCGCTCTCTACCTCCCGATAGATGATGGGCGCCGGCGGGTGCAGACGCATGCTCTCCTTCAGGGCGGCAAGACAGTAAGACACTGAGAGATCCGGCCAATTCCACACGCCTCTCGCGGACAGGTAATCGGATTCCGCTGCTATTCTAACGGCGTCTGTCGCGGAAATGTCGCGCCAGAAATTCACGAGCGTGGACGGGATCGTGTGATGTCCGGCGTAGAGCATCTGGATGACCTCGTCCACGATCTCGTCGCGCGTGAGACGTTCGCCGTCTGAAAACCGGGCGCGAACGAGGTCCGAAAGAATGTCCTGCCTCGCTTCACCGGTCTTGATGCGCTCATCGATCATGCGGACTGCAATGTCCATGCGAGCTGGCGCCCGGGGTCGCACCATGACCAGCGGCGCGGTCGGATCGCCTCCGGAGCTGCCGATGTGCTCGTCGCCATAGACTTCCACGACAGGGAGCACGCCGGATCGGCCATTGTCGCACCCGTACCCTTCCAATTCAGCGTCCAGCACCAACCGCGCCGCGATCCGGGCGGTGAGCATACGAAATTCCTTGAGCAGGTCGGCCTCGCCGAGGGAAGACCAGGTGTCCAGCATGCCCGCCGCGCACTCGGCCACCAAGGGCAAAGCACGCGCCATGGATCGCGCGCCGAAGCAGGACTGGATCAATCGCCGCCGCGCCTCCCAGGCCGGTCCTTCGAGGGTCGTGAGGCCGTCACCCCAATGGCCGCGATTGGAGCTTTTGACGAATTCCGGTTTGCGCAGGCATGCTTCGTGCTCCAGAAACAGCGCGCGCACCTCAGCAGCGCCATTGACCAGGATGCAACGCGAGCGTCCGAGAGCAAATCCGACGACGTCTCCATAATGCTCGGCGAGCGCCGCGAGAAAGCCGAGCATGTCGGCTCGCCAGAGCTCATAGTTGAGTTTGCCCAGAGAGGCGCCCTTGGGGCCGGGTGGTGGTCTCGCCATCAGCTGCCAGCAGACAGACCTTCCATCACGGCGCGCTCGGCCTCGAGCAAGCCTGCGGCCTGCTTCAAATCCACAGTCTCGAAACCTTCGGTAAACCAGCCAAAGATCGGGACGAGCCAATCGCGGGCCTGCTGCTGCCTGCCCTCATCGCGCCAAAGCGTCGCGAGGGTCATCACCGCGCGCAATTCCCACGACTTTGCTTGTTGGGCGCGTGCAATGGCGAGTCCACGCTCGAAAAACCCTGCTGCTTTCGCCGGCCCCTGCGCGTGCGAGCGCAGGCTGATCTCGCCGGCTATCCGATAAGTCTCGGCTTCATACCATCTTTCCCTGGTTGTTTCGGCCAAGCTCATCGCTTCATCGATATATCGCCAAGCGGTTTCGAATTGGCCAAGCTCGGCATAGGCACTCGCCAAGTACGACAGATACAACGGCATCCAGAAGGTTGACCCCGTCGTCTGCCACGCGGTTATACCGGAGGTGATCATCTGCACGGCGTCTGCGGGCTTGCCGGTCACCGCCAGTATGCAGCCTTGCATCGACATTCCTTGCGCCTTCCAGAACAAGGCGTTTTTTTCGTTGGCCAGAGCGACAAGCTCATCGGCCTCGGCTTGCGCGGTCCCGCGGTTTCCACATTGGATGTGGATGAACAAAGCGTGCACCAGCGCGTACATCAAGGTGGCTGCCTGGCCGATCTCTCGCGCTTCCCCGAGTGCATGGCCCGCGTCGGCGAGCGCGGCATCCGGATATCCAAGCATCCACAGCGCCCAGGAACGATACGATAGGGCCGCCACCCGCACGTCTTGGCCGAAACGGTTGGCCAGGCAACGATGCTCGGCAGCATCGTACAATGCGATTGCGCGATCGAGATGGGCTCGCCCTTCCGCGAAAGCACCGGTGTGTAGCACGGAGCCCATGATGCGGTGGCCGATCATGATCGGCACCGCGGCCCCTCGCTTCTCGGCCAGTGTCAGGAACTGACTTGCCCGCTCGCGCAGAGCCTCGCCGTCGAATGCAACAAAGCTCGCAGTCCAGAAGCTGAAGAGCACCGAAAACAGCAGCAGCGGGTCCTCGGGATGCTCGCCGCATGCTTCGGCCTCCTCGATCAGCACTCGGGCTCGCTCGGCCGCCGCCTTGGTTTCCGGCGCGGCATAGCCTTTCACATGCATGAGCGGGGTTATCAGCGCGACTTGAAGCTTGATCTGCTCGCGGCGCAGCTCGGGAGTCATGGGGAGGGTGGCGATCAGGGCAAGAGCGCGCGTGAGCTGCTCCGCGGCTTCGACCAGCGCCGAGCGCTCAAGAGAGCGCAGTCCGGCTCTACCCCATAGCGCTGCGGCTTTCTCCATCAGTCTTGCCTCGGTGCAGTGACGCGCCAGCAGCTCCGGCTGACGATCGGCAATTTCCGTGAATTCGCCCTCCAGCGTATCGACGATACGAGCGTGAAGGATGCGGCGCGATGCGCGCAGCAGCGAGCCATAGGCAGCGTCCTGCACCAGCGCATGCTTGAACACGTAGCTGGAGTGCGGCGGCAATCCTTGGCGGAGCAGCAAGCTCGCCGAAACGAGGCGGTCGATCGCCGATTCCAGCTCCGCGTCGGGTTTGCGCGCCACGGCAGCGAGCAGGGCGTGGGAAAAGTTGCGTCCGATCGCTGCGCCGATCTGTGCCACCTCCCTTGCCGGGCCGAGCCGGTCAAGGCGTGCCATGAGCGATGCGTGCAAGCTTGCAGGGACCGGAGGGCCCGGGAACGGAACCGCGGCTGCGGCACGCTCGGCCCCCGCCTCGCTGCCGGCCTCCAGCACTGCCTTGGTCATCTCCTCGACGAACAAGGGGATCCCATCGGTGCGCTCGACGATGTCCTGACGTACGCCCGCCGGCAATTGATTATTCGCTACAAGATGGTCGATCATTGCCGAGACTTCGCGCTGCGTCAGTCGGTTCAGACTAAGCAGGGTCACATGAGCTCGTCCCGCCCAGGGCGCATCGAAGTCCGGCCGGAACGTCACAATCAGCAGCGCTCTCAGAGTCGCGATCCGGTCCACCATCCGGCCAAATGCTTCCAGGCTGGTCGGGTCGCTCCAATGTGCATCCTCGAAGATGATCAGCACCGGATTGGAGCATGACAGGGCCTGCACGTGCGACACGAGCGCGTCCAACGTTCTCTCGCGCCGCTGCTCCGGGCTCAGCGCTGACGCGGGATAACGGCCATCGTTCGCAACCGACAGCAGCTCCGCAACCAGCGCTGCATCCTCACGCGCGGTTGCGGTTTGCGCCAGCATCCGGTCGAGCTTCTCGAGCTGAGCTTGCGGGGTATCGCCGCGCACCAGTCCTGCGGCGCGCTCAATCTGGCCAATGATCGGATAAAACGTGCTGTCCGTGTGCTGGGGCGAGCAGAAATAGCGCAAGCACACGTGCGGCTCGGCGGCGAGGCTCTCCAGCAGCGCAGCGGTGAGCCGCGACTTGCCGATACCGGCTTCGCCCGAGAGCAGGACCACCTGACCTTGCCCCGACTTTGCCGTCGACCATCGCCGCAGCAACAATTGGCACTCCTCCTCGCGGCCGACGAGAGCCGACAGGCTCGCCGCTCGCAGCGCCTCGAACCGACTGGCTACCGAGCTCGCGCGCACTGCCGCCCACGCCCGCGTCGGCTCGGCGATGCCCTTGAGCTCTCTGGGCCCGAGATCGTTCAGCTCAAACAGGTTGCCGAGAAGGTTGCGCGTGCTGCCGCAGATCACGACCATGTTCGGCTGGGCGAGGCCCTGCAGGCGCGCAGCCAGGTTCGGTGTCTTGCCGACGATGCTGCGTTCCTGCGCGTCCCCCGAGCCGATAAGCTCGCCGACGACGACAAGCCCGGTCGCAATGCCGACGCGAGTTTGCAGGGGAGTGGGCGCTTCGAGCGCGCCGACCGCTGCAATCAGCTCGAGCCCCGCGCGCACGGCCCGCTCGGCGTCATCCTCGTGGGCGCGCGGATAGCCGAAATGCACCAGCACGCCGTCGCCCATGTACCTCGCAACGAACCCGTCATAACGCTGCACAGTCTCGGCCACGCATCTTTGATAGCTGGCCATGATCTCGCGCAGATCCTCGGGGTCCATGCGGGCCGCCAGAGCAGTCGAGCCGACCAGATCGGAGAACATGACCGTGACTTGCCGGCGCTCCGCAACATCTGCGGCGGGGCCGGAGACCGCCGGCGCGAGCGGGGGGCTCGTCGGCTCTGCACTCGAAGCGAGTGCATTGATGGCTTTCTGGAGCTTGAGACGGACACCGAGCGGAAGGCCCATCTCGCGCAGATGGTGCTCCGTGAGATCGGGGAGCACGCTCGCATCTATGGCGTTCTCGCGGAAGATCGCCTCATACTGCTCGAGGCCAAGACCCCGCAGCCATCCTCCGACATCCATGATGCCGCCCAGCTTCGCCGCCCGCACATGATCGTTATTGGCCAAGCCAAGAAACATGTCCAGGGGACCTCCAGCCCGGCCGAAACGAGGAATATTGCCGGACCGAGGAGAAAGTTAGCAGCGGCCCAACCGGACGGTTGTGAATTGGTTCACAGAGCGACCGTGGACCGAGTCATTTGCCCAAGGGGATCGGATGCTTGGTCGAACGCAGCTTTTTCCGCGCCGCATCCGAATAGACCACAACCCAACGGATCGGCAACGCGCTCCTGCGCTGAGTGGACGATCGGAGGAACCGCCGTGCATATCGTGATATCGCAGTCCGCTGTGTCCCACTTTCTGTTTCGCGCAGCGGACTGCCGCTTCAGGGCGGGTTACCTCGCTGAACGAACATCGGGCAAGGGGGGCTGCTTGATCCGGTTTGCCCCGGGGAGGTGGGGCTCGCATCTGCCGGCGGACGTAATGAGGATGTACGCAGTTTATTTGGGGTCGGGATAGTAAATAGGGGTGAACGGTTGCTGAGTAATGGTGTTAGCCCCGGTAACTGCGAGAAAGGTGTTAGCGAGTGAGCCTATTTGGGTAATCGCCTCTTCAAGTTTTGGACCATACACGACAGCGTGGCTGGGCTTGTTCTTGCCGCTCCGATTCCGATAATTATTCAAAGGATAGCAGACCAATTTTGAAGACGCATTAGCAGCCTGGATAAGCTCTTCTTTGTTTTCCTGAAAATACGGATCCGCACTGATAATCACTGCGTCCGTCGGGACATCGTCGAAGGCATACACTAGTTTCTTTCTAACGTTTATCGGTATAGCTGGCCCGCCGGGTCCAGCTTTAAAATATCCATCCAAAGCGGGCCAGTTAGTGCGCCATTGTGCCAGCTCGTCGCCTATAAGGGAGGAAGCGGAATGGTATAGTAAGGAGATATTTGATGGATCCTTTTTCAGAGCTACTATCCGGTTTTTTATTGACCATGCATTAATTCCCGAGGCCGCAGAAGCAGGCTGTATGGCTCCGCCGCCTTTTGTTGCCGAAAATTGAAATGTCCCAGAGCCAACAGTCGTTACGAAAAAGGCCTGGTTTGCTGGGACGTTATTCGGTAGGTTGCCTCCTGTGAAGGAGACCCTATCATCTACTTTGAACGGATTAGAGCCGTCTGTAACGGTCACATCCGCGGTCCCATTCCCAAACGTTACCGGAATAGCAATCGGTTGATTGTGGACGTAGCTTTCCAAACTCACGCCTCCAAGGCAGTAGTCGGTTCGATTGTCTGACGTTGTCGGTGGCGCGCCTGTCAGGGAAATGAACGGTTTTTTCGCGAATGAATTCGCCGCTGCGAACGCGATCTTGCCACCAAACGTGACAATTAGACCAATATTAGTGTCTGCATTAAAGCTGTTTACGGCATCTTTAAGAAGTTGATTGTCATACCCCACTTTATCAAAGTAATATGTAACGGGATAATTCAATGCTCCTTCGAGCGCGTCTGTAAATGACTGTCCACACTCGATGCTTGATATAACGCCTATTTTCTTAGTTGAAATCGATGGCTGTGGGGCCATGACCGCCTCCTCTCGTTCGTGCCGCGCTTTAGCAGAAGCTTAGGTTCGTCTTCTCCAAGAAACGTCATGGTAACATTAGTTTACGTTTATTCCACCGCCAAGACCGATCGGATGCGACCTGAGTAGACGCTGCGTAATCAGCCGTGTTGCTCATATCACTCGATGGTGTCGTCGACGATCGAGAGCAGGCCTGGCGGGATGGTCAAGCCGAGCGCCTTCGCTGTTTTCATATTGACGATGAACTCGAATGCCGTCGGCTCCTCGATCGGTAGCTCGCTGGGCTTGGCCCCCTTGAGTATGCGGCCGGCGTAAATGCCTGCAACCCGATAGGCGCCTGCGAGGTTGGGGCCATAGCTCATCAGACCGCCGGCTTCGGCAAACTCCCGGAAGGGATACATCACCGGCAGCCTGTGTTTTGCGGCGAGCGCCACGATGTGGGCGCGCCGTGCGGTGAACAAGGGATCGGCGCTGATGACGATGCCGCGCACGCCTTTTCCTGCGGCCTCAACAAACGCGCCGTCAATCTCGCTGTCGGAGCGTGCGCTGAGAACCATCAAGGAGCGGCCTGTCGTGCTCGCGGCGGCTGCGAGGATTTCTGTTTCGGCCTTGGTACCCGACGAATCCGGATTCACAAGGCTGGCTATGGTGCGGATGTCCGGATCGAGATCGCACAGCAGGCTCAGCCGTTTTGGTGCAAGCTCGGTCGTGATGATCGTCGTCCCGGTGAGATTCCCCCCAGGCTTGTTGAAGCTCGCCACCAGTCCGAGCTTGACCGGGTCGAAACCCAGCACGGTGACGATGGGAATTGTCTGGGTGGCCTTTTTCGCTGCCTGAGCCGAAACCATGCCACCCGTAGCAGCGATCAGGGTGACTGGACGCGCCGCCAACTCCGCCGCGAGCGCATCCAGCTCGTCAAAGTGACCTTCCGCCCAGCGGTAGACGATGGATACGTCTCGTCCCTCCACAAAACCCGCCTCGCTCAAGCCCTGCTGGAAAGCCTTGAGGAATTTTGCGAAGGCGCGCGGTGAGCCGCTGCTGAGGAAGCCGACAACGGGCAGCGAGGGCTGCTGTGCGCGCAATGGGAGCGGCCCCGCCGCCACGCCAATCAGGCCCAGGCACAGATTTCGCCGGGTCAGCCTTGTCATCCGGACAGAAGGGGACATTCTCGGCAAACCGGACCGCAAACCGCCGGAATTATGCTAACATGGATTTCCATGATTTATCCAGAGCCTGGGAGCAAATAGAACGCAATCAACAGGGGCATTCCCGGATCAGCAGCCGATTTTAGAAATACTGGACAGCTCAATCTATGCGCGGCACTGTCGAAATTGTGGGCGGCGGGATCGGCGGGCTCTTCATCGGCTATTTGCTTGCGCGCGAAGGCTGGCATGTACGGGTCAACGAGCGCCACTCGCAAATTCGGGAAATAGGCGCGGCGCTCTTTCTGAAGAATAACGCGGTCACCGTGCTCGAGCACGTCGGAATCGCGGAGCTTGTGCTCAAACGCGCGGTATGCATCCGCCGTGCGGAGATACGAGATCACAAGGATCGCCTGCTGCAGCGCAGGGCGCTGGTTGGTCCTGCGCGGGCGTTCAATCTGCCCCGCTCCGACCTCGTGCTCGGCTTGGCACAAGCTGCCCGCATCGCCGGGGCCGACATCGTCACAGATGCGCCGGTGGCGCAGGTCGATCCCGGCGGCTCCCTGATTCTCGCAAATGGCGATATTCGCACCGCCGATTTGATAATCGATGCGAGCGGCTCCAACTCGCCCTTTCGCCATCAACTCGGGCTGACGTCGGCCTGCAGGGAG
The DNA here is from genome assembly GCA_036557665.1 of Xanthobacteraceae bacterium. GTDB lineage: Bacteria > Pseudomonadota > Alphaproteobacteria > Rhizobiales > Xanthobacteraceae > VAZQ01. The sequence continues at coordinate 90,915 of DATBHG010000106.1, read as the reverse complement.
CTTGCAACCGGCGCGACACGCCATCTCGTGCCGCGCACTGATTTTGAGGCGGAGGATATGACGCGCGAATGGTGGGGCGGGCGGCGGCGCATCGGCATCGCGCCGGCAACGGCCGATCTTACCCACATATATATGAGTTGCCCGCAGTCGGACTTGGGCGGCATCAGATTGCCGGTCGATATTGAAAGCTGGAAGCGTTCATTTCCCATGCTCTATCCGGCGCTGGCGCGTCTGCGCGGTGCCGGCGGGGGCACGCGACATGCCTTCACCTACGTCCGTTGCAGGAAATGGTCGAAAGGTTGCGTCGCTCTCATCGGCGATGCCGCCCACTGCATGCCGCCCACCTTGGGGCAGGGCGCCGGCTGCACGCTGATGAGTGCGTACGTGCTGAGCAAAGAGCTTTCCAGATCCTCTGATCTGGGATCCGCGCTCGCCTCGTGGGAGAGCGCAATACGTCCTGTCACCGACGAAACCCAGAGCTGGGCTCTGCGCTATGATGCTTTGACGGCAAACTGGCCGTTATGGCTCTCGGGCGTGCGACGCGGCGTTATTTGGACGTTCGGCCGATGGGGCGCGCTCAATGCGAGGATGCGGGTAGCTGATCGCACCGATGTAACGAAAGCGGCTTGAACGGACTTGCCGCCACAGCGATAGCCGATGCCAGGCTGCGCGGCACGGCTCCCGATGCCGGGGGCCGCGCGCAACCACTATCTCACCGGGCGTAACCACCGGCACGTCATTGGCTCGTTCGAGGATGCTGCCCATCTCGGCGAGACTGCATTTGTCGCCATGCAGAGCCTCACGCGCCTTCCTGTCAAGCCGGACAAGTGCATGGGCTCCTGACCAGGAACGACTCAGGATCTTGCGGTTTGGTCGACAATCCCCGCAGCCACTTGCATCAGATGGCCATGCGCGCCCGCCATGTTCGGCGGCGCAGCCGTGCCCCAACCGCAGGGATTCGAAAAATCGCCCTGCGTCAGACCGGCATCACGGATGAAGACATTGTAGTCGATCACCTGCAGGCTGTGCGACAGCGGATTCATGTAATTCCCTTCAGAAAACAAAACCCCGATGCCGCTTTCCAAAAACCAGACCCAGAAAATGGCCAATTCGCCGGGGGCGCGCGGTGCCTGTGCCGCAATCAGGTTCAGCTGCTCACCCGCGGCAAGCCCGAACTGCGGGTTGCCGCGGATCCGACCCATGATCAAAGCACTCGCCCCTTCCAGCCACTCGGGACGTGGTAGGGGCACGGAGAGGTCGGGCGGAATGCATTGGAGATACCTCCACGCGCCGGCTGCATTATCCCATGCGTAATTGGGTTGGCTCGTGCCCGACTCGTCGAGGCAGATATCGGTCCGGATCGAGTAGGGGTGATCTGGAGGCAAACGAGCCGCGCCAACTCCGATGAAGACGGACTGCTGCTTGCTGGCGGCATCATCGGTCCAGATGTAGCAAACTCTCGTAAAGTAGGGGACAGGGTCAGGACCTATGCTCCAACCGCGTATATAGGTGTTGCCGCTCCAAGCCGGCAGGCCCCTCCCGCTCCGCATGGCAGTGAAGCCGGGGATGACCTTGCGGATATCCTTCGGTGTACAATCGGCCCAGGCCAGGGGCGATTCCATTGCACGCTGGATGTCCTGTTGCGTGACCAGGGGATTCCAGTATCGCCGGCGCCGCCTGGGCGTTTGCTTTTGATGCTGTCAATCCGGGATTTGGTTGCGTCCGAAACGCCTTGGGCAAAAAATGGCAGGTTCGCAATGTAAAACGAACCGAGGATCGGAAGCATCGATGGGTTCGTGGCATCCAGCATCAAGACGCGGAACAATTGTGAAGTGCCCCTTCGAAACGCGTACCAGCCGCCGCGGCCAGGCGGCCCAGGCGAAGGCAACGACCAGTGATCGCATTCAATCCCTTGTTTGTTCGTACCGGTGCACATCAGCGGATATGAATTTCCCCATACTGCTCTCGCAAAAAAGCTCGGATCCGGAACCCGCAGAGTGGTCGCGAAGGGGCCGTAAAGATTGCTGATGGGCTCGTCCGGGCCGCCCGCATCGACCCAGTACCAATGAAGATCCTCGTGCCCCTCGTCCCGAACGACGGTCACAAAGACAAATTCATAACAGCGTCGATCATGCGTGAGATAGAGGACCACGCGCATCCAGCTCTCGGGTTTGCCGGAGGAGCACTCGATGGTCCCGACGACGAGCTGTGAGCCGTTGCGACCTAGAGGGGAGACCGAATCGCCAAACGGCGACAACAACACGGCGGCTGTCCAGGTTGGAGGAAGAGCCGGGCTGCCAACGGGCTTCTTGGCGTTTTGCTCAGCATCGAGGTCGGGGCCTGCCGGAATTGGGTCTGGCACAGTCATGTCATTAACCCGCAGCGATGGTCATGGGCGGCATCTTTCGCCCCGGATGCTGCTTCGAGACCGAAAACGGCCGCCTGCAGGCGTGGCGGCATTGATGATACTCTCAGCTTCCAAGTCTCCTATCCCAACGTCGTGGCAGGATATAACACTCACGAGCTCAAGCGAACCAAGGATGTAAAGCGAGTGCTCCGGGGAGGACTGATCGGCGTGGTGCTGGGTGCGCTCCTGAGCGCGCTCGCGCCTTCGGCCAACGCGCAGGACTACCCCGCGCGTCCGGTTACGGTTGTGGCGCCCTACGCGGCCGGCGGAGGCGCCGATCTGGTCGCGCGGCTCCTTGCGCAGAAGCTGAGCGAGCGCCTGCGCCAATCATTCGTAGTCGAGAACCGGCTGGGCGCGGGCGGAGTCATAGCCGCCAACTCGGTCGCGAAAAGCCCGCCCGACGGGTATACCCTCTTTCTCGGCACCAGCACGCAGCTGGCCATTCAGGTCACCCTGCACAAGAAGCTGCCTTATGACCCGGTGACCGATTTTGCGCCGATCGCGCTCGTGGGAAACGTGCCGTTCGTGCTGATCGTTCATCCCTCGCTGGGGGTCAGCTCGCTCGCGCAATTGATCGGTCTGGCCAGGGAGCGGCCGGGCCAACTTGCCTTCGGCTCGAGCGGGGTCGGCGGCCCGCCGCACCTCTACACCGAATTGCTGAAGATGATGACCGGGATCGAGATGACGCATGTGCCCTACAAAGGCACTGCGCAGGCGATCAACGATCTCGTCGCCGGCCATGTGCCGATCATCTTTTGCGATCTCGCGCCGGCGATGCCCCTCGTCAGGGAGGGAAAGGCGGTCGCGCTCGGGATTTCCTCGGCAACACGCTTCCCGACCATTCCCGATGTGCCGCCGATCGCGGAGGCAGGCGTGCCGGGTTTCGACGCAGTCGCGCGGTTGATGCTGGTCGCGCCGGCGCGCACGCCGGCCGCCATCGTGGACAAGCTGTATGCCGAGACACAGGCCATCATGGCCGGCGCCGAGCTGCGGCGACAACTTGTCGAGCTTGGCGTTACTCCCATCAACTCCCCGTTACCGGCAGATTTGATCCGCTACGTCGAGACGGAGGTTGCGCGCTGGGGCGAGGTGGTGCAACACGCCGGACTTGCGGGATCGGAATGAGGCGGCGAGCGCGTCGGCCTGCGAGATTGCTTGAGGCGCCCGGGATGACTAACTAACGGGCGCCTAGCGGCGAGGATTGCACGGGATCTGCATGTCATTGTTGCAGCGAATCGGATTCGGCCGCGGGAGGCGGCAAGAGGTCCAGCTGGAGCGCGAGCTCAGCCGCATGCAGATGGCGCTCGCGAGCTGCCGGGAGGTTGCGAGCTACTGGCAGCGCAGGGGCCGGGGCCTCCTGTGGATCGTAGCGGTGACCATGCTGACCGTGGGGTTTGCGCTCGGCGTCTACCACGAGCCGATCAAGAACGGGCTCGCCGATGCTCTGAAGCCTTTGGGCCTGGCCGGCTCGCCCGCCGAGGCTGCCTATGCCGCCTATGACAAGGGCAATTACAAGTCGGCTTTGCGCGGCCTGGTTCCGCTGGCGGAGCAGGGCGACACCCGGGCGCAGTCGACGCTCGGACTGCTCTACTATCGCGGCAGCAAGGACGTCTCGCGCAATGAAGCCGAGGCGGCGAAATGGTTTCGCCTTGCAGCCGAGCGGGGAGACGCGGTCGCCCAGTTCAATCTCGGCGTCATGTACAGCGAAGGCCAGGGCCTGCCGCAGGACCACGCGAAGGCCGTCCACTTTTATCGCTTGGCTGCCGAGCAAGGCAGCCCGCAGGCCCAATACAATCTCGGCCTCTCGTATGCGGACGGCGACGATGGCGGCAAGCGCGACCTTGTGGCCGCGCACATGTGGTTCAATCTCGCGGCCGCGCGGTTTCCTGCCTCGGACAGTCGTGGCCGCAACCTGGCCATCAGCAGCCGGGAGGCCGTGTCGCTTCGGATGACCTCCGCCCAGATCGCGGAAGCCCAGCGGCTGGCCCGGGAGTGGAAGCCGAAGCAACAATAACCGTCCTGTGGCGCTCCGCGCGCACCTCACACGGGCAGGTGCACGATTTCCGGACGGATGTGCCGGCCTGACACAGTGGCCCGGCCGACGGTCACGGGAAGGGTGAAACGGCGAGGCCCCGCGCTTCCGGGGTTGAAGAACAGCACTCCTGCCCGGGTCTCGACGGCAGGCTTATGAGAGTGGCCGAACACGACCGCGGCAAAGCCTTCTTTCGCCGGATCGATGTCGAGCAGCGCCACGTCGTGCAGGACAAAAAACCGAAGTCCTCCGGCCTCGACCACCTGCGTCGACGGAAACGCGGCGACCCAATCGCCGTAATCGATGTTGCCGCGCACCGCAAAAGTGGGCGCGATCTGTGCCAGGGCTTGGACAATCTCAGGTCTGCCGATGTCGCCCGCATGAATGATGATGTCCGAGCCTTGCAGCTCGCGTAGCGCCTCGGGGCGAAGCAGCCCATGGGTATCGGAGATGAGGCCCACACGAATTGCGGGCGGGGACATGACGCTTCAGTTCTTCGATCTGTAATGATGCGAGCTTCGCATCGCCATGCGCGGCGAGCAGGTATAACCGGCCACGGTCCAGCCGCATCGCGGCTCCGCGCATCGCCAGCCCATCACCATTCGCTCATGCGCAATGCTCCAAACCAGGTAATTCGGTCCTGCAGAAGCCGCAGTGACCGTGCTCGCGATCAGCACGCCGACCAGTCCAGCTGCGAGTGCACGCATTGCCGTTCGAGCCCGGTTGAAGTCTCTGCGGATTGACATATCGCCGCGCGCCGGGTTTTGTCGAGTGGCAGCCCTCGGCTGCTCCACTGCAGAGGTCTCGAGCCCGTGAACCCTACGCTCACAAATATTTGGTCCGAATGTCGATTGTCGATTTGATGCCGACCATCTCGAGATGCGATCGCAGCCACTGATCGGCACGGCCGTATCCGACATCGCGCAGGCGGAGCAGAAAGTTCCGGTCGGCATTGAGCTTGCTGGTTGCCCCGAGCTTCTGCATCACCTCATCCGCGTCGATCGCATGAATCAGCATGCGCCGGAGGCTTCCGTCGTTGATCTTGCCTTCGTCGATGAGCCTGGTGACGAATGCGATCGCCCGCATCTCGCGAAAAAGAGACGAATTGAAGCTGATCTCATTCACACGATTTATGATGTCCTGCGCAGTCATGGGGATCTCGGGCCGCTCCGTCGGGTTGACATGAACGACGACGATGTCCGGGGAGCGACAATCATAGATCAGCGGGAAGAGCGCAGGATTGCCCATATAGCCGCCGTCCCAGAAATACTCTCCGCCGATCTCGACCGCCTGGGAGAGGAACGGCAGGCAAGCCGAGGCGAGCACGTGCGTGGCGCCGATTTCCTCGTTGCCGAACACCCGCACCTTGCCGGTGCGCACATTGGTGGCGCAGAGAAACAATTTGATAGCGCAGTCGCGGCGAAGACGCTCGAAATCGACCATCTCCTCGAGCAGCGAGCGCAGCGGATTGTAGTTGAGCGGATTGAGCTGATAGGGCGAAAACACGCGTGAGAGCATGTCGAACAGGACGTAGCTCGGCGAGCTCTCGAGCCCGTCGCGACCCGTCATCCGGTCGTACCAGGAGGGTTGCAGAAAGCTGTTCTTGGCAAGGCGCGCCACGCGCTCCCAGAAGCTCGCGAGCACGGCCATGGCGCTCTCGCGGCCGCCGAGGGTGAGACCGTGCGCGAGAACGACGGCATTCACTGCGCCGGCGCTGGTCGCGCTCACCCCTTCTATCTCGAACCGGGACTCCTCGAGGAGACGCTGGAGAACCCCCCAGGTGAAGGCGCCGTGCGTGCCGCCACCCTGCAGCGCAAGATTTGCGACCTTCTGTTCGGGCATGGGGCCGGGGGCCGACTCTTGGCCGGTTCAGATCTTGGCCGGTTCAGATTGTGCGTCCCGAAGCTCCTATCATGCCAGGACCGCGCCCGTCAGCGGTAATCGACGCACAGAGTTGCGCGCGCTCGTGCCGGATGTGGGGAGATCGCGTGTGGTGCGATGCCGGCATGGATCGTGGCGTCAGGTTAGCGCGAGCGGCTGTAGCGGCGGCCTGCAAGTTGGCCCTACACTCACGTCGCCACGCCGGGCCGAGCTTCGTGCGCGAGAGGAGCAAACATCATGCAGGCCAAAGACGTCATGACCACTCCTGTCCTTTCGGTTGAGCCGAACGCCACGATACTGCAGGCCATTCGGACCATGCTGCAAAGGCGGATCAGCGGCTTGCCGGTCATCGACAAGGACGGTCATCTGGTCGGAATGGTTACCGAAGGCGATTTCCTTCGCCGCGTCGAAACCGGAACCCAGCGTCAGCGGCCCCGGTGGCTTGAATTCGTCATCGGACCCGGCCGGCTCGCGGACGAATACACGCGCTCGCATAGCCGCAGGGTGAGCGAGGTGATGACATCCGATCCGATCACGGTTGCCGAGGATGCGCCGCTGGACGATATCGTGAAGCTGATGGAGAAGCGGCGGATCAAGCGCATCCCTGTCGTGCGGCGAAAGCAGGTCGTCGGCATCATCACGCGTGCCAACCTGATTCAGGCCATTGCCAGCGCCGTTCCCGAGCCGCGAACGGGAGCCTCGACCGACGATGCGGCGATCCGCGTCCGGCTCCTGGCGGAGCTGGAGAAGCAGGCCTGGGCGCCCGCTGCCTTTATCAACCCTATCGTGAAGGACGGGGTCGTCGAGCTATGGGGGACGATTACGGACGAGCGGGAACGTCAGGCGATCAGGGTCGCGACCGAGAATATCCCAGGTGTGAAAGCCGTGCGCGATCAGCTGGTCTGGGTCGAGCCGACCTCCGGTATGGTGATCGAGTAGCCGGAGGAAGGATCGCCTGAAGCGACTTCCCACCCAGATGGTGATTCAATCGATCTTCGCGATGAAGGGCAGATGGCGGTAGCCATGTGCATAGTCGATGCCGTAACCGACGACGAAGACGTCGGGTATGGTGAAACCGACAAAATCGACCTCAATCGGCACTTCCCGGCGGCTCGGCTTGTCCAGCAGCGCGCAGGTGAGGACGCTCGAGGCCTGCTTGCCTCGGAGGAGGTCGCGCGCGTAAGCGAGGCTCCGTCCGGTATCGACGATATCGTCGATCAGCAGTACGGCCCGGCCGGACAGATCGAGCTCGGGCTCGCCAACCAGCCGCACCTTGCCCGAGCTCTCGCGTCCCGTGCCGTAGCTGCTCAGCCGCATGAACTCGACCGCCGGACTGCAGCCGAGGCGGTAAAGCGCGCGTACCAGGTCGGCGATGAACACGAAACTGCCAACCAGCAACCCGACCGCTACGAAGTTGTCCGGGAGTCGAGACGCCGCCTTACGCGCGAGCTCCTCGACCCGCGCGGTAATTTCGCCCTCGTCAAACAGGGTGGTCAGCTTGGTCGCCGACGTGCTGCGCTTCGGCTTGCTCAGGGTGTCTGTCAAAATGATGTGACCGGGTTTTACCCTGCCAACATAGCATGGCACCGAGCCGGATACATTTGATAAAACGCAATTCTTGCCTTGTCAGGCCTTGCGAGCCGGTAAACATCCCTGCTCGGTGTCTGCGTTCGAGGAACAAGCATGGTGAGCGCCATCGTGCCATTCATCCAAGGGCTGCCGAAGGCGGAGCTGCATGTGCACCTCGAAGGCACGCTCGAGCCCGAGATGATGCTCGCGCTTGCCCGGCGAAACGGCGTTACCCTCCCGTACCCTTCTGTGGAGGCAGTGCGCGCAGCATACAAATTCCGCAACCTCCAGGACTTCTTGGACCTTTATTATCGGGGAACCAATGTCCTGCGGGAGCGGCGCGACTTCTACGAGCTGACCTGGGCCTACATGGCGAAGGCCAGACAGCAGAATGTCCTGCATGCCGAGGTATTTTTCGATCCGCAGGCGCATACCCGCAGAGGTGTGCGGTTTGCTGATGTCCTTGACGGAATCGACGAAGCGCTGCGAGATGCGCGGCGTCGATTGGGCATCAGCTCGAAGCTTATCATGTGCTTCCTGCGCGATCTAACCGCCGCGGATGCCATGGCGACCCTTGATGCCGCTCTTGCGTACAAGGAGCGTATTGTTGCTATCGGGCTCGATTCCACCGAAATCGGCAATCCGCCGTCAAAATTCACAGAGCCGTTTGCCCGAGCGCGAAACGAGGGTTTTCTGGCCGTTGCGCACGCGGGTGAGGAGGGCCCCGCCGCGTATGTCCGTGAGGCCATCGAGGCGCTTCACGTCTCGCGTATCGATCACGGCAATCGCTGCCTCGACGACGCGGCGCTTGTCGCGCGCCTCGCCGAGACAAGGATCCCGTTGACCCTGTGCCCTCTTTCCAATCTCCGGCTGTGCGTCATCGATGATCTTGTCGATTATCCCATCCGCCGAATGCTGCAGAAAGGGCTGCTCGCCACGATCAACTCGGACGACCCGGCTTATTTCGGCGGATACCTGAACGCGAACTATCTCGCTCTCCGGGATGCCATTGGGCTTACCCGGGATGAGGCGGTCACGCTCGCCGCTAATTCGTTCGAGGCCAGCTTTTTGCAGCCGGAGCAAAAGGCTGCGATGATCGACAAGGTCCACGCGTACTCCGCCGCGCATTGACGATGCGCGCGACCGTGCGCCCGAAGCCGGCGACTGGCTGCCGCCGTACGTGTGCGCTCAGGCGCCGCGCTCGCTGCGCCGGCTGGCTTCGAACAGGAACCAGGTGCGCCGCTCGGCCTCATCGATCCAGGTCTCAATCAGGCTGGTGGTCGCCACGTCGTTCTGCTCGCTGCAGAGGTCATGGGTCTCACGCATGTTCGCCACGAGCTGCTTGTTGTCCTCTCGCAGCTCGGCAAGCATGTCCAACGGCGTAACGAAGTCGGCGTCATTGTCGAGAACGCGCTGCAAGCGTCCGACATGGCCGATCGACCGCAATGTCGTGCCGCCGATCTTGCGCACGCGCTCGGCAATGTCGTCGGTGGTGGCGAAGATCTGAGCACCCTGCTCGTCGAGGAGCAGATGGTAGTCGCGGAAGTGCGGTCCGGAGACGTGCCAGTGAAAATTCTTTGTCTTGAGATACAGCGCGAACATGTCCGCAAGCAGCATATTGAGCTCGCCGGAAATGTCCCGGACGGCATTGGGCGCGAGGTCTGTCGGGGTGTCGAGGGCCGCCTTTCGCCGCGTCTTCGCTTCGGTCGTAGTCATGCTTCACCTGTGTTCTGGTCAATAAGCGCGCCCATAGTCGGTCGCGACGTTCAACATTCAGCAGATGCTTTAGTTCCCTGAGGCCGGATCGCTTGTCCAATGGCCGGCTTCAAATCCGGCCTCGGCAAAAGGCACGCTATCTGGCTTGCCGCGTCATGGACAGACCAGCGTCCTCGAGGGAGATCGATTCTCAGTTTGGACCTGACTTCATCGTGATCCCCGCACTGTGCCGGACGCGGAGCCGGCACTCCGCGGCGCAACTTGCAGGATGATAGTCGTCCCCCTATGTGAACGCACCGCATCATGATCCGATGCAACCGCACTCGGGAGCGACCCTGATGCTTGAGCGCGCAGCCTTGCCCGGCAAGTGCCTTCGCCTTGCCGCTCTGCTGTCGGCCGCTGTTCCTGCCATTGCCCTGGGCCAAAATGCGTCTCCGCCGCCGGCCGTATCGGTCACCCCGGTGGCTAGCCGTCAGATCACGGAAACCGGCGACTACATCGGCCGGGTCACGGCAATCGACAAGGTGGACGTGGTCGCGCGCGTCGCGGGCTTCATCGAGGAACGCAATTTCGTGGAAGGCCAGAACGTGAAGAAAGGCGACCTGCTCTTTCGCCTTGAGCAGGCAACCTACAAGGCCGCGGTCGATCAGCAGCGCGCGAACCTCGCCAAGGCGAAGGCGACGGAGGTCAATGCAAAGCTTCAGCTCGAGCGCGGCAAGGAGCTCGTCCGCAATCAGAATATCCCGCAGTCCACGCTGGATCAGCGTGCGGCGGACGCCGCCGCCGCGGAGGCGGGCGTGCTGGAGGCACAGGCGCTGCTCGATCAGGCGGAGATCAACCTCGGCTACACCGAGATCCGCTCGCCCATCGACGGGCGAATCGGGCTTGCCACCTTCACGGTCGGCAATCTGGTGCAGCCGTCGTCCGGGAAGCTCGCCACCATCGTGAGCCAGGACCCGATCTACGTCATCTTCCAGGTCAGCGAGCGCAACGTCATCGCCTACAGGGAGAGGGTGGCGCAATCACGCGACAAGAACCCGCACGTGACCATTCATGTCAAGCTGCCGAACGGCAGCATCTATCCGAATCCCGGGGTGACCAACTTTCTCGACGTCCAGACCGACCCCAACACCGATACGGTTGCGGCGCGCGCGCAGCTCTCGAACCCCGATGGCCTGCTGATTGCCGGCGGGGTGGTCGGCGTAACGGTGGAGCGAGGCGCGCCGCGATTGGCGCTGACCGTCCCGCAGGCGGCCGTGCTGCTGGATCAGGCCGGCCGCTACGTCCTGGTGGTGGGCACCGACAAGAAGGTGGAGCAGCGCCGGATCGCGACAGGTGCCGAGCAGGGCCGGAATGTGGTCGTAACCGAGGGCCTCAAGGAGGGCGAGCTGGTCATTGTCGAGGGCGTGCAGAAGGTGCGTCCCGGTCAGCTGGTGTCGACGAACCTCATCGCGCAAAACTGAAAACAGATGTTCTCCGGCATCTTCATCGACCGGCCGCGGCTTGCCTTCGTCGTCGCCATCGTCATCGCCCTTGCCGGAACGATCGCCATCACCGCGATCCCGATCGCGCAATTTCCGGACATCGTGCCGCCGCAGGTGACGCTCAACGCCACCTATCCCGGTGCCGACGCCGAAGTGGTCGAAACCACCGTGGCGCAGCCGATCGAGCAGCAGGTCAACGGCATTGACAATGCGCTCTACTACCAGTCCGCCAGCGGGGCGGACGGCAGCTACATCCTCACTGTGACCTTTGCACTGGGCACGGATCCCGACATCAACACCGTCAACGTACAGAACCGCGCGAGCCTCGCGGTCCCGCAGCTGCCTGTCGAGGTGTCCCGCTCCGGGCTGACCATCCGCAAGAAATCCGCCGCCCTGCTGCAGGTGATCAATGTCTATTCGCCCAACAACACCTTCGACCAGCTGTATCTGAGCAACTATGCGACCATAAACCTGATCGACCCGCTGGCGCGGATCAGAGGGGTCGGCCAGGTAACGCTGTTCGGACCGCTCGATTATTCGCTGCGCATCTGGCTCGACCCCGACCGGTTGACCGAGCTCAACCTGACGCCGAACGATGTGATCGCCGCGGTGCAAAGCCAGAACGTGCAGGCGGCCTTGGGCCGGGTCGGGGCGGCGCCGATCACCCCCGAGCAGCAGGTCCAAATCAACATCAAGACGACCGGCCGACTGACCCGGCCGGAGGAGTTCGCAGCCATCGTCTTGCGCGCCAATCCGGATGGCTCGGTGATCCGGATCAAGGATGTCGCGCGCGTGGAGATGAGCGCCAAATCGCAGGACCGCTACAGCCGGTTCAACGGAGCGCCGGCAGCGGCGATCGGGATATATCAGACACCGGGGTCCAATGCGGTCGAGGTGGCGCGCCAGGTTCGCGAAACCCTCAACGGCCTCGCGACGCGCTTTCCAGCTGATCTCGCTTTCACCGTCTTCTGGGACGCCACCGTCTTCGTCACGGCGACGATCAACGAGGTGATTCGCACCCTTGTCGTGGCTGTCATCCTGGTGGCCGTAGTGGTGTTCCTGTTCCTCGGCAGCTGGCGAACGACCTTGATTCCTCTCGTTGCCGTGCCGGTATCCATTGTCGGCACCTTCGCCATCCTGCTGCTCATCGGCTATTCGGCAAACACGGTTTCCCTGCTGGCGCTCGTGCTCGCCATCGGCATCGTGGTCGATGATGCCATCGTGGTCGTCGAGAATGTCGAGCGCGTGATGGAGGAGCATCCCGAGCTGCCGGTGCCCGAGGCCTGCAAGAAGGCGATGACGGAAATCACCGGGCCGATCCTCGCCATTACCTTCGTCCTGCTCTCCGTGTTCGTGCCGGTGGCCTTCATTCCCGGGATCAGCGGACAGCTGTTCCGCCAATTCGCGGTTGCCGTCTCGGTATCCATGCTGATCTCGGCGCTCAACGCTCTGACGTTGAGCCCGGCGCTCTGCGCCGTGCTGCTCAAGCATGGGCAAACGAGCGGAGGGCCGATGCGCTATGTGCTCGGCGCGATCGACCGCGCGCGCGACGGCTACGTCGCGGTGGTGCGCCGGCTGGCACGCATCGCCATCGTCGGTGTCGTGGTCGTGGCCGGGAGCCTGGCCGGCGCGTGGTGGCTATTTGGGAAAACCCCGCAGAGCTTCCTGCCGGACGAGGACCAGGGCGCGATCTTCGCCACCCTGCGGCTTCCCGAAGGGGTTTCGCTCAACCGCACCGAAGCAGTGGTCAAGCAGGTCGAGGACATCGTGCGCCCGGTCGCGGGGGTCGAGGGCATCCTCTCCGTGGTGGGATTCAATTTCATCGACTCCGTGGCATCGGCCAACCAGGCCTTCTTCGTGATCCGGCTCAGGCCGTACGAGACCCGCACCGATCCGGCGCAGAGCGTAAACGCGATCATTGCGCGGCTGCGGCCGGCGATGGCCGCGATCCCGGGCGCAATCGCATTCCCGTTCAACCTGCCGCCGATTCTAGGGCTCGGAAGCACCGGCGGCTTCCAATACGCGCTCGAGGCGCTGCAGGGCCAATCCCCTACGGATATCGCCGCGGCGTTGCGCGGCCTTCTGGTCGCAGCCAATGGAGAGCCCGAGCTCGCGGGCGTTTACAGCACATACGCCGCCGATACACCGCAGATCTATCTGGATATCGATCGCGACAAGGCGCAGGTGCTCGGCGTGAAGATCACCGACATCTTCAACGCTCTGCAGTCGACGCTGGGAAGCTACTATGTCAACGACTTCAACGTGTTTGGTCGCACCTGGCAGGTGAACATACAGGCCGAAACGCAGTTTCGCGACAACCTCGACGACATTTATCAGATCTATGTGCGCAATGCGCATGGCGGCATGGTCCCCATCCGCGCACTGGCCGAGGCGAAGCTGGTGCAAGGGCCGCAGACCATCGTGCGCTACAATGGATTCCGCGGGGCCATCGTGAATGGCGCGGCCAAGCCCGGCTACAGCTCAGGCCAGGCGCTCGCCGCGATGGAGCGGACTTCAGCTGCCACCCTGCCGCCGGGCTACAGCTTCGAATGGACCGCGACGGCGCTGCAGGAAAAGGCGGCGAGTGGACGCACCGGGATCGTACTCGGAGTGGCCGTTCTGTTCGCCTATCTCTTCCTTGTTGCGCTCTATGAAAGCTGGAATATCCCGGTCCCCGTCCTCTTGTCGGTAAGCGTGGCAATTCTCGGCGCGATCGTCGCGATCATGCTGGCCCGGCTGAGCTTCGACGTGTATGCGCAGATCGGGCTCGTGGTGCTGATTGCGCTTGCGGCGAAGAACGGCATTCTGATCGTTGCGTTTGCCGTCGAGCAGCGTGAGCTCGGCAAGGACGTCAATACCGCAGCGATGGAAGGTGCGGGACTGAGGTTCCGCCCGGTCATGATGACGAGCTTCGCTTTCATTTTCGGGCTGTTCCCGTTGGTCGTCGCCACGGGGGCAGGGGCCATCACCCGCCACGCCGTGGGGACACCGGTATTCGGCGGCATGATCGCTGCCTCCGTGCTCGGCATCTTCGTCATTCCGCTGCTCTACATCACCGCGGAACGCCTGCGACGGCGCCCGGCAAAGAAGACGTGACCATGTTACAGGGGAAGCCGTTGCGTCTGAAACTGAGAATCAAATCTGCCGAGGCCGCGCCCGTGCGAGCCGCTGTCGCGCTGCTCAGCTCTCGTGAGCAGCGATCATGGCCTCGCTCATCCTGACCAGGCGATCGCCCAGGCCGTCACGGCCGATGCTCTGCGCGGTCACGCGCGCGCCCTCGAGCAGGAGGAACAGCTCGTCCGCGAGCATTTCCGGGTCGGTCAGCTCGGCCGCGGTGCACAGCTCGATGATGCGCCGGCGCTGCGCGGTCTTGAAGGCTTCGATCACCCGCCGCGCCGGGTGATGCTGTTCCGGCAACTCCACCGCGGCGTTGGACAGTGCGCAGCCGCGCTGGTCACCGCTCGCGACATGGGAGGCCATCTCCTTGAGCCAGCCACGCAACTGGGCGCGCGCATCCCCGGGGTGTTGGGATGCGAGCCGCCCCCACAATGAGGTCGCCTTGTCCGCCAGACGGCGGAGGTACTCAGCAACCAACTCGTCCTTGGACGAGAAGTGCCGATATAGGGTCATCTTGTTGGTTCCAGCGGCTTCGGCGATCGAGTCCACCCCGACGGCCCGGATGCCCTTGCGGTAAAACAGGTCCGCCGCAGTGGCCAGGATGCGTTCTCGAGGCGGAATTCCTTCGTTCCTTCCATCACTTGCGGATTTTATTGCGGTTGCCATGACATTTCCCCTTGACATAGGTGTTACCGGTCAGTACCTATATTGGTGTTACCGGTCAGTACCACAACCCCGACGCACTGTCTACCCTCTCGAAACCAAACGCAGCGCAGGCCTGACCGAGGAAGGACCTGGACAATGAAATGCAAATCACTCCTCGCGCTGCGGATCCTGCTGGGACTCATCGTGCTGGCGATTGGCAACGGCCAAACCGGCGGACTCGGCCTGGTGTTCCAGCAGATCGAGGCCATCGGCCCGCGGCAATGGCTCAACCTGATGGCAGGCACGATCACGGCGAACACGCCGGCGGGCCTGCGGCTTGGGCACAGCCTTGTCCCGCAACCCGTTCCACGCGCCGGCCACGAAACGGCTGGCGAGCCTTCAGCCTGACCAATCCCCTACACCGCCGTTTCTCGGAGAGCTCGAGGTGATCCGCGTCGAAAGCCACCGCTCTGGGCCGGACCCCGCCGAGCAGGCCCTTGTGCGCGCCGTCGCGAAGGCGTGGAAAGTAGCTGCCGCCATGGCGGCGGCCTGGTCAATCAGGGTCGCTCGCGCCTGGACCGCAGGATTTCGAGCGCGCGGATGATCAATGGGTCGATACCGGCTTCAATATCCTGCTTCGAGTTGAGGAGCTTGATATCGACCGGCACGCCCTTGCCTTCGTAGCACACCATGTCCGCTGACAGGTATACTTGATAGGACAGACAGAGCTCCCATCCATTGGGAAGGTCCTTCTCGAGCTGGTAGGAAAATATGCCGTTGGTGTGATCCCCTATGATCGTGACATGAGGCAGCTGCTTCATCGCCAGCGCAAAGGCCTCTCCGCCGCTGAACACGGAATCGCAGGTCAAGAGTGCGATCGGCCCGGTAAATTGCAAATCGCCTTGCGGCTCGAGGTACCACGTCCTCAACGGCGTGAACGCGTTCTTGCCTGGGCCAGTTTTCGTCTTCCTGCGAAAGGCGACCCGCTTGCGGTCGCAAAACCGATTGGCAATTGAAATCGCGATACTGTCCTCTCCGCCGGGATTGTCGCGGATATCAACGATGATGCCTTTCAAGCTCCCGAACTGTCGAGCAATCCTGTCCAGTGCGGCAGTCAGCCTTCGCTTGCTGATTCGCTCGAGCTCAAGAATCCGAAGGTAGGCGAATTCCAGGGAGCGGCCGTAGTGCAGCACCCAGGCATCCGTCTTCCGGGGTTTTTCGAAGCCGGAGGCGACGAGAGTCTTCTCCGTTGTTTTGAACAGCCGCTTGATCTCCCGTTTTGTGAACTCTTGGTGAAATCTCGGCTTTCTCTCCGGGCGGAAATATCGTGCCTTGCGCTCCCCTCTTAGTTTGCCCTCGAGCTCGACATGCCCATCATTCAAAGGGCGGAGCATGTCGCAGAAGATCTGGAAAAGCTTGGCCTCGCTGGTCCTGCGGGCGACCATGGGCCGGTATGTGGCATACTGCTTTTTCCAATCGACATTCCTCAATTTAAAAAACGGGTATCGATTGTGGAACGTCTTCCATAAAAATTCAAAATTCCTTTCAGGTCCTCGATCGCTCATTTGTGAAAACCAGGTTCCAGCTTCCGGAAGAATGCCAGCAGGCGCGACGTGTCAGGGAGCGATATCGGGCACCAATTTTATCAGGAGCTCGGAGCCCGCAAGCTGGATGGCGTAGATCTCCAGGGTGTGCCGGCCGATGAAGCGCAGCACCCCGGCCAGGCTCAGTGGCGGCTGGATGCGGCTCGGACCGCGCAGGAACAGGGATAATCCAACGGACAGGACACCGGCCCCCACAACCAAGACGGCGAGGGGGATCGCAGGAAAGGAGAATTCCTTCTGTTCTTGCCAGACGTAGACGACCGCGGCGACAACGCAGGCCACCAGGCGCATCAGCCCGACGTCTCGCAGCCCAACGTCTCGCCCAATCGCGGGCGTGAGTGGCGGCGAGGGTTGAGCTGCGCCGCCTGGCTTGGTGGCCGATCTGTCGTCCACGTATTTGCGTTGGCAAAACCCGAACAGGGCCCACAGCCACCCTTCCGCGCCGTAATCGACAATTGCCCCCGCCGGCCCAAGCAGCGCGACCAGCGCGCAGATGAGGAGGGAAAAGGCAGCCCAGCCGTAACGTTGCAGAAGGACTTTGAGATGCGGACGCGCCACGCGGATGAGCGCGAGACTCAAAAGAATGTTCGGCGCTACCCAGCTCCAACCGGCGTTCCAGCTGTTGAGCAGCGTGAGAGTGATGCCCAGCCAGAGCCAGTGGCGCGGGACGGCCCTCGTCTCCGCATAGCCCATCAGGAAGAAGAATGGCGGAGCTGCAAAGCGCCCGAAAACGGCCCACCAGGTGTCGTCCTCCATGAAGAAATGGCCGAAATGGTCGACGAGGACCAGAAGGATGGCGACGGTCTTGAGCCAGTCGGTATTGTCAACCGCTTTTGGAACGCTCTTCGATCGCGGGGCGACATCCAGTCCCCGGGTGGAGTTTGCGGCGTCCACAGGCTGCGCGGGACTGCCTTCGTAGGTCGCCGTGGGCAGGCGCATCTCCTTGAGGACCAGGGACAACGGCATAAGCGTCGTGTGGCGTGCGATCACGGCGCCGCCCATGAGCGTTGCGCCGAAGCCGACCGCTGAGCCGTCCTCGATCTGGGTGCGCTTTACTCTAAGAACCATGTTCTCGAAGCTGTGAAACTGCAGCACGCCGTCGAGAATGCAGTCATCCCCGACGCTCACCGCGTTCCAGTCGGAGCACTGCATCGGCTGGGTCAGGATCGTTCGCCGCCCGATCAGACATCCCATCCGGCGCAGAACGGAATTCGACAGGACAGTGCCGGCGCAAAACCCGAGAGCGCCTCTGCACCAGACGAAGAAGCAGTCTTGTGCGAAGAAGTATGCGAAGTGCCGCCACGACCAGAATGGCGCCGAATGGTTCGATCCCCATTTGCCGACGAGGGACTTTTTAATCGCGATGCAAAACAAGACCAGGGCGGCTTCCGTAAGCGCCAAGGCGATAATGGCGCTTGCAATCGCTTGCTCGCCCAATCGCAGCCAACAAATGTATAGAATTGTGAAGATCAGTCCCTCGGCGATGGGCAGGATACTGATGCCGAAGACGTCAAACAGGACGATGCGGATCAGAAAAAGTAGAAACGGCGGCCGGCTGCTCCCTCCCTTCTCGTCCGGAACGGACGCGGTGGCAAATTTCACCGGCGGGTTTCCGGCGACCACCAGCGGCGCGCCCCGCCGCGACCACATCTGGCGCCGGAACTGGATATCGCTTGCGGGACTGGAAACTCCCAAGGTGAAGCTGGATGGGAAATGCCCGTACTCGGCCACGCAGTTGTTGCCGCTGAAGAACTCCGCCGGCATGTCGAGCTGGCGCAGCTTGCAGTGCTCGGCGCCGTAGTCGAGCATGTTGGTGAAACAGCCATTTGACCAGAACACCTGCGCGTCCGCGGTCGCAAGCTCCGGGACGAGGTTGAACATGAGATCGCATTCCGAGGCACCCGGGCGCGGGAAGCGCATGCCGGAGAGCGCACGCAAATACTGCCCCGTAATCGTCCAGGTCCACTGTCTCTGAACCCGATTCATGAGGTGCACCCTGTACAGGAGAAGCGCACCTCTGAGGCCGTGCGTGGCGTACAGCCCCGCCGAGCCAGCCGTGCAGCGCACGAGCAGACAGCTCAGCACAGAGGTGATGATGACGGTCAACCCGGTGGCGATGAAGGCGTAAAGGCTCAGGTGCCAGACGATCTCGAACGGAGGCGTAGCCCTGAAATATTCGGCAGAAAGATCAGCATCTCCCACTGGCAACAGGCCGGTTGCGAACCACAGGATCACGGCAGTGGGGACCACATAAATCCAAAATGATACGAGGATCTGCATGAGGATGTTGGCGGTCTCCAGCAACCAGACCGGAGCCGCATGCTCGCAGACTCTCGCCGTACGCGTGAGCTCCGTGCAGCGGCCACTGAGCCGGGCGGGTGCTCCCTCCCAGATCTCCTGCGAGCCCACGTTGTCGAGAATCGGGGTGAAAGGAGTGATCCAGCTGCCCCGACCTACCGTCACATTGCTGCCGATGCCGGCCCGCATTCCGATCTTGCAGCCGCTGTTAAGATGTACAGGACCGACATGCAGGTGCTGGCCCAACCACCTCGTGGTTTGGATGTAGGCGCCTGTCTGTATGCCGACATCGTCGTCGATCGAGATCAGATCGAGCGGCCCGGACAACTGTGCATCTTGTGCGCACTGGAGGTTCTTGCCCACGGTCGCGCCGAGCTGCCGCAGCACGAATGCCATCAGCGGCGCGCTGCGATAGATGAGGCGCAGCGTGACAAGCACCATGCTCTCCAGCCGCCCGATGCACCAGACTCGCAGATGCATCCTGCTCCACTTGGGATACACGCCGGGGATGACATTGTTCTTGTAGATGGCGCCTCCCAACAGAAGTTTCATGATCATGACCCAAAGCAGGGAGGCAAAGGGCGTGAAGAGGCCGATGAGATAGACGAAAAACCCCGCGGCGATGAATTCCCACAGGCTGGCGGTCGTGAAGAAGGTTCCAACTTCGACGAAGCTCAACCCGATGAGCAATCCCGCGAGGGGCGGCGAATACAGGAGCATTGCGAAGAGGACCTGAAGAGTGGTGAAGTATTCGATCGGGAGCACCTCAGCCGCGGCGTGATCGATCCGGGGACTGCTCTCGTCGAGGTTCACGCCGCTCGCAGCAGCGCCGGGGCTCTGCTCGAGCGCTCGCGGCCGACTCGCCACTTTTCGTGCAGTGTTGCAGTCGCTGAGCAATGCCCGCACTGGCACGGCCCACCCGGCGGCCTGCAGTTGGTGGGCCAGGCGTGCAATGAGAATCGAGTGGCCGCCAGCCTCCACGAACCCATCGTCCAATCCCAGGGGTGTTTCGAACACTGTCCTGCAGATCGCCAGGACCTCCCGACACTCGGGGGTCATTCCCACATCGTCGTGCGGATTGACTTGCGCTTCTCTTCGCTCCCGCACGCCGTCCGGCCTGTACTCCGCCTCGAGCTCGGCGTTGCTCCGCAGCTCCGACAGTCTTGGCAGGCGCTCCCGGTCGATCTTTCCGGAAACCGGTTTCATGACGAATTTTTCGACCAGGAACATTTTCGTCGGGACTGACGCCGGTGGAAGTCGTCTGGCGAGCATTCCCGTCACATGGGCAGCCCAGTCCGCCGGCGCAGGAGCAACTACCGATATGCCGCCTTTGTGCACTGAAGGCGCAGCGACAAAGGCAACCAGCATCTCGTTCTGATAATCCAACACGGCTGCTTCGATCTCGGGGAACTGGGTCTGGAGGATGTCCTCAACGGCCTGTATTTCGACCCGGTGCCCGCGGACTTTGATCTGCGTGTCGATTCGACCGAGGAAATGCACGCGCTGTGTTTGAATGTCGATCTTGCATTTGTCCCCGGTGCGGTACAGGCGGCCGAGCTCGGCGTGCATGATGAATTTCTCGGCGGTTTGCTCCGGCAAATTGCGGTAGCCCCGCGCAACGTGCACCCCGCCGATGCAGAGCTCACCAGCCTCGCTGTGCGGCAGCGGGCGGAGACCATCGACCTCGAGGATCACGTAAGTGACGTTGGGAAAGGGCGAGCCGATGGTGACGGGCTCCCCCGGCCGCAAACTCTGGCGGCTGGTGTCGGTGCTTGCCTCGGTCGGACCGTAGGTGTTGATGACCTGCCGCCTGCCCCGGGTCCACGGTTCCACAAGCGCGCTGGGGAAGGCCTCGCCCGCTGGAACGATGTAGCGGCACAGCGGATAGGGAAGATCCACCTCGGGCGTTGCAGTGAGAGTGGTGAGCAGCACCGGTGGACAGAAGAGCACGGTCACTTCGGCTTCGCGAAGCACGGGGACGAGGTCCGGGCCGGCCCGCAGCTGCTCCTTCGTCAGCATGACTACCGCACAGCCGGACACCCATGCGCTGTACATCTCGGAGATGCTGCCGTCGTAGCCAAGCGACGACGTGAGCGAGGTCGCATCCATGCCGGGAAGCAGATCGAAGTAATCGGCGTAGCTCAGGGCGAGGTTCACGTACCCCGCGTGCGGACACTCCACTCCCTTCGGCATCCCGGTGGTTCCGCTGGTGTAAAAGATGGTCGCAAGGCGTTGTGTCGGGTCGTCCAGCCAGGTCGGCGCTGCTCGTGGGCCCGTGCTCTCCGGCAACGCCGTGACATCGAGCGCCGGCAGGTCGCGGAACTTGGCTTGACCGCGGGTGAGGACGACGACCGGCCGTGCGTCGTTGAGCATGTGGGTGACCAGGGCATCCGGCAGTGTGGTGTCGAGAAGGAGCACCGCACCGCCAGCCTTCAGGATCCCGAGATGAGCGGCAACGATCTGCCAGTTGTCCTGCGACATTGCCACGGCCACCACCTGGTCGGGGCCGGTGACAAAGGGGGAGAGCGCTGCGGCCACTTTCTCCGCGCGGGCGTCGAGCTCGGCGAAACTCAGCGATTCTCCGCTGCAGGGTATCTGCAACGCCGTGAGATCGGGAAATTTCTCGGCGGAGCGGCTGAAGATCTCCGTGAGCCACCGCACTCCTTTTTGATGCGGTACGTTCAAGAGATGGTCGCGGCCAAAGACTTCCGTCAGGCTATAGGGGCAGGTGTACGCCTGATTCTCCGCGACCTTCTCCGGCACCCAATCATACCGCCTCCAGGCCACGAGCGTGAGCAACAAAAAAACGGCTAAACCGGCTGTCGCAATTGATACCAATGCCTGTCCTCACATGCGCGTTGGATTTAGACGCGGCTTATCGGCGAATGTTTGGTTTTGAGCTCGACAGGCGAGCTTGTCAGCAGCCGGGCATGACCGCCGCGTTTTATCAGTCGAAATAGCGTTGCAGCGTTCCGGCTCGGCGGATGTCCAAAGTAACGCAATGGGGCCCTCCGCCCAGCATCTTGGAGTGTCGCAATTTCAGCGGGATTACATCAAGGCCGCGTTTCTCCAAGAGCTTGATTAGGCCTGTTTGATTGCGGTCGACCACGACCAGGCTCGGATTGATGCTGAATGCGTTCATATCGATCCAGTCGCTGCCAATGCTCTTGGATAGATAGTCAGCGTCGTATCTCTCTGTGTTCTCCATCGGCGGGCTATAGATGCATTCCCACTGCTTCAGGATCTTGGGCAAGGTCTCATCTCTGACCCGGGAAGGGTTGCACAGAATCAAGCCGGGACGCAGGGCAACGAGCGTCGAATCGATGTGACTGCCATAATAAACATCTTTGAAGAAATGGACCCGGAATTTCTCACCGAGGACAGACTGCAGCCAGTGCCCTCCCATCTCGTTGCCTGTGGCGCTGACCAGATAGATCAGGTCCTGGCCAAAACGCAGGACGTTAGCCGCATCGAAGGCTGGCTCGTCATTGCGGGGTGTAGGCTTTTTCAGGTCAACCTCGAAGAGCGAGTCAAGAAGCATGGGCTTGGGGGCGCTGTACCACTTGGCTCCAGACTTCATGTAGTCGATCAGCAATGTGCGATAGCTGAATGTTTCCAGGGCGCGGCTGCGGATGACATTGGGCGTTTCGATGATCTGGTCGGCAATCACCAGCAATACGTCCCTCGGACAATAATTGTAGTACCCCTGAGCCTCCCAATGCATGGTGGAAAATTTTGCCTCATGCGGCCATGTCTTTGGGCGTTTGACGACAATGCCCAAGCCTTG
This sequence comes from Xanthobacteraceae bacterium, assembly GCA_036557665.1. Lineage (GTDB taxonomy): Bacteria > Pseudomonadota > Alphaproteobacteria > Rhizobiales > Xanthobacteraceae > VAZQ01. Next base: position 68,375 of record DATBHG010000106.1, on the reverse strand, counting down.
CAGTAGGCGCGCGAATTCATCCAGATCCTCCTCCGTCTCCTCGATAACCTGTTGCGGAAAAGGGCCGCGCGGAATCTCCGTCACCGAACGCTTGGAAAATTCCGCCACTTGGGCGCTTCGGTCCGCGGTGGGAAAGCGTGCGTTCAGCGGATTTCCCAGGATAACTTCTTCCAGCTGATCCCACTCGTTGCAACTCCAAACACGCGACATGTGTCCTCTGGCTCCTTGCTCTCTGAGTGGGAATGACCTGCCCCTGCTCGGAGCCATAGCGGGAGCGTGGTCGGAATTGAAGGCGGCGCGGGCTCCGGGCTGTCCTATTTCTACCGTTGCGAATGCCGGCGAGATCGCGCCTCAAGGGGCATAGCATGCCCGCCTTTGCGGCGGAGCCAAAACGCCAGCCTCATCCTGTGGCAGGTCAGGCGCAGTTTGCTGCGCGTGACCGTCTCGAGGGAGGGCAGCAGTCACGATTTCGGTTGTGGGCCGCCCTTCGAGACGGCGCGCTCAAGAAAGTGGGTGCCTCCCCCGGGGGCGAGAACCACGGGCGTGCTGATATGGTTTAGAACCTTGGAAACACTGCACTGCCGACTGGCGCGGCGCGGCCGTCACGAATTCCTCGGCCCGGCCTACGCGCCCTGGGACCTCATGGAACGCGGCTTGCGGCGGCGTAGGTCTTGGGTGCGCGCCCCTCCTGGCACGCCCCGAATCTTTGCGGTCCGCAGCTCGCTGCAGCGCCGCTGCAGGAAATCGCGAACGGCCGGATCGGTTTCGAGACCGATGGCCATTTGATAGGCTTGCTCCGCCGCATCGACACTGCTCAGCCGCGCCAGCAGTGCGGCGCGCGCCGCCCAATAGGGCTGATATTGCGCGAGCCGCGCATCGCTTGCCCAAGTCTCCAGCGCGGCAAGGCCCGCCGCGGCACCGCTGGTCTCCGCGACTGCAATCGCGCGATTGATCGCGACCACGGGTGAGCCCGTCAGTACGAGCAGCGCGTCATAGATCCGCACAATCGCGGCCCAGTCGGCTCGGCCGGTGAGGCGGCGAACCACATGGGCCGACTGCACAGCCGATTCCAGCTGATAGCGTCCGGTCGCTCCCATGCGGCTCGAGCGTTGCAGCAGCGCTTCCGCCTCCTCGATGAGCTCAGTGTTCCACTGCGTCGTATCCTGCTCGGCTAGCGGCACATATTCGCCCGCCGCGTTTCGCCGCGCGTGTCGGCGGGCTTCGGCATAGAGCATCAGTGCCAGCAACCCCAATGCCTCCGGCTCGTCCGGCCGCAGCGAGGCGACGAGGCGGCCGAGCCAGATCGCGTCCTCGGCAAGATCGCGGCGACGGATCTCGGTGCCTGCCGGGTCCGACCAACCCTCGCAAAAGGCGGCGTAGATCGCATCGAGCACTGCCTCCAGGCGATCAAGGAGATTGCCTGGCTCGGGCACGCCGAAGGGGATACCGGCATCATGGAGCTTCGCCTTTGCGCGCACGAGCCGCTGGGCCATGGCGGACGGCGAGATCAGGAACGCCGAGGCGATCGTCGCAGCATCAAAACCAAGGATGGCTTGAAGGATCAGCGGCGCGCGGATCGCGGGATCAATGGCGGGATGCGCGCAAGCAAACATAAGGGACAGTCGATCATCGGGAATCTTTCTTCGGTTCGCCGCCATCTCCTCCAACTCTTCAGCCAAGAGCCTAAGATGGTCGGCAGCTTGCTCGCTCGAGCGCCGGTGCCTCGCGGCGTCGATCAACTTCCGCCGTGCGACCGCAAAGAGCCAAGCCTCGGCATTTTCGGGGATGCCGTTGGATGGCCAGTGCGCAAGCGCAGTTGCAAAGGCCTCGGACAGAGCGTCCTCGGCCCCTGCAACGTCGCGCGTACGCGCTGCGAGGAAGGCGACCAGCTTGCCGTAGCTTCGGCGCGCTACCGCCTCAGCGGATTTTCGGGCTTGCTCGTCTGTGTCGACCATTGCATCCGGCCTACATCGGCCAGATCGGACGAACTTCGATAGTGCCGTGACTGGCTCCCGGACAGCGCGCAGCCCAGGTGATGGCGGCATCGAGGTCGGGAACGTCGATCATGTAGTAGCCCCCGAGTTGCTCCTTGGTCTCGGCGTAGGGTCCGTCGAGCACATTGGTCTTGCCGTCGGCGACCCGCACCGTGCTCGCAGATCCCGACGGTCTGAGACGATTGCCGCCGATCAGCACGCCTGCCTTCTGCATTGCTTCGGTATAGGCGCCATAGGCGGCCAATGCCTGCTCGATACTCGGGCGCTCGCGCTTTTGCATCTGGTCTTCGTTCGCATAGATCAGCAGCATGTATTTCATGGCTAAGACTCCTTCGCCTGTTGTGGCCGGACATTTTTGCCCCGCCAACCCCAAGACGTTTGAAGAAGGGAGAATTCGACCGTACCCCAAATTTTTTTCGACGATTTTTCGGCGCCTGAACGATCCCGATACTACGCGGTCGGAAAATCGCCGGAATGCGCGAGGCTCAGCCGCAGTATGCTGCTATAAAATCGAGCAGATATGCCGGTCCATTGATACCCCACAGCAGGAACGCGGTGGTGCAGACCGCAAGCAGGATTGCCCCTGCTATGCCGAGAAGCCCGAAGGACGCTGTGCGCGCCATCGAGCGCCGCGACGCCCCCGCGGTGTGACCATGCGCTATCATCCCGTCGGGGTGAGCATGCATCATGTCGTTGCCGTGGCGGGTGCGAGCCGAGGAACGGGTTGCTCGCGGATGAGCCAATGAATGATGGCGGCGAATAGGCCAAGCCCGACCGCTATCCACCACATCGCGTCGTAATTGCCCTGAATGTCATAGAGCCTCCCGGCGCCCCAGCCGCCGAGGAAGCTCCCGAGCTGATGGCTGAGGAAGACGATGCCCCAGAGCATCGATACGTGCGCCGGCCCGAACATGTAGCCGACAAGTCCGCTGGTGAGCGGAACGGTTCCGAGCCAGAGAAAGCCGAGCGATGCCGCAAAGATAAGCACGGACAGCCAAGACAGCGGCAGCGCAAGGAACAGCATGAAGGCAAGGGCCCGCAGTGCATAAAGCAGGGCCAGCATGTCCTTGCGTGGATGCCGCCCGCCCAGCCACCCCCACAGCAGCGAGCCGGCGATATTGAACAGACCGACGAGCCCGATCGCCCAACCCCCGAGCGCAACCGCTGAGACGGGGTGCCCGAACAGGGACAGGCTCACGGCATGATCGGAAATGTAGGACGGCAGATGCAGCCCGATGAAGGCGACGTGGAAGCCGCACACGAAGAAACCGATCGTAAGCAGGCAGAAGCCTTGGGTTTGGAATGCCTCGTGCAGCGCATCTCGCGCGCTTTGCCTCCGGATTGTGCCGGCCTTGTCCCTGGCGCCCGAGCGATTCTCGCGCAGCCCGAGCGCCAGCGGGAGCATCATCACCGAGGCGGCGCCGAGCACGAGCATGGTCGAATGCCAATTATCGAGCCGGCTTTGCAGGACAGAGGCAAAAGGGACGATTGCGAACTGGCCGAAGGAGCCCGCCGCGGTGGCGATCCCCAGCGCGCTCGAGCGCCACGCGGCAGGCGTCTGGCGACCGATCGCTCCGAGGATGGGCCCGAACCCCGCCGCGGACATGCCGATCCCGACGAGCGCGTTCCCGAGCGTGAGCAGTACTCCCTCGCTTGCCGCGGCGATCATGAACATGCCGGCGACGTACAGTGCGCCGCCGCCCGCAACAGTGCGTGCCGTGCCGAACCGGTCCGCCAGATTGCCGGCAAATGGCGAGAACACTCCCATCAGCAACAGGGCGAAGGCGTTGGCAAAAGACCACAGCTCGCGGCCGACATTGAGGTCGGCTGCTATCGGCTTCTGAAAGATTCCGAAGCTCTGCCGCGCGCCGATCCCGAGCGTAAGTATCATCCCCCCGCAGATGACCGGTATCCAAAAATTGCGCTGCGGCGTCATGGCGGAGCCTTCACGGGAACGGCTGGTCTTATTCCGTGGGGTCGGCGACTGCAACACGGGTGAAGGAGGGTCGAGGTGCATGCGCCGCAGAATTGCGGCTTGGGACGATCAGGTTGGCGATAAGGGTCTGCACGATCTCGCCGCTCTGATTGCGTGTCTCGTTGCGCACGCGAATCCTGCCGCGATCCGGACGCGAGCGCGAAGGGCTCACATCCTCGATCTCACTCGTCACCGTGAGCGTATCGCCCGGCCGGGTCGGCTTGGGCCAACTGATCTTTCCGCCGGTCCCGATGATCCCTCCGGCGAGCGGCAGCCCGGAATCGACCATCAGCTTCATGGTGATCGCCATGGTGTGCCATCCGCTCGCGGCCAGTCCCCCGAACAGCGTCGCCTTCGCGGCTTGGTCGTCGAGATGAAACGGCTGCGGATCATATTCGGCTGCGAAACGCTTGATTTGCGCCTCGTCTACCGTGTGCGACGCGCTGGTAAATCGCTGCCCGACGTAAAGGTCCTCGAGGAAAAAGGTGTTGCGGTCCGATCTTGCAGTTTCGGGCATCGCGGCATCCTTTACTTGCATGATGATAGTAACTGCCCTATGAAGTGTCAATGCAGCGGAAGAGCTTCGGCCAGATGCCGTGTCCGATCGCCCGCAGTCTCGAGCATGTCGGCGAGTGGTGGAGCATGCTGATTCTGCGCGATGCGCTGCTTGGGCTTACGCGATTCGATCAGTTCCAGAGGAGCCTCGGCATTGCGCCGAACATGCTCACGCGCCGGCTCAACGCGCTGGTTGCGGCGGGATTGCTCCGCCGCCGGCGCTACAGCGACCGGCCAGCCCGGTACGAGTACGTCCCCACTGCGCGCGCCCGCGATTTTCGCCCGATCCTGATCGCGTTGCTCGCGTGGGGCAACAAGCACTTCGCCCCGGAAGGGCCAAGCGTGCTGCTGGTCAATACCATGACGGGCGCCACGGTGGATCCTGTCCTCGTCGACAGTGCTACCGGACGTCCGATCACGGGGCCGGAATACGCGCTCGCTCCGGGTCCTGCCGCAGGCGCGCGCACTCGGCGCAGGCTCGCTTCAATCCAGGGTGTGCGGACCAGCGCGAAATCTCCGACGCGCGCGCGTCGCGAGCCTCGGTAAGTCGGCAAGTCAAGAATGTCGACCGCGGCTGGCCGGAAATGATCGAGCGCTTCAAGCGCTTCAAGCAGGTCGAAAACAAGTGAGCAGTCGATGACACAATTTCGCGCCGAATGCATGCGTATTCGGTGATCTCAGCAAGGGAGTAGTCCATGACAATGGAACTTTACGTCTTTCCGCCGAGTCCACGCGCCTTCAAGGTGATGTCAGTGGCGAATCATCTCGGAATCGAGACGATGTTGCGCATCGTCGATCTGGTGAAAGGCGACCAGAGCTCGCCGCAATACGCCGCTCTCAATCCAAACAAGAAGATGCCCACCCTCAAGGATGGCGATTATGTGCTGTGGGAATCAGGCGCGATCATGCAGTATCTCGCGGGCAAGAAGCCGGAAAGCGGCCTGCTGCCGCGGGACGAGCGAGGCCGCCTCGACGTGACACGCTGGCAGTTCTGGGATGTCTGTCACTGGGATCCGAGCTGCGCAGTTTTCATTTTCGAGCATGTGATCAAGCCGATCGTGCTCAAGAGCGGCGAGCCCGACCAGGCGGCAATCGCCAAGGGCGCTGAAAACTTCCATCGCGCCGCGAAGGTCCTGGACGATCAGCTCAGGGGCAGAAAGTTCGTCATCGGCGACGCGCTCACCCTTGCCGACTTCGCGATCGGCGCATCGATGAATCTCGCCGACATGGCGCATTATCCGATCGGGCCATACGGCGAGATCAAGCGCTGGTACGCCAGCCTGCGCGCCCTGCCGGCGTGGCAGAAAACCCTGGCGCAGTGCGCGATGCCCGCCGCTGCCGCAGCCTAGATCGCGGGATTCGCCTCGACTGAGAAGCAGCGCCGGGCAACTTGCCCGGCGCTTTGACACCAGAAGGAGGCTTGGGCCGAAATCGCCCGGATTGCGCAATGAGCTACCCGGGCTAAGCCTCATTATTCCAGCACGTGGTCGCCTCTCGGCGTTTCGCCGGGTTTACCAGCAACGCCAGCGGCGGCAATAGCCACGCGGACCTCGCCACACGCACCAGCACCGCGCCTGAACGACTGGGCTCATATCGGCCTCAGCTCGGCTGATTGCCGCGCAGCTCGCAGGAGCTGCCGTGCCGGGTGCGATGCCCACAAAGCTTACACCTGCCGCAACAAGCATCCCAATCACGATGGCTCGCATCGATTCCTCCTTCTCTGTGTCGCGCGCGGAGGAGCTTAGTCGGGAAACGCGCTGCGACAATCCCCAAAATCGCATATCATGCCGCCAACGCAGAATGCCGGCCATGGATTGCTGACTCCGACGAAGGTCCTACGACAAGCGTCAGCCGAACAGGACAGCGACGTGGACTTCGCCTCGCCGCTCGAGGACCTCGACCGCCACATCGCTGCGATGGCGGTGCAGCCGGATGTCGACGCTCGCCGAATTGAGCCGCAGGTCGCGCAGGACCATCTCGTCCAGGAACGAAGGCAGGCAGGGGTTGACCAGACGAATCTCGTTTGCCTCGGGATGAAACTGCAGCCCCAGCGAGGCTTCGATCAGTGTGAACGGCGTCGCGCTCGCCCAGGCCTGGGGCGAGCATGCGACGGGATAGTGCGTAGGGCCGCGGCTGCGGCCGCGCTGGAATCCACAAAACAGCTCCGGCAATCGGCGCAGCTCCATATACGCCGCTGCATCGAACAGGCCCTTGAAAAGGCGCTCCACGGCGCTGCGCAGCCCGTAACGCGCAAGCCCGAGGGCGATCAGCGCATTGTCGTGCGGCCACACCGATCCGTTGTGGTATGACATCGGATTGTACCGGGCCTCCGTGCTTGCAACGGTGCGAATGCCCCATCCGGAAAAGAACTTCGGCCCCATCATCGCCTCGCCGACCGCGCGCGCGCGTTTGGCATCGGCAATGCCGCTGAAAAGCACCTGTCCCGCGTTGGAGCTGCGCACCCGGCACTGCTCTTTCCTGCCGTCGAGCGCAAGCGCGTACATTCCAATCTCCGGGCACCAGAAGCTAGCGTCAAAACGCTCAGCGAGGCGATCCGCGGCCGCGTCGAGAGCGTTGGCCTGATCGGCGCGTCCGAGGCGCTGTGCACTGCGCGCGGCCAGACGCTTGGCGCAATAGGCGTAACCCTGCACTTCGGCGAGCGCGATGGGGCCTTCGGCAAGCCTGCCATCGGCATGGAAGATGGCGTCCTGCGAGTCCTTCCAACCCTGGTTGGCAAGGCCGTCCTCGTTTTCACGATTGTATTCAAGGAAGCCGTCGCCATCCTGGTCCCCCGATTCGTCCATCCATGCCAACGCCGCCTCCACGGCGGGCCACAGCTCCTTCAGCGTCGCCACATCGCCGGTGCGCTCCACGTAGAGACAGGCCAGCATGACGAACAGCGGGGTGGAGTCGATGCTGCCGTAGTAGAGGCCAAAGGGGACTTCCCGCAGGGCGGCCATCTCGCCGCTGCGCATCTCGTGCAGGATCTTGCCGGGCTGCGCGTCGGATGCGGGGTCGCGGCTTCTGGCCTGATAAGCGGCGAGCCGCCGCAGCACACCCTGGGCGATGCGCGAGTCGAGCCACAGCATCTGCATGGCAGTGATCAGGCCGTCGCGCCCGAACGTGGTCGAATACCAGGGAATCCCGGCATAGGGATAACGGCCCTGCGGCGTATGCGTGATCAGCATGTAGAGATCGGACATCGATCGGCACAGCACCTCGTTGAGCACGTCGTTCGAGGTTTGCACCGTGCAGATCCCCCGTGAGGCCGCGCGCCGGCTGCGGTGCACGGCGCGCAATGCTCGCGTCGAAGAGACCGGCTTGGGTGGATCAGGTATGCCACAGCCGATCGCAAGCGAGATCGCAGCGCTTTGCTTGGGCGCAAGGTCAAGTGAATAGGCCGCGACGGTATCGCTGAGCTCGGTTGGAGCGGGATCAAAGCTGAGCACTGTTTGGCGCAGCTTGCGGTCAAGCCCGATATAGGCGAGGCAGGCACTACCCGGCGATGGCGTTTGCCGGCTGACCGTGCCGCGCTTTGCCCGGTGCAGGCCGCGGACTTCGAACAGATCCGCGAAATCGCCGTCGAAGAGCAGCGTCAACCGCAGCGATATCGGTGCGTCTCCATGGTTGCGGATCGCCAGCCGCTGATAGGCGGTATCCGGCAACAAGAACACTGAGCGCACGACGTGCAGAGTGTCCTTGGGAAGCACGAGATGGTTTTCAAAATAGATGTCCGGATTGGTCAGGTCGATCGTCAGCAGCGTGTTGTCGTCGCGGACGTTCGCACCAAGCGGCAGGGGTTGCATGCCGTTGAGGAGAAACTCGAGATAGGACAGAAAGCGCGTATCGCAATGAAAGAGGCCGTCCGGTCCTCCGGCGGAAGCCCCAAGGTCCCCGTGCCCGTCGAGCACCAGGAACGTGTTGTCGTGCTTGAGGACGTGACGCGGGCGTGCGGCCGAGGCCGTCGCAGGGATGTAGAACGGCGCCTCGGCAACGTGGTCCTGAAATTGCTTTGGGAGCGCCCTCTCGCTCGCCATGAAATCCCTGTCAGTTCATTCCTTCCAGGACCGGTTGCAGCGGAGGGATATCCGAGACCTGCTCCAGAAACGCGCGCTCGATCAATGAACGATACACCCGCAGGTAATCCTTGGCCATGCGGGTCGCGCTGAAGCGGTGCTCGAACCGGCGTCGCACTTTGTGCCGGTCGAGCGTCAGAACGCGCGGAAGGGTGCGAACGGCTTCCTCCACCGAATCGACGATCATTCCCGTAACGCCGGGGTCGACGATCTCCGGGACCGAGCCGCGGCGGAATGCCAGCACGGGCGTGCCGCATGCCATGGCCTCGATCATCACCAGCCCGAAGGGCTCGGGCCAGTCGACCGGAAACAGCAGTGCGCTCGCACCGCCGAGAAACTCGCTCTTGCCGAGCTCGTTGATCTCGCCGATGAACTCGATCCCCGGTCCGCTCAGCAGCGGCGCGATCTGTTCCCGAAAATATTCTTCATCCACTTTGTCGACTTTTGCCGCGATCTTGAGCGGCATCCCAAGAGCCTGCGCAATGCGAATGGCGGTGTCAGGCCTTTTTTCCGGCGATATGCGGCCGAGGAAGGCCAAGTAGCCGCCGCGGGCGTGATAGGTCGGCTGCAACAGATTCGAGGGAAGGCCGTGGTAGACCGTGGCCACGAAATTGCTGCCGGCGATCGGTCCGCGCTGGTCGTTCGAAATGGAGACCAGCGGCATGTCGTTGAACCCCACATAAAGCGGCTTGAGATCGTGCAGATCCTGCCGCCCATGCAGGGTGGTCAGGGTGCGATTGGCAATGGGACGGAATAGCGGAAAGTGGAACTGGTCGATATGGAAATGGAGAATGTCGAACTCGTCCGCCCGCTCCCGCACGCGATCGAGCATCAGCATATAGTAGGGGATCACGTCGCGCACATTGCAATCGAGCCGCAAGGCCATTGGGACGCAGGGAATCAGATTGGCGCTGGTGACCGAATCGCCGCTGGCAAACAGGGTGACGTCGTGCCCGAGCCGCACCAGCTCTTCCGTAAGGTAGGCCACAATCCGCTCCGTCCCGCCATAAAGGCGCGGCGGCACGCTCTCCATCAGCGGCCCAATCTGCGCAATTCTCATAGGGATCATCTCCACAGGACCGACTTCTCGCCGCCAACGTCATGCGCTGCGAAAAGTTCCTGCCGGTCGCGGTTTTGCTGGATTTTCCCCGGCTTTTTTACGCTCGCCCGCGGTATGGACGAACTGCCGCGGGAAGGCCGACGCCTGTACCTCGTCTGCCTTAGCTTTCGGCGTAGGCAATGGTGGACAACAAGGCGATTTCAGCGCGGCGGGAGTCGAGCCTCGTATGCTGCACCACGATCGGAGCATCCGACTCGAAGATCGACGCATAGTCGGTATCCCGTGGAATGGGTTGCGGATCGTCGAGGTCGTTGAACCGCAAATGCAGCGTGCGCCGGGCGCCGACCGTCAAACGAAACGGCCCGACCGGCTCGCGATCTGAAAAGAATACGGTCAGCGCGATATGCGCGTCGTGATCTGAGGTATTGAGAATGCACGCCGTCTCGTGCGGGATCAGCGCGCGCTCGGAGGACGAGCTTCCGGAGGGAATGTAGCCTTCTGCTATCGCCCATCGCCTGCGTCCGAGAGCATCCATCGGCTTCTCCCTGGAAAGGAAAAGCAACGCGGAAGGGGTCGGCCGCGTTTCATTGATGGAACTTTTTCGCGGCTTCAGCGTAGGCAGCGCGGGGTGTCGATGCCCTCTTTGATTATACGGCGGTCGCGGTAGAGCCTTATGCCGTCTCCCATTGAGGATTACGCCCTGATCGGCGACTGCGAGGCGGCCGCCCTCGTCGGGCGCAGCGGCTCCATCGATTGGCTGTGCTGGCCTCGCTTCGATTCAGACGCTTGCTTTGCCGCGCTGCTCGGCACCGCCGAGAATGGATGCTGGAGCATCGCGCCTATGATCGAGGACGTCCGCATCACCCGCCGCTATCGCGGCAACACCCTCATTCTGGAGACCCGGTTCGAATGCAGCGACGGAGCGGTCGCGCTGATCGACTTCATGCCGATACGCGATCTGCATTCGAGCGTGGTGCGCCTCGTGGTCGGGGAGCGGGGGCGCCTCCGGATGCGCACCGAGCTTGTGCTGCGATTTGGCTACGGAGCCGTCGTTCCTTGGGTCACCCGCGTGGGCGAGACCTGGCGCGCCATTGCCGGTCCCGACATGGTCATCATGCGCACCCCGGTGCAGGTGATCGGTCATAAGCTGCATACGACCGGCGAGTTCGAGGTGCGTGCAGGCGAGACAGTACCCTTTGTGCTCACGTACTTGCCTTCGCACGCGTCCCTGCCGCAGCCGCTCAATCCCGATACTGCGTTCACCGCGACCGAATCCTTCTGGACCAGCTGGTCGAAAAAGTGCCGGCCGGCGGGTCACTGCACCGAGGCCGTCATCCGCTCGCTCATCACGCTCAAGGCTCTCACCTACTGGCCGACGGGAGGCATCGTGGCGGCGCCGACCACGTCGCTGCCGGAGCGATTGGGCGGGATCAGAAACTGGGACTATCGGTTCTGCTGGCTGCGTGACGCTACTCTGACCCTGCTTGCGCTCATGAATGCCGGTTTTCAGGACGAAGCACATTCCTGGCGCGAATGGCTGGTTCGGGCCGTCGCCGGCAGCCCCGAGCAGGTGCAGATCATGTACGGGATTGCCGGCGAGCGGCGGCTCCCGGAAAGCGTGGCGGGTTGGCTGTCCGGCTATGAGGGCTCCGCTCCAGTCCGTATCGGCAACGCCGCTTCCAGCCAGCGTCAGCTCGACGTGTTCGGCGAGGTGATGGATGCCTTGCATGAAGCGCGCGTCAGCGGATTAGCTGCAAGCGAATCCGGCTGGGCGTTGCAGCAGGCGTTCCTTGCCTATCTGGAGCGCATCTGGACCGAGCCGGACGAGGGAATTTGGGAAACCCGCGGCGGGCGGCAACATTTCACCTATTCCAAGATCATGGCCTGGGTCGCGTTCGATCGGGCGATCAAAAGCGCCCGGATGTTTGCGCTCGAAGCCCCGCTCGATCACTGGCAAGCCCTCGCCGATACGATCCACGCCGATATCTGCCGGCGCGGATTTGACCCCGAGATCGGCGCGTTCGTGCAGTCGTACGGCTCGAAGCTGCTCGACGCGAGCCTGCTGTTGTTGCCCCAGACGGGATTTTTGCCGCCAGAGGACCCGCGGGTGCGCGGCACGCTGCGCGCGATCGAGCAGCGGCTCGTGGCCGACGGCCTGGTGATGCGTTACGACACGCGTCTGTCCGACGATGGGCTTCCTCCGGGCGAGGGAGCATTTCTCGCGTGCAGCTTCTGGCTCGTGGAGGCCTACCTTTTCCAGCACCGCTGGCAGGACGCGTGGGAGCTTTTCAACCGTCTGCTTGCTCTGCGCAACGACCTCGGCCTTTTGAGCGAGGAATATGATCAGAGGCGCAAGCGGATGGTGGGCAACTTTCCGCAAGCTTTCACGCATGTTGCTCTCATAAGCAGCGCGTTCAGGTTGGCGCGTTACCGAAGGACACTCGAACGACCCTTGCCGCATGGTGCCGAGGAGGCAAGGCAACCCGTCCCGGCTGATGGTTGAGCGGCTAGGCCACGCTGGAACCCCACACGGGTCCGATGCCGAGGTGCTCACGCCACAAGGGCAAATCCGCCTCCCGCGTCAACGAGGCTATGAACAGCTCCCCCCAGGATTTCAGATCATTCTCGCAGATGACCTGAAACAACGCCTTGTGACGGCCGCGGCGCTCGTCGAGCGGCATCGAGAGGGCATGGGAAATCGATGTCGCCACTGTTTCAGGATCGTACGGATTGACCAGGAGCGCGGCGCTGAGCTCCGCGGCCGCGCCCGCAAACCGTGACAGAACGAGCATGCCGGGATCCTCCGCATCTTGCGCAGCAATATATTCCTTGGCGACGAGATTCATGCCGTCGCGGAGCGGCGTAACCAGCGCTGCCCGGGCCGACCGGTAGAGCCCGGCCAGAACGCTGCGGCTGTAGGCGCGATTGACATACCGGATCGGTGTCCAGGCAACTTCCCCATAAGCGCCGTTGATCCGTCCGGCCGCCTCGCTGGTGGTGCGCCCGATCTCGGCGTATTCCTGGATCTCGGAGCGGCTCTTGGGCGCAATCTGCAGATAAGTCACCTTCCCGCGCCAATCCGGATAGATCGCGAGGAAACGCTCGAATGCGGCCATGCGCTCCGCGAGCCCTTTGGAATAATCCAGCCGGTCGACTCCTATCATCATGGCTCGGCCGGCTAGGCTGTCCACCACGTTGCGCACCAGCGGGGAGCGCATCGAGCGCCGCGCCAGCCGGTTGAATTCTTCCGCCTCTATCCCGATGGGAAATACGCCGATGCGTACGGTGCGCTCGCCGTTCTGAAATTCGTAGGTACCCCGCTTCTGCAGGCGGCATTCGTTCTCCAGATAGCGCGCACAGTTGGTCGCATCGTTCTCTGTTTGGAACCCCACCAGGTCGTATGAGCTCAACTGCGGAATCAGCCATTCGTGATGCGGCAAGGCCGTGAGGATCTCGGGCGGAGGAAACGGCACATGCGAGAAGAACCCGATCCGGTTGCGGTGACCGCGCTCGCGCAGCATCTTCGCGAGCGGAATGAGATGGTAATCATGCACCCACACGATGTCGTCAGGGCTGAGCAGGCTGCTCAGCCGATTGGCGAAGTGCACGTTGACGCGCCGATATCCACTGAGATCGCGGCGTGAAAACAGCGCAAGATCGAGCCGGTAATGCAGTATCGGCCACAACACGCGATTGGCAAAGCCGTTGTAATATTCCTGGTAGTCCGCTTCGGTCAGATCGGTCACGACATAGGTCAGCCCGCCCTGGCGGATGGTGCGGATGGTAACATCCTCGTCGCTGGCGACGGTTCCGCTCCAGCCGAACCACATTCCGCCATGGCGCTTGAGCAGCGAGCGCACCGCCACGGCGAGACCGCCAGCCTGATTGCTGCCGTCGCGGGAAGGAACCGCAACCCGATTGGAGACCACGATCAGCCGCGCCAATATCGGTCCTCCCAGCTTCGTGACAGCCGCATCGCGCTCAGGATCAGGCCGGCCATGGAATACGTCTGCGGAAAATTTCCCCACAGCGCGCCGGTTTGCGGGTCGATGTCCTCCGAGAGCAGGCCATAGCGGTTGCGGTGTGCCAAGGCATCCACGAACAGGTCACGCGCCTCGTCGCGACGGCCAAGAGACCACCAGGCGTCCACCAGCCAGAACCGGCAGATCAAAAAAGCGGTTGCCGGCAGTCCGAAGTCGTCCGCTGCGGCGTAACGCATAACGTGCTTTTCGCGCAAAAGTTCGCGCTCCATCGCCTTCACCGTGCTGATGAAGCGCGGGTCGTCCGCCTCGAGCACTCCGAGGTCGGGGAGGAGCAGAACGCTGGCATCCAGGTCGTCGGAGCCGAACGCCGCGGTAAATGCTTGCCGCTTTTCGTTCCAGGCGCATTGCAGAAGCGAGTTGAGGACGGGTTCAGCCACCGCATTCCAGTGAGCGGCCCGATCCTCCAGGCCCAGTTGCGATGCGATCGCGGCAAGCCGGTGACACCCTGCCCAGCACATTGCGGTCGAATGGGTATGAATGCGCCGCCGCCCGCGATATTCCCATATCCCGTTGTCGGCTTCCAAGGCGAACTCGCCGGCACGCGCTCCGAGCGTCTCGAGCAGGCGAAACAACCCCTCATCGCCCAGTCGCGGCAGCCGGCGATCGTAGAACATCGGCATGGCAGCAAGAATGATGCTGCCGTAGGTGTCGTTCTGCACCTGCTCCGCCGCCGCATTGCCGATACGCACGGGCCCATCGCCGCGATATCCGTTGAGCTCGCCGGCTATTTTTTCATCCATCGGATCGACCGGAATGACGCTGTACACCGGTCGCATCTGCCCGTTGGGATTCGAGGCAATGCCTAGCGTGAAAGAGATGAATTCCTCCATCGTCTGCGTAGCGCCGATGCGGTTGAGCGCCTTGACCACGAAATAGGCATCGCGCAGCCAACAGTACCGGTAATCCCAATTGCGTCCCGATCCCGGCGCCTCAGGAATGGAGGTGGTGTGGGCTGCAATGACGCCGCCGGTCTCCTCAAAATTGCTGAGTTTGAGCGTGATAGCCGCCCGGATGATCTCGTCCTGCCAGTCGTAGGAGATCGAAAGTCCCCGCGACCAATCCAGCCAGTAATCGACGGTGCGATCGCAGAATTCCCGGCAGGTGGTTGCGAGATCACCCTGGAACGGCTCGTCAATTCCGAACACGAGATGCAATGGCCGGGTGAGCACGAACGGAGCTTCGCGCTCGATGTAGGAGAGCGGGGCGTCGCTGGTGAGCCGAATGACAAATCCTTCGTGCAGGAAGCGGATATGGTTGCTGCCGATCGAATGATACCTGAACGGATGACCGTAGCCGTGGGTCGGCCGGAAACGGATGGTAACGCGCGGCAGCCCGGCAACCGGCTCGATGATCCGCACGAGTTGCGGCGGACGGAAAACACGGTCGAACTGGCGGTGGCGGGGTGCGAAGTCGGTGATGCGCACCGCGCCGCCCTGCTCGTCGGTAAGGACCGTAATGACGACGGCGGTGTTGCGCAGATATTCCGATTGGAAGTCGACCTGCCCGTGCAGCACGACATCGGTAAATCCCTTTTCTTCCTCGCCGGTGATCAGACGGCAGAACACGGGATCACTGTCGAAGCGCGGATAACACCACCACACCAGCCGTGCCTCGGGATCGAGCAGCGCTGCCGTGCGCCCGTTGCCGATGACCGCGAGATCGAGTCCGTGGTCCGTCATGGGGCGACAAACGCGCCGCCTCGGGACATCTCGTCGAGCCAGCGCCGTACATCGGCTGGCTCATCGAGGCAAAAGTCCACCCCGGTGACGGTGCGGCCCACTGAAATGCCGATCCCTTTGAGCTCCGGCATGATGGCGAAGACGCTGAGATCAGTTACATCATCGCCGATGAAGATCGGTTGGCGGCCGCGGAAAGGCTGCAGCGTCATCAATTCACGTACAGCGGTCGCCTTGGTAGTCCCGCGCTGCTTGATCTCTACGACGAGCTTGCCCGGCAACAATTCGAGCGTCTCGCCATTGAGGTCGAGGCAAATCCTGGCAGCGGCCTCCCGGACCAGGGACTCCTTGTCCGGTGCCAGCCGGTAATGCAGCGCGAGTGAGTAGCCTTTGTCCTCCAGGATGATGCCGGGACCGGCCTCGGCAATGGCAGCAAACCTGCGCTTCACGTCAAGGTCGAGCAGGGCCAAGCGCGCTCTCGCGGTCTCGCCCGCGGTGCTGCGAAGCTCCGCTCCATGCCCCCCGATCGCCGGCAGCTGAAGGGGTGAGAAGATGAGGTCGAGGTCACTCACCGGTCGGCCGCTGACGAAGGCGACGCCCCCGCGGCTGCGCTCCAGCAGGCGACCCAGCGTCTCCCGCAATGCGTGCGGGACAAAGACTTCGCGCGGCGTCGGCGCGAGATCGAGAATGGTGCCGTCAACGTCGAGCAGGATCGCAGTGCGTTCGAGGTCTGCCGGAATGGGAGGGGCCCGGGAGGATTTCGGCATGACAAGCGCGTCGTCCTTACATATGCGCGCAGATGCGCGCCCGCATGGGTGCTCGGCAACGTAGGAAAGCTGGCGGCCCCCTGCCAGCGGTAATTTGTTGCAGCGCAAAAAGTTCCATTTGTAGTAAAACTTGCACGAATCCAGAGGCTTACCCCAATATACGATTGCCAGTGCGAGCCGCTAAAGCGCCATGCCGCCGTCGACCAGATGGGCTTGGCCTGTGATGTAGCTTGCCTCGTCCGAGGCGAGGAAGACGGCGAGAGCGGCGACTTCCTCGGCTCTGCCGAGCCGGCCCATGGGTTGACGCTCGATGAAGGCCCGCTCGATTTCTGTCAGGGATTTGCCTGTGGCCTGCGCCCGCGCGCGGATGCGACCCTCCAGCGACGGCGACTCGATTGTGCCGGGGCAGATGGCGTTTGCCCGGATACCGCGCTTGATGAAGTCGGCAGCTACCGCCTTGGTGAGGCCGATCACCGCCGCCTTGGTCGCGCCATAGACGTAGCGGTCGGGAACGCCTCGAATGGAGGACACGGCCGAAGAGATGTTGACGATCGTGCCGGATTTCTTTTCCAGCATTCCCGGCACCACCGCCGTTATGGTCCGGTGCATGGATTTTACGTTCAGATCGAAGGAAAGGTCCCAGTCCTGCTCCGAGCAGTCGAGCACGCTGCCATGGTGCACGTAGCCGGCGCAGTTGACGAGCACATCCGGGGTGCCGAGCTCCGTCCTGATGTTTTTGATCAGCGCTTCGACGGCATCGGTCGAGAGTACGTCGAGCCTGAGCCGGGCACGGCTGCACAGTCCCTCGAGCTTCTTGTCGTCCACGTCAGTTGCAACCACGATCGCGCCTTCGCTGATGAAGGCTTCCGCAATGGCACGGCCGATTCCTTGTCCCGCGGCGGTGACGAGAGCGAGCTTGCTCCGAAGACGTCCGGCCATGGCCGATTCCTCCTTCAGTGGTTGTCGCGCGGAACGTTGCGCTCTGCCACCCGCTGATATTTCACGGCTGGCTTGAGCACCATTCCGTCAGCGAGCTGATCCACCATTCCCCGCTGTATTTCCTGCCAGGGGGTTTGATTGACCGGATGGCTCACGCCGCGGCTGGCGAGCGCCGCTCGCCGCTTCGCGAGCTCTGCGTCTGAGATCAGGATGTTGGCCGTGCCTCTGTTGAGATCGATGCGGACACGGTCGCCGGTCTGCAGGAGAGCGAGTCCTCCGCCTATGGCCGCTTCGGGGGATGCATTCACGATCGACGGCGAGGCCGACGTTCCGGACTGGCGCCCGTCTCCGATGCAGGGCAGCGAGACGACGCCTTGCTTGATCAATGCTGCGGGCGGCTGCATGTTGACCACCTCGGCTGAGCCGGGATAGCCGATCGGCCCGACCCCGCGGATGAACAGCATGGTGCGCTCGTCGATCTGCAACGAGGGGTCCTCGATGCGCGCGTGATAGTCCTCGGGTCCCTCGAACACCACCGCACGGCCTTCGAACGCACTGGGGTCCGCGGGGTTCGAAAGATAGCGCTTGTTGAACTCCGGTGAGATCACGCTCGTCTTCATCACCGCGGAATCGAACAAGTTCCCCTCGAGTATCTTGAATCCCGCATGTTGTTTGAGCGGATTGTGATAGGGCCGGATAACATCCGGATCGCGTGACCTTGCATCGGCAACATTGTCCGACATCCGTTTGCCGTTAACGGTCATCGCATCGCCGTGGATGCGGCCGGCTGCGAGCAGCTCATGCATGACCACGGGCAGCCCTCCGGCGCGGTAGTATTCCTCGCCGAGATAATGCCCGGCCGGCTGCATGTTCACGAGCAGGGGCACGTCATACCCGATCGTTTCCCACTCCTTGATCGTAAGCGGTACGCCGATATGGCGGGCAATCGCGTTGATGTGGATCGGCGCATTGGTGGAGCCGCCGATGGCAGAGCACACCACGATCGCGTTCTCGAACGCTTTGCGGGTCAGGATGTCGGAAGGCTTCAAGTCCTCGCGCACGATCTCGACCGCCCGCCGGCCGGTTTCATAGGCCATTTGCGCGCGCTCCCGGTAGGGAGCGGGAATGGCCGCACAGCCCGGCAGCGACATTCCAAGCGCCTCCGCGAGCGCGTTCATGGTCGAGGCGGTCCCCATGGTGTTGCAGTGACCCACCGAGGGCGCCGAGGAAGCCACGAGATCGACGAGCTCGCGGTAGCTCATGCGCCCGGCGGCATGCTCCTGGCGCGCCCACCACACCACGGTGCCCGAGCCAGCGCGCTCGCCGTTCCACCAGCCGTTGAGCATCGGTCCGCCCGAAAGCACGATGGCGGGCAAATCGACCGTGGCCGCCGCCATGATGCCCGCCGGAGTGGTCTTGTCGCAGCCGGTCGTGAGCACGACGCCATCAAGCGGATAGCCGAAGAGCACCTCCACCAGACCGAGGTAGGAGAGGTTGCGGTCGAGCGCCGCCGTCGGACGCCTGCCGGTCTCCTGAATAGGATGGGTGGGAAATTCGAGGGCGATCCCGCCGGCATCCCGAATTCCCTCGCGCACTCGCGTGGCGAGCTCGAGATGATGTCGATTGCACGGGGAGAGGTCGGACCCGCTCTGCGCAATGCCGATGATCGGTTTGCCGCAGGTCAGCTCCTCACGCGTGAGTCCGAAGTTGAGGTAGCGCTCGAGATAGAGCGCCGTCATCCCCGGATTGTCGGGGTTGTCGAACCATAATTGCGACCGCAGGCGGCGCGGCTTCGTACCATCAGCCATCGGCTCACTCCATTACGCGCTGACCGATTCTAGATTAACAGCGCCACGGTGGGCAAAGGCACGCCCATTCAAACCAATCGGAACCTGCTACAGGCTTGCTCGCATGCCCACCGTTGCGGCGGCCGCGTGCGCACGGCGTGCTGCTATTCTGCCGTTGGACAACGCATGTCGAGCATGTGTGTTTTTGCGCGCCTACGAATCGATGCGCTCATACGCTCCGGCGTTGCGTAGCGCCATCACGATGCGGTCAGGCGTAAGCGGCATTTCGGTGAAATACACGCCGAATGGGGAGAGCGCGTCCTCAATTGCCGAAATGATCGCGGCCGGAGCAGGGATTGTGCCGCCCTCACCGGCGCCCTTGACCCCGAGAGGATTGAGCGGGTTCGGCGTCTCCACATGCTCGATCTGACAGGCCGGCACGTCGGGCGCCGCGGGCAGCAGATAGTCCTGAAAAGTCGTCGTCAGCGGCTGTGCTCCACCGTCATAGCGCATGCGTTCGAACAAGGCATTTCCAACGCCGTGGGCGACACCGCCCTGCACCTGGCCGTCGACAATCAGTGGGTTGATGACCTTTCCGCTGTCATGCGCCACCGTGTATTTCAGGATGGCGACACCGCCGGTAATCGGGTCCACTTCGACCTCGGCGATGTGCGTTCCGTTGCAGTGGGACGCCTGGGGCGGCGTGAAGTAGGCCGTGTGCTCCAACCCCGGGGTCTGCCCAGGCTCGAAGGAAACGCCTGGTACGCCCTGGGCCAGTCGTGCCAGCTCGCCCAGGCCGATGGAGGGCTTGTTGCCGCCGCGCGCGATCGCACGGCCGTCCTCGAGGTCGATCTCGTCTGCCCCGACGGCGAGCATGCGAGCGGCAAGCGCGATCGCCTGCTTGCGCACGCTCTCTCCCGCGAGCAACGCCGATGATCCCGCGTTCACGGCCTGCCGACTGGCAAAGGCGCCGACGCCCTGCGAGATTGCCGCCGTGTCTCCGGCGGTCAAGACGATGTCCTCCAAACGGCAGCCGAGTTGGTCGGCGACGATCTGCGCCAGTGTAGTGCGCGTGCCCTGACCCTGTGTTGTTGCCCCGGTGGCTACCGTCACCCTGCCGCTTGGCAGAATGCGCACGGTGACCCCCTCGAACGGCCCCAAGCCCGTTCCTTCGACATAATTGGCGATGCCGATGCCGAGATAGCGGCCCTGGGCGCGCGCGGCGCTCTGACGCGCGCGAAAGCCCGGATAGTCGGCGATGATCATCGCCTGCTGCTGGCTTTTGGGAAAATCCCCACTGGCGTAGACGAGCGGCTTGCCATCGCGAAAGATCAGCCCGACGGAGTAGGGCATCTGATCGGGACAAATCATGTTGCGCCGGCGCACCTCTGCGCGGTCGAGTCCAAGCTCGCGTGCGACATGATCGAGCAGTCGCTCCATCGCGAATACGGCTTGCGGCCGGCCTGCCCCGCGCACGACGGTGGTGGGAACGCGGTTGGTGAAAGCGACGGTGAGGTCGATGCGATAGGCAGGCAGCACATAGGGTCCGGGAACCGTGGTTGCCGCTATGTAGGGTGCGATGATGCCCCAAGGTAAAAACGCGCCGGTATCGTGCAGCACGCGGCCGCGCAGGCCCAGGATGGCCCCGGAGGAATCGATCGCAATCTCCACGTTCCAGTATTGATCGCGCTCCTGGGTTGCCGAAACGAAATGCTCGCGCCGATCCTCCTGCCATGTGACCGGGCACCCGACTTTCATCGCAGCGGCAGGAATGACCGCCTCCTCCGGATAGAATGGCGCCTTGGTCCCGAAGCCGCCGCCGACAAGCGGCGCGATGACCCGGATCGATTCCAGCTCGCGCTCGAGCAGATCAGCCAGGCTGGCACGACACAGGTGCGGGGTCTGCGTCGCCGACCAGACTGACAGGAGGTCCGCCGCTGCGTCGTAGCTCGCAAGCACGGCGCGGCCCTCGAGGCTCATCGCCGCGCCGCGGTGCAGGAGCATCTCGTCTGCAAGCACCACTGCCGCATTTGCGAAGGCGTCGTCCACGTCGCCGTAGGCGAGGGGGACAGCGGCCGCGATGTTGCTTGCGATATCGCTGTGCACGCGCGGCGCGCCGCGTTCTATCGCATCCCGACAATCGCTGACCGCAGGCAACTGTTCGAATTCGATTCGCACGGCGGCAGCCCCGTCTTCAGCCGCGTACCTGGTCTCCGCGAGCACCACTGCAATGGCCTCGCCCACAAAACACACCTCTTTGCTCGCCAGCGCGCGCTGGGTACGTGGGGCCGTTATGGCCGGATTCGGCACCAGCATGGGCAGCTGCGCCGTGGCCATGCGCCCGGGCAGATCCTGGGCGGTAATCACCGCATGTACCGCAGGCATGGCGCGCGCTGCCGAAGCATCGATGCCACGGATCTTGGCGTGGGCGTGAGGGCTGCGCACGAAGCAGGCGTGCAGCATGCCCGGCAACATGATGTCGCTCACAAAACGGCCGCGGCCGGTGAGCAACTCCGCATCCTCGAGGCGCGTGACACGGGCGCCGAAATATTTTGCGCCCATGGCAGGAATCCGCGAACGCTGAATGCGTGGCCACGATACACGGGCAGGATTGCATTGCAATCGGCGCGGGCCGTACGCTGCCAGCGGCAAAAGGCGTCCGCTAAAGATTGATGCTTACGAACAGCCGAGACATCAAACGGCGACTCGAACAGGGGGGGTGGATTCTCGATCGCGTGTCAGGGTCCCACCACGTCTTCAAGCATCCGCACAGCGGGCGGACGATCGTATTGCCGCACCCAAAGAAGGACTTGGGACGAGGGCTCATTCGTAATATCTATAATGCAGCTGAGTGGAAGCCCGACTGAAGGTTGGTTAGGAGATGCTTCATTACGTCGCCATTGTGGAAGACGCCGGCTCTGACAAGGCCATCGGAGTCTGGTTTCCCGACCTGCCCGGCTGCTTCTCGGGAGGCGATGATGTGGATGAGGCATTACGGAATGCCGAGGAGGCATTGGCGCTCTATGCCGAAGCCGAGGCAAGAGAGGGCCGTGCTCTTCCCGCTCCTCGCACACTGTCTACATTGAAAAATGACCCCTCAGCGGCATCTGATGTGCGCGATCACATGGTAGCTTTAGTCCCGCTGAGTTTGCGGACTACGCATGCCGCCGAATAGTCACGCCCAAGAGGGATCAGACCGGCGTCATAAATTTGATATCTGCAGCAACTGACGACCCCCGACCCATGTCCTGGCCAGATCGGCGTCGATCCGATCAGCCGCAGCGGCATCGCCGCGCCGTTTGTAGAGCTCGCTCAATCCGAAATGTGACCAGCCATTCGCCGGCGCGCGTTTGAGCGCAAGCAGGAATTGATGCTCCGCCTCGGCGAGGCGGCCTGCTTGCAGGAGAGCAGCTGCAAGCGATTGGCGCACGGGATGGTACCAATAGGGCGGCTCGGTATAGGGCAGCCTGTCCTGAATGCCGGCCGCCTGCTCGAATTGGCCGATCGCGGCATTGAAATCCTCTTGTGCCTGGGCAATGCGTCCCAACACGACGCTGCGTGCGAGCTTGAGAACGTCGCGTGCCGGAACGCCGGAGGCGTCGAGGCCGCGCTCGCGACGCCGAATCTCGCGCCGTGACAGAGCGGGAAGGCTGGACTGTTCAGCGCCGATGCCTTCGCCAGGCCCGCCTCCGGGACGCCGACGGATGTTGAGCGCAAGTCGATCTCAGGAGCGGCCGGCGCTGATAAGCAAACCGCGGCTGCAAGCCCAGCCGCGCAAAAGCCGGCAGAACCGAATCGCTTTGCACGGGAAGCATTCATGCGACCGTCCAGATTCGACGACACGAAGCGTAGCCCTCGGTTCGAATTCTAGCGCATCGTGCGATTGCGTTGAACCGTCGGTCGCTACCACGTACCCCGGGTGTCCTTTGCGCCGGAGGGAGCCCGCTGGGCCTGTCCTGCACGCCTTGCCCGCCTGCCGCGAGAAACACATGGATGGCTCCCCGCCCGATGCCGTTGGCGGGTGACCGTGCCCTGGATAGCGCGATACAAACCCGGTGCGGAGGAGCTCCATGGCGCGGGTAGATGCTCTAGTTCTCGGCGCCGGAATTGTCGGCACTGCCACCGCTTTGCACCTCGTCAAGCGTGGGCTTGCCGTTGCGCTCATCGATCGCCGTCCTCCGGGCGAGGAGACGTCCTATGGAAATGCGGGCGTGCTCGAAGGCAATACGATATTTCCCCCGGCTTTTCCGTCGGATGCGGTGGCGCTTCTGCGGATCGTGCTCAAGCGCGCGCCCGAAGTAAATTATCACCTCTCGTCCTTGCCGCAATTCCTTCCCTGGCTGCTTGCGTTCAGGGCGGCCTCATGTCCGGAACGGCTGATAGAGACGGCACGGCTGATCCGCCCGTTTTTCTCACGCGCGGTTGCAGAACATGAGTCGCTGCTTGCCGAAGCCGGCGCAACCGGCTTTTTGCGCAAGAACGGCTGGCTCAAGCTTTATCGCAGCGAGCGCGCCTATGCGCGGCTCGCCCGCGAGCGCGCCCTTGCGGAGGAGTTTGGGATTGCAATCCGGCCGCTCGACAGCGCTGCCGCGCGTGAGCTCGAGCCGAGCCTGTCGCCGGTGTTTCGGCACGCGATGCTGTGGGAAGGAGCCGCGAGCCTGACCGATCCATTGGCAGTGACGCGAGCCTATGCGAGCCGTTTTGCGGAATTGGGTGGTCTGCTGATCAGCGCGGATGCGCGCACTCTGCGCCGATCCGGCGCGATGTGGCGGCTCGACACTCCGCAGGGGCCAGTGGATGGAGGACAGGCGGTTGTTGCGCTTGGACCGTTTGCGCCCGACCTGCTCACCCCGCTCGGTATCAAGCTGCCGCTTGCGGTCAAGCGCGGCTATCACCTGCACTTTCGCGCGCGGGGAAATGCCGGATTGACGCGGCCGGTGCTCGATAGTGAGGTCGGATATCTGCTGGCGCCGATGGACCAGGGCATCCGGATGACGACCGGGGTGGAATTTGCCGCGCGCGATGCACCGCCGACCCCTGTACAATTTGCGCGCCTCATGCCGGCAGCTCGGAGCCTGTTCCCGTTGGCTGAGCCGATCGAGACAAAGCCTTGGATGGGAAGCAGGCCCTGCCTGCCGGATTCACGGCCGGTCATCGGGCGCGCCCCCGGCCATCCCGGGCTATGGCTTGCCTCCGGGCATGCCCATTGGGGAATGACGCTTGGGCCCGCAACCGGCCGGCTCATTGCCGAGATGATGACGGGGCAAACCCCGTTTGTTGACCCGGCACCCTACGCGGCCGAACGGTTCAACGCGTCCGTAAAGTGATTTCTCGATCCCGGGACTATTCGCTGATGGTGCGAATGACACTCGAGGTGGGACGTGCCTCGCCGCCCGCCCCGCCCACTAATTTCAGGACCATCTCGTCGTAGGAGGCAACGGTGGTGACGGGATTCTTCGGTTTCATGAAGACGATCTTGTAGCCGCCGGCCTTGAGCTCGTTGAGCAGATCCATTGCGGCCTCGGCGGTCGCATGCTGGAAATCGTGCATCAGCACGATGCCCTTACCGTGCTTCTTCAGCTTATCCATCACCGATTTCTTCACCTGCTCGGGCTTGCGCATCTTGAAGTCGAAAGAGTCGAGGTCGGCGTTAAAGACAGCGATGTTGCGCTTCGCGAGGTAAGCGACGAGCTCCGGCGGTTCCTTCAGTTGCGGGAAGCGGAAATAGGGCGCTGTCGGCCCGCCGACCGCCCAGTGCACCGCACTGATGCCCTTCTCGATCTCGTCCTTGGGGTCGTAGTCCACGACCTCTTTCTTCCCCCTGAACTCGCACGAACCCTTGGTCTTCGCTAGATTCTGGTGACACCAGGTATGCGAGCCGATCGCATGTCCCGCGGCTGCTACCTGCTTGAGGATCTCGGGGTGATAGGTCGCATGCACTCCGATCGGGAAGAAAATCGCCTTGGTGCAGTGGGCCGCCAGCGCCTTGAGCACTAATGGGGTCCTATCTGGCCAGGGTCCGTCATCGAACGTGAGCACCACCTCACCTTCGCGCAGGAAATCGTAGGGGCTCTCGAAGCCAAAACGGGCCCCTCCGGTCGTGTCGATTTCGACTACCCGCGAGATCCCGAGCGCATCGGGGTTACCCGGACACGAGCTGGCCACGCGAGACACCGGAGCGGGAGCGGCTGTCGCTGCGGGCGCGGGCGCCGCAGCGGGTGCAGCTGCGGGTGCAGGTGCCGGAGCAGCTGCAGGTGTCGCGGCGGCAGGGGCCTGGGCCGCAACCTGGGCCGTAACCGGGGCCGCTGCTACGGGCGGGGTATTTTCAGCAAGGATCGTCGGTGCAGAGCTCGGTGTTGGCTCGGGTGAAGAGGCTGTCTGTGTCGCGCTCGCATCAGTTGGAGAGAGCTCTTGGTCCTCCAGTGTCGTTATGACCGCGTGCGCCTGCCCCTCTGTGGACGCCGCCTGTGCAGGTGAGGGTGAAGCCACCGGAACGGACGATCGCTGCGAAACAACCGCGCCAACCGTTGCCACAAACAAGACGATCGTGAGCGCGCAAGCTACCGCTGCAAGCCGCATGGCAATATCTCCCCGCGCCGGACTCGAACGCCAAACCGGCGCGCGAGCCACATTTCCGCGCATTAAACCCCTACTAAAGGGAGTTTAAGCGGCCATTTCAGGGCAGAGTCAATTGAGCCGCACCGCGTCGAATTTAAAAAATTGCTAAGTGTGGCATTCTTGCCAGGTCGGTGGGCCGCCGGGGATCGGCGTCGCCGCGAAAATTGCCCGGGCGATTGCCCTTGCCAGCGCATTCGCGCCTGTAATGCCCAGCTCTGCCAACTGATCCCCGCCCACCTGATGGGGGTTCCGGCCCGTGGCGGCAGCAAATACGGTATCGCCATCAAGGGGCGTATGTGCCGGATAGATGGCTCGCGCCAGCCCGTCCTGTGCCATCACCGCAAACTCCTTCGCCTGGGCCTTGGACAGTGCGGCGTCGGTTGCAACTAAAGCGATTGTCGTGTTCTCGCCTGCACTTCCCTTCACGATCGGGACAAGCGCGGCCGGAGGCAGGGCCTGGGGAAAACCATGGCCGCCAAATTCTCCGTTCACCTCGAACGGGGCTGCCCAGAAATGAGGACCGTCGCCGACTATGACGCTGCCGCAGGCGTTGACGGCAACCAGAGTTCCGGCAGTGTGGCCATACCGGGTGACGGCCGACGCAGAGCCGAGACCGCCCTTGCGATTGACCGTGGTGGCGCCGAAGCCCGCCCCGGCCGTTCCCAGGGCAAAGGCGGTGCCGCAGCCGGCCGCAGCCGCATAGCCAAGCTCCCGGTAGGGCGAAAAACGCCCCCAATCCTTGTCTCCGCCATTTAGCAGGTCGAACAGGGACGCTCCGCAAACGAGCGGCACGCGGACCGTTCCGATCGCGAAACCACGGCCCTGCTCTCGCAGCCAGGCCTGCACACCGGCTGCGGCATCCAAGCCGAATGCAGACCCACCAGACAATACGACCCCGTCGATCCGCTCCACCGTGCGATGGGGTTCAAGGAGGTCGGTCTCGCGCGTGGCCGGCGCGCCCCCACGCACATCGACGGCCGCCACGGCCGGCTCTTCGAAAATGATCGCGCTTACACCGGAGCAAAGACGCGTATCGTGGGCGTGGCCGACGAGGAGGCCCGCAACATCGGTGATGAGGTTGCGCCAGCTCATGTTGCGGTCGCGATCATCACATCATAGCGAGAAGGCGGGCTTCGGCTTGCATCATGGTGCGGTTGCGCTTCATTTAGCCCAATGTCTGCCGATGTCACCTTTCTGGCCGCCTTTCTGGCCGGAATATTGAGTTTTCTGTCCCCGTGCGTGCTGCCGCTCGTTCCGCCATACCTGATTTACCTGGCCGGCAGCTCCCTGGAGCGCCTGAGCGAAGCTGAGCCGGAGCCGGAAGTAAAGCGGGACACGGTGATTGCGGCGGCCCTGTTCGTGGCCGGCTTCTCCACCATTTTCGTTGCGCTTGGGGCCAGCGCCAGCGGCATCGGCGCAATGCTGCGCTTCTACTCGAATGAGCTCGCCGTACTGGCGGGCATAGCCATCATGCTCATGGGCCTCCATTTCCTCGGGCTCACCCCGATCGGGTGGTTGAACCGCCAGGCGCGAGTCCATGTGCAAAAGCCGGTCGGGCTGTGGGGGGCATACGTCATGGGGCTGGCTTTCGCCTTGGGCTGGACGCCCTGCATCGGCCCGATCCTGGCGGCGATCCTGGCCATCGCGGCCGCCAAGGCGACCGTTGCCAAGGGCGCAACGCTTCTTGCCGTCTACTCGCTCGGATTAGGGCTGCCCTTCCTCATTGCCGCGCTGGCGGTCGAGCCGTTCGCCGCCTTCCTCACGCATTTTCGCGCCCACCTCGCGCGAATGGAACGTGTGATGGGCGGCCTGCTGGTGCTGACCGGGTTGGCTTTCCTCACGGGTCTGTTCACGCAGCTCAACAGCTGGCTGATCGAGGCCTTTCCCATGCTGCAGAATATCGGGTGAACCGGCTCGCGGCGCTGATTATGCGTGATGGACGGCCGAGCCAAGCCCAGGGCCCAGCCCGGCCATGACTGCGGATCAAATGCTCGACGCACAGAGCTCGACGCAATGCGCTCCGCGTGAGCAGCGCAGACAAGTTTAGATCTACGCAAGCTTGGCCGCGTGGGGCGCGATTGTGCTTGTGTCGAGGCGTTCGAGGGGCGCGCCTTTACCCTCCCTACTGCCTACTGCGCCTCCACATAGGTGATCTTGCCGTCCGGGCCTTTCTTCCAGATGTAGAGAACGTAGCGGTCCTTCTTCTTGCCTCCGACCGTATAGCCTGTGACGTCGCCTTTCTTGTCGAAGGACATGTCACCCAGCACCGTATTGAACGTCCGGCCGGAGTGCATCACGTCGGCGACCTTCTTGGGGTCGAGCGACTTTGCTTCCTCGGCAGCCTGCTTGATGATCTGAACGGCCGCGTAGCTGTAAAGCGTATAAGCTTGCGGCTCGAACCCTTTCTTGCGGAAGAGCTCCACGATCTGCTTGTTCGCAGCATTGGTGCGCGGATCCGGCGAGAACGTCATCAGCGTGCCTTCGGCGCCAGGCCCTGCGATCGTGGCAAATTCGTCGTCCGCCATGCCGTCCCCGCCCATGAAAGTGGCCTTGACACCCTGGTCCCGCAGCTGGCGAAGGATCAATCCTCCGGTGTCATGCAAGCCGCCCCAATAGACCAGGTCGGCGCGCGCGGCTTTGATCTTGGAGACCAGTGCGGAATAATCCTTGTCGCCGATATTGACACCTTCGTAGAGCACTTCCTTGAGCCCCTTCGCGTTCATGGTCTTGCGGGTCTCGTCGGCCAGGCCTTGGCCATAGGTTGTTTTGTCGTGCACCATAGCCACGCGTTTGCCCTTGAACCTTTCCGCTACGATTGCGCCCGCTACCCCTCCTTGCTGGTCGTCCCGCCCGCAGGTGCGGAAAATGTTCCACATGTTCCGGTCGGTCACTTTCGGATTGGTCGCGGCAGGCGTGATCTCGAGGATGCCGTTTTCCTGGTAGACCTCGGAGGCCGGGATGGTCACGCCGGAATTGAAGTGGCCGACGACGAATTTCACGCCTTCGCCTACGAATTTGTTTGCGACTGACACGCCTTCCTTGGGATCGGCGCGATCGTCGCCGATCATGGGAGGCGCCACGATCTTCTGGCCCAGAATTCCACCTGCCGCGTTGATATCGTCGATGGCCTGCTCGACCCCGTTCTTGAGCTGCGCACCGAAAGTCGCGCTGCCTCCGGTGATCGGGCCGCCGACGGCCAGCTTGACTTGAGCAGAAGCGTCATGAGCGCAAGCGAGGCTCACGCCGAAGGCAAGTCCGATTGAAAGCCAGTGTCTGGTCATAGTGTTCCCTGAAGGCTGAGCAGTTGAGGTTCATCGCGGGCGAGAGGCCCTGGTGACGGAATTGAAGCCATAAATGCCGCAAAAGTCATCCGAATTCTATGGCTTGTGGATGCGCGTTTCGTCGCGACGCCGCCAGCGCCAGACTCCCGACCGCTGATTGATCCATCCATAGCGGCTGACCATTTGTCTCACGCGCATGAGTCGAAATCCGGTCAGCGCGAATGCGACGCAGACCGCGTAGTCGACTGCGTAATCCCGCAGGGACAGGAAGGGGGCGTCGAACAGAGCGTAATGAAGGAACCGCACGGCGAGCGCGAGCAGGAGCATGTAGAGCGCGATGTGCCACCACGGTCGCCATGTCGATGCGATTGCGCGCCCGGCGAGCCAGGCAGCACCGCCTCCCATGGCCACGCTCACGAGCAGGAACACTCCGACGGATTGCTCATCAGTGAAGAGCTCGGGCAGGGAGAGCGTCATGCTCAGCGCCTGCCTCCTTCGAGATAGGCAGCCCTGACTTCATCTTGCTCCATGAGCTCACGTCCGGTCCCCCGCAGCGTGATCAGTCCATTGACCATGACATAAGCGCGGTGCGCCAGCTTGAGCGCATGGAACGCGTTCTGCTCCACCAGGAAGACGCTGAGCCCCTCCTCGCGGTTGAGCCGCCGGATGGTCCCGAAGATCTGCCGGGCGATGAGCGGCGCCAAGCCTAGTGAAGGCTCGTCCAGAAGCAGCAGGCGAGGGCGCCCCATCAGTGCGCGGGCGATCGCCAGCATCTGCTGCTCGCCGCCGGAAAGAGTGCCCCCACGCTGGTCCAGGCGCTCCTTGAGGCGTGGGAACAGCTCGAACACACGTTCGAGGTCGGCGTGAAAATGCTTGCTATCCGCAAGCGCCGCGCCGATCTGCAGATTCTCGAGGACGCTCATGCGCAGGAAGATACGGCGGCCTTCCGGTGCCTGCGCGATCCGCAAGGCTGCGATCTCGTGCGTAGCCATTCGGGTGATATCGCGGCCTGCAAAAGAGATGTCGCCTTCGCGCGCGCGCGGATTGCCGAAGATCGTCATCATCAAGGTGGACTTGCCGGCGCCGTTGGCGCCGATCAGCGTCACGATTTCCCCCTCGCCGACCTCGAGGTCGATGCCGCGCAGCGCAGCAATATTGCCGTAATAAGCCTTGACGCCGCGAACGGAGAGAAGCGGAGCGCCCATCAGGCCTCCGGGACCTCGCTCTCCTCGACACCGAGGTAGGCCGCGATCACTTTCGCATCGCTGCGGATGACCTCGGGGGAGCCGTCTGCGATCTTTTGACCATGGTCGAGCACGACGATGTGGTCGGAAATTCCCATTACCACCGCCATGTCATGCTCGATGAGGAGAATTGAGGTCGCATGCTCGGAACGGATCGCACGCAGATAGTCGCCAAGCTCGGCGCTCTCGTTCGCGTTCAGACCCGCAGCAGGCTCGTCGAGGCAGAGTAGCGCCGGCTCGGTGCACATTGCACGGGCGATCTCTAGGCGGCGCTGCGCGCCGTAAGGCAAGTCCCCTGCGGGATGGTCGGCCCGCGCTATCAGGCCGATCGTGTCGAGCCAGTAGCGCGCCTTGTCCACGGCGGCGCGCTCGGCCCGCGCGTAGGACGGAAATCCCAGCGCGCCGAAGATCGTGAAACCGGAGGCCCGCATCAACCCATTGTGCTGGGCGACAAGCAGATTCTCCAGCACCGTCATGCCCGGGAACAGTCGGATGTTCTGGAACGTGCGTGCCACTCGCGCCTTCTGCGCCACCAGGTAATCGGGCATGCGTTCGAGCAGGAACAGCGCCCCATTTCCACGATGGACGGTGCGTGTCCCGCGCTCGGTGAGCCCTTCGAGCTCCTCCCAGACCTGCGCATCCCCCGATTGCAGAGCGATGCGGCCCTCCGTCGGCTTGTAGAAGCCGGTAATGCAATTGAACACCGTGGTTTTGCCGGCACCGTTCGGACCTATCAAGGCAGTGATGTCGCCGCGCGCCACGATAAATGACAGGTCCGTGATCGCAAGCAGCCCGCCGAACCGCATGCTCAGATGCTCGACGCGCAATAGCGGCGCAATGCTCGCCGGCGCAGACCGCTCCCCTGCGCCGACCTGAGCAGCGCCCGCATTCATGCGCCAGGCTCTGGCTGTAGCGGCGCCGCGACCGCTCGGTCGCGTCCGCGAGGAAACAAGATGCGGGGTTTTCCCGGGTCGAGCAGGATGGAGGGATGCCGCGTGCCGATCAGCCCGCGGGGTCTCCAGATCATGATCAGCACCATGCCAAAACCGAACAGGAGCATGCGGTATTGCGTCGGATCGAATTCGGCACCGAAGACCATCTTGAGGAAGTCGAGCTCCCGCATGATCTCGGTTCCGCCGATCATGAGCACGGCCGCAATCGCAACTCCCAACAGGCTGCCCATGCCGCCCAGCACTACGATGGCCAGGATCACGGCCGATTCCATGAATGTGAAACTTTCGGGCGAGATGAACCCCTGGCGAGAGGCGAAAAACGAGCCGGCAAAGCCTGCAAACATCGCCCCCATGGCAAAGGCGGTGAGCTTGGTGTTGGTCGTGTTGATGCCGAGGGAGCGGCACGCGATCTCGTCCTCGCGCAAGGCCTCCCATGCTCTTCCGAGCGGAAGCCGCCGCAGCCGCACCGTCATGGCGGCAGTGATCAATGCCAGGCCCAGAATCAAATAATACAGAAACAAGATTCGGTAGATCGGGGTAAACTCAAGTCCAAATCGCGCGGCGAAGCCTTGCTCCGTGGCATTGAACGGGATGCCGAAGAAGGTCGGGCGGGGAATGCTGGAGATCCCGGCATAACCATTGGTGACCGGAACCCAATTGATCAGAACAAGGCGGATGATCTCGCCGAAAGCGAGGGTGACGATGGCGAGATAATCGCCGCGCAGCCGCAGCACCGGAAACCCCAGCAGAATTCCCCAGAATGCGGCCAGGCAGCCCGCGATCGGCAGCAGGATCCAGAAGGACAGCCCGAAAGTCGTCGCCAACAGCGCGTACGAATACGCGCCGACGGCATAGAAGGCCACATATCCGAGGTCGAGCAGCCCGGCCAGACCGACCACGATGTTGAGGCCCCATCCCAGCATCACGTAGATCAGGATCTGAACGCCGAAATTGTCGATCCATTTGACGGCACCTTGGGAGCCTGCGAGCCACAGCGCCAAGGCGGGATAAAGGATGGCGAAGACCAAGACGACGGGCGTGAGTCGGCCGGTGAGATGAGACAGCCGAGCCGGGGACCTGCCGGCCTCGCGCTGCGCCGGGACCGGACGTTCGTGCCAGAGAGCGATCAGCAGCGAATATGCAAAACGACCCCCGGCGATGATACCCACGAGCGCTGCGAGCAAGGGCCAGCGCGTCTCCAGGATGAGCTCATTGTGAATGTTCTGGACCGTGTTGAAACCGATGAGCGGCAAAAACAACCCGAACGCGAGGAGAGCGGTGAAGGCCGCGGCGCGCAATGCGCGGGTAAGGCCGAGGCGAGCGGATGCCTTTGCAGGCATCTCACACTTTCTCCACATCGGGCCGACCCAGAAGGCCCTGCGGCAGGAAGATCATCGTGATCGCAAGGATCGAGAACGCGGCGACGTCCTTGTAGTCGGTGGAAAAATAGGCAGACCACAGGGTTTCGATCAGGCCGATGACCAAGCCGCCGAGCACGGCGCCGGGCAGCGAGCCGATGCCGCCGAGCACAGCCGCAGTGAACGCCTTCACGCCCGGTACGAATCCGTCCGCGAAATTGACCACGCCGTAATACATGAGATAGAGCGTGCCCGCCACCGCAGCGAGGGCCGCGGCGATCACGAACGTGATCGAAACGGTTCGATCGACATTGATGCCGAGCAGCGCCGCCATTTTTTGATCCTGCTCGCAGGCGCGTTGCGCGCGCCCGAGCGCGGTTTTGCTGACGAGGAACCAGAACACTGCGAGCAGCGCTGCGGTGACCAGCCAGACCGCGAGCTGCTTGTAGGACACCGCAAGGTCGTAGCCGTCGCTGTCCGAGCTGAGCACGATCACCTGGTTGAACATCGGCGGTATCGACTTGTTTCGCGGCCCCTGCGCGACCTGCACGAAGTTCGACAGGAAAATCGACATGCCGATGGCCGAGATCAGCGGCGCGAGCCGGAACGAGCCGCGCAAAGGTCGGTAGGCGATGCGTTCGATCGTCCAGTTGACCAGGGATGTCAGCAGCATCGCCACGACGAGCACGATCAGGAGCGCGGCAGCTATCGAGGCGACGCCGAGCCAGGTCGTGAGCAGAAGGAACGTGATCAGCGCGATGAAGGCGGAGACCATGAACACGTCGCCATGGGCGAAGTTCACCATGCCGATGATGCCGAACACCATCGTGTATCCGATCGCGATAAGACCGTAGATTGACCCGAGCGTAACGCCGTTGATCAGTTGCTGGGCGAAGACTTCCATTCCGTCGCGTCCTCGCGTCCCCTTGATGCTCCCCGACGCTCCGGGCCGCCGCACGTCTAGCAGGGGATAATGGCACCGGCAACGATCGCGGCCGTTGACTATGGAGCGCGAGGGTCATTACGACGAGCACGCCGACCTGCGGATTCGCGTGCGGTTGCGGCGTTCGGTCCGTTGCAGCAGGTGACCGGTCAAGACGTCATGAGCGGCATCGAGCGGGTTATTGTCGATGAATGCCTGGGGCACGCGCGAGGTGTCCTGCAGCAATTCCTGGGTCGTCTGGGCACGTGCGATCTGGAAGCTATATTCCTGGCAGCGGAGCATCCTGGAATTCCCGATGTCGATATTCTCGGGAAGCTGTTGGACGAGCGAACCGTCCTGTTGACGAGCGACCGGGTGCTCCATAATCGCGCTATCACGCGAGGCTTTCGATCATTTCTCGCCAGGGGTCAGAACGGCCTCACCGAGCACCGCTTGCTCGACGTCTGCGTCCGGGACAATGACCTTCCTGCTTTCAGAGGCGCGATCAGAGACAGCTATGTGGACCGTTCGGGCCCGGAGCTGCAATCCATCCGCGAAAGCCTCATCGGATTCTTGTCAGAGCATCAACGGAAGCAGTTTCGAACCAAGCGGCGCCGCATCCGCGCGCATTTCGGCTCAGCGGATAATATTGCAACGGCCGAGCTGACCATTACGCAGCGACGTAGCGCCGGGCGAGCTCTCGGTGGCTACACGCTCATCTTGCGTCCGCGCCACGGGGTGAGGAGCCTCAATCCGGCGAGCGAGAGCTACTTCGTCGACCATGCCGGCCAAGAGGCGCCGTTGGCGGCAACCTGCTGGGCGATGCTGCATGTTTGTTGGCTTCAGCTGCAGCGCTGTCCGCTCACGCTTTACCATCTCGATCGGGTGGCGTTTGGCCGATCTGCGGCCCTGCTCGCCCAGCCCGACGCTGCCCGCGGCGAGGTGGAGGGAATGGCTGCGCGTCTTTTCAGTGTGATGCCACAGATCAAGTTGATGGAATGCGTGAAGGGTCGCTTCTTCGAGCGTGCAAGTGAGAAGATGAACCAGCTGGCGAGCTTCAAAACCAATGAATTGGTACCGGCGGATCTCGGAGCCATGGCCGCTGCGCTCTGTCGAAGTGGCCAGGAATAATAATGCCCTAGGGGTGGCGGCTAAAGGGCGTGGGTATCCATGCCCGACCGCAGCAGGGCCTGGAACAAAGCTCGCGCCAAGCAGTTGGTCGAGCCGATACTGACTGCGTTGATGGGCTCGCCTGCGGCATTGTGCCGGACCGGTGGTCAGCGTTTTCTGCTCAGGCGAGCGATGCGAGGAGGAGGCCGCCTCTGCGACCTCCTCTTTTTTCAAGCTTGCGGCTATGATCTTCATGCGGGAGGCGCCGCCGCGGGAAAATCGTCTTGGACCCGGCGCGTCTCCTACACTCGGGCGTGATGGCCGGGACGGCGATCATCAGCTCGACAACGCCTTTCTAAAACGCAAGCGCCCTGCTACGGGTGCATTCGTCTCG
Source organism: Xanthobacteraceae bacterium (assembly GCA_036557665.1). Taxonomy (GTDB): domain Bacteria; phylum Pseudomonadota; class Alphaproteobacteria; order Rhizobiales; family Xanthobacteraceae; genus VAZQ01. The sequence goes on along the minus strand of DATBHG010000106.1, from coordinate 33,623 downwards.
GTGCGGCACGCGGGCTGCTGCTGCGCCGGCGCGCGCGGGAAGGACCCCTGCATGACCGGGCAGAAATGCGAGGATGCAATCGGCGCGAAGGGACGCCCGTTCACCGGTTCGGAGTATCTCGCGAGTCTCCGCGATGGACGCGAGATCTACATCTACGGCGAGCGGGTGGACGACGTCACCGTGCACCCCGCATTTCGCAATGCAGCGCGTTCCATCGCCCGGCTTTACGATGCCTTGCACGATCCGCGCAGCAAGGACGTGCTGACCTGGGATACCGATACGGGCTCCGGCGGCTTTACGCACAAGTTCTTTCGTGCTGCGCGCTCGCGCGAGGAGCTGATCGCGCAGCGCGACGCGATCGCGCACTGGGCCCGGCTTTCCTATGGCTGGATGGGCCGCTCGCCCGATTACAAAGCATCGCTCATGAACACGTTGGGGGCGAACCACAAGTTCTACGGTAAATTCTCCGGTAATGCGCTCGCCTGGTACCGCCGCGCACAGGAGCACGTGCTGTTCATGAATCACGCCATCGTCAACCCGCCTGTCGACCGGTCCAAGGCGGCAGACCAGGTCAAGGACGTCTTCGTCACCATCCAGAAGGAGACCGATGCCGGGATATACGTCAGCGGTGCCAAGGTGGTTGCGACCTCCTCCGCGCTTACGCACTACAACTTCCTGGGCCAGAACGCCGCTGTGCCTACGCACGACACTGATCTTGCAGTGATGTTCATCGCCCCGATGAATGCACCCGGAGTGAAGCTCTTGTGCCGTGCCTCCTATGAGATGATGGCGACCGCCATGGGCAGCCCGTTCGATTATCCGCTCTCGTCGCGCTTCGACGAGAACGATGCCATTTTCGTCTTCGATAACGCATTCATCCCCTGGGAGGACGTGCTGCTTCACCGCGATCTGGAAAAGTTGAAAATCTTTTTTCCGCAGTCCGGCTTCCTTGCCGGCTATCAGTTCCAAGGGTGCACGCGGCTGGCGGTCAAGCTCGATTTTCTGGTAGGCGTCATTGCCAAGGCGCTGCGCACGACCGGGGCCGACGATTTCCGCGGCAACCAGGCGATGTTGGGCGAGATCATCGCGTGGCGTAATCTGTTCTGGGCACTGACCGATGCCATGGCTGCCAATCCGACGCCCTGGGTGGACGGGGCGGTGCTGCCGAACCTGCAGTCGGGCTTGAGCTACCGGGTATTTGCTGGCGATGCCTACGGACGCGTCAAGGAAATCGTCGAGAAGATCATCGCCTCGGCGCTGATCTATCTTCCCTCCTCGAGCAAGGACTTCCGGAATCCTGTCATCGACAAGTATCTGGCGAAATATGTGCGCGGCTCGCACGGCATCGGCTACAAGGAGCGCATCAAGGTCATGAAGCTGCTGTGGGACGCCATCGGCACGGAATTCGGCGGCCGTCACGAGCTGTATGAAATGAATTACGCCGGCAATCACGAGGACATCCGTATCCAGGCCATGTGGAACGCGCGCAACACCGGGACGCTCGACGCAATGATCGCTCTCGCAGAGCGGTGCCTGGGCGACTACGACGAGGAGGGTTGGTGCGGGCCCACCTGGCTCAACCCGGATGACGCTCCTGAGGCGCCGGCAGACGGTAGCAAGCACGCGGCGGAATAATGAGCTGGATCGATCAGCGGCCCGACGATGCGATGGACGGCGCCTTCACGGTGGTTGGTCCCGAGCCGGTCCGCACCGTTGATCCTGCTGTGTTTCGAGAAGCCATGAGCCGGCTCGGGGCTGCGGTCCATGTGATCACCACCGCTGGGCCCGGGGGCAAGGCAGGCGCAACGGCCACCGCCGTGTGCTCCGTCTCGGATGCCCCGCCCACCTTGCTGATGTGTCTCAACCGGCGCAGTCAGACCAACCCGGCGGTGGTGGAGAACGGGGTGTTTTGCGTGAACACGCTGGGGGATGGGGGGGCCGAGCTCGCCGACACCTTCGCCGGGCGCACGGGCGTGTCCGGCAGCGACCGGTTCGCGAGCGGGGAATGGACCGTGCTCTCGACCGGCAGTCCCGTGCTCGCGCCCGCGGTGATCGCCTTCGATTGCCGGATCGTCGAGGTCCGCTCGGTAGGCAGCCACAATGTATTCTTCGGCGCCGTCGAGGCGGTGCGCCTTGGCCCCGGTGGTCCTGCCCTTGTTTACCATGATCGGTCGTACAAGCGCGTCTGAGCCCTGGCCTGTGCTAAGGTTAAAAAAGGGTTTCGATTGTCGCTCGACTTCTAGCTGGCTAGACGAGATCCCCTCGTTCGCTGAGATGCCGTTGCCGCGCAGCAACAGCCCGGTGATCGAACCTGGGAGGTCTCTGTGCAGTCATTTCCCCGGCTCGGCTCGGTCAATGCAGCTCTGGTTGCGGTCTATTTCGCACCGGTCTGGGGAGGTGATGCCCTTCGGGCATTGACGTCGCCGTTTTACGGATTTGACGATCGGGTGCACGCCGTGGCCGTCGGTTATTTCCGCGCGCTGCTCGATCTGCATCTGGACGGTCTGGTGCAGCTCTCCAACCTGCTCGCCGGCACCAAGCTCGTGCTTGCGATCGGCTTTCTGGCGTTCCTGATCGACTTCGTCCGCGCCCTGGTCGTCGGCCGCGAGGTCGATCGCGCGACCCTCGACACGGTGCTCGTCGTGTCGGTGATTGCGCTCATGCTCTGGGCCGGGCCTGCGCTCTGCACGGGCGATCCGGGCCTGGTTCGTATCCACGTCACCCAGTACTTGCTGCTCTCGAGCGCGATGATCGTGATCCTGATAGAGCGACAGATCGAGGAGAGCCGGTCGGCTGTCGAGACGCCAATCGCTTCTGCTACTCGGCAATGCCGCTCGAGATCGGCCGACAACCCGGCCGTACCATATTGCGGTTGACGGGCTGGTGCGGGACGACTGGCCCAGGACGGTCCCACGCGATCAGGAGATGATACGCAGCGAATGCACGCGCGAGAAATCGCGATCGTAGGTCACGAGCGCCGCAGCATTGATCGCCAGCGCGCTTGCTGCCTGAATCGCATCCGCGAGCTTGAGGCGAACCGAGGCGCGCAGTCGCGCTGCACTCTCGGCGATGTCGGCGTCGAGTGCGACAGGCTGCCATCGGTCAAGTAGCGCCCGATAGCGCCTTGCGAGTGGCTCGTCCCCTGTTTGCAGCGGACCGGTGAGCACCTCGGCGACGGTGATAGCCGTCACGGCGAAACGGAGCCGTCCAAGCTCATGAGCTTCGAACAGCGGCCTGAACCGTTGCGCGAGTGTCGGGTGGTTTTCGAGAAAATAGATGATTGGCGCCGAATCGATCAGGAGTAGCGCCTGCTCAGGGAGATCTTCGAATTTTATCGGGCCCATTCCTCGCGCAGCTTCCGGACGGTGCGGGTGCTGTTCTTTCCCCAGAGACCGTGACCGGATCCCTGCAGAGGCAGAAGCGACGGTTGACGTACAGCCGTGCCATAGGCAGCGATAGGGACTAATGCCGCAATTGGCCTGCCATGCCGGGTAATGATCGTCGAACGACCCTTCTCAGCGGCCGCGAGAAGATCCGGAAGCTCATTGCGGGCTTCCTCGGCACCTTTGCGAAGCATCGGTTTCACTCCAGTCTAATCAGGCAAGCGGATAACTGTACGGCACCGTACAGTTCAGGTCAAGTCCGGAAGCGGGCTGGGCAACATTGATTCGGTGACCGACCGTACGCGGCAGCGCGTGAAACGCTCGTGAATTCGTCAGTGCCCAGTCGCGTCTCAAGAGACGCGAGGCTTGGAGCCGCGACCCAGCGTGCGAGCTCACCTGGGAGGAAGCCGCTCGATACCTGATGCATCGACCTGCGCGAGCGCGTCACGTATCCGCACCCCGCAAACCCGGCGCTCCGGCACAATCTCGGCCAGGGGCACGAGGACGAACGCCCGTGTGAGCAGTCGGGGATGCGGCAGTGTCAGCTCCGCCGTTTGCAGCGTCAGGTCATCATAGGTGAGAAGATCGATGTCGATCGGCCGCGGTCCCCATCGCCGCGCATTGCCCCGCTCGCGCCCGAGCGCCCGCTCTACGGTCTGCGCCCGCGCGAGCAGCGCGTCCGCTGCCAGCCCGGTTTCGAGTTGCAGGCAGGCATTGATGAACGGCGGCTGATCCGCAACGCCCCAGGGCGGCGTGCGATAATCCGAGGAGCGCGCGAGCAGCCGTATGTCGCCTTCGCGGCACAGCATTGCAACTGCCCGATCGAACGCAGCGCGCACATCACCCACATTGCCGCCGAGCCCGACCAGCGCCTCAGCCATCGTCCGAGCGCGCCCGCCGCACGCTTACCCCGACATCGGCGAAGGTTGCCGCAATCGGCGCATGCGGCTTATGGACGGTCACCTCAACCCCGGCCACCTTGGGAAACTGGTCGAGCACCGCCTCTGCCACTGCGCCGGCTGCGGCCTCCAGCAGCCGGTAGCGCCTCGCGCAGAATGTCCGGCTCGCAACGGCAACGACCTGGTCGTAATCCACGGTATGGGCGAGCTTGTCCGAACGCGAGGCTTCCGTCAGATCGAGCTCGAGAGCGAGGTCGAGCTTGAATGTCTGCCCTACCTTGGCCTCGTGCTGCATCACGCCGTGATAGGCATGAAGCGCAAGCCCTGCCACGAACACCCGGCCGCTCATTCCAGCTCCCGAATGGCGGCAGCCACGCGGATCGCCTGCACGGTCTCGGCGACATCGTGCGTGCGAATGATCGAGGCGCCGTTTGCCACTGCCATGAGATGCGCAGCGATCGATCCGCCCAGGCGCTGATCCGGCGGGGCAGGGGAGACCCTGGCGATGAAGCGCTTGCGCGAGGCGCCTACCAGGACAGGCAGCCCGAACGATTTGAGCTCGTGCAGCCGGGCAATTGCCGTGAGGCTCTGCTCCGGCGTCTTGCCGAAGCCTATGCCGGGGTCGAGCACGATATTCTCGCGCCGAATGCCTGCGCCCGCCGCGACATCGAGCGAGCGCGCAAAGAATCTCGTGATCTCGGCGATGATATCCAGTGCGGGATCGGCGTTCTGCCGATTGTGCATGACGATCACCGGAGCCGCGCGTTCCGAGGCAAGGCGCGCCATGTCGGGGTCGCGCTGCAAGCCCCAGACATCGTTGATGATGGATGCGCCGGCCTCGAGCGCCCAGGCGGCCACTTGCGGCTTCATGGTGTCGACCGATACGGCTGCCCCGAGCCTCACAGCTGTGGGTAGCACCGGCTCCAGACGCCGGATCTCCTCGCGCAACGGCACTGCAACCGCGTCGCCATAGGGGCGTGTCGATTCGGCTCCGATATCGAGAATGTCGGCGCCCTGCGCAATCATCTGCCGGGCCTGCTCCAGGGCGCGCTCTGCATCCAGGAACTTTCCTCCGTCGGAGAAGGAATCCGGCGTCACATTGAGCACGCCCATGATCAGGGGACGCCCCAGCGAGAGCAGCCGCGCAAGCACGGCGGCCGCACCTTCGCCGCCGCTTGCACACGCGTGGTTGACGGGCGCAACGATCATGTCCTCGAGCTGAGCTCCTACGCGCGTCGGGGGCCCAGAATGACGTATTTGAAGAACTTGAACAGGCTGTAGAGGGTGAGCTCGACCGTCGCCGTGAGCAAGAGAAGAAACAGCGAGCGCTGACCGAGATCGTCGGTGATGGCGCCGCGGATCTTGTACTTCACGTCCTCGGGAAAATAGGTCTCGACCAGGGAATAGAGCGCGTTGGTCAATGGCAGCAGCTTGACGTAGGCCCTGCCGAGCCAATCGAGGTGGTAGGCATGCAGGTAGGCGTAGATGGCGTACACGACCGTGATGCTCACCAGGACCAGGACCGCCTTGCCGAGGAACAGCCAGAGGAATGCGGGCTCATGTCGCGGTGTCTTGGGCGGGGCCATGGGCTATTTTCCAAATTCCTGCCGGGCGAATCGGCGAAGCTTGATCCGCGGAGGCGCGGCCAAGTCCGCGGCTCGGCTCGGGCCGGCTGCCGCTGAGCCGCCCTGCGGCTCGTGCGCGAAGCATAGCCGTTGCTCACCAAACGGTCACACACGATGACATTCGTTTCTGGTCTTCCTCGCTTGTTGGTTTACAATACTCCTTCCGTTTCGTTGCGCCTCATACCGGCGCCCGTTGATCCGATGCTGGAGTAGGACATGCTGGACCGCAGACGCGTCATCCGAGGCGGCCTCGCCGCCGGCACTTTCACGCTCGCCGCGCCGCACATTGTACGTGCTCAGAAGAGGTCGCCGGTGAAGGTCCGCTACAACGAGGTCGTGCGCTCGGTCCTCTATGTACCGGCCTACGTCGCCATCACCCAGGGCTTCCTCCAGGAGCAGGGCATCGAGCAGACGATGAGCACCGCCCAGGGCGGCGACAAATCCATGGCGGCGCTTCTCTCCAATGCCGCCGATATCGCGCTCATGGGCCCGGAAGCGGCGATCTACGTGCTGACCAGCGATTCGCCGACCAAGGCGCGCATCTTCTGCGGCCTTACCTCAACCGACGGATTCATACTGCTCGGCCGCGAGAAGGTGGACAAGTTCGACTGGAATATGCTGCGAGGCAAGGACGTTCTCGGCTTCCGGCCGGGCAGCACGCCGCTCCTGTTCCTCGAAGCGGCGTTGCGGCAAAACGGCATCGATCCGCTGAAAGACGTCAAGCTCGTCAACAACGTCGCCATTCCCGCGCGCGTGGGCTCCTGGCTCGCCGGTCAAAATCAGTACGGCATCTTCACCGAGCCGGATCCGGCGCAGCTCGAGCTCGACGGCAAAGGGTATTTCATGGCCTCGATCGGCGCGACCGTCGGCCCTGCCGACTACACGGCGTTCATGGCAACCGACAAGTACATCCAAGAGAATCCGGAGGTGATCCAAGGCTGGACGAACGCGATCCATAAGGCGCAGAAATGGACCCAGGCCGCATCCACCTCGGACATCGTGAAGGCAATCGAGCAGTTTTTTCCCGGCGTCGACCCGAAGGCGCTGGCCTATGCGACCGATCGCTACCGCAGGCTCAAGATCTGGAAGGACACGCCGGTCATCGAGAGGGGGCCGATCGAGAAATTCCAGGACATCCTGGTGCAGGGCGATGTGCTCGCGCCGGGCAAGCGCGTCAAATTCGAGGACCTGATCCTCACCGGCTTCGCCAGCAAGGCGAAGTAGCGCGGGGACCTGCCCGCCGAGCGCGATCGCTCCGTGCGCAACTCCACGCTCGGCAGCGGCACTGCGCCGAGAGTCGAGCTGCGTGACGTCAACATGCGGTATTTCAGCCGGGAGGGGGAGACCGAGGCCCTCAAAGGCATCTCGTTCTCCGTCGCCGCCGGGGAGTTCGTCGCCATCATCGGCCAGAGCGGCTGCGGCAAGAGCACGCTTCTCTCGCTGGTCTCCGGCATTCTCAAGCCCACCGGCGGTGCCGTCCTGGTCGACGGCAAGGCAGTGAGCGGCCCCAGCCGGAAGGTCGCCTACATGCTGCAGCAGGATTATCTGTTCGAGTGGCGCACCATCCTGGAAAACGCCGTGCTTGGCGCCGAGATCCAGGGAGCGGACATGAACAAGGCGCGCGTGCGGGCCAGGGAGCTCCTCACCAGATACGGGCTGGGCCAGTTCCTCTCGCATCTGCCCCGCCAGCTCTCCGGCGGGATGCGCCAGCGCGTCGCGCTCGCGCGCACCCTCTGCACGGAGCCCGACGTCGTGCTGCTCGACGAGCCGTTCTCCGCGCTCGATTCCCAGACCCGCCTGGCGCTGGCCGACGAGGTCACCGAGATTCTGCGGCGCGAAGGCAAGACGACGATCCTGGTCACGCACGATATCGGGGAGGCCATCAGCATGGCGGAACGCGTGATCGTGCTCTCGCGGCGCCCCGGGCAGATCAAGTCGGAGCACGCCATTCGTTTCGGCTCCTGCGCCTCCGGCGCGCGGCCGACCACGTTCGCAGCGCGCAACGCGCCGGAGTTCAACCGCTATTTCAACACGCTGTGGCAGGAGCTCGAGGTGCATGTCGAAGGCTGACGTTGTCGTGGCTCGGGCGAGCCCGCAATATTTGGCGTGGCTCGCGCAGGAGAGGCGCGCGCGCCTGGGCGTGCGCGGGGCGCAGATCGCGATTCTCCTGGTTTTCCTGCTTCTTTGGGAGGTGCTGCCCAGGGCGCAGATCGTCAATCCGCTTCTGACCAGCTATCCCTCCGCGCTGTGGCCGACGTTCCTCGAGCTGCTGCATGCCACTCCGCGCCAGGCGAGCATTCTCACCCACACCTGGTTCACCGTGTTCGCGACCGTCATCGGTTTCACTGCCGCCATGCTGCTGGGCATCGCGATCGCCGCGGCGCTATGGTGGTGGCACGACCTCTACAAGGTGCTCGATCCCTATCTGGTCGTGGCAAACGCAATGCCGAAGACCGCATTCGTGCCGATCTTCTACATCTGGCTCGGCGCCACGCTCTCGATCTACGGCATGTCGCTTGCGATCTCGCTGTTCATCAGCATCCTGATGATCTACAACGGATTCCAGGGAATTGATCCGAACAAGATCAAGCTTGCGCAGACCTTCGGCGCGAGCAAGGGCCAGATCCTTACCAAGGTGGTTCTGCCCGGGAGCATCCCGACCCTGATCGCGGCGCTCAAGGTCAATGTCGGCCTGTCGTTGGTCGGTGTGGTGGTGGGCGAGTTTCAGTCCGCCAATATCGGCCTCGGCTTCCTCATCCAGTACGGCAGCCAGATCTTCAAGCTCAATATCGTGATGACGGCGATTACCATTCTCGCCATCGTCTCGTCCGTCATGTATCTCGCGATCTCGTGGCTGGAAGCGGCCGTGATGCGGCGGCGGTGAGGATCGCGCGGCTAGCGCCCGAGCAGCACCATGGAAATCGACGGGACGTAGGTGATGATCATCAGCGTGGCGAAATTGATCAGCAGGAAGGGCAGCACGCCGGCATAGATCCTGGCGAGCGGCGTCTCGAACACCGCCTGGGACGCAAACAGATTGAGACCGAAGGGCGGAGTGTACATCCCGATGCTCAAATTTACGGCCATGATGATGCCGAAGTGAATGGGGCTGATGCCTTCTGCCTGCACCAGCGGCAAGAGCAGCGGGGTGAGGATCAGGATGGCGGCCGGCGGCTCGAGAAAGCTTCCCATCACCAGGAGTGCGACGTTGATCGAAAGGAGGAGACCCCAGGCGGGCAGGTGCATCGCGTTGATCTGCGCCACCATGGCCTGCGGCATGCCGCTGGTGGTGAGCAGCCAGGAATAGAGCCCGGCGGCGGTGACGATCATCAGGATTTGCGAGATCAGGAACATCGCACTCATGACGATGCTCCAGAGCTCGCGCAGACCCACCTCCCGGTGGACGACCATGGTGACGAACAGCGAGTAGATCACGGCCACCCCCGCGGCCTCGGTCGGGGTGAAAATGCCGCCGTAGATCCCGCCGAAAATGACCACGACTGTCCCGATCGACCAGCTCGCCTCCTTGGTGGCGCTCCAGACCTCCGCCCAGCGCACTCCGGCCGTGAGCGGAACCGCGTTGAGGCGGGCGTAACCGACGACGAAAAGCGCATCGACGAGCCCGATGAGAAGGCTCGGCAGGATGCCGGCTGTGAACAGGGCCACGGCCGACTGCTGTGCCGAGAGCGAGTAGAGGATCATCGCGATCGACGGGGGGATGACGACGGCAATCGCGCCGGATGACGCGATGAGCCCGACGGCGAAGCGCTCGTTGTAGCCGTTGTCGCGCAAGGACGGGTACACCATCCGCCCGACCGCAACGACCGTCCCCACCGCCGTGTGCGCCATCGCGCCGAACAGCTCGGATGCGGCGACCGTCGTGACCGCAAGCGATCCGCGCACTCCGCCGATCAGCGAGGTGACCCAGACGACCACGCGGCGCGCGATGCCGCCCTGGGCCATGATCTCGCCGGCCAGCACGAAGAACGGCACCGCGAGCAGCGGAAAATTGTCCAGGCTTCCGAAGATGTAGGTCTGCAGGGCCTCGGTAGGGACGTCGGCCACGAACAGAACCGCAATCAGACAGGTCGCGAGCAGGACGAGGAAAATAGGCAGCCCGAGCACCAGCAGGAGCGTGGGCAGGGCGAAATAGACGAGAGCGGTGACCATCAATTGTGTTCCGCGACTCGCCCTCGACGTGCTTTCCTCAATGTCTCGCGTTTTCAGCTTTCCGGCGCCACCGCGGCAGCAGCAGCCGCACGGCAACCAGGAACGCCATGATCGAGAGGCCGATCGGAACCATTGCCTGCGGGATCACCAGGGGAAAGTCGGCGGCCTGGCTGCGCTGATCGAACGCGGCGAGGTCGCGGATCACTGGCCAGGCGAAGATGACGATGGCGATCGCGGTGACGAGGAAGACCAGGTCGGAGAAGACATCGAGTATTTCCCGAGCCTTGGGCGGCAGCATGCGTACGACCACATCCATGCGAATCTGCCGCCCCGACCACGCGACAGCCCCGTTGCCGAGAAACACGCATCCCACCATCAGGAACAGCATGGCCTCCTCGGCCCAGGGGATGGAGGCACTGAAGAAGTAGCGGCCGACCACGTTGGCGAAGTTGACGGCAACGCTCGCGAGCAGCAGGACTCCGGAGATCGCGCTGAGCGCGGCCACCAGCGCACGCACCAGCCGCAGGAGCTTGTCGGTCATTTCTGTTACGCTTTGCTGCTTCGAATACGGTCAACGCCGTCTTGTTTCCGCCTGCGCCTGCGCGGGAGAGCGCGGTCCCGGTAAGGTTGTTGCGGCCAACCATGCCGCGCCGTTCGCGGCGATAAATGTATCCTGCTTCATCTGCATCCCTGGGTCCCTGCGTGATGTTCTTATTCTGCGGTGACGCCGCAAAGGATGGCACAGCCGCTTCAATGCGGCCAGCCCAAAACTTGGCCGGCCGTCTTGCAGCCCCGAGCAACGCAGAATCGGGAGGCTCTGATCCGGGCGCGATCGCGTTTAGACCGCTTCGCGCAGCTTCACCGCAGCTTCGAGGTCGACGGAGACGAGCTGGGAAATCCCGCGTTCCGCCATGGTCACACCGTAGAGCCGGCTCATGCGTGCCATGGTGATCGGGTTGTGCGTGATGATGACGAAGCGCGTCTCGGTCGCGCGCGTCATCTCGTCCAGCAGGTCGCAGAAGCGCTCGATATTGTGATCGTCGAGCGGCGCGTCGACCTCGTCGAGCACGCAGATCGGCGCCGGATTGGTGAGAAAGACCGCGAAAATGAGCGCCAGCGCGGTGAGCGCCTGCTCGCCGCCGGAAAGGAGCGAAAGCGTCGCCGGCTTTTTGCCGGGCGGACGCGCGATGATCTCGAGTCCGGCCTCCAGCGGATCCTCGCTTTCGATGAGCTGCAGCTCGGCCGTGCCGCCTCCGAACAGGCGCGTGAACAGATCCCTGAAATGCGCGGCGACCTGCTCGAAAGACTCCAGCAGACGCTCGCGGGCCTCGCGGTTGAGATTCTGGATGCCCTGGCGCAGCCGCTTGATCGCTTCGACCAGATCGTCGCGCTCCGTCACCAGCGTGCCGTGGCGCGCCTCCACCTCGCCAAGCTCTTCCTCGGCGCGCAGATTGACCGCGCCCAGGCGCTCGCGCTCCCGCCGCAAGCGCTCGAGAGTGGCCTCGACATCGCTCGGCTGCGGCAGCACCTGGTCGGGCTTGATGCCGGCAAGCTCCGCGACTTCTGCCGGCGCGGTCTCGAGCATCTCGCGTATCTCATGCTCGACATCGGCGAGGCGGCGCTTGTCACCTTCGAGCCGCTCTCCTGCGCGCGCCGCCTGCTCGCGCGCGCCGGCCATGGCCTCCTGCGCCGCGCGAGCGCCGCGGTCGGCCTGCGCCAGCGCATTCTCTCCCTCGGCAAGGCGATCTGCGGCGGCGCGGCGTTGTGCCTCCGCGCTCTCGATCTCGCTCAGCAAGCCGCGCCTTTTCTCCTCGAACACCGCCGGCATCCGCTCGAGCGTCGTGCGCTCGCTCCTCGCTTCGTCCATGCGCGCCGACAGCGTTGCGATCTGCGCAGTGCTGCCGGCATGCCGTTCGCTCCAGCCCTGGCGATCGCTCGCTATCACCGTCATCCGGCGGGCAGCCATCTCCGCCTCGCGCGCGAGCGCCTGCGCCTGCGCGCGTGCTTCTGCAAGCTCTGCGCGTTGTGCCTCGACCGCGGCGCGCACGCTTGTGAGCTGCGCCTCCGTACCGTCGGCAGCAGGCAGGCAGGCGAGACCCTGCTCGGCGGCAAGGCGCGCCGCGGCGGCCTCATCGCAGCTGGCTGTTAGGCGGGCCAGGGCTTCCCCGAGCGCGGAAAGCCGCGCGGCCTTGCGGCTCGCCTCGCGTTCGGCATCGCCGTAGCGGTTGCGGGCCGCGTCGGCCTCGTGTTGCTGCGACCGCCAGCTCATGCGTGCCGCGGTATCCGCCTCGGCGCTTGCCGCAACTTCCGCTTCGGCCTGCCGCACCAGCTCCTGCTTGGTCGCGACCTCGCTCCGAACCTCCTGCAGCTCGTTCTCGATATCGGCGAGTCGATTCTTTCCAGCCAAACGGCGGGCTGCCCCGGTCGGGGCGTTGGCCGCGACGGAAAATCCATCCCAACGCCAGAGATCGCCGTCGCGCGAGACGAGGCGCTGTCCCGGCTTGAGCTGCGGCATGAGAGCGGTCGCCTGCTCGCGGCTGACGACACCGATCTGCCGAAGCCTGCGGGCGAGCTCCTTGGGTGCTTTCACGTGCTCGCTGAGAGCATCCGCACCTGCAGGGAGGGTTGGATCGGCGGGGTCCACATCGGCTCCGGTCCAGCGCATGGGCGCCGCGGGATCGATGGGCGCTTCGAGATCATCGCCGAGAGCCGCCCCCAACGCGGCCTCGTAACCTTTCTCCACCGTGAGCTCATCGATCACGGCCGGCCAGAGGCTCTTGGTATCGATATGCAACAGCTTGGCGAGCGTCTTGGCTTCGGTATCGAGGCGATGGGCGCGGCGCTCGGCCTCGACCAGCGGGGTACGCGCGGCGTCAAGCGCCTGGCGCGCCGTGGAATGGGCGGCCTCGGCGCGAAGCGCGGCGGCTTCGGCATCGGCCAAGGCGGTTTGTACGGCCCGCGCGCTCGCGCAGAGCGCCGTCAGATCGACATTCTCGGCTGCTTCCAGCGCTTCGCGCTCCGCCTCCACCGCAAGTACCTCGGCAGTCAGGCGCGCGAGCCGGTGGGCCTGCTCAGTTGATGCCTCCTCGAAGCCATGTCGCCGCGCGGCGAGATCGGCCAGCGTGCCGGTGAGCTCATCGGACGTTTTCTCGGAGAGGCAAAGGGTCGCCTCGGCGCTGCGAACGCGCTCTGCCACGCCCGCGCGGCTCGCCTCGGCGGCTTGCGCCTCGCGCAGCAGAGACGCCTCCTCGACCGCCAAGCGCTCCAGCGCCGCGCTTGCGTCGGCCGCCAGCCGACGCTCCCGTTCGACGTCTCCTTCGAGCTGGAGCAGGCGGTGGTCGAGCTCGGCCATTCGCTCGCGGGCGCGCGTCTCCTCGCGGTCGAGCGCCTCGCGCGCGAGGTTGAGCCGCTGCAAGGCCGCCGCCGCTCTCACCTCCGCATCGCGCAGCTCGGGCAGGGCGGCGGCCGCGATGGCCTGCTGCCTTGCCGCCGCCGCCTGCTCCCCGGTGCGATCCGCTACCAGCTGCGCAGCCGTGTTCCTCGCCTGCTCGGCTGCGGCCAGCTCGGTATTGGCGGCGACCCAGCGCAGATGAAACAAGGTAGCCTCGGCCTTGCGCACGTGCTGGGAGATGTTGCGGTAGCGCACCGCTTGCCGGGCTTGGCGCTTGAGACCGTCGATCTGGCCGGCCAGCTGGTTGATGACCTCCTGCAGTCGCTCGAGGTTGTGCTCCGCTGCGCGCAGGCGCAGCTCCGCCTCGTGCCGGCGCGCATGCAATCCGGAGATGCCGGCTGCCTCCTCGAGCACGCGCCGGCGCTGCTCGGGCTTGGCCTGGATGATCTCGCCGATGCGTCCTTGATGTACCATCGCGGGCGAGCGGGCGCCGGTGGACGCGTCCGCAAACAGGATGTGCACGTCGCGGGCGCGCACCTCGCGGCCGTTGATGCGGTAGGTGGAACCGGCATCGCGCTCGATGCGGCGCGAGACGTCGAGCGTATCATGCGCGTTGAACTCGGCCGGCGCCTGGCGCGCGCCGTTGTCGACCTGGATGGCGACCTCGGCATGGTTGCGGCCCGGCCGCCCGCCGGTCCCGGAAAAGATGACGTCGTCCATGCCGGCGGCCCGCAGGGATTTGTGCGAGGTCTCGCCCATCACCCAGCGCAGCGCTTCGACCAGGTTGGATTTCCCGCAGCCGTTCGGGCCGACCACCCCGGTCAATCCGGGTTCGATCAAAAAGTCGGTCGGCTCGACGAAGGATTTGAAGCCGATGAGGCGCAGGCGCGTGAATTTCATGCAGCCGCCGTCTCATCGCCCGCGACACGGCGGTCGCGCAATGACTCCACGCTGTGCTGATTCGAGTTTTGCCGCATCTGCAGAACAATGAATCGGGTGGCGTGATTCCGCAATATCGAGCGGGGGATTATTTCCGCGCGGGCAACTCGAGCTCACTGCTGCGACACGACGCGCGCTCGCCCGCGCTCTCCCCAGCCAAGGCGAAAAAGGTTAATCAACCGTTAAGATAGGGCGCGAGCTGCTTGTCCAGCTCTTCCGGCGTCATCGCGCCGCGAACGATCTTGCCGTTGATGAAAAAGGTCGGCGTCGAATTGACGCCGAACTGCTGGGCGCGCTTTTGGCCTTCTTGCAGACCCGTCAACATCTGCTGATTGGCCAGGCACGCGTCGAAGCTTTGCTGCGTGAAGCCTGCCTGCCTGGCGATATTGAACATCGGCTCGAGCGGCTTCTGCACCACCCATTCCCTCTGCTGCGCAAACAGCGTCTCGATCATCGGAAAATATTTGTCCTTTCCCGCGCAGCGCGCGAGCATCGCGCCTGCAGCCGCGAGCTGATCGAGCGGGAACTCGCGGAAGATGAAGCGCACCTTGCCGGTTTCGATGTATTTCTTCTTCAGCTCGGGGAACGTGGTTTCGTGGAAATGCGCGCAGTGCGGGCAGGTCAGGGATGCATATTCGATGATGGTGACCGGGGCGTTGGCGGATCCCAGGGACTCGTCACCGAGCGGCGGCGGCGTCATGAGCTCCGCCATGGGAACGTCGGTGCCGGCGGGCGGCTCGGGCGCCGAGACTGCCGGCCGGGTCGAGAAATAGTAGCCCCCGCCGGCCGCGGCGAGGACAATCACTGCCGCAGCGCTTCCCATCAGCATCCGCCGCCGGGTCACGCTCGGCGCGCCCGCAGTTTCGTTGCTCGTATCCATGCCTGTCGATCCGTAATGTTAAAGCCGTCTCTCAACCGGGAGATAGTCTAGACGGCGCGAATGTGGCAACCGCAAGCCCGGTCGCAAAGGTGGTTCATCGCCTCACGACAGCTTGACCGCGCATCCCAGCCGAGCGAGTGCATCGCGCAAAGCGGTGTCCTGGATGTCTGCGAGCGAGGCGGAGATGCGCGCCACGGCTTGCGGGTCGGGCCGAGGCTGCGCACGAGCGGGCGCTCGACGCAAAGGGGCTTGCCGCAACCGGATGGCGCCGACCGCTTGCCAGCCGAAAAACCGATTCACCCGTTCCAGGATGATCCCGGAGAGATGCTGAATCTCCACCGCGACCGGTCCTTCGACCCGCAGGACGAGACGGCCCGGCTCCGGCAGCTGACCCTGGCGCGGAGGCGGCCACTGAATCTTCTCGGGCTGCGAATGATCGGCGATCTCGGCCCCGACGATTTCGGTCCACCGGGTGACCAGCTCAGCCGAGGCAAATCCGCGCTTGGCGAAAGCGCCGCCCAACGTCTTGTGCAGAAGTGCCGAAAGCGGTCGCGGCTGCGATGGGCGGGGCTTGTTCATGCGCGTGCGATTCTGCCAGGAAGCGCCGGTCAGGCTAGCAGCGCAGATGCGGCAAGGAAAGAAAGCTTGCACCGGCAGAAAACTTGTACTGGAAGGGCAGGGCGCACGCGTTCCGGGCGCGCGCAAAGCAGTATGCAATCGCCGGCTCGCGCCGCGGCCCTCCTCTCCTGGTACGACCGTCACCGCCGTGCGCTGCCGTGGCGCGCCAGGCCGGGCGAGCAACCGGATGCCTATCGGGTGTGGCTCTCCGAGATCATGCTGCAGCAGACGACGGTGAAAGCCGTTGCACCCTATTTCGTGCGCTTCGTGCAGCGCTGGCCCATGGTACACGCGCTTGCGGCAGCTCCGCTCGACGACGTGCTGCGGCTGTGGGCGGGGCTGGGCTATTACGCGCGGGCGCGCAACCTTCATGCGTGCGCCAAAGCCGTCGTCGAGCGCCACCACGGAGCTTTCCCTTGCGAGGAGTCGCAGCTTGCGGCGCTTCCCGGCATCGGCCCCTACAGCGCTGCGGCGATCGCGGCGATCGCATTTGGGGCGCGCACCGCGGCCATCGACGCGAACGCAGAGCGCGTGCTCGCCCGGCTGTTCGCCGTCGAGGCGCAATTGCCTGCGGCGAAGCCGCAACTTCGCAGCCTTGCCTACGGACTGCTTCCTCCCACACGTGCCGGCGATTTCGCCCAGGCGCTTATGGATCTGGGCGCTTCGATCTGCACGCCCAAAAAACCCGGCTGCGCGCTCTGCCCCTGGACGCAGGATTGTCTGGCGCGCCGGCGCGGCGATCCGGAAAGCTTTCCACGCAAAATGCCCAAGGCACAAGGTCAGCTGCGTCGCGGCGCGGCTTTCGTTCTCCTGCGCGCGGAGCGTGCAATTTTATTGCGCAATCGCCCGCTGAAGGGATTGCTCGGGGGCATGGCCGAGGTGCCGACCACCGCATGGTCGCCGCAGTTTGACGAATCCACCGCTGTGGCGCAGGCGCCGCAATTACAATGCGCGCAGCTCCTCTGGCGCCGCTTGCCCGGCGTCGTCGATCACCTGTTCACGCATTTTCCTCTGCGCCTGAGCGTCTATACGGCGGCGATTGAACGCGGCACCGTGCCTGCACCGCAGGGGATGCGCTGGGTCGCGCTCGCGGAGCTTGCGCACGAGGCGCTGCCCACCTTGATGCGCAAAGTCATCGCCCGCGCGGTTGCGCTGCCCCCTCCGCCCTGACGGCCGCGCGCAGGGTATCGATGCAGACGAGGCCTGCCGGCGTTTCGATATGCCAGAACGTCCAGCCGTTGCAGGCATCGAGGCCCTGCGCCAGCGCGCCGATGCGATGGATCGAGCCGATCGTCTCGCCGATGGCAATGGCGCCGTCGGCGCGCACGAGCGCGCTGACTTTGCGCCTGGCGTCGCGAAGGCGTGCACCTGGGACGATCATTCCCCGCTCGATCAGCGCCGCGAACGGCACGCGTGGTGCCTCGCGCGCGGTCATGAAGGGTGAGACGGTAGTTTCCGGCAGTGGCTCGACCGACGCGATCCGTCTCTCCGCGGCGGCAGCATACGCTTTTTCGCGCTCCACGCCGATGAAGCCCCGCCCGAGGCGCCTGGCTACCGCCCCCGTCGTGCCGGTGCCGCAGAAGGGGTCGAGAATCACGTCTCCAGCGCGCGAGGATGCAAGGATGACGCGCGCGAGCAGCGCCTGCGGCTTTTGCGTCGGGTGCAATTTCTTTCCCGCGGCGTCCTTGAGCCTTTCCTCTCCGGTGCACAATGCAAATGTCCAATCCGAGCGCATCTGGACGTCGTCGTTGCCGGCTTTGAGCGCCTCGTAGTTGAACGTGTAGCCCTTGCTCCCCGGCTCGCGCGCCGCCCAGATCAAGGTCTCGTGCGCGTTGGTGAAGCGCCTCCCGCGGAAGTTCGGCATGGGATTGGTCTTGCGCCATATCACGTCGTTGAGAATCCAGAATCCCAGGTCCTGCAGCCGCGAGCCCACCCGGAAGATGTTGTGGTAGGAGCCGATCACCCACAGCGTGGCGCGGCGTTTCATCACCCGCCGGCAGGCGATCAACCAGGCGCGGGTAAACTCGTCGTAGGCTTCAAAGCTCGCGAATCGATCCCATTCGTCATCGACCGCGTCGACTCGCGAATCATCGGGGCGGCGTAAATCACCCTGCAGCTGCAAATTATACGGCGGGTCGGCAAAGACGAGATCGATGCTCTCGGGCGGCAGCTTCGCGAGCTCGGCGATGCAGTCGCCGCGCAGGACGCGAATGGACGGCACGAAACTGACGCGGGGCGTCCGAACGGACGCCCCGCGACGCGACACAACCATGACTCAGGCTTCTGACTCAGGCGACGCGGCCGGTGACGCGGGACCTACAACCGACACCGACGCACTATGGACGCCTAAGGTAAAAATCGGCTTAACCGGCTGCACCCCGCCTCTGTGAAGAACGACCCGGGAGCTATTATATTGAGCGCCATCGGCCTGCGCGTCAGGTAAGAACCGCGCGACGCAAGATTGCCGCACCTCGGGAGAGCGAGCCATGCGCTTGGACGATTTGCCGGAAAGCGGCAACATAGAGGACCGGCGTGGCGAGACCGGCTACGGCGGGGGAGGCGGCGGGTTTGGCCTTCCCATCGGCGGTGGCGGACTGGGAATCGGCACGGTCTTGGTGCTGGGACTCATCGGCTGGGCGATGGGCATCGATCCGAGTCTTCTGATCGGCGGGGCGGAGATCCTGTCCGGCTCCAATCAGTCGCAGACGCAGGCGCCTCCGAGCGCGCGCCACACCAGCAAGCCGCAGGACCAGACGGGACGTTTCGTCGCCCAGGTGTTGGGAAGCACCGAGGCGCGGTGGAAGGACATCTTCGCCCAGGACGGCAAAACTTATCGGCCGCCGGTGCTTGTCCTCTACAACGGCGCAACGCAGGCGAGATGCGGGGGCATGGCCCAATCGGCGATGGGTCCGTTCTACTGCCCGGAAGATCGGAAGGTTTATCTGGACACCTCGTTTTTCAAAGAGATCGCCACCCGGTTTCGCGGATGTGAGATCGGCAGCAAATCATGCCAGTTCTCGCAGGCCTACGTAATCGCCCACGAGATCGGGCATCACGTGCAGAACCTGCTCGGCATTCTGCCCAAGGCGCAACACGCGCAGCGCGTGGCCGGCAGCCGGGCGGAAGCGAATCACATCCAGGTTCAGGTCGAGCTGCAGGCGGACTGCCTCGCCGGCGTGTGGGCCAATCGTGAGAACGAGTATCTCAAAAGCCGGGGCAAACCGCCGATGATCGAGGCCGGAGATGTCGAGGCAGCGCTGCGCACCGCCGCCGCAATCGGCGATGACACCCTGCAACGGCGCTCGCAGGGTTACGCAGTTCCTGACAGCTTCACTCATGGCAGCGCCGAGCAGCGCCAGCGCTGGTTCTACATGGGTTTTCGCTCGGGCTCGGTGCAAAGCTGCAATACGTTTGCCTCCGCGCAGCTGTAGCGCCATGCCCGGCATCGATCCCGGCAGGGAGTTCATTGCGCTCGGGATCGCGGTGCTCACCGTCTCGGATACGCGCGCCATGGCCGACGACAAATCCGGGGCGACCTTGGCCGAGCGCATCGAGAAAGCAGGCCATCGCGTTGCCGAGCGCGCGATCGTGGCCGACGATGTCGAGCTGATACGCGCGCGGGTGAGGACGTGGATCGCGCATCCGGAGATCGACGTGATCATCACGACCGGGGGCACCGGCTTCACCGGACGCGACGTGACGCCGGAAGCCGTCGAGCCCTTGTTCGAGAAGCGCATGGACGCCTTCTCCATGCTCTTTCTGCTGGCGAGCCATGGCAAGATCGGCACCTCCGCGATCCAGACCCGCGCCACCGCCGGCGTTGCAGGCGCGACCTACATCTTCTGCCTGCCCGGCTCCCCCGGCGCCTGCAGAGATGCCTGGGACGATATCCTCGTCCATCAGCTCGACTATCGTCATCGTCCCTGCAACTTCGTCGAGATCATGCCCCGCCTCGACGAGCACTTGCGCCGCCCCAAAGCCAAAGGCGCAACGGTTTAGACCCGCAGCGCCCACCGCAGCGGCGCCGCAAGCGCGTCGTCCGCGCCGCTACCCGCCAGCGTCTCTTGCGGTGCGCTCGCACTGCCTCCCCCCTGACACGTCCTGGCGTGACGCTTCCCCTTGCAGAGCTCGAGATGGGGGCCTATGTTCTGGTTTTGTTCGGAGGATTGTGTCCATGGGCTCTGCTGCCGCAAGTCGACCCATTCCTGGCAGACCCGCCACGACCGGCTCGCCGAGCACCGCCCGGCGGCTGACGGCGCGGCCGCGTCCGGCCGCGATCGATCTTGGCGCGCCGGCCGACGCCGATGTCGCGGTCGACCGCGAGCGCCGCGGCGGTCGCGGCGCACAGTCCAATGCGTCCGGCCGCTACGAGCCGCTCGCGCGTATCGCCTTCGATGATGGCTGGCAGAGCTTCGAGGAGCTGCCGCCGCTGAAGACCACGGTGACCATCGATTCGACACGCAAGATCATCACCCGCAACACGTCGCCCGACATCTCCTTCGACCGCTCCATCAACCCGTACCGAGGCTGCGAGCACGGCTGCATCTACTGCTTTGCGCGGCCTACCCACGCCTATCTCGGCCTCTCGCCCGGCCTTGATTTCGAGACCAGGCTGTTCGCCAAGCCCGATGCGCCGAAGCTCCTGGAGCGCGAGCTCTCGGCCGCGGACTATGTCCCGCGCACGATCGCGATCGGCACCAATACCGACCCTTATCAGCCGATCGAGCGCACCCACCAGGTGATGCGCCGCATTCTGGAAGTGCTGGAACGCTTCGGCCATCCCGTGGGCATCGTGACAAAATCCGCCCTGATCCTGCGCGACCTCGATATTCTGGCGCGCATGGCGGAGCGCAGCCTGGTCAAGGTCGCGCTCTCGATAACGACGCTCGACGGCAAGCTCGCGCGCACCATGGAGCCGCGCGCCTCCACGCCCCACCGCCGCCTCGATGCCTTGCACCGGCTCGCAGCAGCCGGCGTGCCGGCATCGGTCATGGTGGCACCGGTCATTCCTGCGCTCAATGATGCGGAGATCGAGCGCATTCTCGATTCGGCTGCCGCGGTAGGCGTCAAGGAGGCGGGCTACGTGCTTCTGCGCCTTCCCCTGGAGGTGCGCGACCTGTTCCGGGAATGGTTGATGGCTAATTTTCCGGACCGTTACCGTCATGTCTTCAGGCTCATTCGCGAGACGAGGGGCGGCCGGGATTACGACTCGAGCTGGGAAAAGCGCATGACCGGCGGCGGTCCGGTCGCGTGGATGATCGGCCGGCGTTTTGAGGTCGCCTGCGAGAGGCTGGGGCTCAACAAGGCCCGCACTGCTCTGACCAGCGAGCACTTCCAGCGGCCGGGACAGCAGACCGGGCAGCTGAGCCTGTTTTAGCGGAGCAGCACCTGCGCAAGGACCTGTAGAGCGGGTTTCGAACCCGCCCTGAACCCGATGTCGCGCGCGCTCTTCGAACGAGCGACTCACCGGAACGCCTCTCCGGCCGCGGCGCCGCGTCCACAGGCCTCCCATTGCACGATTGACTCGCCCGCGATGGCAGGCACTCATCGGGGCATGAGTCGCGCAGATGCCCGTTGCGTCAGGCCGGTCGAGCTCAAGCTGCCGCTGGGAGAGGAGGCGGCCCGCCCGACCTTTCGCCGCGAGCGGGCCGCGCTCAAGCGGGGCGTGTGGCCGATTGCCGGATGCGACGAGGCTGGCCGGGGCCCGCTGGCCGGACCGGTGGTCGCGGCGGCGGTGATCCTCGATCCCAGGCGTGTGCCGCGCGGGCTCGACGATTCGAAGAAGCTCGATCGCGAGACGCGCGAGAAGCTGCACCTGAAGATCTGCGCGAGCGCGCAGGTTGCGGTGGCCTGCGCGCCGCCTTGGCGCATTGATCGCGACAACATCCTGCGTGCCTCGCTGTGGGCGCTTGCCCGCGCCGTTGCCGCGCTGCCGGAAAAGCCGCGGCTCGTATTCGTGGACGGCCGCGACCGGATCGATGTTTGTTGCGATTGCCAGGCCGTGATCGACGGCGACGCGATCATCGCCTCGATTGCTGCCGCCTCGATCGTCGCGAAAGTGACGCGCGACCGCTTGATGACACGACTGGGCCTGCATTACCCCGGCTATGGCTTCGAGCAGCACAAGGGCTACAGCGTCCCGGAGCATTTCGACGCGCTCGAGCGGCTGGGACCCACCATTCACCACCGTCGCTCCTTCGCCCCCGTGGCGGCCGCCTATGGCGATCCTGCAGGCGAGGAGCCGCAGAGCGAGATCGAGCAGACAGCGGCGTTGCCGCTTTAGGGCCGCGGCCTCTATCCGTGCCGGTTGCGCCATCGCGCGCGGTATGGTGGCTTGTCGAAGCGCCGCCGCGCTCGTCTTCCTTTCACCCTGCAAGCTCACCCGATAAACCCGCAAGGCTCGCGCTCAACGTCCAGCGTCCCGATCCCGATGCTCTACGTGTCGATCCTCATCGAATTGTTGCGGTCCCGGCCGGCGCTGGCGGTGTGGCTGGCGGCGCTGGCGCAAGGGCTCCTGTGGACGATTGTCCCCACCCTGTTCTACGCCGGCCCGCCCGGCGATCTGCCGATGGTGCTCGCGGTCGGGCACCAGTTCCAGCTCGGATCCTATCTCGGTCCGCCGCTTGCCTTCTGGCTGGCCGAGCTCGCCTTCGACCTTGCAGGGCGCCATCTTTTCGGCGTCTATCTGCTGTCGCAGGCCTGCGTGGTCGTCACCTATTGGGCGGTGTTCCAGCTGGGCCGATCGATCGTGGGGGCTCAGCACGCGGCGCTTGCAACTCTGCTGCTGGTCGGCATTGCCGCGTTCACCGTGCCCACGCCCGATTTCGGTCCGTTCGTGCTCGCCATGCCGCTCTGGGCGATCGTCCTACTGCACTACTGGCGGGCCGTCGGGGAGCGCAAACGCGCATTCTGGCTGCCCCTTGCCGTCGAGATCGGGCTGCTTCTGATGACGAGCTATATCGGGGTGATCCTTCTTGCCTTGCTCGCGCTGTTCACGGTCATCGACGAGCGGGCCCGCGCCGTGCTCAAGTCCTATGATCCTTTGATCGCAGGTTGCGTCGCGCTTCTGGTCGCTGCTCCGCATCTCATTTGGATGATCGAGGGGAGTGGGGGAATTGTGCCCGTCGGCCTGCGCACGCCTTCGGCGATGCTGGACAGCCTCGTCGGCTGGGGGCGCCAGATCGGATTGATCTTCGCTGCGCATGCCGGGCTCGTCGTGCTGGTGGCATTGATTGCGGGCTGGCCGTGGCCGCGCGACGAGCCGGCGCCGGTGATTGTGCGCAAGGCCGTCGACCCTTTTGCGCGGCAGTTCGTGTTCTTCTTCGCGCTCGTCCCCGCGCTCGCCGGCTCGCTGCTGGCGGTCGTCATCGGTATACCGGGATGGATTGCAGGCGTCGCTCCGTTGATCGTCCTCTCCGGACTCGCCGCGGTCATGCTCGCCGGCGATGAGATCATCTTGGTCCGCCAGCATATCCTTATCGCCGCGTGGCTTGGTCTTCTCCTGGTGCCGCCGGTCATGGCCGCAGCCGCGACGGTGGTGATGCCCTGGTTGGGGGTCGATCTGCGGGTGGGCCAACCGGTACAGGCCATGGCGCAGTTCTTTGCCGAAACCTTCCAGCGCCGCACCGGCTCGCCGCTGCACATCGTCGGAGGGGACACGCGCACGGCTGCGCTTGTGGCTCTCGCCGCTCCCACCCGTCCCGACCTCTTCATCAATGCCGCACCCCGGAATTCGCCGTGGGTCACCATGGACGCGATCAGGAGCAAAGGGGCCATCATGGTGTGGCCGACGACCGATACTGCGGGGACACCTCCCGCATTGCTCAAGCAACAGTTTCCCGAGCTGGTGCCCGAGGTCCCGCGCGTCTTCGAGCGCCGGGTTCAGGGAAGCCTGCCGCTGCTTCGGATCGGCTGGGCGGTGATCAGGCCGGCTGCGCAGAACACCGGCGCGCCGCCGGAAAACAAGTGAGTTGAGGGGCTGCCAAGGGGTTGCCAAGGGGTTGCAAGGGATTGCCATGACTGGTCTCGCCAAATCCGAGGAGAAAGCGGAGGAGAGGTCGATCCTCGATCGCTATTTCGGGCTGAGCGAAAGCGGCACCAGCGTGCGCACCGAGCTCATAGCCGGCCTGACCACGTTTCTGACCATGGTCTACATCGTGTTCGTGAACCCGCAGATCCTGGGCGATGCGGGCATGGACAAGGGCGCCGTATTCGTCGCCACCTGCATAGCCTCTGCCGTATCCACCCTGGTGATGGCGTTCTACGCCAACTACCCCATAGCGCTCGCGCCGGGGATGGGGCTCAACGCCTTCTTCGCCTTCACCGTGGTGCTCGGCTACAAGTACACGTGGCAGCAGGCACTCGCCGGTGTGTTCTGCTCGGGCGCGATCTTCTTTCTGATCTCCGTCTTTCGATTGCGCGAATACATCATCAATTCCATCCCGAAGAATCTCAAGCTCGCCATCTCCGCGGGGGTGGGCCTGTTCCTCGGCATCATCGCTCTGGAGGAGGCGAAGATCGTGGTTGCCCATCCCGTCACCCTCGTGACGCTGGGCGATCTCAAGCAGCTGCCCGC
The DNA here is from genome assembly GCA_036557665.1 of Xanthobacteraceae bacterium. Classification (GTDB taxonomy): domain Bacteria; phylum Pseudomonadota; class Alphaproteobacteria; order Rhizobiales; family Xanthobacteraceae; genus VAZQ01. Next base: position 9,143 of record DATBHG010000106.1, on the reverse strand, counting down.
GGTTCTTTGCCTGCTCGGATTCATCGTCATCGTCGCGCTCAACTCTCGCAAGGTCATCGGCGGGACACTCATCGGCATTCTGGCCGTCACTCTTCTCGGCCTGCCCCTGGGGCTCGCGCAATTCTCCGGAGTCGTGGCGCCGCCGCCCTCGCTTGCGCCGACCTTCCTGCAGCTCGATTTCTCGCGGGTGACCGAGCTCGGCTTTCTCATCGTGATCTTCAGCTTTCTGTTCGTCGATCTGTTCGACAATGCCGGCACCCTCATCGGTGTGGCGCATCGCGCCGGCCTGCTCGATTCGCAGGGGAGCCTGCCGCGCATGAAGCAGGCGCTGCTCGCCGACAGCTTCGCCGCCATGTTCGGCGCGCTCATCGGCACTTCGACCACGACGAGCTATATCGAGAGCGCTGCGGGAGTTTCCGCCGGCGGACGCACGGGGCTCACCGCCGCATTTGTTGCCGTTTTCTTTCTTCTGGCGCTGTTCCTCTCGCCGTTGGCCGGAATGGTCCCGGCCTACGCCACGGCGGCGGCGCTGCTCTACGTCGCTTGCGTCATGGTCCGCGGCCTGGCCGAGATCGATTGGCAGGACATCACCGAATATGCGCCCGCGGTCGTGGCGGCGGTCACCATGCCGCTCACCTACTCCATCGCGACCGGGATCGGGCTCGGCTTCATCACCTACGCCCTCGCCAAGCTTCTTTCGGGAAGGCTGGCCGAGGCGAAGCCGGCCGTGCTCGCACTGGCGGTGGTCTTCGCGATCAAGTTCGCGCTGCCGGGGTGAGGCGCAACATCAGTCGACGACCGCCACGGCGTTGATCTCGACCAGACAGCGCGGATCGGTGGCGAGACGCACCACCTGCACGGTCGTGGTTGCCGGCTTGGCGTTGCGGAAATACTCCGCCCACACCCGATTGAGCGCATCCTGGTCGGTGAGATCGGTGACGAAGCGATCCGCGGTCACCACGTCGGCGAAGCTCGCTCCCACGGCGGCCAGCCCGTGCTTGAGGTTTTCGAGCGCTGCGCGCGCCTGTCCCTCCATGTCCGCCGGCATCGAGTCGAATTCCTCCGGCCGATGCGGATGGTGATGATAGACCGGCGCCGCGGTCACCCCTGCGAGATAAACCGTCGTTCCGCCTTTGACCTTGATGGCCGGCGCATACGGCATCCACATGTCCGGTGCGTCGGGCCAATGGACGTGCTCGATCGTCTTCGCCATGCCGTGCTCTCCTATGCGCTTGCCGCTTTCGCCAGGCCTTTTTTGATCTCGAGGAAATCGCGCCACGCCAGCCGCTTCTGCAAGGGCTGGCGCAGCAGATAAGCCGGATGCAGCGTCGCCAGGGCCGGGATCTCGCGTGCGCCGGCCCGATGCGTGAACCAGCGCCCGCGAATCTTGAGAATGCCTTCGCGCACCTTGAGCAGCGTCTGCGCCGAAGGCGCGCCGAGGCACACCAGGACATCCGGATTGACGAGCTCGATCTGACGCAGGATGAAGGGCAGGCAGATCGCCGTTTCCTGCGGGGTCGGGGTGCGGTTGCCCGGGGGCCGCCACGGCACGACGTTGGCGATATAGGCGGAGCTCCGATCGACCCCGATCGCAGCCATCATGCGGTCGAGGAGCTTGCCCGAGCGGCCCACGAACGGCAGCCCGGCAAGGTCCTCGTCGCGGCCCGGCGCTTCGCCCACGAGCATGACGCGCGCATGCGGCTTGCCGTCCCCGAACACGAGCTGGGTCGCCGTGGCGCGCAGTGGGCAGCCCTCGAAACGCTCCAGGACGGCGCGCAGCTCCTCGAGAGTGGCGGCGGCCGCTGCCGCGTTGCGCGCGGCGCTTTCCGCTGCCTCGGGAGAAGGCGGAGGCGCCAGGCCGGCCCGCGGCTTTGGCTCGTGGGATGATCGGAGGAACGAGCGCGGCGCGCCTGCGCTCTGCTGTTGCAGAACGAGCGGCGCCGCGCTGTCGATCGCGCCCGCCGCCGCGATCTTGACCGCAGGCTTGATCTCTGCCGCGGGCCGTTCGCTCAGTCGATCGACCGGGCGCTCGTCGAGGAGAGCGTCAACCCCTGCATCCTGGTAGAAGGACAGCAGCGCTGCGATCTCACGGGTGGGGTCGCCGGTCATGTTCCCACAATGCCTTCTCGTGTCCGGCATTGGAAGCGCGTGGCCCGATCCTCTCTCTTTGTTCGTTGGAGCGAGGCATTGCCTCGGGACTCCTCCGGCATGCACCATGGCGCCATAGTGGCGACGCAATGCGTTGCCTCTGCGAAACGGTCGAGGTTGCCATGACTACCGAAGAGCTGCCCCCCCGCGAGGCGATGGACTTCGACGTTGTGATCGTCGGGGCGGGCCCGTCCGGGCTCGCCGCTGCCATCCGCTTGAAGCAGCTGTTGCCCGAAGCCGCTGTGGTCGTGGTCGAGAAGGGCTCGGAAGTCGGCGCCCACATCCTTTCCGGTGCGGTGATCGATCCGATCGCGCTCGACCGGCTTATTCCGGATTGGCGCAATGCGGATGCGCCCATCAAGACCAAGGTGAGCGAGGATCGCTTCTACTGGCTCTCGGCGCGCCGCGCGCTGCGTCTGCCCACTTTCGCGATGCCGCCGCTGATGAGCAATGACGGCAATTACGTGGTGTCGCTCGGCGCCGTGTGCCGCTGGCTGGCGAGCCGGGCGGAAGCTCTCGGCGTCGAGCTGTATCCCGGCTTTGCCGCCGCCGAGGCGCTCTTTGACGCGGACGGAGCCGTTGCGGGGATTGCGACCGGCGACATGGGGCTCGCGCGCGACGGTCATCGCAAGGAGAGCTTCACGCGCGGCATGGAGTTGCGCGCCAGGTACACGCTGCTCGCCGAAGGCGCGCGCGGCAGCCTCAGCAAGACCGTCATGCAGCGATTCGGTTTGCAGGCGGGGCGTCAACCGCAAAAATTCGGGCTTGGGCTCAAGGAGCTCTGGCAGGTCGCACCGGAGAAGCATCGACCGGGCCTGGTCCAACACACATTCGGCTGGCCGTTGGATGACAGGACCGGCGGAGGCTCGTTTCTTTATCATTACGAGGACCACCTCGTTTCCGTCGGGTTCGTGCTCCATCTCAACTACGCCAATCCGTATCTTTCTCCATTCGAGGAGCTCCAGCGCTTCAAGACCCACCCGCTCGTCTCCGGCACGTTGGAGGGAGGCAAGCGTCTCTCCTACGGAGCGCGCGCGCTGACCGAGGGAGGCTGGCAATCGGTGCCGAGGCTGGTCTTCCCAGGCGGGGCGTTGGTGGGCTGCGCGGCCGGATTCATGAACGTCCCTCGCATCAAGGGCAGCCATAATGCCATGCTCTCAGGCATGCTCGCGGCCGAGCACGTGGCGCAAGCGCTGACAGCGGGACGCGCGAAGGACGAGTTGACCGGCTACGACGCCGCGTGGCGCTCGTCCGCGATCGGCCGCGATCTCTTCAAGGTGCGCAATGCAAAGCCGCTGTGGTCGCGGCTCGGAACTTTGCGCGGGGTTGCGCTCGCCGGTCTCGACATGTGGACCAACAGCGCCGGCTTTTCCTTCTTCGGCACGCTGCCCCACGGCAAGCCGGACTATGCGACGCTCACACCGGCCGCCGACTGTGTGCCCGTTGCCTATCCCAAGCCGGACGGGAAGCTCACCTTCGACCGCCTCTCCTCGGTGTTCCTCTCCAACACCAATCACGAGGAGGATCAGCCGGTGCATCTCCAGGTCGCGGATCCCGTGCTGCAGCGGACCTCCGAGCATGACCGCTATGCGGGGCCTTCGGCGCGCTACTGCCCGGCCGGCGTGTACGAATGGATCGAGGAAGGTGGAGAGCCGCGCTACGTCATCAACGCCCAGAATTGCGTGCATTGCAAGACGTGCGACATCAAGGACCCGAATCAGAACATCACCTGGGTTCCGCCCGAGGGCGGCGGCGGGCCGAGCTACTCGAACATGTGATCACTCCCCGGCTCGTATCTGCGAGGCTCGCCCTATCGGAATGCTTGGCGGTTCCGTCACGATGCTGCCGCTATCGCAGCCTTGAAAGGCAATGGACATATCCATTCAGGGCCGTTAATGCGGGGCATGGGCCGAAGGCCAAACCCATGAATGCGGCCGCGCGAAGCGCGTTCATCCGCCAACGGAGTCGACAAGCCGTGATCCTGCAGCATTTGAGGCGTGCGGCGATTGCCGCGGCTGGCTTTGGCATGGTCTGGGCCGCAAGCTCGTCCGCGCAGGCTGAAGCGCCGGCAAATCTTGCCCACACGTCCACCTCAGGCGACTACCTGGCCGCCCGGCACGCGGGCACTGAGCGCGATGCCGCCGCGGCGGCTGCCTATTATCGCGCGGCGCTGCGCGGCGATCCCCACAACAACGAGCTGCTCGGGCGCACTTTCCTGGCGGTGCTCGCCAACGGCGAGGTCGACGACGGCGTGAAGCTTGCCGAACGGGTTCTGCAGGTCGACAAGAACGACAAGGTGGCCCGGCTCGTGCTCGGCGTGCGCGCCATCAAGCAGAAGCAGTATCCGACAGCGCGGCGCGAGCTCGCGCAATCGATTCGCGGCCCGGTCACCGATCTCGTTGCAGCCCTGCTCTCCGCCTGGACGATGGCCACCCCGGGCGAAGCCAAGCTTGCGACCGATACCATCGACAAGCTCGCGAGCGCCGACGGCTATGCCACGTTCAAGGATCTGCACGCCGGAATGCTGCTCGATCTGGTCGGTCAGAAGAAGGAGGCCGGCAAGCGCCTCGAGCGGGCGTACAAGAACGATCCTGCGGCGCTGCGGGTGGTGGAGAGCTATGGCAGCTTTCTCTCCCGCCAGGGCAACAACGACGAGGCGCTCAAGGTCTTCGCCAAGTTCGAGGAGTCGTTGCCCCGTCATCCCCTGATCGTCGAGGCGGTGAACGAGATCAAGGCGGGAAAGAAGCTTCCGCTGATCGTGGACAGTCCGCAGGCCGGAGCCGCCGAGGCGCTGTACGGGCTCGGTGCTGCGCTCGGGCGGCGCGGCGGCGAGGATCTCGGTCTCATCTATCTCCAGCTCGCCCTCTATCTCGCGCCACAGCATCCGCTCGCGCTCTTGTCCCTGGCCGATCTTTACGAGGCGATGAAGAAGCCGGAGCTCGCGAACAGGATTTATGAGCGGGTGCCGCCGAGCTCGCCGTTGCAGCGCAATGCGCAGATTCAGCTGGCGATGAATCTCGATACCCTCGAGCACACGGACGATGCCAAGGCGCGCCTGGAAAAGCTGATCGTCGCCAATCCGGGCGACGTCGAGGCGATCATGGCGCTCGGCAATGTACTGCGTGGACGCAAGCAGTTTGCCGAATGCGCCGACGTCTACTCCAAGGCGGTTGCCACGATCACCCACGACGATAAATCGAACTGGGTGCTCTATTATTTCCGTGGCATCTGTTACGAGCGCTCCAAGCAGTGGCCGAAGGCGGAGGCCGATCTGCGCAAGGCGCTGGAGCTCATTCCCGAGCAGCCCCTCGTGCTCAATTACCTCGGCTATTCCTGGATCGACCAGGGAGTCAACCTCGATGAGGGGATGAACATGATCAAGCGCGCCGTCGAGCAGCGCGCCGATGACGGCTACATCGTCGATTCGCTGGGCTGGGCCTATTACCGCCTGGGAAACGTCGATGAGGCGGTCAAGCAACTCGAGCGCGCCGTCGAGCTCAAGCCGGAGGACCCCACCATCAACGACCATCTGGGCGATGCCTACTGGCGGGCGGGCCGGCTGCTGGAGGCGCGGTTCCAATGGTCGCATGCGCGCGACCTCAAGCCCGAGCCCGAGGACCTGTCGAAGATCGAGACCAAGCTGAAGGTCGGTCTTTCCGAGGATGCATCGCCGGAGCCCGACGCCGAGCACAAGAAGGTCGAGCAGGTCGGTCCCGGCGGCGGCTGATTGTGGTCAGCGGGCGGGTCGAGCGAGCGCCCGCCAAGATCAATCTGACACTTCGGGTGCTCGCGCGGCGAGCCGACGGCTATCACGAGATCGAAAGCCTGGTCGTTTTCGCCGGCATCGCCGATCGACTGAGCTTTACCCCCGCGCGCAGCCTGGCGCTCGCGGTGAGCGGGCCGATGGCCGGACGGTGCGGCGATGTTGCGGAGAACCTCGTGCTCAAGGCCGCGCACGCGCTCTCCGCGCGCGTTGCGGGGCTTGAGCTCGGCCGCTTTCATCTCTCAAAACGCGTTCCCGTGGCCGCCGGCTTGGGCGGCGGCTCCAGCGATGCGGCAGCGGCTTTGCGGCTGCTCGCGCGGGCCAATCGTGTTGCAACCGACGACCCGCGTCTCCTCGCGGCGGCGCAGGCGACCGGAGCCGACGTGCCGGTGTGCCTCGACCCGCAAGCCCGTGTCATGCGCGGCATCGGCGACGTGCTCTCGCAGCGCATCGCGCTGCCGCGCCTCGCTGCTCTCCTGGTGAATCCCGGCGTGCCGGTTGCAACCAAGGACGTGTTCGGGACGCTCGATCTCCGCACGCCCCCGGCCGAGATGGCCGGCGTGCGGCCATCGCCTGGAGCTCACCCCCAACGCGCCGCGTGGGGCAACGATCCCGCCTCCCTGATCGAGGAGTTGGCAAGCCTCGGCAATGATAATGATCTGGAAGAGCCGGCGATCCGATTGCAGCCGGTCATCGCCGAAGTGCTGCGAGCGCTCGCTGCGTTGCCGGGCTGCCGGTTGGCGCGCATGTCCGGCTCGGGGGCAACCTGCTTCGGTCTGTTCGAAACCCTGCGCGCGGCGCGCCTGGCGGCACGCAGCCTGCGCGCGGAGCGTTCCGCGTGGTGGATCCGCGCCACCGTGCTGGGAGGGTAATTCCACACGCTTCGTAGGGGCGAGGCATGCCTCGCCCTTTTTCAGCACGGCGTGGAGGTAGAGGGCGACCCAATTGGGTCGCCCCTACGCAATGCGGAGGTATTCCGCCCCTCGATCAGTTCGAGCGGCAGATGCAAAACTCGACCGTCTCCTCCAGAGCGGACTTCATCGCCGAGGGTGGAAACAGCGCGAGCGCATCGGTGGCAATTGCGCCGTAGTGCCGGGCGCGTTGAATGGTGTCCTCGAGCGCGCGGTGTTTCGTCATCAGGCTCACCGCATATTCGAGGTCGGCCTCGGCCGCCTCCGATCGCTCGAGCGCACGCCGCCAGAACGCGCGCTCGTGCTCCGATCCGCGCCGGAACGACAGCACGACCGGCAGCGTGATCTTGCCTTCGCGAAAATCGTCGCCGACGTTCTTTCCGAGCCTCGCCGCCTTGCCTCCATAATCGAGCGCGTCATCGACCAGCTGGAAGGCAATGCCGAGATTCATGCCGAATGAGCGGCAGGCGGCCTGCTCGTCGCGCGGGCGCAGTGCGAGCGCCGGCCCCACCTCGCACGCCGCCGCAAACAGCTCGGCGGTCTTGGCTCGTATCACGGCGAGATACTCGTCCTCGGTCGTCGCAGTATTCTTGGCGGCGCCGAGCTGCATCACCTCGCCCTCCGCGATCACCGCCGCGGCCGACGAGAGGATGCCCAGCGCCTTGAGCGAGGCGACTTCCACCATCATCTTGAATGCCTGACCGAGCAGAAAGTCCCCGACCAGCACGCTTGCCTCGTTGCCCCACAGCATGCGGGCGGCGAGCTTGCCGCGCCGCATCTGGCTCTCGTCGACCACGTCGTCGTGCAGCAGCGTCGCCGTATGCATGAACTCGACCGCTGCCGCGAGCTTGACGTGACCGTCCCCCGCATAGCCGGCGAGCCGGGCCATCGCGAGCGTAAGGATCGGGCGCAGGCGCTTGCCCCCGGAGGAGATCAGATGATTGGCCACTTCCGGAATCAGCGTAACCTGCGATCCCGTGCGCGACAGGATCGTCGCATTCACACGCTGCATGTCGCCGGCCACGAGGTCGACCAGCGGGTCGATCGAGGCGGGCGAGCGGCTTTCGAACGGTACGACAACGGCCAAAGCAGTTGCTCCGGTGGACGGGATGAGGGAGCATAGAACCCGTGAAGCGGCAAGTGTGCCGGAACGCAAAACGTTGTGTCTGGAGAGATGAGTTGCGCGAGCTTGTCCGCACCAATGACGCCGTGTTGATTTCCGCGATCCAGGCGCTGCTGGATGCGGCACAAATCCCTCATGTTGTGGCCGATCAGAACATGAGCGTGCTGGACGGGTCGATCGGCGCGCTGCCGCGACGACTTCTGGTCGCCGAGGATGACGCGGCTGCCGCGCGCCGGCTGCTCAACGAGGCCGGCCTCGGGCACGAGCTGCGTCCCGATGAGGGCTGACGCATCGCGCCAGAGCGAGGACGCGGCTCTCGGCGGCCGGCTGCGGCTGCGCCAGTTGCGGCAGGGTCATCGCTTCGGGCATGACGCAATCCTGCTCGCCGCCGCGTGCCCCGGCCGCGCCGGCGAGCGGGCGGTCGAGCTTGGCGCGGGCGTCGGTGCGGCGGGGCTGGCGCTTGCCGCTCGGGTCGAGGGCATCGCCGTCACCTTGGTTGAGCTGGATGCGCGCCTTGCGGCGCTCGCGCGCGAGAACGTTGAGCTCAATGGCCTCGCTGCACGGGTCGAGGTTGCGAACCTGGATGCCGCCGCGTCGGCCCGCGTCTTTGCGGCTGCGGGCCTGGCGCCGCAATCGCAGAACCGCGTTCTGATGAATCCGCCCTTCAATGATCCCGTACGGCAGAGGGCATCGCCCGACCCGCGGCGCCGATCCGCACATGTGGGAGCTCACGGCGCGCTGTCTGCATGGATGCGCACCGCTGCACGGCTCCTGCGTCCTTCCGGAACGCTTACCGTGATCTGGCGTGCGCAAGGCCTGCGCGAGGTCCTCGATGCGCTCGCGCCTGGGTTCGGCGGCGCGAGCGTGCTCCCGATCCATTCCAAGGAAGGCCAGCCGGCGCTGCGGGTGATCGTGCGCGCCGTCAAAGGCAGCCGCGCCGCGCTTTCGCTGCTGCCCGGCTTCGTCCTCAACGACGCCGCCGGCCGCCCGACCGCGGAGGCCGAGTCCGTATTGCGCGACGCCGCAACCCTGCAGATGTGACGTCCGCATTTTTCAATTTCGTAGGGGCGACCCACGACCTTACGAACACAAAAGATTATTTCCGCTTCGAGCGGGTAATTGCGGGCTGGTGCAGGCGTTTTTCCGTTGATTTGAGACGCAAAGGATAATACGCCTGTGTCAGATGATTCGTTCCACG
>DATBHG010000105.1:0-23815 GCA_036557665.1 Xanthobacteraceae bacterium | reverse complement strand
GCTGCGCTGCGGTAATGCGTGCTTTTGACCCACACCGGACATCAGCCCGCATCTGATTTTGCAGTAGCGAAGCCGGCTGCAGGCTCTATCAAAGGAATCGATTGAACCGTTACAATGCCGTCGCCAGAGCCGGGGGAGAGCATGAAGCGTCGTGAAGTTCTCGGTGTTCTAGGCGGCGCGCTTGCAGCTTGGCCGCTCGTGGCAAGCGCGCAACAGGCGAGGGTGTACACGCTGGGTGTCCTTACCCTACCGAACCCGGAGCCGCTCCTTAAGGCACTCCGCGAGGGCCTGCGTGACGCGAGCTACGTCGAGGGCCGCAATCTTCGCCTGGAGATACGCTCGGCTGCCGACAGGCCGGATCTCCAGTTGGAAAAAGCCGCCGAGCTAGTCCGCCTCAAGGTCGACCTCATCGTCACGTTCTACACGCCGTCTGCGTTGGTGGCGAAACAGGCCACGCGTGACATTCCGATCGTAATGGCAGGCGCGGGTGATCCGGTTGCGACCGGCATCGTCGAGAGCCTCGCCCGGCCCGGCGGCAACGTCACCGGACAGTCGAGCGGGGGCGCGGAGTTGGCCGGCAAGAGTGTGGAGCTGATCCGCGAGCTCATCCCCGGCGTGGGCCGTATCGGCGTGCTCGTCGACGAGAGTGACCCCTTTGCCAAGGCGTACGTGGCGCAGATCAGACAAGCCGCGCGCAGCGTCGGAATGAAGATGGAGCCCATCATAACCCAGCCGGGACAACCGCTGGAACCTGTATTCGAGACCCTGACTGGCAAACGCGTGGACGGACTCCTCATCCAGGGAAGCATCGCGCGCAAGGAGATGCTCGACTTGGCGATCAAACATCGGTTGCCGGCAATGACATCCACTCGGCTCGGGCCTTCGCTCGGAGCGCTGGCATCGTACGGTTCGGATTATTTGGCGCTGGCTCGCCAGAGCGCGGTCTACGTCGACAAAATCCTTAAGGGCGCCAAGCCGGTCGATCTGCCGGTCACCTTTCCCACTAAGTTCCTATTGATCATCAACCTCAAGACCGCCAAGGCACTCGGCATCACGGTGCCAGCCGCGCTCATCGCCCGCGCCGACGAGGTGATCGAATGAGTGCGCCAGGCGAAGCTGGCGCGATCCAGCCGGTGCAAGTCCGGTCCAAGTAAGGAGTAGCGTCCGCTTGGTAGCGAGTGTTGCGGGGCCACTGGCGACAGTGGTCGCTGGATCGATGGCCACACCATTACCATCGAATATCGCTGGTCAGAGGGACGCCCCGAGCGCGTCGCCGAGATCGCAGCCGAGCTTGTCCGCGTCAAGGTCGATGTCATAGTCACGAATGGAGACGCCGTCACCACGGTAAAGCAAGCGACAGCGGCCATCCCGATCGTCTTTGTTTTGGCGAACGACCCGGTCGGCGGCGGCATGGTTCCGAGTCTGGCGCGACCGGGCGGCAACGTCACTGGACTTTCGAACCAGCAGTCCGATCTTGCCGGCAAGCAACTCGAACTATTGCGCGAGGTTGTCCCCGGTCTCCGTCGGTTGGCAATCGTGGTTAATGTTGCCTTTGCTCAAGCCGTGCTGGTGATGGACGAGGTTCGAGCTGCGGCTCGCGCGCTCGGTCTCGAACTCGCGCCACTCGAAATTCGGCAGGCGGAGGATATTGCTCCCGCCTTTGCGACCCTTAATTCCCAAGCGGACGCGCTTTACGTCGTGGGCGATGCACTCACCGTCGCCAACCGCACGCGCATCATTACGCTGGCGCTCGGCGCGCGGCTGCCGACGATTTTCAATAGCCGCGATCATGTGCAAGCCGGGGCTCTCATGTCGTACGGACCAAACCGCGCGGACATTTTCCGGCGCGCCGCCGAAATAGTCGACAAGATTCTACGCGGGACGAAGCCCGGCGATATCCCAGTCGAGCAGCCGACGAAGTTCGAGTTTGTCATCAATCTCACGACCGCCATCGCCGTGTCAGATTTGCTGTGACGCACAACGCGCTTTTACCCGGATGGCGTGGTAGGGTGCGATCCTGGGCTGAGGGAGCACACATGAGGCGGCGCGAGTTCATCACCCTTCTCGGCGGCACGGCGGCGTGGCCGCTCGCGGCGCGGGCGCAGCAGCGGTCCAAACCGGTGATCGGGTATCTCAGCGGCGCAACGTTTGAAATGACTCGCGGGTACGTCGCCGCATTTCACCGAGGCTTGGCGGATACAGGATTTATCGAGGGTAGCAACGTAACGATTGAGTACCGATGGGCAGAGGGACACAATGATCGCCTGCCTTCACTGGCGACGGATTTAGTCGACCGGGGCGTGACTATCATCGCGGTGGGAGGCAGCACGCCAGGAGCGCTGGCCGCAAAAGCCGCGACTCAAACAATTCCGATTATTTTTTTGGTCGGGACTGACCCAGTGAAAGTTGGTCTCGTCCCCAGCCTCGCAAAGCCCGGGGGCAATATCACTGGCATTACAAACGTCAATGTAGAGCTGATCGCAAAATGCTTTGAGCTGATACATAGCCTAGTACGGGCAGATGGTATGATCGCCGTACTGGTCAACCAAGGTAACATCCCGCAAGCCGCAACTGAGAGGAGAATTATTCAGGATGCGGCGCATGCACTTGGTGCACGCATGATGCTTCTGGAAGCAAGCAATCCCAGCGAGATCGAAACGGTGTTCACCGCACTCGTTCGTGAACGGGCGAGCGCACTCGTGGTAAGCGGAGAAGTTTTCTTTTTGACCCAACGTGCCCGCTTAGTCGAGCTTACGGCCTACCACGCAATCCCGACCATTTACGCATACCGCGAGTACGTGACCGGAGGCGGATTGATGAGTTATGGCGGTAACCTCCGGGATTTATACCGTCAGATCGGCATCTACACCGGCCGTATACTCAAGGGTGAAAAGACGGCTGAACTTCCGGTTGAGCAGGTCACAAAAGTCGAGTTGCTCATAAATCTGAAGACCGCGAAAACGCTCGGGATCGAAATACCATTGTCAATGCTGATGCGGGTCGATGACGTAATCGAATAGCCAGATGCTGCACTGCATAAGTTCCTTGTTGGCACACGGAAGAGCGATGCCAATCCCGCCCAGGAGCGATGCCAATCCCGCCCAGGAGAGTCTGCTTGCTGAGGTGCTGCGGACTATGGCGCGGGGGCGCTGAGAAGCCCTGAACCGCAGCTTTTGAGTCCGCAGCACCAGTTGCCCCGGCGCGCAGCCGTTGGCGCGTTGCCGCGCTTCGGCCTCATCGGCTTCCCCCGATCTGGTTTGGAATGTTCGTGCCGGCACAAACACCGCGCGCCCATCGTCGACAAGCTCCACGACGAGACTCGAAGACGCAGCACGGCGTGCGTTTGCGGCCGACCTTGTCAAGCCCCCGTCGGACGTCATCCTTTCTTATGGGACCCCCGCTCTTATGGGACCCCCGCGATAGCCGCGAAAAAATGCTGACGGATCGGGGTGTCTCTGCCGCCCTGCTTGCAACCGATCGCAAGCAAGGTCTGATCATGTCCGACCCCGATGGCGTACAGGTCGAGCTCTATCGCCGTACCTCTACCGGGTTTCAGATGCTGGTGCCGGCAGCGGATCGGAATTGGCCGTTCAGGGAATAGGCCACGCGGGCCTTTCAGTTGATCGGAACGCACCCCCGGCTGCTTTCCTGCATGGGCTGGAAGCCACTGGTTCACCGCCCCGGCGCCGCCGGTTGAAGGCCTTTATTTTCCTGGCTACAGCATCAAGGACGCGGCAGGCGATCTCGGCGCCGCCGATGCAAAAGTACTGACCAGAGGGTCCATGACCGACGAGCAAAAAAGCAGATTTGCCGCGCTTCAAGGCGCTTGGCTGGCCATGCGTGAGATGCGCCGGCGAGCGGAAACGGCTACAGAGCTCGATGCAGCGATAACGGAATTTCTGAAGCTTCATAGAGCGGAAACTGACACTGTCGTCCTTGAAGCGTTTCGGTACTGGCAAGCAAGTGGCGGCGCCGCCGAGGCGACGTAGCTGTACAGCGCGGCCGGCATCGCTCGCGCGCACCAAATAATCATCGTCCGAAAGACTACGATCGACTGAGCCCGCGAGGGCTCTTTTGTCAACAGGGCAGGCCAATGTCTCCTCCCGGCACTCGAGACCCCCGCGGATCCCTGAATTGACTCAATCTGAGGTTTGGTTGCCAACGGACTCAGGAGAGTTGCTCTCGGGCGGGTGCCCAGCATCGCCTGCTGGGCGATCGGCCGGGCCAGCGAGTGAGAATCGTGCTCTCAAACTCTCCGCCACCTCAACGCGGGTATGGCGTACTGAGGTGCGTGCTCGGCTTCCAACCAAGACGTGTGAGCTCGCGTTGTCTCCTCGAGACGAGGCAGGCGGTAGATCGTCAAGACCTTGCGGAAGGCACCTCTTCGTCTGGACTGCTCCCAGGGTCAAATACGGAGGAGCTATGTGTTTTGGATATCAGTCGCGTTTCTGCCCTTTCATGAGCTCCAGATCCTGCAATTGGCGAGTCATAAATCGCTTGCCTTCCAGCTGTTCAACATGTCGGACGAAGCGATATTTATCCTCAAATCCGTCAAATTGACGTGGCGGTACGTTGGAAGGTCCGGTTTTTGTTCGGACGTTGATGAAACGACATTCCATTTCTGAGAAGGCCAAATTGAGCTCTCGCTCGAACTCATCCATCGTCTTGACATTCTTGGCGTAAGGAACCCCTGAACCGAGAGCAATTGCCGCAAGATCGGCGCTCGATGCCGTAGCAGTCGGTCGCGGTCTCGCGCCTTTGGTTGTGCCAATCGACTCGTACGCAGCATTGTCGACAATGAAGATCACCAGATTCTTGGGCCTCTCTTGGCCTAACAAGACGAGCTGTCCCAGCTCGAGGAGAACCGATCCATCGCCATCGATGCAGACAACCTTTCGATGCGGGAGAGCGAGCGCAATTCCAGTGGCTAATCCAATCCCGAAGCCCATGAGGCTGAGTATGCAGTTGCGAGGATTTTCTTCAGTCAGAGCTGCCCACTCATAACAAACTGCGCCGATCATTGTCGACATGACCAGTGCGTCTTCCGGAATCTTCTTGGCCAGACGTCCCAGCCATTCGTATCGGTCGATCATGTCAGTCGTCCCACACACAGTCGCCTGAAACTATCACTGCTGTTGGATGCAGCTGCGCCTCCGAAAGCCGATAAGCGCGCTTTATCGCCCTGCGCAGATCCGTGGGATGCCGAACGACTTGATATTTTATTCTTAGGCCATCGAGCAGCGGCTCGACAACAATGCCATGCGGAATTGACCAGAACTCGGTATCTCCCAAGTCGCCCCGGTACGACATTATGATGACGACCGGAATGCCCGAACCCACCGAGATGCGCGCTATGTATTCCGCCGCCACGCGTAAGCCCGAGTTCTCCATGATAAGCGCAGTTTTTTTCCCCCCAAGCCACGCGCCTGCGCAAACAGAAAATCCTACTCCCTCGTTACAGACCGGGACGTATCGAATCTCGTTGTCGCATTCGATACGCTCATGGAGGCGCCGCAACCATCCGTCAGGTAAGCCGGAAACAAAATTGATTCCCGCTTCTTTCAATCCGGCATAGGCTTCTTCAAGTGCATGATCGTTCACTCGACGCTCTCCCCAGTTTCAAAGCCCAATTCGAATTTGGTTTTGGACAACACAGGTCATCTGATCCAACTCAGCTAAAAAGCCGCCGTCAGCTTGCACGAATCATGCCATTTTGCCGAATATTGTCAACGATGGACCTCATGCGTCCTACTCTAAAGCGAAGGGGCGAAAGTTGATGCGGCATCAAGAAGGCGACCCATCGTGGAGGTGCTCGGCTCCTCTCTTCTCTCTTCTCTACTGAGCAGTGATATGCCGTGACTGAGACTAAGATTTACCCACCAAAGAGCTTCCCGGCTATGGACCGCGCAGCCCTTGGCCAGGACTCGATCGAACAGGGAAAGATGTCGTCCTTGGCCCAGCAACTCGAGGCAGGCTGGTAGCAAGCTCGGGGCATTGTCAGGATTCAAATAAAAAGCAATTTCATGTCCTTACCGCAAAAAATTTCGAGTGACGGACCACGACGAACCCGGCAGCGAGGAGCACGTCGTGCGCGCGTGGGGGACGCCGGAGGAAATGGCATGTGCTCGCACGGCATGCCAGCATTGACATCGGCGGATGTTGCTGATTTATTTTTTTCATCACAAGTGCGGTTGCTGCGGAGGCTCGCAAACGACACGGGGCGAAATCAAAGCAGTCTCTCCGCTGCTACGTGTGATTCGACGTTCTCTAAAGAGGATGGGCGGATGGCCAGTCTCTGTAAAGTCGTGCGGAACATATCTCGGGTTGCCGCCATTCCCTTCGTTGCCGCGATCGCGCTTGCGGCGTACGTCGTAATCGCGTCCGCACAAGCTCCGCAAGGAGGGAATCCGCCGGAGAAAATTACGTTCCTCCTGGATTTTACGGCCTACGGCAAGCACGCGCCATTCTTCGTCGCCCGCGATAAAGGCTTCTGGAAGGACGCCGGCTTCGACGTTACGATCGTGCCAGGGGCAGGGTCGGCGACGACGGTGTCCTCGTATGCGTCCGGTGCAGTGGATTTTGCGTTTGCGGACGTCCCGACGCTTATTCTGGCACGCGCCAAAGGAGCGCACATCAAGGTCGCCGGGATTATTCACGACAAATCGCTCTATGCCATCGGCACTCTCGAGGAGAACAATATCAAGACGCCGCAGGACCTCGCTGGCAAACGAATTGGCTCCAGTATCGGCGACGCCAGTCGCGTGCTGTTTCCGGCCTTCGCACAGATCAACCATATCGACCCGGCGTCGGTTCACTGGGTCGATATGACACCGCCAGCACGCGCTGGCAGTCTGATCGTGGGGCAGGTCGATGCGGTGGCTCTGTTTTTAACCGAGGTGCCGACTTTTTCGGCGGTGGCAACCGAAGCCGGCAAGCACTGGAAGGACTTTTCCTACGCCGATTACGGTCTCGATCTGTATTCGCATGGAATACTGGTTCGCGATGAGCTCATCGCCAACAACCCGGACCGGGTGCGACGCTTCATTGGTGCGACAATGAGGGCGTGGGCCTGGTCAATCGAGCATCCGCAAGAGGCGCTGGCGATTTTCGATAAGGACAATCCGGCGGTCAACCCTGACCAGGCCAAAGAGCACTTCCGCATCGCGGTCGACCATATAATGACCGACACGGCGAAGCGCGAAGGGATCGGCTACATCGATCCCAAGAAGATGGAACACACCGTCGAGGTCGTGTCGAAATATTTCAACGTCAAGGGCGTATCCGCCGATGACGTATATACCAACCAGTTCACCCCGAAGCTCTTTCCCAAGGAAGTGCCGTTTTAAGCTTGCGCCATTCGCAAAGAATTTTCGTCATGGAGACATCGGCCGCTCGCGCGCAGGGCCGGCGTGATGCAATTGAAGTCGTTGCTGTGCGCTCGGGGCCGCTGGCTATCGCGTCGCGATTTTTAGTGCTTTATGACGTCGCAATCCACGCCACCGGAATCTCGGGGGCCTTCGGCCTGCCGCTCCGCTTGGTCGGGGTATGCTCGCTCCCAGCCCGCGGCATGGGACCAGCTACTTTTTAGGGGGAGGTCTCGGCCCCTGCCGCGGCGGCAGTGAGGCGATGTAGGTCGCGATTGCGGTGCGATCGGCGGGGCTCAGGAGGGCGGTGCTGCGAATGACTTCTGCCATGGCGCCGCCGACGAAATCGCCGGACGGGGTCATCCCATCGTCGAGGAAGCTCGCAATGTCCTTAACCGACCAGGCGATGTCCTCTTTCGACCAATGCTGGAGGCCTGTGGGCGTGATGTTCGGCACCCAGCCCTTGCCGTCCGGCGTTGGACCGCCGGCGAAGCGCTCGCCGTCAACGATCGCGCCGAGGACATTGCGTGGACTGTGACACTCGACGCAGTGACCGGGTGCATTCACGAGATAAGCTCCGCGATTCCACTGAGGCGATTGCGATGCCACGGACGTGAAAGGGCCGTCACGCAAAAACAGAAGCTTCCAAATGCCGATCAGGCGACGGATGCTGAAAGGAAAGCCAAGGTCATGGTCACGAACGCGACCGGCCACCGGCGGCAGCGTCTTTAAGTAGGCAAACAGGTCGCGCACGTCATCGAGCCGCATGTGTCGATATGACGTGTAGGGAAATGCCGGATAGAGGTGTTCGCCGGCAGGCGAGGTTCCGTTCCACAGTGCGGAGACGAAATCGGCTTCGCGCCAGCTGCCGATGCCCTCTTTTGTATCCGGCGAGATATTCGGCACGTAGAAAGTGCCGAAGGGTGATTGCAAAGCAAGGCCCCCGCCAAGACGCAAGCGATCGATTTTCTCGGGGTCTTCGTTCGGCGTTGCGTGGCAAGAGGCGCAGCCGCCGATATCGAACATAGTCCGGCCATTGTCGAGGTCGGGCGGGCGATCCGGCAGCGCCGACGGGGGAACCGTGGCCGGGGCGGTCAGCGTCCCGAAGGCGACGAATCCCGCGACGAGCAAGCCTGCCGCAACAAGCATCCGCTTTCCCATCCCGCTACTTGTCCCTGGGGCGAAGTGTGAGAGGTTGGATGAGCTTCCGCTCGTTTCCCGCAAGCGGGGACCTGCGATGATCAGGCACGTGCGGCCGGACCTGGATGCCGGCTTTTCGCACTCAGGAGCGGACTTTCTCGGAGCCCGGCCTGCATCGGTCCTTGCGGCGTTTTTTTCACCACCGCCGCGAATGGTCAGCAAGCGTTCGCGGTCAACCTTTCTTGAGACGATACTTTTCGTGGCAGCCGCCGCAGACGTTCTTGCCGATATTCGTGAACGCCGCCTTGAAGGAATCGAGGTCCTTTACGCTCTCACTCGCGGCCTTGGACTCGCTGCCGAGCTTGGCGAGCCTCGCTTTGAAGTCGTCCATGTTCTCCCATATTTTTGGGCTGGCGCTGTAAGGATCGTCCGCGGTGGGCTGATCAATGGAATTCTGCGGCCACAATGTAGCCACCTTGCTCGCGGTCTCCTCGAATTCTGCAAATATCTTGCGTGCCGTCGCGAGATCGAACGGCCTCTCACCCTTGGCCATCTCGGCGCCGACCTTGGCCTGATTTCCATTTCCCTTCATCAGCTTCTTGCGCTCTTTGATCACGTCCTGCTGGGCTACGGCGGCGCTCACGCCGACGGCAATTGTCACGACCGCAAAGATGGTACGGAGCATGTGGTGTCCTTCCCTAGCCAGTGCACCGCGAGCCGGCGCGCATGTACGACGTATAAATAGACAAAGCGCAGATGGGTGTGCAAGCGACGTGCCTGCTCGATGGCGCGTTAGACCCGCGGGCTTGGCAGGCATATCGAGGTGGGATTCTTCGCCAGTACGTCCCCCTGATCGCTTGCTCCAGCGAATTGCTTCCGCTCAGACTTGCGACCGCTATTGAAGGTGCTGCCGACTTTGGCCCGAAGGATCAAATGAGCCGAATCGACGCGAAATGACTCCAAGCTGACTACGCCGCTCGCGATCTGTGCGGCGCACATTGCCGCACCCGACCACAGTTTTGCTTGGCGCCCTTTTCTGTTTTGATGGACTATGAAAGCTCAGTTTCGCATCCAGGGGGTACGTATTGAAGCGACGCGAGCTCATCACGCTGTTAGGTGGCGCGACGCTGTTAGGCGGCGCGGGCGCCGGTTGGCCACTGACCGCGACCGCGCAACCGAGGAAACCCCTGATCGGTTTTCTCGGTGGCGCCAATCCGGTCGGATATGCACGGCTGATGGATGCCTTGCGCCTGGGACTTCGCGATCACGGCTACATCGAAGGCCAGACCGTCGCGATCGACTATAGGTGGGCCGAGGGTCGTTACGGGCGTCTCTCCGCACTGGCAATGGACCTCGTCGCTCGCAAAGTCGATATCATCATCACCCAGGGGACGCCCGCAGCGCTTGCAGCCAAACGGGCCACGACGACAATTCCCATTGTCATGGCCATCGTCGGCAATCCTGTGGAGACCGGAATCGTGGCGAGTCTCGCTCACCCCGGCGGAAACATAACCGGCTCATCCTTCTTCTGGGCTGAAGTCAACGCAAAGCGCCTGGAGCTCCTAAAAGACCTGGTGCCGGGACTCAAGCGCGCCGGGGTTTTGGTCAATCCCGACAATCCGGCGATGGCGTCAATCCTACGCGCCATGGGGGAAACGGGGAAAGCAATCAATGTTGAAGTGCGTCCCGTCTGGTTGCGGCGAATCGACGAGTTTGACGCTGCGTTCGAGCACGCAACGCGATTCGAGGCATATACGGTTGTCGATGACGGATTGTTCGTGGCTAATGTCAAGCGTCTTGCCGAGCTGGCGATAGGGCATCGGCTGCCCAGCATGGGCTTCCGCGAATATTGCGAAGCCGGAGGTCTCGCTGCTTACGGGGTGGATTTTCCCGACATCTGGCGGCGGGCCGGCGTGTTCGTCGACAAGATACTCAAGGGCGAGAAGCCCGCCGACATTCCAGTCGAGCAGGCGACGCGGTTCGAAATCGTGATTAATCTCAAGACCGCAAAAGTGCTCGATGTCGACGTGTCGCCTTCTTTCTCTGCGCGCGCAAATCAAGTGATCGAATGAGTGCCGCCAGCCGAAAGCTGGTGCGATCCAGCCGCCACGGAGTTGGTGGAGCGAACGGCAGGGACCGTGGGGCACGCGATCCGGCAAAGCACGCACTGGACTCAAGGCTCGCGCGGCACAGGCGCCGGAACGGGTGCGACAACCGCTCTGCCGTTTGAAACGCACGTCCCTGCCGCTACGGCGACGCGAATCCATCACGCTGATCGGCGGCGCTGCCCCCGGCCTTGGACCACCTCGGCGGGTCGGGCGCTCTGGGCGGGCGGTGCGGTGCGAGAGCGGCGGGGTCTATCCCCAGGTCCGATACTCAGCCGGCCTATACGGGAATTCCCCAAACCCGAAACTCACCCACCGTCACTGTCTATAACGGTAGTCACGCCGCCTACAGCTCGAGCATTTGCGCCGTCGGAATCGAGTGCCATGCAGGCAGCTTGACTTGCGGTATGTGTCAGCGCGGTTGCGGGGTTTGTGACAAGGGCGAGCGCGCTGAGAAGGGCTGCGATGGTCAGGGCTTTCACGGACATTTCTCCTGCTTCGATGCGGGCATTATTGCTCCGCGTCCTGCACGTAGCCGACCCCTGACGTTGTCACTGTGAACCTGTTCACGAAGCGCGCGCGATCAGACATTCCGTGACGGAGGTCACATCTAACGACGTGGAGCGTGGGCTGTCGATATGTTTGACCCTGAGCCGCACCACCTCGCCGGCGCGCAGGCCGCAGCCGTAGCTGAGACTGCGAAGTTTTGCGCTTCACGAGCGCCGGCTCCGGCCATAACGGCAATTTCTGCCGTCTGTGTTTCGTTATTTGGTTGGCTCCAGGTGAGCACCCACGATGAGCGCGCCACAGGCAACCAGAGCAAGACCAAGAGGCCGGCTGAGCTTCCTGCCCCACGCCGCATTCTTCTCGATACCCATCACTGCACCAAGCACGAGCATCCAGCCGACATTGCCGCTGCCGACGACGAACATCAGCAGCATGATCGCCCAGCAGCAGCCGACGCAGAACACACCGTGATGGGTGCCGAGCAGAAACGCATCGCGTCGCGGTGTGATGCCATGCCAGTGCTGCATGATGAAACTCAGAGGCGTGCGGCACTTGTCCAAGCAGTGATATTTCAGCCGGCTGAATTGAAACAGTCCGGCAATCGCCAGCACGACCGCGCCCACAGCCCAGGCGTTTAGCGTCAACCAATCCGATCGCTGCATCATCGCGTGCAGCGACGCATCCAGCAGGTGCGCGGCCACGCCGAAGCCCAGCCACACCAGCAGATAGCCGAGAATGAGAAGCGCGATCAGCCCGGCGCGATCGCCGCGGGTGGCGGCGAGACGATCGAACCGTTGCAATAGGGGCAAGGTAGTCGGCAGCATCATCGCTGCCAACATCAGGAGCCAGCCCCCGGCATAGAGCAACCCCGGTAACAGCAGGTCGCCGCCCGGTAGCACGCCGCAGATTACGGCGGCGAGGCCGAGCTCGGTCCAGCGGCCATGCTCAAGGTAACGGCCGTAAGGGCTCCGCTCCCACAGGAGCAGCGCGATCCAGGCCGTGCCGATCAAGCCACTCATGATCGGCACGAACCAGCTCTGCGTGCGCAGAACCTGCATGTCCGGCGGCGCCGCTAGGCGTCGAACACGAATGTGCTCTGCAACGCGTTGTGCCCGGTCATGTCCAGGTCGTGGCCGAGCGTCGCGTGCTTCGAGCGATAGCGCGTCGCCTTGCCCACGAACACCGGGGCGCCCGGCACGGTGGAAAAGATCGTGTTGGCCAGCACCGTGGTCGAGCCATCTGGGCCTTTGTACGGTTCCAGCTCGGCGTAGCTGACCTCTCCGACCTTGAGCCTGCCCTTGCCTCCTTGCACGTCGAAGGTAATCGCCGTGCGCTCGACCGACACGACTTCGCCGACCAGCTTGGCGAAATCCGCGATCGGCCCGCCGAGCTTGCCGGTATAGACGTCCAACAGCGCCTTTTCCTGAGCGGACGAGGCTGCCTCGTCGAGATAGATGGCAACGCGGAAATTGCCTGCGAGAACATTGCCGGGAATGTGCGACACCAGGGCAAGCGTCCGCCCCGCCACGTCGATTCCGTCGATTGTGCCTGCATCGAAGTGGTAGGCGAGCACAGAGTCGCAGGTGCCATTGTCAGGGTCCTCGCCGATCCAGCATGGACACAGGACACGGCAGTCACAGACCTCGAGCAGACGTCCTTCCAGATGATAGGCCATATCGGCTCTCCCTATTGGTGTGTGACGTCCCGTTGCAGGCGTCGCACTCGTTAGTCCGGACGATACCCCCCGGTCGGGACATTACGCGATCCGGAGCGATTGCGTAAGCGGCACGACTTCGCCCCTGGCCCTGCCCCGCTCGTAGCGCCGGCATGAGTGGGAGTGCTACGACCTGTCAGAGTCAGTCCCGTCCCCGGAAGTTGCAGCGTCGCCTGCGGTCCTCCACAAGAGCTGCGTGTTTTGACGCCGCAAGCCGTCGCAAAGCGCGACAGCTCATTCCGAGGTACGGAGAAAGTTGCCACTCCTCTTCTTCTTGCCGGAATCGCAGTCGCGACCAAGGCACAGCAAGCGCTCACACCTGCGGCAGAAGCAAGCGGCATGTTCATAGAGTGGCTACCAGCCTAGGAGGTCAGGCGGATCGGGAATGCCTTTTAGCTCGGTGTCGTGCGCTGGGGCGGTCTTGGCGAGCGGCTTTCGGTCCTGCATGGTCCTACTCCCGATTCTAGCCGGTTCGACCAAAAACTTCTACAGAGCTCAATGGACGGTGCGACGCAAGCGACCGCAGGCTCCAGTAGACCAAAGGTGATCTCATATGACCTGGAAAATCAAAATTAAGGGCGAAAAATACATCGCCGAAGTACTTTCCGACGATCTCGGCAACGCCATTTCCAAAGCGGATCAATGGCGGAGCCAAGGGGCGGAGGTTTGGATCGAGGATGTAAACGGCACCATGGTAGACGAAACTACGCTGAGTAAGGCGGATGACCAAATCGAGTGATTTGATTGCCGCTTCTGCAAAAGACCACAATCTTCCATCAATCCGCCGCCCGCGGGCGCTCAGTTGATGTCCGCTCATGGCACCCCGAGGTTGCTACGACGCACACGCGGCATTTCCCAGCGAGGCTTCACCTCAGACCGACGAGGCATGTGGATATCGTGGCTCCGATCGCCGGTTGATGACGAGCTCTGGTGAACCAGGCTCAGCTAGACCGTAAGGTCAAATGCCTCGTAGAGGCAAAACCTGCGCGATCGGAGCCTGGGGGATGTTAACACAAAACGTAGCCATAATCGTCGATCGGCATGTGAAGCTGACGGTAGAGGGCATCGATCGGATGTAGCTCAACGTGTATGTGCCCGACCCGCAATGCGAGCTAACCTGTTAATTCGGCCTCGACCGAAGCATTGGAACATCGTCGCGTGATAGCTGTTTTGCCGGGATGGCAACTGGAGTTTCGCCATCATGAATGAACAACCACCGGTACCTAACAGTGTGTTCCTGAGCGATTGCGCGCGCATTCATCAGCAATGGCATGACTGCGCGAAATCTCTCGATACCGAAGGCTTGTTGGCGCTTTATGCCAAGGAAGCAGTGCTGGAGACTCCCCTTGCCCGGGCCATCCTCGATGACCGCGAGAGCGGTATACTCCGGGGACATCGCGAGATTCGCCCTTTCTTTGAGGAAGGTGCGCGTCGCCGGCCCAATGCACTGGTGCGCTGGCATCGGACCGGCAGATGGCTCACCGACGGCGAGCGTCTGCTGGTCTGGGAATATCCGCGTGAAGCTCCGGACGGCGATCAGGTCGATCTCGTCGAAGTGATGGAAATCGCTGACGGGCTCATTCAGTACCACCGCGTCTATTGGGGATGGTTCGGAACCGCGCTGCTGACGCGCACAGCTGTCGATAAGGTGAGAAAAATGGTGGCCTGAGAGCCAAATACTCGCTCACGTGGAGGTCATGTCCTCGATCATACGCTGACGCAGCGGGGTGATAGCCTCGGTTGTCATAGGAAACTCCTGTCTTGGATGAGGTTGTTGGCACTTCCATCATCAAGACAGGGCGCTTCCCCCGCTACCTACGATCTCTCCCCTGGGGATAATGTTGCCGTGGCGCTCCGGGCGGCTGGCTATGCGGTTTAGTGCCATGGCCAGAGCTGACATGAGACCGTCGTGGAGGCATTCAGGTTTTGTCCCACAGCGGTCAATAGACAAATAGGCAGCCATTTTGCCGCGATGTACAACACTGCTCTCGCCTAATGATGTGCTAGGGTGCGGTCCTCGACCTGAGGACTAATCTATGAGGCGACGCGAGTTCGTCACCCTTCTTGGCAGCGCAGCGACGTGGCCGCTCGCGGCGCATGCGCAGCAGCCGGACCGGGTACGGCGCATCGGCGTGCTGATGGGCTATGCCGAGAGCAACCGGGAAGGAGGGGCCTTCGTCGCCGCATTCCGGGAGGGACTCCAGAAACTTGGGTGGTTCGAGAATCGCAACCTGCGGATCGACACTCGATGGGCGATATCGGACGATGCAGATTCGATTCAGCGATACGCAAAGGAGCTTGTCGCGCTGGAGCCCGATCTAATTTTGTCCAATAACACACCAACCACTGCGGCGATGATCCAACAAACGCGCACCATCCCCATCATTTTCGCGCTGGTTGTCGATCCGATCGGCAGCGGCTTCGTCGCGAGCCTGCCGCGACCAGGCGGCAACGCCACCGGTTTCATCGCTCTCGAGGGCTCGATGGCGGGCAAGTGGCTGGAGCTGCTCAAGGAGATCGCGCCGCGCGTCTCCAGGGTCGCCTTCTTGTTCAACCCGGCGACGGCGCCTTATGCCGAAAATTTCCTGAACGCCTTTAAAGCCGCCGCTGCACCCTTCGCAGTAGAGGGAATCATAGCACCGGTTCACAACACGTCCGAGCTCGCATCCGTCGTTGCTGCACATGCACGCGAGCCAAATGGCGGCCTAATGGTGATACCAAGTGGCTTCGCGACCATCCATCGCGCCGAGATTGTCTCGCTAGCTGCTCGCTACCGCCTTCCTGCCGTCTATCCGTTCCGTTTCTTCACTGACCTCGGTGGCCTGTTGTCCTATGGAAATGACTTTCCCGATAATTTTCGACGTGCGGCTTCATACGTGGACCGCATTCTCAAGGGCTCGAAGCCGAGCGAGCTCCCCGTCCAGGCACCGGTCAAGTTCGAGTTGGTCATCAACCTCAAGACCGCCAAGGAGCTCGGTCTCGACGTGCCTTTGTTCCTCCAGCAGCGCGCCGACGATGTTATCGAATGAGGATACTCTTTGCTGCGGTGCATGAGTCTGGAAGTGTGCAGGTTTTCGGACGCCGGCAACGATAACCTGACCGCACGATCGGCGGCGTTGACGATGCGACGAACGTCGGTCTACTTTGGTTGTGGCGGGGAGGAAGGATAATCTATGCGCGCAGTTATTGGACTTGGATTTTGCATCGCCTTGGCAAGTCCGGCTTCGGCGGCCATCATCATTCAGCAAGCACAAATAACGCCGTCTGGGCTGAGCATCATCGGGCGCATTCAGCCGCGAGCGCCAAATGTCACCTTGACGATCAGCCCTGGCAAGACCGTCGAGGTTCCCACCGCTCCGAATGGACGGTTCACTTGGCAGGGTATGGAGTTGCCGACGACGTGCATCATAGAAGCCAGCGCCGGCAGCGATAAGAAAACAGCGATGGTCCAAAACTGCGGACCTCAGGGGTCTGCGGGACCACCAGGGCCAGCAGGACCACCCGGGCCAGCAGGACCACCCGGGCCAGCAGGAGCACCGGGGCCGGCGGGACCGCCAGGGTTAGTGGGATCAGCGGGGCCGCAGGGGCCAGCTGGACCACCGGGACCGGTCGGACCACCTGGGCCGGCAGCACGAGCAGAGACACCAGGGCCGGCAGAGCCCAAGTAGCTGAGTGTGCGGTATGCTGGTGCACGCGCGATCTTCATCTAACAGATAGCTCCGCAGGCAACAGGTGCGGCACCGCTACGCGACGTGCTGTCGCCCTGCCGGGGTCTAAGGCCACATCACGCGCAGAGGGATCGCATCGAGGAGCGGCCTCAGTAGAGGCACTTCGCAGCGTCGCATGACCGTGGAACAGAGCGAAGGCACGCAGCGATGCGCTGCTCTGCAAGCCAGTCAGTCCGATTCGATCGCATCCGTTGATTTTACGTCGCTTGCGCTTTAATGTCGAAGCCCTGATTAATCGCCGCAAACATTTGATAGAACCCCGACAGAACGACGATCTCAACAAGCCCTTCTCTGCCCCATTGAGCAACGGCGCTGGATTGCACGTGCTCTGGAAGGGGCTGCCAGGCCATCGTCTTTTCGAGAATCGCGTGCAGAAGCGAATAAGGTTGGGGTAGGCTATCAGGTCGCCGGTTGCCAACGCTGTCAATTATGTCCTGGGAAAGGCCTGCAGCCAGGGCGTGTTGCACATGATCCTGCCATTCGAATGCCGCGCCGGTCGCCTGCGCGATCGAGAGCACGATGAACTGGTACGCTGGTCGCGGCAGCACGCCGTCGAATTTCAAAAAAAATCCAAGCTCTTCGACCCGTCGCGCGAGCTCCGGGTGGTTTAGGAGGGCGATGTAAGGCCCGCCGAAGCTCTCGCCGCGCGATTTGCGTTTCGCCGCTATCTTTGCAAACAGCGCGCGGCCCTCGGGCGGCAGCATTGCCGGGCTCATAGCCAGAGCTGTCATTGGATTTTCTCTATTCGTGATAGGACCAAGCCCGCGCACCGGCGGCAAAATCGTAGACTGGCGTCGGACAGTTCTTGTGGAGACCTTCCCGCACGGGGGCGGTCAGTATGAAATCAGAACCCAATGCCATCCGACATCCATTTTGCGCAGGCGCTCATGCTGCTGTAGGCAAATGCGAGATTTTCTGAGCCATGGCAAGCTGTCCATGCAGGCTCACCGATCGGTCGGTGCAGGCGCCGGCCCATGACGAGGCCGTCGCCAACTTCAATGCCGCAAAGCCGGCCAACCTTGGCTTGCCGTGCTGCCGTCGCTCATGCGCGCCGTCACCGTGATCGAATCGAAAGCATTTTTGCTGCGTGCCCCAAGGCGGGCATCAGACGATCTGAACGTTTTGGGCGGGTGACGCGAACGCGTCGGCCAAGGTTCGGAGAGCCTGCGCGAGCTCCTCCCGCGTGCGCGGGGCGCCCAGGCACACGCGAACTGCCGGCTGCGATGTCGCGTCGACCGCGAAAGCGTCATCGCCAACAACGGCCAAGCCGCAGTGCAGGAGCTGACCTAAGAACTCGATTCGGCTGCGCCGCTCTGGCAAGGGAAGCCATAGATGATGGCCATGTGCTCCAGCCGCATGTGGGATTCCTTTCAGGAATTTGCCTGCCATCCGCTGGCGAGCGCCAGCTTCGTTCCGGATCGCAAGAATAATGTCGTCGGCGATGCCTGTTCTGATCCAATGCGTGACCAGCGCCACCATGAGCGGTGCCGGCATCTGTACGGTCGCCGCGAGACACTCGCGCATCTTATGCTCGGCCTCTACATCAGGCACCACCAGGTATGAGACCCTCAGGGCTGGCGCCATACATTTCGACAACCCGACCGCAAGATAGGCCCGTTCCGGAATCAGGTTGGCAATCGGCGACGAGCCCGGATCGAGCCAGCCATAGGCATCATCCTCAATAAGAATGGTTTTTCCTGCACGAATGATGCCGGCGATCGCCTCGCGGCGTTTTGGCGGCATCGTCGCGGTGGTCGGATTGTGCAGCGTCGGCGTGAGGTAAACTGTCTTGGGTTTGTACTGCTTGCAGGCGGACTTCAACGCCTCTGGCCGAACCCCGTCCGCGTCCATTTCAATTCCGACGAGACGCACCCCAAGCTGTCGAGCTGCCGCCTTCATTCCTGGAAAAGTCAGGGCCTCTGTTAGTACGACGTCGCCCGGTGACGTCAGCGAGACCAGCAAGTTGAACAGGATCGTTTGATTGCCTGGATAGACAATAAGGCGTTCCGATCGTGCATCCGGAATACGGCCCCGCAGCCACTGTGCCGCAACTGCGCGCTCATCATCACTGCCGCCTGGCTGTCGGTAGTTCAGAAAGGCACTAAATCCTGTCTCCTCTTGAATCTTCTTGAGACCCTGCGCGATATGAAGATCAAGATTTGCTTCGATCGGCTGTGGCGGGACATTCATCGAAAGGTCAATCTTCACCGCCTGCGGTATGTTCTCTGGCGCTCGCACTGTCGTTTCCGACACAAAGCTGCCGCGTCCCACCTGCGCCTCAATCAGACCGCGTCGACGCGCTTCGCCATACGCGCGAGTCACCGTCGTGAGATCGAGCCCCAATGCACCGGCAAGCGCACGGTGTGTGGGTATTTGCTGACCCCGCTTAAGTCGACCGCTCGTGATGTCCGCCGACAGGGCGTCCACGATCCGTATGAAGGCGGGCCCTGACCATTCCGAAAGTGTAGGGATCCAATCCATGCAATTCCCGGAATTGTATCTTGCTTGTATGGAATCGGAGGACTAGTGTATGGGTCGTTCAAGGTCAAGGGGTTTCCGCCATGATCAATCCGCAGCAGCCGGTGGCCCTCAGCGAGGCTCTTTGGCGTGGTTTCACCACGCGGTGCCCGAGCTGCGCCCGTGGCGGCCTGTTTCGAAAGTACCTGAAAGTTGTCGAGCATTGTCCGGTCTGCTGCGAAGATTTTTCGCATCAGCGTGCTGACGATTTCCCGGCCTATCTGGTGATCATCATTCTTGGACATCTCGTTGTCCCCGCGGTGCTGCTCGTTGAAGAAATTTTTTCGCCTGCGATTTGGCTCCAGTACCTGATCTGGCTGCCGCTTGTCGTGCTCGGCGCAATTGGACTCTTGCAGCCCACCAAAGGAGCAGTGGTGGCCTTGCAGTGGCGGCTTGGAATGCATGGTTTCGATCGATCGAAGGAACAGCGGGAATTGAACTGGTAGGCTCTTCTCGCTGCTCTTGGCACGTCTCGGAAGGCAGTGAGGGAACGAATGAATTCCGGTGACCAAGGCGCTGCGGATACGGACCGCCTCGCCACGAAGCATGGCCTTACGAAAGCCCCGCAAGCACGAGACGCGAAGCGACACAGCAGTCGCGGCTTTGGCGCACGGTCGTTTTGGATCGCATTTTCGCGACGCACCAGCGGGTTGGAGTTGCTGCTGCTTTGGAAAGGTAGCGCGGCCGTCGGCGCGTTTGCTACGGCTCGCTTTGGTCGCCGCTCCTGACCGCGCTGATCGTCCTATCGACCGATCTTTGCAGAAGCTCGAGCCGTGCGCGGACGATCATTTCCGCATGACGATAACACTGCCGCTCGTAATCGAGCTTCTGTCGCTCGTCGGCGACGTCGGTGGGCTCACAACTGGGTTCCGACTGACGAACGAGCAGCGCCGCTGCCGGCAGCGGGATTGGCGTTGCAGGTTCGGGCTTTGCGAATTTCGGGGTCTCTATCGGCTGCGATACCACGCGGCTGCGAGGGGCGGCAGGCGGTGTTGACATAACCGATTTCGGCTGGGCTGATTTTTTGCCGTGCGCAGCCTGTGTCGCGACGTGACCGTATGTGACGCGGCTGCAGCCGGCGAGCGCCAGTGCGCAGACGACGACCACGAACGCGCGGGCCACTGCATGTGCCGGACTTGCGCAAGCGCATTCAAGCATGGCTTCGATTCGCACCCCTGCGGCTGATCAGGCCGCAGCATTAATTACTTAGATGGTTAATAAAGTTTGAATATGGCAGCGGATTTCAGGTCCGTTGACCGGACCTAAGGTACGTGGTCCACAACGCATCACGTTACCGTCGGATGGGGTGAGGAGGCATCTCTGCTGCCCGGCTCGCGAGGGCGTGTAGCATGTGAGCACCGATCGGAGCAAAAAACGGTGCGTTGCGCGGGCAGCTGGCATGCCGCGCGGGACTTGGTCAACGATGGCGGCGATCTCGCCGCTCTTGGGGCCGTCAAAACAGCCCACATTCGCGACCCGTGCAATTCCCCCAATCTGATGTGCACGATCAGCTTGTGCGATGGTGCGCTCGCTTCCAGTGCGAGTACATGCCTTACTGGTGCGTTTGAGGCCTCGAATATTCTTGGCTCGGCGATCATCACGCCGGCAATCGTTGGCGCGAGGTTCGCCGGCATGCTCAATGCCTTCTTGGCATCGCTGCTTGGCCTAGCGGTGGAATTTCAATACCGGCATTATTCGCGGCGCGCTCTATGATTTGGCGCATGTTCGCCTGCGCCATCCCTTGCGCGCGATCTGCCGGCGTAGCTTGATCGATTATTGCGGCTGCGCCGCGGAAAAGCTGGTCAAGCTTAGTGGGGTTCAGAATGCTACTGTCCTTCAGCACGCCAATGAGCGATTCAACTAAAATACCATAAGCTTGGGCCATGCTGAGTGCATTGAATGCAACCTGCGCGGCTTTCTCCGCACGTTCATTTGAGTCCATGCTTTTTCCTCCAGCGCACGAAACGTAGCGCAGTGTATCTAATCTGCTGAGGCTTTTCCTCTGCCCGCAGATGCAGCTCGCGTACCTGGGCTTGAGCCACGAAAGATCATACATCGCAGGGGCCGAGGGTTTCTATTCGCCCGAAGGCAACATGTGCTGCATCTTATGCGAGATGCTGACGCCCTGCCGGGGTCGAAGGCTACATCACGTGCAAAGGGATCGCATCGGAAGCTGGGAGGTCTCGTGCTCGGCCGTCAGATGTTGCGTGAGCGGGACGGTCCGCGTGGGGAGGGCGAGGAGCCATAGCCGATGATGTACGGATACGAGAAGTCTGACCCTGCCATAGTAGCTGCGAAACCGGCGAGCTAAGCGGAGCGATCCGCCGCGGAGCTGGCGGAGCGCAGCGCAGGGACCGAGGGGAACGCGTTCTGGCAAAGCACGCACTGGGACTCAGCGCCAGGCTCGCGTGGCACAGGCGCCGGAACGCGTGCGGCAACTGCTCTGCCGTTCGGACCCGAGGTGGGAGCCGTATGCGGGAAAGCCGCACATACGGATGCGGGGGGGGCGCGAGGTAACTCGCATCCCTACCGCGAGAGCGGGGCTCTATACGTGCAATTGCTGCACATGCTCAGGGCAGGAATTGGCACCACTGGGTCGACGGGGCGCGATGTCCGCTCTCACGCAGAGTCTTGGAGGGTAAGCGGACTTACCGCAGACCACGCAATCAAACCGTAGTAAGGTCGCCCACTGCGCACAGGCATGACCTCCCATGTCAGGGCCGCATGACAACGAGAATCGAACGGCGTTCTTCCAGGAGCAAACTCCATGACGACCGCAGACCGTGTCGGCTTGCGAATTCAGTTCGACAACAGTTACGCACGGCTTCCCGAGCGGTTCGCTGTTCGATTGTCACCAACACCGGTGACCGCGCCGCGACTGGCTCGAATGAACGAGCCATTGGCGCGCAAGCTGGGGATTGATCCGTCTGAGCTTGCGACCCGACAGGGGGTGGAAATCCTTGCGGGCAATAGACTTGCTGAAGGCAGCGAGCCATTGGCGATGGCGTATGCCGGTCACCAATTCGGCGGGTTCGTTCCTCAGCTCGGGGATGGTCGCGCCATCCTGCTCGGAGAGGTTATCGACCGCGATGGCACCAGGCGCGACATCCAACTCAAGGGCTCCGGGCCGACGCCATTTTCGCGTCAAGGCGACGGCCGCGCTGCGCTCGGTCCGGTGTTGCGTGAATACATAGTTAGTGAAGCGATGGCGGCCCTTGGCATCCCGACGACGCGCTCCCTTACCGTCGTGACGACAGGTGAGGCGGTATGTCGCGAGACCCCGCTTCCGGGGGCCGTGCTGACCCGCGTCGCAACTAGCCATATCCGTGTCGGCACTTTCCAATACTTCGCGGCGCGCGGGGACATCGATGGTGTACGCACGCTCGCGGACTACGTCATCGCCCGCCACTATCCCGAGGTCACCAACGCCGATCAGCCCTACGCCGCGCTTCTCGATGCGGTGATCGACCGGCAGGCGGCGTTGGTTGCTCAGTGGATGATGGTTGGATTTATCCATGGTGTGATGAATACCGACAATTGCTCGATCGCCGGCGAGACCATCGACTATGGACCGTGCGCGTTCATGGACACCTATCATCCAGGCACGGTATACAGCTCCATCGATCAACAGGGCCGATATGCCTTCGGCAATCAGCCACAAATTGCGCAATGGAATCTGGCGCGCTTGGCCGAGACCCTGCTTCCGATCTTGTCAGATTCCGACAAAAAATCGATGGAGCTTGCGCAAGCATCGATTGGCGCGTTTGGCGAAAAGTTCCAGGCAGCCTGCACCGTCGGTTTGCGAAAAAAACTCGGACTTGTGGAGGAACGTTCAGGTGACCTGGAGCTGGCGCACGATTTGCTCGGTCGCATGGCGGCCAACGCAGCCGACTTTACCTTGACGTTCCGTTATCTAGCGGAAGCTGCCGTCAATGTGGCAGCGGATGATACCGTTCGTCGGCTCTTCAAGGACCCGTTGGCGTTCGACAGCTGGGCTGCCAAATGGCGCGAGCGACTTTCGGTTGAAGGCGGCACCTCGGCCCAACGGGGCGAGGCCATGCGCCGCGTGAACCCGAAGTATATTCCCCGCAACCATCGCGTCGAACAGGCGCTCGACGCTGCCGTGCAGCGTGCCGATTGGGCACCCTTCGAGCGGTTCCTTGCTGTTCTTGCCGCTCCATTCGACGAGCAGCCGGAAAACGCAATTTATGCTCTTCCGCCATTGCCAGAGGAAGTGGTGCAGCAAACCTTCTGCGGCACCTGACAACGGTCCGGCGTTATCCGGCGCTGCCGACGAGCTGATCGAGTAGGCTGCAAATTTGCTGGGCCGCATATGTCGGCTCGTGTGCAGGTTCTCGGACGCCGGCAACGATAACCTAACCGCACGATCGGTGGCCGGCGTCCTAAAACCGCCAACGCACGAAATCGCGGGCCGTATCCGGGCCGGCCGTTGCACGAGGAAGCGGCGGATGAGCTCGTGGATGGGGAGCTCGCACTGCGGCAAAGCCCTGACTTGATCCTCGCCAATCCGCTATGCTGCCACTCTCACCAGGGAGAGCGGATGCATTTTGATCGAATGGGGCGTCGCGAGCTCATGACGCTTCTTGGCGGCGCCTCAGCTGCTTGGCCGCTTGCGTCGCGCGCGCAGCAACCGGATCGGATGCGGCGCATCGGCGTGCTGATGAGCATCGCAGCCGACGATCCCGATGCGCCGGCGTGTGTTGCTGCCTTCGCGCAGGG
>DATBHG010000104.1:0-47341 GCA_036557665.1 Xanthobacteraceae bacterium | reverse complement strand
TCGCCGAAAATCAGCGATTCGAGAAGAGGCTTGGTCTACACTACAGACGTTCTGCGACCCGGCGCCATTGATTTGACTCGTGTTTATTGCCTACCGCGGGCTAAAATTGCAGCCGCAGGCCGCGAGTTGAGAAAGTTGGGCTAGCCCAACTTGAGCAGAATCGACATCCCAGTATAGACAAATCAACGGCTTAGCCAAAAAGTCGGCACTACATTTTTTGGTGCAGCGAGTGCGCAATCAGGCGCTGGCGGCGAGCGCTGGAGCAGCGAGCTGAGGCAGGCGCATGCGCTTGGGCAAGACCAAGCCGAGCCGGTCGAGGAGCATCGATTGCGCGGGTCAGGCTGCGTCACGCAGCGTAGGCGAAGTTGTCCGAGCGTCGTGGTCGGCAGCACAACGTCATGCGACTGAATGCGCGCAAGCTCTTCAAGGATTGTGCGTGGTGAGTTTCCAAGGCCTGCGCGTTGTTGCCACATCTCCAGGGTCTTCCAGAGAACGAAGGCGAGGAAGCATACGAGGATGTGGGCCTGGACGCGATCTTCGCGTTGATGCCAGATGGGACGCACGCTCAACTCGTCCTTCTGGATGCGAAACGCCGCTTCGGCCTGCGTGAGCTGAATGTAGGCCTTCCAAAGCTGCTGCTCATCCCAATCGATGATGTTGGAGCGTAGCAGATAACTGCCCTCGGAAACGGCTGCCCACTCGTCGAATGCCGGATTGTAGGTAACTGCAAGCCGAAAGCCTGCCGCGCAACTATCCGGTTCGAGGCCGATGGCAAAGCGCGCAGCAGCGCGCTGGTTTCGTTGCAGGATGCGGCCGATTTGCCGCTGGATGACGGCTTGGTTGAGCCGTTTCTTTGATCGAGCAATGCGGGCCGCAAGGCGCTGCAATGCGGCTTCGATGCGATCGGAGAACTTCGCGTGCATCGCCTGCTCTTTGCTGCGGCGGTCCTGCGAGCGGCACAAGATCACAGTCTCACCGGTTTGCGCATGCGTCGTAAGCTTGACCTCGACGCCCTCCTGGACGGTGCGCCAACCATCCGTACTGGCAAGTTCCGCAGCGAACTTCTTCAATTCCGATTTGGGCGCGCCGATAATGTAGCGACGGCCGGTCTCGCGCAGCCAGGCGAGATTGTCTGCGCTCGCCATGCCGCGATCGGCAATCCAAACCCGTCCCAGCACGCCATGGCGCGCTTCCATCGTGTTGACGATGCTCTGCAAGGTGCGCGAGTCGTGCGTGTTGCCGGCGAACACCTCGTAGCCCAGCGGAAAGCCGTCAAAGCTGACCACAACGGCAATGCACACCTGCTTGCAGTCCGGCCGGTGATCGCGCGAATAGCCACGCTGCGCCTGCGGATTGCGCTCGGCTTGGCCCTCAAAGTACGTGCTTGTCACGTCGTAAAGCAGCACCTCGTTCTCAGTGGCAAACAGCTCCCCGCAGCGCTTCGACAGATGCGCTTCAAGGGTGCCTTTGTGCTCAAGCAGGTGATCGAGCGCGCGATAGAGGCGCTCCTTCGTCACCTCCTGCTCGCCGAGCTGCAGCAGGTCGGCAAACGCCGTCCGGCGGTACCAATCCTCGGCAATATGCAACTCGCTCGACGGCTCGCACAGACGCGCGTTGACCAGCAACGCTGCCATCTTTGCCCAGGGAATGCTCTCCTTTCCGATCGGCATGACCTGCTCACACAGTCGCTCAAGACCGGTCCCGCGCCACAAAGCCAGCGCCAGGTAGACGTCCCCGAACCGAAGCGAGCGCTCGACGCGTACCCCTTTGAGCCGCACCGGAACGGTCAGCAGTTCGCTGCCATCATTGAACAGCTGGGCTTGCTCAGGCGCCCCGATCAGATGCTGTGCAAGCGCGCGCGCTTGAATGCGACCAAGCTCGTCAACCTCACCAAGCTGCGCCACAGTTTGTTGAATCACACGCCGGCCAACGCGTACGCTGCGCACCAACCGCCAGTAACGATGCACCTTCCCGTCTTTCTTGCGAATCGAATGGCGGAGATACATGCACCATCAGAGCGAACCTGCGCCAAAAGAAAATACCCAAGGTCGGCACTACACGCCCAAATCAGCTTCTCAAGACCTCTAACCCTTTGATCTGACTCGCATCAGAAACCGCAAAATCGTAAAAACTGCCCCCTAACTGCTCAAGTTGGGCTAGGCCGCGGGATCAGCGTCGAGCGCGAGATCGATCCAAACCGGAACGTGGTCCGAAGGCTTTTCCCAGCTGCGAGCTTGCTTGTCGATGCCGCTCGCATGCAGGCGGTCGGCCGCCTGTGGGGACAGCAGCAGGTGATCGATTCGAATCCCATCATTCTTCTGCCAAGCGCCCGCCTGGTAGTCCCAGAACGTGTAGAGATCCGCGCCGTCGCTTGCTGCCCTTACAGCGTCCGTCAAACCGAGGTTGCACAAGCTTCGGAATTTGGCGCGCGTGGCTGGCAGAAACAGAGCATCGCGCACCCAGCGCCCCGGATTGCGAGCGTCGGCCTCCGCGGGGATCACGTTGAAGTCTCCCGCGAGTACCAGCGGCTCCTCGAAGCGCAGCCGGTCGCTTGTGTAACGAATAAGCCGCTCCATCCATCCTATCTTGTAGGAGTACTTGTCGCTCTCCGGCGGATTGCCGTTCGGCAGATAAAGCGAGGCCAAGCGCAGCGGGCGCGAAGGGGTGGAGACAACGACCTCGATGAATCTCGCGTGATCGTCCGCCTCGCCTCCCGGCAGCGTCGGGGTGACCTCGTCGAAGCGCAGCTTGGAAAGCACCGCTACCCCGTTGAATGTTTTCTGCCCGTGCACTGCAACATTGTAGCCCAGTGCTTCCAATGGCTCGCGCGGGAAGGCCTCATCGATGCATTTTGTTTCCTGTAGACAGACGACGTCCGGTGACCGCTCGGCGATCCAAGCCGTCAGATGGTCCATTCTCTGCTTGATGGAATTGACGTTCCAGGTGGCAATGCGCATGCGGGCGGGTAGGCGAGGCGCCCGGTTGCGAAGGGGCGCAGCTGAGAAGGATTAGGATTTACGCGGTTTTTAGGGCGCAGGAGCGCACCCGATGATGTACGTTGCAATTCCTTGTGCTACAAGCCCCGGCTGGCATACCAAAAGAACCCCAGCCCAGGAATAGCTTAGCCGTGGACGCGGGATCGACCGACCGGATGCGCGGTCAGCATAGTCAATGAACAAACGCACGTTCTTGTTGGGGGGCGTGGCCATCGTCGCGGCGGCAGGCATCGTCGCTGCCACACGTGGAGGATTGTGGTCTGGCGGAGCCGAGGCGCAGGCGCCGCGCACCAACGGCCCGCGCGCAGTGCCGATCGAGGCGGCAGCTGCGGTAAAGAAAGCCGTTCCTGTCCAGACCCAGGTGCTCGGCACCGTCACCCCCATCGCCAGCGTGGCCGTGAAGCCACGGGTCGACAGCGAGATCACCGAGGTGCACTTCCGCGACGGCGCCATGGTGCGGAAGGGCGACCTCCTGTTCAGCTTGGACAGCCGCACTCTCGAGGCGCAGGCCAAGCAGATCGAAGGAGTGCTTGCCGGAGCCAAGGCAAACTTGGCGCAGGCCGAGCTCGACCTCACCCGATATACCGATCTGGTAGCCAAGAGCGCCACCACGATTGTCACGCTGCAGAATGCCAGGACTCAGGTCAACATCTGGCGTGCATCCGTCGATTCGAATACTGCTCAACTCGAGAATCTCAGAATTCAGATCGATTATTGCACCATTCGTGCGCCGATCACGGGCCGGGCCAGCATGGCGGCCGTAAAGGTCGGCAATATCGTGCATCAGGCTGACGCTGCACCGCTTGCAACAATCATTCAGATTGCTCCTGTCTACGTTACCTTCGCGCTGTCGCAGGACTATCTGCCGCAACTGCGCCAGGCCTTGGCGAATGAAACTGCAACAGTTGAAGCGGTGATTCCCGGCGACCCCCGGCGCGCGGCCGGGCGTGTTACGATG
Source organism: Xanthobacteraceae bacterium (assembly GCA_036557665.1). Taxonomy (GTDB): domain Bacteria; phylum Pseudomonadota; class Alphaproteobacteria; order Rhizobiales; family Xanthobacteraceae; genus VAZQ01. The sequence continues at coordinate 43,387 of DATBHG010000104.1, read as the reverse complement.
ATCGAGAACACGGTCGACGCGCCGACCGGGACAGTGCCCGTTCGCGCGACCATGCCCAACGCCGACGAGCTGCTGTGGCCCGGTACGCTCGTGAACGTCGCGATGACGTTCCGCCAGGAGGAGGCGGTGACCGTGCCGTCCGAGGCAGTCCAGGTGAGTCAGAACGGCAGCTACGTCTTCCTGGTCAAGGATGGAGTGGCAAACGTTCAGCCTGTCACCGTCGCGCGGATCGTCGGCAGCGAGTCCGTAATTTCCGCCGGACTGCAGGGCGGAGAGACCGTCGTCACCAATGGTCAGCTGTTGCTCAGCAGCGGGACCAAGGTGGAGATACGTGACGCCAAGGCGGGCACCTAGGGCATATGACTCTCTCCGAGACCTGCATCAGGCGTCCGGTCCTGACGACTCTCGTCACGGCCTCCATCATCGTGCTGGGGGTCTTCGCCTACCGCCTGCTCGCGGTCGCGGCGCTTCCGAGCGTGGATTTTCCCACGATCAACATTACTGCGCAGCTTCCCGGCGCCAGCGCGGAGACGATGGCCGCCTCCGTCGCGTCGCCGATCGAGCGGCAGCTCTCGACCATCGCCGGCATTACCTCGATGACGTCCTCGTCGTCGCTGGGGATTTCGTCCATCACGATCCAGTTCGACCTGAACCGGAACATCGACGGCGCCGCTCTCGACGTGCAGACGGCCCTGTCGGTGGCGGCGCGCAAGCTGCCGGTCGAGATGACGATCCCGCCGAGCTTCAGGAAGGTGAACCCCGGGGATTTTGCCATCCTCTACATCAGTCTGAATTCACCGACTCTCCCGCTATCCGTCATCGATGAATACGGAGAGATCACGCTCGCCCAGCAGATCTCGCAGATTTCCGGCGTGGCCCAGGTCCTGGTCTTTGGCGCGCAGAAATTCGCGGTCAGGGTGCAGGTCGATCCGGTGGCAGCTGCGGCGCGCAACATCTCGCTCGAGGACATTCGCTCCGTTGTTTCCAAGGCGAATTCCAACACGCCGGTGGGCACGCTCTACGGGCCCAAGCAGAGCGTGACACTCACTGCCTCGGCAGCCATGACCAAGGCGGAGGAATACCGCAAAGTGGTCGTGGCATACCGGAACGGCGCTCCGGTCTACCTCGACGAGATTGCGCACGTCGTGGACAGCGTGGAGAACGACAAGATCGCCAGCTGGTTCAATGACAACCGCGCGATCGTGCTCGCAATTCAGCGTCAGCCGGACGCCAACACGGTGGCCGTTGTCGATGCAATCCGCAGCCGGCTGCCGCAATACCGCGCGCTGGTTCCACCCTCGATCCGGATGCAAGTCTTGATGGATCGTTCCATCTCCATTCGCGCCTCCGTCGTTAACGTGCAGGAGACGCTGGCGATCGCGATCTGCCTCGTGGTGATGGTCATCTTCCTGTTCCTGCGCAAGGTGTCCGCCACCATCATTCCTGCCCTGGCGGTTCCGGTGTCTCTCGTCGGCACCTGTGCCGCGATGTACGTGTTCGGGTTCTCCATCAACAACATGACGCTCCTCGCATTGACGCTGTCGGTCGGCTTCGTCGTCGACGATGCGATTGTCATGCTGGAGAACATTGTACGCCACATCGAGGGCGGCATGCGGCCGTTCGAAGCCGCCCTCAAAGGTGCGCGCGAGATCGGCTTCACCATCATTTCCATAACGTTCTCACTGATTGCCGTGTTCATCCCGGTTCTGCTGATGGGCGGGATGGTAGGGCGCGTGTTCCGCGAGTTTGCGGTGAGCATCTCGGTTGCGATTATCGTGTCCGGGTTTGTTTCGCTGACGCTCACGCCGATGTTGTGCGCCCGCGTATTGCACGAGCATCGTGAGGGCGAACGACAGAATATTGTTTTGCGAACGTTCGAGGCGATGTTCGGTGCGTGGCTGCGCGCCTACGAATGGTCGCTCAACAAGGTCTTGGCCTACAAGCTCGTAACGCTGGTGCTCACCTTGGTTACGCTCGGAACGACCATTTGGCTCTACATGGTCATTCCGAAAGGCTTCTTTCCCACCGAGGACACAGGCTTCCTTGCTGCTTCGACCGAAGCATCCTCGGATGTATCGTTTGATCAGATGCGCGCACTCCAGCAGCAGGTCTCTGCCATCATCCGTGTCGACAAGGCAGTGGATTACGTGAACTCCACCGTTGGCGCGGGCGGTCCTAATCCCACTCTCAACATCGGGCGCATGTTCATCGCGCTCAAGCCGAGGACGGAGCGCGATGAAAGCTCGACTGAGGTGATCCAGCGGCTGCGCGCGGCTGCCAATACCGTGCCGGGGATGGCGGTGTATTTTCAGAACATTCAGAACATCAACATCAGCGGCCGCATCACCAAGAGCGAGTATCAGTACACGCTCCAGTCGAGCGACACCCAGGCGTTGTACAAGGTTGCGCCGCAGATGCGGGAAAAGATCGCGCAGATCGAGGGGCTGCGTGACGTCACGACAGATCTGTACATCAAGAACCCGCAGATGACGATCGAGGTGGATCGCGAGAAGGCAGCGGTCTACGGCATCACCATCGACCAGATCCGGCAGGAGCTCTTCGATGCCTTCGGCGCCCGGCAGGTGGGCACGATATATACGGCCACCAACGATTATCAGATCATCCTCGAAAGTCAGCCCAGGTTCCAGGTCGACCCCACGCAACTGCAGAACATCTACGTCAAGACGAATTCGGCGGGCTCCGGTGCCGCCTCCGGGCCCGGCGCCGGCGTGAATGGAAACGGTGTGCCGTCAGGCCAGTCCATCGCGCTCTCGACCGTGACCCGGACGGTACCGTCCGTGGGTGCCTTGCAGGTCAATCATCAGGGCAATCAGCCGGCGGTGACCATATCGTCCAATCTCGCGCCCGGCTATTCGCTGGGGCAGGCCGTGGACGCCATCCGCGAGATCGAGCGCGAGATGCACCTGCCGATCACGGTGAGCACCGGGTTTCAAGGCTCGGCCCAGGTGTTTCAAGATTCGCTCAAGGGGCAGGGCCTTCTGGTGCTGGCCGCCGTCTTCGCCGCCTATGTCGTCCTCGGCGTCCTCTACGAGAGCTTCATCCACCCGATCACCATCATTTCCGGACTGCCGTCGGCGGGTGTCGGGGCGCTCCTTGTGCTCATGCTGTTCAAAATGGACCTCTCGGTGATTGCCATGATTGGCATCGTCATGCTGGTCGGCATCGTGAAGAAGAATGCGATCATGATGATCGATTTCGCGATCGAGCGGCGGCGGGTGGGGCTTTCGGCGCAAGCTGCGATCCGGGAGGCCGCGGTATTGCGCTTCCGCCCCATCATGATGACGACATTTGCCGCGATTTTCGGGACGCTGCCAATCGCGCTCGGCTCCGGTGCCGGCGCCGAGCTGCGGAAACCTCTGGGCGTAGCCGTGGTCGGCGGCCTGTTGTTGTCGCAGCTGCTGACCCTCTACATCACCCCGGTGATTTACATTTATCTCGACCGCATCGACCGCGTCCTCAAGCACCGCCTCGAGCCGCAGTTGCGGGAGGTGCCGGAGCATCCCGTGCGGCCCACGGCGGTCGCCGCGGAGTGAGCAATATCATGGCCGGGCTCGTTCAGGCTCGTCCCGGCGCATGAGGGTGAAATACGGGCTAAATCGAGAAGCTGGTGCCGCAGCCGCACGAGGCCTTCGCCTGCGGGTTGACGACGCGAAACGACGCCCCGATCAGGTCGTCGACGAAATCGATCTCCGAGCCCTTGAGGTAACCGATGGAAACCGGATCTATCAGCACTGTCGCTCCATCGCGCACCACCGCGATGTCGTCGTCCGCCCGCTCGCGATCGATCTCGAACTTGTACTGAAAACCCGAGCAGCCGCCCCCTTCGACGCTGACCCGCAGGACGGCACCAGCCGCTTCCCCGCGCAGGATGTCGCTGATGCGGCGCGCCGCACGTTCGCTGACCGTGACGTGCTCCATGTTAAACCCGTGATTGCACCAGGGCCAGCCCATTAGGTAAGTGCGAGAAGCCCTTCGGTCAATTGGATGCCCGGCATGGCAGTTGCGGTACCAGCCCCACGGGCCGCGTATGCGTCCGATCCGGGCAGCAGCCGCGGACGGCTGCATGCCGAGCCGGCAAGTCCCACGCGCAACATATTCCGCCGCGATTGCGACCGCATCATCCATTCCACGGCCTTTCGCCGTCTGGCCTACAAGACGCAAGTATTCGTCTTCCACGAAGGCGACCACTTTCGCACCCGCCTGACACACACGCTCGAGGTCACCCAGATCGCGCGATCGCTGGCGCGGGCGCTCGGGCTGGACGAGGACCTCGCGGAAGCGCTGGCGCTGGCGCACGATCTCGGCCATCCGCCGTTCGGCCACGCGGGAGAGCGAGCGCTGGACCGCTGCCTCGCGGATTCCGGGGGCTTCGACCACAATGCTCAGTCCCTGCGAGTAGTAAGTGCGCTCGAGCGGCCTTACCCGGGATTCGACGGATTGAACCTGTCCTGGGAAACGCTCGAAGGCCTCGTAAAGCATAACGGACCGCTTCTTCTTCGCGATGGGAGCCCCGCCTGGCGTTACCGCGAGCGCGGCATCCCGCCGGCGATCGAGCATTATGCCGGAGTGCATGATCTGGAGCTTTGCAGTTTCCCCAGTCTCGAGGCGCAGATTGCGGCCGTTTCCGACGACATCGCATACAATGCCCATGATATCGACGACGGGCTGCGCGCGCGCTTTTTCACTGTCGACGAGCTCGTGGCGATCCCTCTGCTGAAGCACATTCTCAAGGAGATAAAGAGAGAATACGGGGAATTGGAATCGGCGCGATTAGCCCATGAGCTGATCCGGCGGATGATCGCCACGATGATCGAAGATGTGATTGCTGCCACGCGCGAGCGGTCGAATGCGCTCTCGGCGGGGTCCGCGGATGCGATCCGGGAAGCTCACGGCCCGGTCGGCACGTTTTCCAGCGCGATGGCGGACGCGGATCGCGGTATCAAGAATTTTCTCTCGCCTCGTGTCTACCGCCATCAGCGGATCGTGCGAATCATGACCGACGCCGAGCAGGTGGTTACGGACCTGTTCAAGCGCTACGCCCGTGATCCGGCCAGCATCCCGGCCGAATGGGCGCAAGAAGGCTCGATCGGCGAGCCTTCACGGCTGTGTCGTATCGGCGATTTTATTGCCGGCATGACCGACCGTTACGCGCTCATCGAGCATGCAAGGCTTTTTGACTCGACCCCGGAATTGCGTTAGGCGCCGCAACTACCTTCCCGTCATACCCGGACATCCACGACTTTGCTGCGCGAGGTCGTGGATGGCCGGGAAAACGGGTCCGTTGCGCAACCGCGGGCGGCCTTTCCCTTCCGGCCGTGACGAGCCCCACTTGATCGTCAGTGCGCCATCAATTCCCGAGCATGAGCGGCCAGCACATCTTCGCCACCCAGCTGCAGAAACTTCAAGCGGCCATAAATGCGCTGATCGCAGAAGGCATCCTGCCTTCGGGCGTCGATCAATCGCGCATCGCGGTAGAGCCCTCGCGTGAGGCTGGCCACGGCGATATGGCGACGAATGCGGCGATGGTGCTCGCCAAGGAGGCGCGGACCAGGCCGCGGCAATTGGCTGAACAGATCGCCGGTAAGCTGCGTGAGCACGAGTTGCTGGCCCAGGTAGAGGTGGCGGGGCCGGGATTCATCAATCTCACGCTCACACGCGCCTCATGGATCGAAACATTACGTGCCGTTCTCGACGCTGGTCCGGCTTACGGGAGAAGCGAGCTGGGAGCAGCTATTCCGGTCAATGTCGAATATGTGTCTGCCAATCCTACCGGACCCATGCACGTCGGCCACGGCCGCGGCGCGGTGTTCGGCGATGCATTAGCCAACCTTCTCGGTCTTGCGGGATTCGCGGTCACGCGCGAGTATTACATCAACGATGCAGGTGCGCAGATCGACCTGCTCGCCCAGTCGGCGTTCCTGCGCTACCGCGAAGCGCTCGGCGAGCCAATCGGGCCCATTCCGGAAGGCCTCTATCCCGGCGACTACGTCAAAGCCATCGGAACAGGGCTTGCGGCGCGGTACGGGCGAGACCTGCTGAGCTGGCAGGAGGATCGCCGCGGCGCAATCATTCGCCAGGAGGCGGCCGATATGATGATGGCCGCAATCCGTGAGGATCTGGCCGCTCTCAACGTCAGGCATGACGTCTTTTTTTCCGAACGCTCGCTGATCGAGGGGGAAAGCGATCTCGTAGCGCGGACGATCGAGAAATTGCGCGATCGGGGGGAAGTCTATCAGGGTCGATTGCCGCCGCCCAAAGGTGTCCCGAGCGAGGATTGGGAGGACCGCGAGCAGACCCTCTTTCGCTCGACCGATTTTGGCGACGATGTGGATCGGCCTTTGATCAAATCCGATGGCAGCTACACGTATTTTGCCTCGGATATCGCCTATCACAAGAACAAGCTCGATCGCGGCTTCAGGTCGATGATCGACGTCTGGGGCGCGGATCATGCCGGCTATATCAAGCGCATGCAGGCGGCGGTGAAGGCGGTAAGCCGCGGCACTGCCGAGCTCGACATCAAGATCGTCCAGTTGGTCAGGCTGCTGCGGGGCGGTGAGCCCGTCAAAATGTCAAAGCGGGCAGGGGAGTTTGTAACCTTGCGCGAAGTGGTGGACGAAGTAGGTCGCGACGCCGTCAGGTTCATGATGCTGTACCGCAGCAATGATGCCCCTCTCGATTTTGACCTTGTGAAAGTGATCGAGCAGTCTCGCGAGAACCCGGTCTTCTATGTCCAATATGCGCACGCAAGGGGCCAATCGGTGTTTCGCAACGCACGGGAAGTCGTATTCGACCTGCCGCTCGGTGCGACGGAGCGCGCGGTCTGGCTTGCGGCTGCTCCGCTCGATGGCCTCGAGGATGCCGGCGAGCTTGCGCTCATCAAGCGCCTCGCCTTTTATCCGCGGCTTGTGGAACTTGCGGCGCAGGCCCATGAGCCCCATCGCATTGCGTACTATCTATTTGAATTAGCAAGTGAATTTCACACACACTGGAATCGGGGGAAAGACGCGCCACATTTACGCTTCATTATCCAGAATGATCCAGTAATGACCCGGGCACGCCTCGCGCTAGTGCAGGGCGTTTTGATCGTTCTCGCGTCCGGGCTATCCTTGCTCGGCGTATCCGCGCCGGACCAGATGCGATGAAGCTTTCTCCGTGCGGGCGCGCATGAGTGCCGGAAACGACCACGACAAGCACAAAGACCTAGCGTAATGGCGGACGACACCAGCTTTCGATCCACTCGCCCCGGCAATCCTTATGCACGCGCAGACAGATCGGCGCGGCCGAGCGACGATCCGCTCGCCGAGCTCGCGCGTCTGATCGGAAAAAATGACCCCTATGCCGAGTTCGGCCTCAGCGATCCGCATGCGGATCAGCAGGAAGAAAGCGATGCGCCGTCGGGGTACGTGGCCGGGGCCGGACATGTTGACCGCCACCATAGGTCGCGTGCCCAGGAAAAGTACGAGCAACAGTACGAGCCGCAGCACGAGGAGGGTGTGCCCCAGTACGACGAGCCTTCTGGGCATTCCCCCGCTTATTACCAAGGAAACCACGATTTGCCGTCGGCGTATGCCTCAAGTACCGAGGAGTGGGTTCCGGACGAGCATTATAACTACCAGGACTCACGTTTTCAGAATGCCGGACCACAGGGCGCTTACGCCGATTCCGAAGCTTACGGCGAGCAGGATGCTCACGGCACGCATCCGGGTTACGACCACCCGGGCTTTCATGAGGATGGTGATCAGATTTACGACGACCCGCCGCGTGCCCGCCGTCATGGCGGGTTAGCGACGGCATTGGCCCTTGTTGGTTGTGCAGTGCTCGGCACGGCGGGCGCGTATGCGTACCGCAGCTACCACGGCCAGCTCGCAGCGACGCAGCCCCCGCCGGTGATAACCGCCGATACTTCAACACCGACAAAGATCGTTCCGGCACCCGCGAGCGATCCGCAGGCTGGGAAATTCATGCAAGATCGGGTGGCCAATGCTGGAAGAGAGCAAGTCGTTTCCAAGCAGGAGGAACCGATTGCCCTGAAGGATCTTGGAACGCAGGCCGCACCGCGGGTGGTGCTTCCGGCCCCGGTCGCGCCGGCGCCTCCTGCCGCAGCCCCACAGCAATCGTCCAGCCCTGCGATGCCCGGCTCAAGTGAGCCCAAGAAGGTCCACACTCTCAGCATTCGGCCGGATGGAGCTGACGTGAGTGGTCAGCCGGTCGGTTCGGCGACGCGCGGCGCGTTGCCCGAAGTACGGGGCACCGGGCCGCTCTCTCTCGCCCCCGAAACGGCTGCTCCGCCGGTTGTCCCAGCCCCCAGGACGCACACGGCAACCGTACCCATCCCGCCTCGATCCGAGTCAGCCAGTATCACTGGCGGATCAAGCGGGTTGTTGGTGCAACTCTCCTCGCAGAAGACCGAGAGCGAGGCAACTGCATCGTTCCGCAGCCTGCAAGCCAAGTTCCCCAACGAGCTGGGGGGAAGGCGGCCGATCATCCGGCGAGCGGACCTTGGAGCAAAAGGAATTTTCTACCGAACCATGGTGGGACCATTTGCTTCGGCACAGGAGGCCAGTGAATTCTGTGCGAGCTACAAGGCCGCAGGCGGCCATTGTGTTGTTCCAAGCCACTGAGTCGCGTTTCACCGAGCTGTTCACCGGCTAGACATTGCGATGCCCCCGCGCGCGTTTATCTCGGGGCTCGCCGATAGGGACTTGTCGGCTGCGGAGCGATCGTTTCTGCGCGACGCCGATCCTTGGGGGGTGATCCTCTTCGGGCGAAACGTGGAAAGCCCCGAGCAGCTCAATCGCCTGAGCGCCTCAGTACGCGAAGCTTTGGGACGTGCTGCGCCAATTCTCGTGGACCAGGAGGGCGGTCGTGTGCAGCGTCTCGGCCCGCCTCACTGGCCCTGTTATCCGGCAGCCGCGGTCTATGGCCGGATGTACGACCAGAGCCCGGAGCGGGCTCGGAGAGCTGCCTATCTGGGGGCTTACCTCATGGCTGCCGATCTGATTGCCGTTGGGATCGATGTCGATTGCGTGCCGATCGCGGATGTCCCGGTCCCCGGTGCAAGCAGCGTTATCGGCGATCGCGCATATGGTGAGACAGCCGGTAAAGTGGCAACCATAGCGAAATGCGTCGCACGCGGGTTGCTGCAATGCGGCGTCCTGCCGGTCCTCAAGCACCTTCCGGGACATGGCCGAGCGAGCGCCGACAGCCATGGGGATCTTCCGGTGGTCGATGTCGACCGGGCTATGCTTCTGGCTACGGATTTTGCCGCGTTCCAGCCGCTCAAGGATCTACCGCTCGGAATGACGGCTCATGTTGTCTATTCCGAGATAGATCCTGTTGCTCCCGCCACAACTTCGGTAACTGTAGTTCGTGACGTGATTCGCGGCTCAATTGGATTTTCCGGACTGCTCATGAGCGACGATATTTCCATGGGAGCACTATCCGGCCCGCTGCAGGAGCGAGCGCGGGCAGCGCTCGCGGCAGGATGCGACCTCGTTCTCCACTGCACCGGAAACATCGATGAGATGGGAGAGCTGGCAGCGGCAGTTCCTGCCATGTCGGCAGAGGCTGAACTCAAGGCTGATGCGGCGTTTGAACGTCGGCGTGTGGCTGGGTGGGAGGACACAGCCGAGCTGCGTGCCGAATGGACCATGCTTATGCAGACGGGTGCCGCATGACCTCGGACGGACAAGCACTCGAGACGGCTCTTTCGGACGAGCGAGCCACGAACGAGCCGGCCTTCGTAGTTGACGTCGAGGGTTTTGAGGGGCCCCTGGACCTTCTGCTGGCCCTGGCCCGTCAGCAGAAGGTGGATCTGGCCAAGATCTCGATCCTCGCTCTTGCAGACCAGTACCTTGCATTCATAGAGGAGGCCCGCAAGCTCCGGCTGGAGCTTGCGGCCGACTACCTTCTTATGGCTGCGTGGCTTGCCTACCTGAAATCGCGGCTGTTGCTGCCCGATACCACATCGGAGGAAGGCCAGAACGCCGCCGCCATGGCGAGTGCGCTTGCCCTGCGCCTCAAACGTCTCGAGGCCATCCGCACCGTCGCCGAGCAGCTCCTCAGTCGTGCGCAACTCGATCGTGATGTGTTTCGACGGGGCCAGCCGGAGCCCATCGCTCACATCAAGCATCCGGAATGGACGGCTACCATTTACGATCTTCTTTCTGCTTACGCACGGCAACGGCAGCACACCGCCCTTTCCCACGTGAAAGTGGCCCAGCGCACCGTCTGGTCGCTCGCAGAAGCACGTGAGGCGCTCGAACGTTTTATTGGGCAGTCGGCGGACTGGGCGCGGCTCGACGAGTACCTTCTTACCTTCGTTGTCGATCCCGTGCTCGCGCGAACGGTATTTGCATCGAGCTTTGCATCGACTCTGGAGCTCGTGCGCGAGGGTCTGATGGAGGTGCACCAGCAGGCGGCTTTTACGCCACTGTATGTACGCAGGAATCAGCAGACCAGTTGAAGGGAAAGCCTGCCGGCCGACAGCGCCTGACGGCAGGACGAGCGAGATGGAGAGCTAACCGCAATGCCCAACTTGAAAGTTGTGACCAGCCCCAAGGAAACGGCGCCGATGCAAGAGGTCGGGGCCGAGGAGTTGCGCATCCTCGAGGCAATGCTGTTCGCCTCGGCCGAGCCGCTCGATGAAAAGACGCTCGCCGCGCAAATCCCCGAAGGTATTGATCTGCACGGCTCGCTGCGCGAGCTGCAACGGCAATATGCCTCGCGCGGGGTCAACCTCGTGCGGATCAACGGAAAGTGGACGTTTCGCACTGCCGGCGATCTCGCCTGGCTGTTGAGCAGGGAAACGACGGAGCCGCGCAAGCTCTCGCGCGCAGCCGTCGAGACGCTCGCCATCATTGCGTATCATCAGCCGGTGACACGCGTGGAAATCGAAAACATTCGCGGCGTGACCACCTCGAAAGGGTCCGTGGACGTCCTCTTGGAGACCGGGTGGATTCGTCCGCGCGGACGGCGCAAAGCCCCGGGACGCCCGATAACCTATGGGACGACAGAAGCGTTTTTGTCGCACTTTGGCCTGGACGGCATCGGCGATCTGCCCGGTCTGGAGGAGCTTAAGGGATCGGGACTGCTGGACGGCAGGCTTCCACCGGAATTCTCGGTGCCAGCCCCCTCGGATGATGCAGCATTACGGGAAGATGAGGAGCCGCTGGAGCCCGGGGATCTCGATCTGGCACTTGTCCCGCCCGAACGGATCGCAACGGAATAGCTCGACTGGTGCGCCCGTTGCGGTCGCGCAGGCGCATTCAGAGCCGGCCATTACGCTCTCCTTGTTTTTGCGCCGCGCGACCCTTAACTTCTCCTGAAACCGGCAGACGAGGCCGCCCTCGTCAGGGCGGAGATATGCAATGGGTTCAATGAGCGTTTGGCACTGGATTCTGGTTCTTGCCGTAGGGCTTCTGCTGTTCGGCGGCCGCGGCAAGGTTTCCGAGCTGATGGGCGATTTTGCCAAGGGCATCAAATCGTTCAAGAAGGGGCTGGCGGAGGATGAAAAAGCCGAACCGGAGTCGGCCAAGGCCGATCCAGTGAAGACGATCGACCATCAACCTGCACCCACTGCAGCGGCCACGCCCGCGGAGACGCGCAAGGTGGGCTGATTCGGCTTCGGACCGGCGAGGAGCAGCGGAGCACGGGCGCAACCCGTAACGCGCCTCGCTCGGAGTTGGCCTCAACATGTTCGATATCGGCTGGGGTGAGCTTCTGCTTATCGGCATCGTCGCGCTTGTTGCGATCGGTCCGAAGGAGCTGCCTACCGTCATGCGCACGGTCGGACAGTGGACGGCCAAGCTGCGCAGGATGGCGGCGGAGTTCCAGAGCCAGTTCCATGAAGCCATGCGAGAAGCGGAGCTGGCTGACATAAAGAAGCAAGTCGATGAGATGACCAGCGAGGTTCGCAGCTATGGCACCTTCGATCCGGTCAGCGAGGTGCGCCGCGAGCTTGAAAAGACGCAGTTTCAGATCGAGAACGCAATCGCCGAGAAGCCTGCCGCGGAGCAAGCCGCTCCTGCCGTTGCGGACGATGTCGCCCCCGCTGCCGAGAGCGCAAGCGGCGCGGCGCCCGTCTCGAGCACGCCGAGCGCTGCCCCGAGTGTCGCTCCTGCCGTGCCCACGGCAGGATTGACGCCCTCGGGTGAGAATGGCTCCGGAGCGTCTGCGCCGGAAGGCAAGGCGACATGACGCACGAGGACATCGAGGCGACCAAAGCGCCTCTGATGGATCACCTGATCGAGCTGCGCTCGCGTCTGATCAAGGCGCTGATTGCTTTCGGCATCGCCTTTGCCGGGTGCTTTTTCTTCGCGAAAACCATCTACAACATTCTCACCTGGCCGTTCGTATGGGTGGCCGGCCCGGAAAACTCGAAGTTCATATATACCGGGCTGCTCGAATATTTCGTCGTTCAGTTGAAGCTTGCCATGTTCGGGGCAGCTTTTATCTCGTTCCCGGTGGTTGCGACACAAATCTACATGTTCGTTGCACCGGGACTTTATCGCCATGAACGGCAGGCTTTCTTGCCCTATCTGGTAGCCACTCCGATCTTCTTTCTGCTGGGCTCGCTGGTGGTATACTTTCTGGTCTGGCCAATGCTGGCTCGCTTCTCGCTGAGCATGCAGCAGGCTGCAGGAGCCGGACAAGCAGCCATCGAGCTGCTGCCCAAGGTCGAGGACTACCTCACCTTGATGATGAAATTGATCCTGGCCTTCGGCATAGCGTTCCAGTTGCCGGTCATCCTCACCCTGCTTGGAAGGGTGGGAATCATTACCTCCGACCAGCTCAAGGCCAAGCGCCGCTATTTCATCGTCGGCGCGTTCGTCATTGCCGCAGTGCTGACGCCGCCCGACGTGCTGAGCCAGCTTTCGCTCGCTCTGCCGTTGATGGCCCTCTATGAGGCTTCTATCTGGTCGGTCCGGCTTGTGGAAAAAAAGGCAGCTGCCACCAAGGCTCGGGATGCAGCCAGTGCCGCAGCGAAGCCGGCGGAGTAAGACGCCGCCGCCGAGCCCGCCGCTCTTCATTCGGGGCTCGAAGCGTAGCACGGCAGCCCGGAATCCAGTAATCAGCCCGCAAGGATTACTGATTCCGGGCTCGGCGCTTGCAGCCGCTGCGCAAGCTTGCCTGCTTCTGCGCCCCGGAATCACGCTGAGCGAGCCAGGATGCACGATATCAAACGGATCCGCGACCAGCCCGACGCGTTTGATCGTGCACTGGCCCGTCGTGGGCTTCCTCCCCAGGCGAAGATGCTGATCGAGCTCGATAATAGCCGTCGTGCTGCGATCCAGCGAGCGGAAACGGCGCTTGCTCGCCGTAACGCCATCTCGCGGGAGATCGGGGCAGCAAAGAAAAGCAATAAGGAGGAGACGGCGCAGAAGCTGTTCGCCGAGATCGCCCGTCTGAAGACTGAAATCCCCCAATTGGAAGGGGAGGAGAGGAAGCTGTCCAACGGGCTGAACGACGCACTCGCGACAATACCAAACGCGCCTCTTGATGACGTTCCCGATGGGAGGGACGCAGGTGACAATATCGAACGTCACCATTTTGGAGCGAAAGCGACTTATGGCTTTCGGCCGCGGGAGCATTTCGACTTGGGCGAGGCGCTGGGGCAAATGGACTTCGAAACTGCTGCGAAGCTTTCTGGCGCGCGGTTCGTAATCCTGAAAGCCGGCCTGGCGCGGATGGAGCGGGCACTCGGGCAATTCATGATCGACCTGCACACGCGCGAGCATGGATACACAGAGGTTGCCCCGCCCTTGTTGGTGCGAGATGACGCATTTTACGGGACTGCGCAGTTGCCAAAATTCGAGGATGATCAATTCTTCGCCTTGCCGGGACAAGACATGCACGAGCTGGTGTCAGCTCCGGCTGGGCCGGACGAGGCCAACGAAGGTCCGAGCGTGCTCGATCGACGCCTGGGACTCATTCCTACTGCCGAAGTTTCGCTGACCAATCTCGTCCGCGAGTCGATCCTCGATCAGGAGGCTCTCCCCATTCGCGTTACCGCCTGCACACCGTGCTTTCGAGCCGAAGCGGGAGCGGCCGGAAAGGACACGCGCGGCATGATCCGCCAGCACCAGTTTACCAAGGTAGAGCTTGTCTCGATCACGATGCCCGACCACAGCAAGGATGAGCACGAACGCATGTTATCCTGCGCGGAGGAAGTGCTGCGCCGGCTTGATCTGCATTACCGCGTCGTGACCCTGTGCACGGGTGACATGGGTTTTGCTGCAGAAAAAACCTACGACATAGAAGTGTGGCTGTCTGGTCAGGGCGCCTATCGCGAGATCTCGTCCTGCTCGTCATGCGGGGAGTTCCAGGCGCGGCGGATGAACGCACGGGTCCGCGCAAAGGAGAGCCGGGCGCTTCAATACGTGCATACGCTCAACGGTTCGGGTGTGGCAGTGGGCCGGGCGCTGATAGCCGTCATGGAAACCTACCAGCAGGAGGGAGGGTCGATTGCAGTGCCGGAGGCGCTGCGTCCATACATGGGAAATCTCGACGTGATTGGAGGGGTCGAGTGATGACCGCATCCGGCATGCGCATTCTCATCACCAACGACGACGGCATCCATTCGGAAGGACTCGAGGTCTGCGCGGAAGTTGCCGGCGCTCTGTCCGAGGATGTCTGGGTCATCGCGCCGGAGTTCGACCAGTCGGGCGTCTCGCATTCGCTTTCGCTCAATGACCCCCTGCGGCTGCGCGAGATCGGGGATCGGCGGTTCGCGGTCAAGGGCACGCCCACTGACTGCGTGATCATGGGCGCGCGCCACCTGATGAAGGATCGTCCGCCGGATCTCGTGCTCTCCGGCGTCAATCGCGGGCGCAATGCCGGCGAGGACGTAATCTATTCCGGGACTGTCGCGGGTGCGGTAGAGGGCACCATCCTGGGCATTCCCTCGTTCGCGCTCTCCCAGGCCTATCGCTCACGCAACGGCCGGCAGCCGTACTGGGCGACCGCGACCCGGTTCGCGCCCGGTATCATCCGGCGGGTGCTCAAGGCCGGCATCCCGCGCGACGTCCTGGTGAACATCAATTTTCCCGACTGCGCTCCGGAGGCGGTGACGGGAATTGCAGTGACGACCCAGGGCCGCAACCGGCAAGACCGGCTTCACATCGACGCGCGTCAGGATGGCCGCGGCAATGCCTATTACTGGATCGCTTACGTACGCCGGCGCACGATGCCGCCTCCAGACGGAAGCGATATCTCCGCCCTTGCGGCCAATCGCATAGCCGTCACTCCCCTGCGGCTCGACATGACGGACGATCCGTTCATGACACGATTGGCGGAGCTATTTGATCAAACGGCGCAAGAGGGCCGGGAGGAGAAAGCCGGCATCGACCTGCGCTCTGGGGAGCCCAAGAGCCCGTAGTTGCCGCCTCTCATCCCCTCCTGAGCCCCGTCCGACGGCTGGGTTGAGATACTTGCCGGAACTTGTCGCGGACCGGACTCGACCACGTCGGCCGCCGTCCTCGTGTGCCGCAACTATCGCGGCGTGCCCTCCAGGGCGGTCTCGAGGGTCCGCCTGAGGCTGTCGAGCTGAAAAGGCTTCTTCAGCGTGGGGCGCTCGCGATGGGATTCGGGCAGTCCGCGCTCGCCATAGCCGGTTGCAAAGACGAAGGGGGTGCCCCGTTCCGCGAGCGCGTCGGCGACGGGCGATATCGGCTCCCCGCCGAGATTAACGTCCAGAATGGCCAGGTCGAACTCGGCGCTGCGGACCGCTTCCAGCGCGTCGTGAATACGGGTCGCTTCCGCAGCGATGGTGCAACCGAGCTCCTCCAGCATATCCTCGAGCAGCATGCGGATCATGAGCTCGTCCTCCACCACGAGGATTCGCTTTTGTCTCACATCAGGCTTGGTGCTGGATGCTGAGGTCACACTCTTGCCCTCCCGCGAGACCCCAAAAAGCCTTGCGTCAGTATGGGACCGTGAGCGGGGGGTCCAAGTCGCCCTTGCATGCGCGCGGATGACGCTGACGCGCAAAGTAGTCTAGTATCGATCGCCGAGAAGAAAAGCATTAAAATCAACGCAAACGGAAATACCCCGGAGGGTTTGTCATGTCCAAACGAATGCTTGCGGTCATTGCCGCAGTGACCATTTCTGCCAGCGGCGCCTTGGCACAGGAGGTGAAGGTCGGTGTAGTCCTGCCGTATACCGGCATCGGTGCCGAATTTGCTCGCCAGATGGATCGCGGCATGGAGCTTTATCTCAAGCTCAATGCCGATCAGGTGAAACCGTACAGTATCAGGTTCATCAAGCGGGACTCCAAGGCCCCTAGCGGCGCCGAGGCGAAGGTCGCGGTCCAGGAGCTGCTCACCCAGGACAAGGTGGATGCGCTTGCGGGTTGGGTCTATTCGCCCGATGCCATTGCATCGGCGCCCCTCATCACTGCGGGCAAGAAGCTCGCGGTCATCATGAATGCCGGCACTGCCTTCATAACCAACCTCGCCCCGGAATTCGTTCGCACATCGTTCAGCATGTGGCATGCCGGCTATGCCTTGGGTGTGGCGGCCGCCAAGGAGCTGCATGCAAAGACTGCGGTCGTGGCCTATTCCGATTTTCCGCCCGGCAAGGATAGCCTCGACGCTTTCAAGGCCGGCTTTGAGGCCAATGGCGGCAAGGTGATCGACGCTATCCCGGCGGGCGGACCCGCTACCGTTCCCGATTTCACGCCGTTCTTCCAGCGTGCCAAGGACGAGAAGCCGGACCTGCTGTTCGTATTCGTGCCGGCCGGCGATCACGCCGTCGCGGTGGTCAAGACCTACGGCGCGCTCGGCATGCGCGCCGCCGGCATCAAGCTGATCGGCCCGGGCGACATAACCCAGGACTACAAGCTGCAGGCGATGGGCGACGCCGCGATCGGTCTCATCACCATGCATCACTACAATGCCGATCTCGATAATCCCGAGAATAAGCGCTTCGTCGCCGCCTGGAAGAAGGAATATGGCGAGGATTCGACGCCCGACTTCACCGCCGTCGGTGCCTACGACGGCATGGCTGCCATTGTTCACGCGGTGCACGCCACGAAGGGCAAGATGGACGGTGACACAGCCGTGAAGTCGTTGCTGGGCTGGAAATTCGACAGCCCACAGGGGCCCATCATGATCGATCCGCAAACCCGCGATATCGTCATGAACGAGTATCTCTCCGAGGTGGTAAAGGGGCCTGACGGCAAGCTCCATCAGAAGAAGATCGCGGAAGTCGATCACGTGAAGGACGAGTGCAAGGCGTTGGCGGTCGGCCCCTGCGCCCAGAAGAAGTGATTGACGCAGAGATATCCACGCTCATTTCAAGAATGGGGCTGCTAACCTGCTCACGCGGGCAGCAGTCTCCGTGAGACAGGCGAGGGCAGCCCATACGGTTGCCTGCAAGGCGGAGCCCGGCCGGGGAAGCACCCGTGGATTTCGGCATTAATCTTGCCAGCATCTTGTTGGGTGGGCTGTCCGCCGGCACCGTCCTGTTCATCGTCTCAGTCGGGCTTTCGGTGACCATGGGTCTGATGGGTTTCGTCAACCTGGCTCACGGCGCCTTTGCCATGTTCGGCGGCTACGTCATCGTGCTCGCGATGAATCGTGCAGAAATGAATTTCAGCACGGCACTTTTGCTCGGCTTCATTGCGACCGCTGCGCTAAGCGCGCTCTTGGAGCGGTTTCTGTATCGCCGGCTTTATCGCGCCGGCGAGCTCGAGCAGGTTCTTTTCACCATCGGACTGATCTTCATCTTCATTGCCGTGATCACCATCCTGGTCGGGCCGGAGAGCCAGCCTGTCACGCTGCCGGCTGTCTTACGCGGCCAGCTCAACCTTGGTTTCATGCAATACCGAACCTACAGCATCTTCCTGATCGTAGTCGGTTTGGGGATCGTGACTGCCATCTGGCTCGCCTTCGAGCGTACCAAGGTCGGAGCCCAGATCCGTGCCACGGTAGACAACCGCCGCATGGCTGAATCGCTTGGCATCAACGTCGATCGACTGTTCACCGTGACGTTTGCCTTCGGCAGCGGCATGGCGGCCCTTGGCGGTGGCCTCGGTGCCGAATTTCTTGGTCTCGACCCGCAATACGCGCTCAAATATCTGGTGTATTTCCTGATTGTGGTGTCAGTCGGCGGTCTGGGCAGCGTAGTTGGTGTTTATTGCGCCTCCCTGCTGCTCGGCGTGCTTGACTTCACGCTCAAGCTCTATCTCCCCAAGGGAGGCACGATCTTTATCTACGCCCTGACCATTCTGATTCTGCTGTGGCGGCCGCAAGGACTATTCGGAAGGAAAGAGACGTGACCCACGCCGGCTCTGCCGCCGCGGTCTCGGTCGCCGCGCCGCTGATCGAGCATCCGGCGGCGCGCGTCCTGATCAAACGTCACCACCTGCGCTGGTGGGAGGGATTGCCCTGGATCGCCGCCCTCGCCTTCTATTTTGCGTTCCCCGATTATCTTGGTTTTGGTACCCAGCTTCTTGTTGCGGTACTGTTCGCAGTCTCCCTCGATCTGGCGCTCGGCTATGCCGGTATCATAACGCTGGGCCATGCGGCATTCTTCGGTACCGGAGCCTACACAGTCGGGCTACTGGCCTTTCACGGCATCTGGACCGAGCCGATCAGCAGTCTGCTGATCGGCGCACTCGCCGCGGCGGCGGTCGGCTTCAGCTCTGGAATTGTCCTGCTGCGCACCAAAGGCCTCACGCTCCTGATGCTGACGCTCTGCACCATGGCGCTCCTGCAAGAGGCCGCGAACATGGCACACGACTATACCGGCGGCTTCGACGGCCTACCGAGCCTGGAAATTGCGCCGGTGTTCGGCATATTCGAATTCAACCCGCTCTATGCCGACACGCAATATCTCTACACGCTGGTCATCCTGCTGGTGTGTTTTATCTTCGTGCGCACGGTGGTTTATTCGCCGTTCGGCGAGAGCCTGACCGGCATCCGCGAGAATATGCTGCGCATGCATGCGGTCGGCTCGCCGGTGCGACGCCGGCTCGTCATCTGCTACACCATCTCGGCGGCGATTGCCGGCATCGCCGGTGGACTTTGGGCGCAGACCAACGCCTATGTGAATCTGAGCGCGCTCGATCTCGATCGTGCCGCAACCGTTCTCATCATACTGATCCTAGGCGGCTACGGGCGCCTTTATGGGGCGTTCATCGGGGCTGTTGCCTACATGGCGCTGGAACATTTCGTGGCGCGAATATATCCGACCGCCTGGCAGCTCGAGCTGGGCCTCCTGCTGGTCATGGTCGCCTTGTTTGCGCGCAACGGAATATTGGGCCTCGGCGAAGCGCTGTACCGGCGTTATCAGGCCCGACGTATCGCGCCGTGACCGAGATCCGGCTCGAGACCCGGGCGCTGAGCCGCGATTTCGGCGCTCTCATGGCCGTCCAGGAGATCGACTTCAAGCTTGCCGCCGGCGCGCGCCATGCGCTGATCGGCCCGAACGGGGCCGGCAAGACCACGTTCATCAACCTCCTGGCCGGCGTACTGCCGCCGTCGCGCGGGCGCGTGCTGCTGAAGGGCCACGACGTCACCGGTAAGACCCAGGCGGAGCGGGTGAAGCTCGGTCTCGCCCGCACGTTCCAGATCAACCGCCTTTTTCGCGGACTCACCGTCCTGGAGAATGTCTGTATTGCCGTCGCCGAACGTGTGGGTGCCGCGCCATCCATGACTTATCCGGTCGGCAGGCGAACCGACATCATCGACCAGTCAATGCATCTTCTGGGGAAGCTGAAACTTACACGCGATGCCGGCCGTCCTGTGTCCGAGCTGCCTTATGGGCGCCAGCGCCTGGTCGAGATCGCGATCGCGATTGGGCTCAAACCCGAAGTGCTCCTGCTCGATGAACCCGCTGCCGGCGTGCCGAGCGCCGAAAGCAACATCATCCTCGATGCGATCGAAACTCTGCCGGAGGATCTCGCGGTGCTTATCATCGAGCACGACATGGACGTCGTGTTCCGTTTTGCCCAACGCGTCACCGTGATGGTCGGCGGCGCGCTGTTTGCCGAAGGCACGCCGCGGGAGATCGAAGCGAACCCTCGCGTGCGTGCGGTCTATCTCGGCCAGGCCGGCCGTGGTTAGTGCGCTCGAGCTGCGGCATGTCTCCGCCGGCTACGGCGAGACTGTCGTGATCGAGGAAGTCGGTCTGATGCTGCAGCCCGGCGAGAGCATCAGCGTGATCGGGCGCAACGGCGTCGGCAAGACGACGCTGTTGGCGACGATCATGGGTCACACCATGCTGCACTCAGGCGAGATCGTGGTGCATGGACGAAGCCTCAATGGCCTGCCGTCCTACCGGCGGGCGCTTGCCGGGCTGGGCTTTGTGCCGCAGGAGCGCGAGATTTTCCCTTCCCTGACGGTGCGGGAGAACCTCGACATTGCTGCGCGGGCGGGGCCTTGGACGCCGGCGCGGGTCTTCGAGTTGTTTCCGCGGCTCAAGGAGCGGCTCGACAACGCCGGTAATCAACTTTCCGGCGGCGAGCAGCAGATGCTGTCCATTGCGCGGGCGCTGCTCACGAATCCGACCATCCTGCTCATGGACGAGCCTACGGAAGGCTTGGCGCCGATCCTCGTCGATGCATTGACCATGGTGCTGGCGCGGTTGCGGGCAGAGAGCGGGCTGTCGATCATACTTGTCGAGCAGAACAGCCGCGTGGCCTTGTCGTTCTCGCCGCGCACGATGATCCTGGACAAAGGGCGTATCGTCTACGACGGTGAATCCGAGCCGCTCCGCGCCGATTCCGACCGCCTCGCCAAGCTTATCGGTATCGTGGAGTAGTCGTGGAAATATATCTTGCCACTGTAGAGCGTCTCTTCTCGGCTTCATGCCCGACATAAGCTCAAGTCAACTCGGCGAAGGCACTGCCCGGAGCCCGAGCGAGAAGGCCGTTTCGTGGCGCGCACTCGCTGTCGCCGCAGGGATATGCTGGTCGGTGCTCTTCGTTCTCTTTGGGGTGCATTACGAGCTGGAGCTGTATGCCGACGGATCCGTCTTCTCTTATTCGGTGGCCGTGGAAGATGCCTGGACATTCCATTGGCACAACATCATCGGACGCGTGTTTGTTTACGTCTTTGCCTATCTGCCGGCGCAGCTTTATCTGGAAATCACCAGGGACGCCTGGGGTGCGATCAATGTCTACGGATTCTTGTTCTTCGTCGCGCCTCTTCTGGGCCTGGCGGCGACTTTTGCCCTCGACCGATCGAAGGGCCGTGCCATTTTCGCTTACGCATGTCTCTCCACCGCCTGCCTGTGTCCCCTGGTTTTCGGCTTCCCGACCGAGATATGGATCGCGCATTCGCTATTCTGGCCGGCTCTCGCCGCCTGTCACTACGCGCGGGGGGGCCTCGGCGGCACAGCGCTGGTATTCGCGCTGCTGCTGGCACTTGTCTTCACCCATGAAGGCGCGGTGATTTTTGCAGCAGCCATCGTGGCTAGTCTGCTGCTGCCAAGAGGGCAGGGTGTCAGCTTTTTCAAGGCGGCGGCAGCTCTCTTGCTGGTTGTTGCGATCTGGGTAATTGCGCACGCAACATTTCCCCCCGACGCCTATGTCGGTGAGGTGCTGCGCCGGGCTGCATGGCACGTGTTCGATCCCTCCATCCTTGCCGGGGACCTGGTCCTGCTCTTGGCCGGAGCGCTCGCGAGCTACGCGATTGCTTTCCTGCTGCTCCGGCGCCTCACACCGGCAACTGCCCACATCTACGCCGACGCGATTGTTCTTGTGATACTCCTCGCGTACTGGATGTGGTTTGACCGCGCGCTGCATGCGGAGAACAGGTACTATCTGCGCACCGTGGTGCTCGTTGCCACGCCGCTATTCGGGGCGGCGGCGGCAGCTCACGCTGCCACCGCGGATGGGCGGCTTCGGATCGCGGTCCCATCGCGTCTGATGGAGCCGTTCGCCAGCGGCGTGGCGGCGCGGGCGGTTACCGGCGCAATCTTGCTCGTCCTGCTCGTGCACGCGATAGAGACCGCAAAATTCATTCGAGCTTGGACAGACTACAGAGCGGCGGTGCGCGTGCTTGCGACGGGCACATCATCCGATCCCGCTCTGGGAGATCCGCGCTTCGTCTCGTCGGAAAGAATCAGTCCGGCGCTGAACCGCCTCGCCTGGTCATCGACCACACATTTTTTGTCCGTCCTCGTGGCGCCGGCGCTGGCACCCAGTCGCCTCGTGGTTGATCCGAACGCCGGCTATTTCTGGCTGTCCTGCGAGACAGCGACGGCGAGCCGGGACGCCGATCGCCTCGTCCCGTGGGCCAGCCGCGAGCTCATCCGCGTGCACGCCTGCGAACATCGCTAAAGCACGCACAGCGGGCCACGCGCGGCCCGCCGATCAGCCCTTCCAGAGCCGCTGCAATGCCTCGCCCCGCTCGGCCAGCCGCGAGCGCGACTGCGGCAGAGGTGGTGCCGAGGTGGAGAGTGAAGCCACGATCGGCGCTCCCGAGCCGTGCGCGCGCAAGGTCACCTGATCGCCAACCGCAGGATCGACGCCAGCCGCCGTGGTAACCGGCTCAGAGATAGCGAATCGTCTGCCGTGCGCGGCTGCCGCCTTGCCCAGCTCCTTGCGCAGCTCATTGGCCACGTCCACAGCCTCTCCTACGGCCATCATGACCGGCGCATCGTGAGACCCGATTTCGCCCACCACCGCGCGCCCCGCGTGGATGCTGACGGCGACCTGCAGGGTCCGGTTCCCCTCACGGCCAAGCCGGTTGTCGAGCTCGGAGATTGCCCGTTCCATTGCTGCGGCCGCCTGCAGCGCGAGCCGCGCAGCGCGCGCCGGCTGATGGTCGAGCCCGAACAGGGCGCCGATGCCGTCGAGCCCGACAGTGGCAAGCGTCCCGCCCGCTGTGCGAACAGCCTCGCTGATCGCCTCACCGTAAAGTGTGAGCAGATAGAGCAGGTCCTGCGGCAGCTCCTGGTTCGCCAGCTGCCTGCGATTGAGGAAGTCGCAGTACATCAGCACGAGGTCGCGCTCGGTGGCGCGCTCACGGGCGGGGGGGCGATAGACAGGCGCCGCGGTTTGCACCAGCGGCACCACGGATATGTTACCCGAGGGGCGCAATTGGCATGCAAGTCGTACGTCGGGCGCTGCGCCGATGCGCTCGAGGGTCGCCTGCTCGTCGCCGGCTGCCGGAGGGCAATGCTCCGCTCCTGTCGTGATCTGAACCCGGCAGGTCGAGCAGCGCGCACGGCCGCCGCACATGGATGCATGCGGCAAATGAAAGCTGCGGCTTGCTTCCAACACCGACCAGCCGCGGGGTATCCGCACGTTTCGCCCTGGATATGAGATCGAGATGAGTCGTTTCTGACCGTGTTCCAGCCCGTTGCGAACGGCGCGCGCGGCGAACGCGGCACCGATCAGGGAAAAATATCCGATCAGGAGGCCGTTGTGCCAATGCGCGATGCCGGCCCGCTCGGCGGCATGCGCCGGGCCCAAATAATCCTGTGCCTCGGCGGTGGCCTCTGCATTGGTCCTGAGCTCACGGCTCATGGCAATGAAGCCGAACGCGGAGAACGCGGGCAAGAGCAGTGCGACGGCAAAGAGCGCGAAGCGCAATCGCCGGTACAGCGGCCTTCGGCTGAAAGCAAAATGCAGGCCGAGACAGCCATGAATCCATCCCGGTGCCAGCAATCCGAGCTGCATCCCCTGTGAATCCGCTGCCCACAGCTTGCTGATGACGCGCGTGTAATCTACCGGAACTCCGAACACCTCATAGGCAAGCCGCGTGTTGGCGAAATGATTGATGAGAATGAGCGGCAGCGTGAAGCCCATCGCAATGCGCAGGAGCTCCGCTGGGGGCAGCCGAAACGTTCGCCGCTCGTAGATCGCCCAGAGCGCCAGCAAAAAGTGGACACCGGCAGCACCATAGAGCAGCACCGTGCCCGGCAGGCTGTCCCAGACTTCCTCCGCGTAGCCGAGGCCCTCTTCGGCGGCATTGATCGAAATAAGGCCAAGCGCGTGATTGACCAGATGGGCGGTGATGTAGGTGAAAAGAACGAGACCGGAGGCCATCCGCAGGTTCCGGCGGAGCACCTTCGGCGACAAACGCGAAAGCAATTGTGCGCGCCGAGGCAGCCGCAGGGTGATGGAATCGGTCGACGTCATGGTCCAATCTGGCGCGCCCCCCGGAGGCGGTCAGGTATACCCAGTCCGGCTTGAACGTGTCGATACAGGTTACAGCGACAAAAGGTCGGCGGCCGAGTTGAGGCGCTCGAGGTTCATCAGTTTGCCGAACGCCTTGGCCTTGCTCGCGCCGGCGAAGTCATCGGCAAGACAATCGGAAAATTTCTCCTGCAGCTCGTGCTGAGAGAGCGGGCGCTCCTTGCTGCCTTTGGCAAATGCGATCGGCTCGCTGGCGAGAACGTTTCCCCGCACCGTTATCTCGACTTTTTCCGCAGGTGCGAAGGCTGACCCTGCCATTGTCTCCGCAGTTGTCGTTGCCGAAACGCGGGGCATCAGCGCCTGGATGGGAGGGCTGCGAACGAAGGCGTCGTTTAGCTGCGCCAGCCCGACCTTGCGCGCCACCAGCGAGGATGCCATGGCGAACTGCAGGCTGAACTTCGCCTCGAGCGCTGTCTGCGGGCGCTCGTTGCGCATCATCAGCATCTGCATGGCGCCGGTCGAAACGTGCACGCCTTCGACGTCCGAAGGCCTGATGTCATGCCTGGTGGCGAGATCGAGGGCCGCGTCGATCGCGCGATGCACGCCATAGCAGACCGGGTAGCGCTTTACGTTCAAGCCTTGGCGCGCCAGGTGCCATTCCTTTTGCCGAGCCTCCAGCTTACGCGAGAGATCGGGCGCGCCGGCGGGCGAGAACGCTGCCAGAAAGCCGGACCGGTGCTCGATCGCATCGACCGAGGCCGTCATTCCGGCTTGCGCCAGACGCGCCGCAATCACTCCGGATTGCGCCGCCCGGCCCACCTGGAAGCACTTGGTCAGGGTTCCAAAATTCGCGACAAGGCCGCCGGCCATCGAGCTGGCGATTGCCAGTGCCACTGTCGTCTGTGCCGGAGGGAGCCCCCTGAGCTTGGCACAAGCGGCGGCCGCCGCCACGGTGCCGCGTATGGCGGTGGGGTGCCAGCCTTTCTGATGCAGCGGCACCGGCTCGCGCACCAGCAACTCCGCCCATGTTTCATACCCTGCGACGTAGGCGGCGAGCATCTCCGATCCGCTCGACCCCAGCGCCTCGCCTTGCGCCAAAATCGCGGGAACGAGGACCGCGCTGGGGTGGCCGTCGAGGGTAACGTCGTCATAGTCGAGAACGTGGGCGGCTACGCCGTTCACCAGCGCGGCGTCCTCGACATTGCGCCGTGCGCCGGAGGGAATGAGCGAGGCAAGCGCACCGGCGTCGGCGCCCGCCAACTCGCGATCGACCAGCGCGACGACCGGCTCGCGCGCACCTGCTACCATCACGCCAAAACAGTCGGTGAAGCCGGTTTTGGCGACGGCCTGCGCTTCCGACGGCACGTCGCTGAGGGCAAGCTCGGAAACGAACCGTCCTAGCTCTGCGGTCAAAGCGGCCATTGCGTTTCCCTCTTGTTGCGACCACAACGCGATCATGCCACTCGAACAGCCGTCAAGCTATCGGTAAGCAAGGTCGCGATGCTGCGTTTGGCCTTCGATATCGGCGGTACCTTCACCGATTACGTCCTCCACGACCAGAATACGGGCCGCATTCGCATCTGGAAAGTGCCGACCAGCCGCGAGCCGTCAGTCGGGGTCGAGGCGACATTGGCGGACAGGATTGCAGCGGGCGATCTTAGCTTCGAGCACGTCCGCGGCGTCATCCATGCCACCACGGTAGCGACGAACGCCATTCTGGAACGCAAGGGCGCTCGCACTGCCTTGGTTACCACCGCGGGATTTCGCGACATCATCCTGATCGGGCGGCAGAAGCGCTACGACATGAACGATCTCTACCTCGACAAGCCTGCCCCGTTGGTCGACAGGTCGGACATTTTCACCGTGGCGGAACGCGTGGCTGCGAGCGGCAGCATCGTAACCCCGCTCGACGAGGATGCTGCCCGCGCGGTGGCGCAACGCATCTGCAACGAGGGCTACGACTGCGTCGCGATCATGTTCCTGCACTCCTACATCAATCCCGCGCATGAGCGGCGCATGGCGGAGATCCTGCGGGCGAGCAATCTCGACGTCACGCTGTCGAGCGACGTTTCCCCGAAATTCCGGGAATACGAGCGCGCCAGCACGGCCGTTGCCAATGCCTATGTGCGGCCGTTGGTCCGGCGCTATCTCGATGCGCTCGACCGCTCGCTCGCGGACAAGGGCTTTGGCTCGCAGCTCGCGGTGATGCAATCCAACGGCGGCCTCGTTTCGTCCGAGCTTGTGCGGCATTATCCGATTCGCATCGTCGAATCGGGCCCCGCAGCCGGAGTGCTGATGTGCAAGGAGGTCGGCCGCCGACTCGGCTATGGGCACGTGATGTCCTTCGACATGGGTGGGACCACGGCGAAGCTCGGTATCATCGATAACGGTGCGCCGATGGTCACCGCCTCGTATGAGGTGGATACCATCAACGCCAAGAAGAACAGCGGCTTGCCGCTCAATGTCCTTGCCATCCAGCTGTTGGAGATCGGCTCGGGCGGGGGCAGCATTGCCGAGAGCAAAATGGGCCTGATCGCCGTTGGTCCGCAGAGTGCCGGTGCGGTGCCCGGCCCGATCTGCTACGGCTCAGGCGGCACGCGCCCGACCCTTACCGATGCCAACCTGGTTCTGGGGTATCTCAATCCCGACTATTTCAACGGCGGGGCTATGACACTCGACGTCGCGGGTGCCGCTGCGGGGATCGAGGCCGCCATTGCCAAACCGCTCGGTCTGCCGATCACGGATGCGGCTTGGGGCATCCACTCCATAGCGAACAGCAACATGGAACGCGCCATGCGGGTGATCTCGATCGAGCGCGGCCGCGACCCGCGCGATTATGTGCTGGTCGCGTTCGGCGGCGCGGGCCCGTTGCACGCCTGCAGGCTCGCGCGCTCCGTCGGCATTCCCAAGGTCGTGGTTCCCTTTGCTGCCGGGGTCGGCTCGGCGGTCGGGCTTCTCGTAGCAGACCACAAAGTGGATGCGGGGGCCACTCGGGTCGTCAAGCTCGGCGGCAGTGCGCGAGACGGCATTGCGGCGGTCCTGGAGGAGCTGGAGCAGCGCGCGCGTGCCGAGGCGGGACGACTCGAGCTGGGGAGCGCGTTGTCCATTTCGCGCTCGGCTTACATGCGCTATTGCGGGCAGGGCTACGACGTGCAGGTCGCGCTGCCGGGCGGTCCCGTAGACGAGTGCTATGAGAGCACAATGCGCCAGGCGTTCCACGAGACGTATCGACGTGAATACGGCTTCATCGATCCCGACGCGGCGGTGGAGGCGACGGACTGGTACGTCGTCGCCACCCTCGCGAATGCCCGCTCCGGGGCGATCGACGTTGATGCGGTCGAGGACGGAAGCGGCTTGGCTATTGCGGGTGAGCGCAAGGCCTATTTTCCCGAATGCGGCGGCATGATCCCCAGCAAGGTCATCAACCGCTACGCCATGAAGCCGGCAGACGTCTTCGAGGGCCCCTGCCTCGTCGAAGAGCGCGAATGCACGACCGTCGTGCTTCCGGGCGATTTTGTAGCCGTAAACGAGCTCGGACATCTGGTGATCGAAATCGACCGTGCGAGCCGCCATGCCCACTGACGCGGACCGGCAGATCGATCCGATCACGCTGACCCTCATCTGGAATTCCTTGATCTCGATTGCCGAGGAAATGAGCGGAGCGCTGCGGCGCACCGCGTTCTCCGAGGCTGTTCGCGAAGGTGAGGATTTCTCGGCCGGCGTGTTCGACGCCACCGCGCGCTTGATCGCCCAGGGCAACAATACGCCTGGTCATCTCGGCGCCATGCCTTATGTGGTCAAGAACGTTCTTGCCTATGTTCCGCTCGATCGGCTCGAGCCGGGAGACGCGATCGTCACTAACGATTCCTATCTCGGCGGCGGCCACTATCCCGATTTCTACATGGTAGCGCCGGTGTTCGAGGAGCGACAGCTGCTCGGATACGTCGTAAACACGGCACACCACGTGGATGTGGGCGGCGCAGCGCCGGGATCGCAAACCGTGCAGGGGGTCACTGAGGCTTTTCAGGAGGGGCTGCGTGTTTTGCCGGTGAAGCTCGTCCGCAAGGGCGAGTTCGACGAGGACCTGCTCCGCGTCATCCTCGGCAATGTCCGCATCCCTGAAAAGGTGCGTGGCGACTTGCGCGCGCAACGCAATGCCAATTATGTCGGCGCCGAGCGCCTGTGCGCGCTCTACCGGACGCACGGCCAGGCGGCCGTGCACGGCGCGATCGAGGAGCTCCTGGCGAGATCGGAGCAGCGCACCCGGGAGCTGATCTCGGCCATTCCCGACGGCGTCTACAGCTTCGACGACGTGCTCGACGATGTCGGCCCCGGCACCGAGCCGGTTCGCGTCTGCGTCGATGTCAACATCAAAGCCGATGAGGCCGTCGTCGATTTCTCCCGCAGCAGCGACCAGGTCAAGGCCGGCATCAACTCCTACATCAACTATACGCGCGCCTACGCGACCTTCAGCATCCGCACCTTCGCAAAGGTGGACGTGCCGCACAATGACGGCGTCGAGCGGCCGATCAGCACGGTGGCGCGCAGCAGGAGCTTTTTCAATCCGGAATATCCGGCTCCCAGCAGCGGCAGGGCGAACATCCAGATCCGCATCTTCGATGCAATCAATGGCGCGCTGGCCAAGGCGCTGCCGGATCGGGTGATGGGCGCATTCTCGCATTGGGCCAATCCGATCTTGGGCGGGGTGGATGACGAGACCGGGCGGCCATGGGTGATGTACGATCTCATCTTTGGCGGCTATGGCGGACGCTTCGACAAGGATGGCCCGGAGGCGCTTTGCCCGGTATTCAACGCCGCCAACCTGCCGATCGAAGTGCACGAGGCCAACAACCCCATCCTGTTCCACCGCTTCGAGCTGATCCCGGATTCCGGAGGCGCGGGAAAACATCGCGGCGGCTGCGGTATTCGCAAGGATGTTGAAATCCTCTGCGCCAGCGCCACGCTCTCGCTGCTTGGCGATCGGCATCGCTTTGCGCCTTATGGGCTGTTCGGCGGTCAGCCGGGGCGGCCGGGAGAAACCGTTCTCATGCGCAATGGTCACACCACCGCGCTCGGCTCGAAAGAGCGGCGCCAGCTCGATCGCCATGACATTGTCAGCATTCGCCTCGCCGGCGCCGGCGGCTATGGCCCGCCGCAGGAACGCGATCCCGAGCTCATCCGGCGCGATCTCAGGCGCGGGCTGGTCGGCGCGGATGCAGCGCGCAAGACGTACGGCGCCCGCGAGGGCGCGGCCGGTTGACGAGCAGCCGATGAGCGCCTTGCTGACATTGCAGGATGTCGCGCGGGCGAGAGAGTTTTACGAACGCGGCTACTGGGGTTCCGAGACGCTTTATGACGTCCTGCGGCGATGGGCCGAGAGGATGCCCAACGGTTTTGCCTTCAGGGACGCCAGTACGCGGCTGACCTATGGTGCGGCATTGCGTTGGGTGGATTCTCTGGCGCAGGAGCTGGATGGAGCCGGCCTTCGCGCCGGCGACCGCGTGTCGATCTGGCTGCCCAGCCGGGTCGAGACCGCGCTTATTTTCTTCGCGTGCTCGCGCATGGGTTATGTCTGCAACACCTCGCTCCACCGCGATTACACGTGCAAGGACATCGTGGCACTGCTCGAGCGCGCCGGGGCGGCGGCTTTCTTCGCGCAATCGGGCTACGGCGCCGATGCTGCAACAAACAACATCCTCGAGATGCTGGACGGACTGCCGCGCCTCAAGAAGGTCTACCGGATCGAGCCGCTTCAAGCAGCCGTCGCGGAAGGCGAGCGGCCGATCGGATTTGGCCCCCTCGCGCAGGCCGCCGTGCATGGCCTTGCGCCTGCAAGCAACCCGGACCGCATCGTCTATCTCGCCTTTACTTCGGGAACCACGGGGCAGCCAAAGGGCGTGATGCATTCCGACAACACGATCCTCGCCAACGGGCGGGCCATCGCCGAGGACTGGGCCTTCGGCGAGGATACGGTCGTGTATTCGTTCAGTCCGCTGAGCCACAACATCGGGGTTGTCGGGATGGCGGTGGCCGCCGCTTGTGGTGGCGAATTCGTCGCGCACACGCCGCTTGATGCGCCCCGCGTGCTCGACCGCATCGTCGAGGCCGGTGCGACCTATGTCCTCGGCGTACCCACCCACGCCATCGACCTTTTAGCCGAGATGCGCCAGCGGGGGATGCGCAGGCTCGGACGGGTGAACGCGTTTCAGCTCGGCGGCGCGCCGGTTCCTCCCACGACCGTGCGGGGATTGATGGATGTCGGAGTGAAAGTCCAGAACGCATTCGGCATGACCGAGAACCATTCCTTCCAATATACCCGTCCGGAGGATTCGCCTGACACGATCGCCTCGACCTGCGGGCGACCGGCCGATGGCATGGAGATAAAGCTCTGGCGTGAGGACCAGCAGGACCAGGAGGTTGCCCCCGGTGAGATCGGCGAGCTCGGGGTGAGGGGGGCGTCGCTGATGCTCGGTTATTTCGATGACCAGAGCGCAACGGAGCTTTCCTTCAACCGTCACGGATGGTTCATGACCGGCGACCTCGCGCGCTTCGACGAGCAGGGAAACCTGCAGATTGCCGGGCGCAAGAAGGATGTGATCATCCGGGGCGGACACAACATCTATCCCGTGCGCATCGAGGATTACGCGCTGCGGCATGCGGGTGTCGCGAAGGCTGCCGCGTTTCCGGTGGCGGACGAGCGTCTGGGCGAGCGAGTCTGCCTCGCGGTCATTCCACGGGCGGCTGCCGCGCCCGCGGCGTCGGAGCTGCTCCGACACCTCGATGAGCAAGGATTGTCGAAATACGATATGCCGGAATTCTTTCTGGAGCTCGACCAGTTTCCGCTTACGGCCAGCGGCAAAGTGCTCAAACGGCGTCTGGTCGAAATGGTCGTCCAGGGCTTGCTCAGACCCCAACCGGTGCGCTGGCCCGGCTAGCTGCACCAAGTCGAAGCTCCATGGCGCAAAGCACATTCGAGTTCGTTCGCGACAACATCGCGGCCACTCCGTTTCACCAATGGCTGCTTCCGGAGCTCGTCGAGGTGAACGACAAGGAAGGCAGCGTCACCATTCGTCTGCCCATTCGCCCCGAATTCTGCCGGCTGCCCGGACGGCCCGAATTGCACGGCGCAATCGTTGCGGCGATGGTGGATATAACCGGCCATGCGGCGATTGCCGCCAAGGTGCTGCATACAGTTGCCACTGTGGACATGCGGGTGGATTACCTGCGGCTCGCCGGCGGAACCGAGCTCGTCGCGGTGGCAACCGTGATCAAGCTGGGGCGGACCATAGGGCTGGTGGATGTGCGCATTGTCGACGATCAGAAGCGGCTCGTGGCTATCGGCCGGGCTGCCTACGTCACCATGAGCGTCTGAAAAATGCCGCAGACCCTGCGACTGACCATGGCCTGCGGCCTCTACGACCGGATGCTCGACCTTTACCGCGGCGATGTGCGCCCAGACGGCATCGAGCTCAATTTCATTCCCATGGATGGATCGGCCGGTGCGCGAGAGATTTTCGATCGCATGGCCGGCAATCTTGAGTTCGACGTCGCAGAGATGTCCAGCTCGGAATTCATCGCGCGCAAGTCGGCGGGGGTTTCCTCGCTCGTTGCGCTCCCCGTGTTCCCCTCCCGTGTCTTCCGGCATGGCATGCTCAGCATCAATCGCCGCTCCGGCATCAAATCACCGAAGGATCTCGAGGGCAGGCGCGTGGGCGTGCCGATCTACTCCATGAGCGCCGCGGTCTGGATGCGCGGGCACCTGCAGGACGATTACGGGGTCGACCTCGGCAAGATCCATTGGGTCGAAGGCGCGATCAACCAGCCGGGCGCTCACGGCCATCCAAGCCTGCTGCCCCTGCTGCGCCCCATATCGATCGAGCGCAACACGTCGGACAAGTCGTTGAGCGATCTGCTGGAAAATGGCGCAATAGATGCCATCACCGGCACCGTCCTGCCGGACGCGATCCATCGCAATCCGGACATCGTGCGACTGTTTCCGAATTATCGAGAGGTGGAAAAAGATTACTACAGGCGCACACGGATCTTTCCGATCATGCATCTGATTGCATTGCGCCGCGACGTGTACGAGGCAAATCCATTCATTGCCAGCAGCCTGTTCGATGCAATGTGTGCGTCCAAGGAACGGGCAAGGGCGCGCATGCGCGATGTCGGCACGCTGCAATACATGCTGCCGTGGATGACCGCAGACATCGACGAGCTCGACGAGGTATTCGGCGGCGACGCCTGGCCGTACGGCATCGAGCCCAACCGGCCGACGCTCGAAGCGCTGACGCGCTATCTTTACGAGCAGGGAATCGCAAAAGAGGTCATGTCGGTCGCGGAGCTGTTCCTGCCCACGCACGGTCTTTACCTGCGGGAAGACTCGGGACGCGCGCATTAGGGGACAACGATCTTAGCCGCCGCCGGCATCCTCTTGATGCACTGGCATCGCAACAGGCGTTGCGGCATGCTGCGCCTTGACTGACGCGCAGGAGGGTTGAATGCGAACGGCTGCACTCATTCTGGGGCTGATCTTCGCGGTGATCGCGATCGTCTACTGGCTGGTGCCCGCGGGCTCGCTCCCAGGCTTTTTCCCGGGCTTCGAGGCGGCCGGCACGCGCATGCATGTCAAGCACGGCGTCGTCGCTGCCATCGTCGCCGTCGTGCTGTTCGCCATCGCCTGGTGGTCAGGGCGGGCCCGCGCCTAGCTCCCGTACTTACTCCTGCCAACCATGGTCGCCCATGCAGGCGTAGTAAGTGACGATCCGCCTCGTTTCATCGGTTGTGTTATTGATCTTGCCCGCCCGCAAGCTGCAGTCGTGAATTGCCGCTTGCTTGCTGGCGCGCTCCGCCCGGGGGTGCATGGGTGCTTGCGCGGAGCTCGGCGTTGCCAGAGCTGTCGCGGCGACTGCCAGCGCAACTCCCGCGAATATTTGCTTCACGAGCATGACACACCTCTAGTTCCATCGACCCCTGTACATCAGCACGATTCACCTCATAGGTAACGCGCGAGAGATGAGCGAGTTTCTCCATCTAAAAGAATATTAATGTTTGCTCGCGAAGGACGCTGCCGGACATTCGTCAATGCGGACTCACGGCAATCCAGTCGAGCGCAGGCTCGCGCTCGAGATTCTGCAGTCGCTCGAATATCGCGCTCATGTCGTCCGCCGTGCAGTGGCGGGTCAGCAGGAGGAACTTGTCGCGCAGCTCCGCCTCCTCGAGCGGGCACTGCGGTGTGCCCTTGAAATCGGCGACCGCGCGCGTGAGCACGCGCCCGTCCTGCAGGGTCACGGTGACCGCCGCCGCGAGCGGGGTGGCCGGATTCTCCGCCACCGTGATCTTGACGCGTGAGGCCAGCGCTCTGATCTGCGCATCCTGCAACGCCGTCTCGTCGAAGGAGCGCGGGTCGCGCGGGTCGCGCACATGCGCAAGCGCGACGCAGAACGGAATGCTGTATTGCGCCATCATGATGTCGGCAGGCGAGGGGATGTTGTTGACGCCGGCCATTTTCTCGTTGCCGGCAATATGAATCGAGCTCACCGCCGGCGCGGCATAGTCATGCTCCGCGCGCAGATCCAGGATCGCCTGCACGGAGGTGTGCGCGGTGATATGGCAGGGAAAGCGTTTGAGCGTGATGACCCGCGTCGCATAGCTCTCGCCCAGGCCGCGGGTGAGCTGCGCAGCGTCGAATTCGCCGCCGCAAAACACCTGAAGGAACCCGAATTCGCCTTCGAGCACGCTTGCAGGGCCGGTGAACCCGTCAGCCGCGAGACTTGCCGCGAGCACCCCGCTTTCCGCGGCGCGCCCGAGATGGAGGCGCTTGACCATCGCTCCCGTGCCGGAGCGGGCAAACTCCAGGAGCCCGCATGCCAGCGAGCCGGCCACGCCCAGCGCATTGCACATATGCGGACCATCGAGCTTCAGGAGATGCCCGCATGCGACCGCGGCGCCGAACGGCCCGGTGGTGCCCGGTGCATGAAAGCCGCGGCTCTCGTTGCGGTGCCGGGTCGCGCGGCCGATCCGGATCATGACCTCGGCGCCGGCGACCACCGCCGCGATGAGCTCGCGCCCGCCATTGCCTCGCGCCTGCGCAATCGCCAGGCCGGGGGCGAGCAATGTCGCCCCGGGATGCACCCCGGTATTGGGCCAGGTGAGATTATCCATCTCGAAGGCGTGCGCGAACGCGCCGTTGGCGAGCGCCGCCGCCGCTGCATGTACGCACGCACCGCCGGGAGCCAGGATACGGCTGCTCCCGCCGGGTGCGTTCGCTTGCGCAAACCGCGCGATCATCCGGCTCCATGGCAGGCGGGCGCCGAAGATGATGGTGGCGATCGTATCGGCTATGCACTGCTTGGCGCGCGCGATCACATCGGCCGGTATATCCTCGTACCGCAGCGATGCCGCATAGGCCGCCAGGATCTCCGTTTCTCTCGCCATGTCGCTCGCTAGCTAGGCCGCCGCGAGCCCGAGCATCTGACGCGCCTCGGAGGGCGTTGCGATGCTGTCGCCCAGCAACTCGATGATCTTGCCGGCCTTCTCGACCAGCGCCGCATTGCTCGGGGCGAGCTTGCCCTTCTCGAGGTAAAGGTTGTCCTCGAGGCCGACGCGGGGATGCCCGCCAAGCAGCACGGCCTGCGCCGCCATCGGAAACTGGTGCAGTGAGATTCCGAAGGCGAACCAGGGCGAGCTCGCGGGCAGGAGATTGCGCATGTAGCTCATGGCCTCGGGGGTTGCCGGCTGGCCCCAGGAAATGCCCAGGCAGATCTGGAACATGCCGGGTGGCTTGATATGGCCGCTCTCGATCATGCGTTTGGCCAGGAGGAGGTGCCCGGTCTCGAATACTTCCAGCTCGGGCAGCACGTCCGCATCCCGGATGGCCGCTGCCATGACTTCAAGATGCGAGGGCGTATTGACGAACACGTGCGGGCCCATGTTGAGGCTGCCCATGTCCAGGCTGCAGATGTCCGGCTTGAGCTCGATCACGTGCCGCACGCGCTCGCCCGGCAGCCGCAGCGTAGTTCCTGGCCCCGGTTTCTCCGGGTCCTCTTTGCCCGGAACGAAGCGCGCTCCCGGGCCCGTGGTGAGATTGATGAGGACGCCGGTCCCGCTGTCGCGAATCCGCTCCACGGCCTCCCGATAGAGCCCGAGCTCCATGCTCGGGCGGGTTGTCTGCGGGTCGCGCACGTGGATGTGTACGATCGAGGCGCCGGCCTTGGCGGCTTCGATCGCTGACTGGGCAATCTGGGGCGGGGTGACGGGCACTGCCGGATTCCTACCGGGCGTATCCGCCGAGCCAGTCACCGCACACGAGATCATGACCTTGCGCTGCATGGGTCCCTCCAGCCAGACCGTTGAGAATAGTCAAGAGCGCGGCACGCGTCATCGGTGCAGCGGCCGTCTGGTGCAAGATCTGCGCGACACAAGACTTGCGCGCGCCTTGCTACTCATGGTGGCCTGGGCTAAGGCAGGCTGCTCCAGTCCTTGCCGTTCCATCCTGACAGGACGTTTCCGGGCGCGTGCCGGTCCGGCGTCAAGTCGCAATCCCGTGAGCCTGTCAATGGGAGCAATCGGTTTCGGAGACGGCCCATGAACGAGCTTTTGCGGCTTTACCTGCCGCTCGTCATCTTCATCGGCGTTGCGCTCGTCATCAGCCTGGCGCTTCTCCTCGTTCCATTCCTCGTCGCCTACAAGCAGCCGGATGCGGAAAAGCTCTCCGCCTACGAGTGCGGCTTCAATGCGTTCGACGACGCGCGCATGAAGTTCGACGTGCGCTACTATTTGGTCGCTATCCTGTTCATCATCTTTGATCTGGAAGTGAGCTTTCTCTTCCCCTGGGCAATCGTACTGGGCGATCTCGGCTTCTATGGCTATTTCTCGATGATGATATTCCTTGGCGTTCTGACCGTCGGATTCATATATGAATGGCGAAAGGGAGCGCTGGAATGGGATTAGAGACGACCGCCGCTGCCCCCGCCGGCAACACGCTTCTGGTGCCGGGAACACCCAGGCTTGCCCGCGCCGAAGACCCGTTTTTCACCGGGGCGAACGATCAGCTCGCGGATAAGGGCTTCCTGGTCACCAGTGCGGACGATCTCATCACCTGGGCGCGCACCGGATCGCTCATGTGGATGACGTTCGGGCTTGCCTGCTGCGCGATTGAGATGATGCAGATGTCGATGCCGCGCTATGACTGCGAGCGCTTCGGCTTTGCCCCGCGTGCGTCCCCGCGCCAATCCGACGTGATGATCGTGGCCGGCACGCTCACGAACAAGATGGCTCCCGCCCTGCGCAAGGTCTACGATCAGATGCCGGAGCCGCGCTATGTGATCTCGATGGGGTCCTGCGCCAACGGCGGCGGCTACTATCATTATTCCTACTCGGTGGTGCGCGGTTGCGACCGCATCGTGCCCGTCGACATCTATGTGCCGGGCTGCCCTCCGACCGCCGAAGCGCTGCTCTACGGCGTGCTGCTTCTGCAGAAGAAGATCCGCCGGGTCGGCACGATCGAGCGCTGACGGATTTCCCCGATGGATAACAGCCTCGACACGCTCGGCGGGATGATCGCCGCCGCCCTGCCGGGCTCCGTGCGCGGGCACCAGGTCGCCCACGGGGAGCTCACCGTGGGAGCCGCTGCCGCTGACATCGCCACCGTCGCCAAATTCCTGCGGGACGACGAGCGCTGCCAATTCCGGTGCATCATCGACGTCACCGCCATCGACTGGCCGGAGCGCGAGCGGCGCTTCGATGTCGTCTACCATCTCCTCTCGCCCAGGCAGAACCAGCGCATCCGCGTGAAGGTCGAGGTGGACGAGGGGACGCCCGTGCCTTCGATCATCGAAGTTTTTCCTGGTGCCAACTGGTATGAGCGCGAGGTCTACGACCTCTATGGGATCGTATTTACCGGCCATCCGGATATGCGGCGGCTACTGACCGATTACGGTTTCGAAGGCCATCCCTTGCGCAAGGACTTTCCGCTCACCGGATTTGTGGAGGTTCGCTACGATGACGCGCAGAAGCGCGTCGTCTATGAGCCTGTACGGCTCACGCAGGAGTTCCGCAACTTCGAATTTCTGTCTCCATGGGAGGGCCCCGGATATCCGCTGCCGGGAGATGAGAAGGCAACCGGCACCAAGGAGCCCTCCCGATGAAGGCCACGCTCCAGCGCGGACTGACCCATAGCTTCAGCTATCAGGTGCCCAAGGAAAAGACGGTCCCGCACCTCTATCCCGAGGTCGCCGATTTCCGGGCCATGCCCGACGTATTTGCTACCGGCTTCATGGTAGGCCTGATGGAATGGACCTGCATGCAGCTGCTGGCCCCGCATCTTGATCCGGGCGAAGGCAGCGTCGGCGTGCATATCGATGTGAGTCACACGGCCGCGACCCCGCCGGGGCTCAGCGTCACGGTCGATGCCGAGTGCCTGGCCGTGGATGGACCTCGCATCACCTTTGCCGTCAAGGCGCACGACGGAATGGACGCAATCGGCGAAGGGCGCCATCAGCGCTTCGTGGTGGCGTGGGACAAATTCAATGCACGCCTGGACCAGAAGCGGGCACGAACGGCAACAGCGCGGCAGGTAGCCGATGGCTGAGCCGGAGCTGCGCAGTTTCACCATGAATTTCGGGCCGCAGCACCCGGCGGCCCACGGGGTTCTGCGGCTTGTGCTCGACCTCGATGGCGAGGTGGTCGAGCGGGTCGATCCGCATATCGGGCTGCTGCACCGCGGCACCGAGAAGCTGATCGAGGCCAAGACCTACCTGCAGGCAATCCCCTATTTCGACCGCCTCGATTACGTCGCGCCCATAAATCAGGAGCATGCTTTCTGCCTTGCGGCCGAGAAGCTCCTGCAGGTCGCGATTCCCAGACGCGCCCAGATCGTCCGCGTGCTCTATTGCGAGATCGGGCGGCTGCTCTCCCATCTGCTCAACGTCACCACCCAAGCCCTGGATGTCGGGGCACTCACGCCGCCGCTGTGGGGGTTCGAGGAACGCGAGAAGCTGATGGGCTTCTATGAGCGCGCCTCGGGCAGTCGGATGCATGCCAACTATTTCCGCGTCGGCGGTGTGCACGCGGACCTGCCGGGAAAGCTCATCGATGACATCTGGGTCTTCTGCGATCCGTTCCTCAAGGTGTGCGATGATCTCGAGGATCTCCTCACCGAGAATCGCATCTTCAAGCAGCGCAACGTCGATATCGGCGTGGTGAGCCTGGCAGATGCCTGGGCCTGGGGCTTCTCGGGCGTCATGGTGCGCGGCTCGGGTGCGGCCTGGGATTTGCGCAAGTCACAACCGTATGAATGCTACTCCGAGCTCGACTTCGACATTCCCATCGGCAAGAACGGCGATAATTACGACCGCTACTGCATCCGCATGGAAGAGATGCGCCAGTCGGTGCGCATCATGAAGCAATGTCTGGAGCGGCTGCGCACTCCCGAGGGGCAGGGACCGGTAGCGATCATGGACAACAAGATCGTGCCTCCCAAGCGAGCCGAGATGAAGCGCTCGATGGAGGCGCTCATCCACCATTTCAAGCTGTACACCGAAGGCTTCCACGTGCCAGCCGGCGAGGTTTACACGGCCGTGGAGGCGCCCAAAGGGGAATTCGGCGTTTACCTTGTTTCCGACGGCACCAACAAGCCGTACAAGTGCAAGATTCGCGCCCCGGGTTTTGCCCATCTGCAAGCCATGGATTTTCTGTCTCGCGGCTACATGCTCGCCGATGTGGCGGCAATCCTGGGCTCGCTCGATATCGTTTTTGGGGAGGTGGATCGATGATCGTTGGGTTTCACTGATGGCCGTACGCCGCCTCGCCGAGCCGGCAATCCAGCCCGAGAGCTTTGCCTTCACCGAGGAGAACCGCGCCTGGGCCGAGCGGGAAATCGCCAAATACCCGGCTGGACGGCAGCACTCGGCCATCCTTCCCTTGCTGTGGCGCGCCCAGGAGCAGGCCGGGGGCTGGTTGCCGCAGAAGGCGATCGAGCATGTCGCCCAAGTCCTCGACATGCCCAAGATACGTGCGCTCGAAGTCGCCACCTTCTACACGATGTTCAATCTGGCACCGGTCGGGAAATTCAACGTTCAACTGTGTGGCACCACGCCTTGCCTTCTGCGCGGAGCGGACAAGCTCATTAAGCTTTGTCGGGAGCGTATCGGCGAGCAGTTGCATGTGACCGCCGACGGCAAGCTTTCGTGGCTCGAGGTCGAATGCCTCGGTGCCTGCGTGAATGCACCCGTGGCGCAGATCAACTACGACTATTACGAGGATCTCAGCCCGGCAAGCCTCGGCCGAATTCTCGATGATCTCGCGGCCGGTCGCGCCGTCAAACCGGGCCCGCAGGTCGAGCGGCAGCTCTCGGCCCCAATCGGTGGGCCGACGACCCTCACCGATCCAGCTCTCTTCTCCCGCGGTGATGGAGGGGGGCAGCCGGATGTCCGCGATGCGCCGGTGCCCAAGCCTCCTCCTGTCGACACATCCGCACCCGGATAAACCCGATGCTCAGCGACAAGGACCGCATCTTCACGAACCTGTACGGCCTGCATGACTGGGGGCTCGCGGGAGCGCGCGCGCGAGGAGCCTGGGACGGCACCAAGGCCATTCTCGCGAAGGGCACCGATTGGATCATCAATGAAATGAAAGCTTCGGGTCTGCGGGGACGCGGAGGTGCCGGCTTCCCGACCGGCCTGAAATGGTCCTTCATGCCCAAGCAGCTCGACGGCCGTCCGCATTATCTCGTGGTCAACGCCGACGAATCCGAGCCCGGTACCTGCAAGGACCGGGAGATCATGCGCCACGACCCGCATCTTCTCGTAGAGGGTTGCCTGCTCGCATCCTTCGCCATGCAGGCGAATACCTGTTACATCTACATTCGCGGCGAGTTCGTGCGCGAGCGCGAGCGTCTGCAAGCCGCCGTGGATCAGGCCTACGAGGCCAGGCTCATCGGCAAGGACAACGTCCACGGCTTCCCCTTCGATCTTCATGTGCATCACGGCGCCGGCGCCTATATCTGCGGCGAGGAGACGGCATTGCTGGAGAGCCTCGAAGGCAAGAAGGGCATGCCGCGCCTGAAGCCGCCGTTCCCGGCCAATATGGGCCTCTACGGCTGCCCGACCACCGTCAACAATGTCGAGTCGATTGCGGTCGTCCCGGACATCCTCAAGCGCGGCGCTGCGTGGTTCGGCAGCATAGGGCGGCCGAACAACACCGGCACGAAGCTCTTTTGCATTTCCGGTCACGTGGAGAAGCCCTGCAACGTGGAAGAAGCGATGGGCATTCCGCTGCGCGAGCTGCTGGACACGCACGCGGGCGGGGTGCGCGGCGGGTGGGGCAACCTGCTCGCCGTCATTCCCGGCGGCTCGTCCATGCCGCTCATTCCCGCTCACGAATGCAGT
This sequence comes from Xanthobacteraceae bacterium, assembly GCA_036557665.1. Lineage (GTDB taxonomy): Bacteria > Pseudomonadota > Alphaproteobacteria > Rhizobiales > Xanthobacteraceae > VAZQ01. The sequence goes on along the minus strand of DATBHG010000104.1, from coordinate 2,887 downwards.
CGCCTGCTCATGGATTTCGACGGATGCCGCGAGCTCAAATCGGCGCTCGGTACGGCGGCGGTCATCGTCATGGACAAGTCGACGGACATCGTCGCGGCGATGGCCCGTATCTCCTACTTCTACAAGCACGAGAGCTGCGGCCAGTGCACGCCTTGCCGCGAGGGCATGGGGTGGATGTGGCGCGTGCTCATGCGCATGGCCGAAGGGCGGGCGCATAAGCGCGAGATCGACATGCTGATGGAGGTGACGACACAGATCGAGGGTCACACCATCTGCGCTTTCGGCGATGGCGCGGCGTGGCCGGTGCAGGGCCTTCTCCGGCATTTCCGCCCCGAGATCGAGCGCCGCATCGATGCCTATACGGCGAACCCGCATCCCGAGCCGGTGCAGATAGCGGCGGAGTAGGGGGGCGAGATGGCAAAGCAGCCCGAGGATCTCATTGTGCGCATTCTGAGAAATATCCAACGCACTCAGGGCGAGCACTCCAGCAAATTTGACGCTGTAGACCGGCGCCTCGGTGAAATTGAGCAAAGCCGCGACGATATGAATGACGGGGCGATTGCGGCTCTCGGGCGGTTGGAAGCTCAAGGCAAGTCCTGATGACCAAGCTGATTGTCGACGGCAAGGAGATCGAGGTCCCGCCGGAGTTCACGCTGCTCCAGGCGTGCGAGGCCGCAGGTGCGGAAATTCCTCGCTTCTGTTTTCATGACCGCCTGTCGATTGCCGGCAACTGCCGCATGTGCCTGGTCGAGCTCAAAGGCTCGCCCAAGCCGGTGGCCTCCTGTGCCTGGGCGGTGCGGGACTGCCGGCCCGGCCCGAAGGGCGAGCTGCCGCAGGTGAGCACCCGATCGCCGATGGTGCGCAAGGCGAGGGAAGGGGTGATGGAGTTCCTGCTCATCAATCACCCGCTCGACTGCCCGATCTGCGATCAGGGCGGGGAATGCGACCTGCAGGACCAGGCCATGGCCTATGGCGTCGACGCCAGCCGCTACCGCGAGAACAAGCGTGCCGTCGAGGACAAATACGTCGGGCTGCTGGTCAAGACGATCATGAACCGGTGCATCCACTGCACCCGCTGCGTGCGGTTCATGACCGAGGTTGCCGGTGTCCCCGAGCTGGGCGCGATAGGCCGCGGCGAGGACATGGAGATCACGACCTACCTGGAACAGGCGATGACCTCTGAGCTGCAGGGCAACGTGGTCGATCTCTGTCCGGTCGGAGCGCTCACCTCCAAACCGTATGCGTTCGCCGCGCGGCCGTGGGAACTTAACAAGACCGAGTCGGTCGACGTCATGGATGCGGTCGGCTCCGCCATCCGCATCGACAGTCGCGGGCGCGAGGTCATGCGCATCCTGCCTCGCGTCAACGACGAGGTGAACGAGGAGTGGATTTCCGACAAGACGCGCCACGTGGTGGACGGGCTGCGTACGCAGCGCCTCGACCAGCCCTACATCCGCGAGGACGGGCAACTCCATCCCGCGTCCTGGCGCGACGCCTTCCAAGCCATTGCCGCCAGGGTCAAGCAGAACGAGCCGCAGCGCATCGGGGCCATCGTCGGTGATCTGGCCGCCGCCGAAGAGATCTTCGCGCTCAAGGACCTGATGATGCGGCTCGGCGTCGCAAACCTCGACTGCCGCCAAGATGGCGCCGCGCTCGATCCGAACTGGGGAAGGGCGAGCTATCTCTTCAACGCCAGCATCGCCGGCATCGAGAAGGCCGACGCGGTGCTCATCGTGGGTGCCAATCCGCGCCGCGAAGCCGCAGTGCTCAATGCGCGCATCCGCAAGCGCTGGCGCAAAGGCAATGTTCCCATCGGTTTGATCGGCGAGCGCGTCGATCTGACCTATCCCTACGACTATCTCGGTGCCGGCCCTCAAACCCTGGCGCAAGTGGCCGCCGGCACCCACCCGTACGGCCGCGTGCTCAAGCAAGCCGCACGCCCGTTGGTGATCCTCGGCATGGGAGCGCTGGCGCGACCCGATGGCGCGGCGGTCGCCGCGCTCGCCGCGCAGGCCGCCCAAGGCGCGGGCAGCGCCGGCTGGAACGGGTACTCCGTGCTGCATACCGCAGCCGCGCGGGTCGGCGCGCTCGACCTCGGCTTCGTGCCCGGCGCTGGCGGGCACGGGGCGCGGCAAATGGCGGCCGCAGGCGTGCTCGACGTCGTGTTCCTGTTGGGGGCGGACGAGATCGACGTCGCGCCCGGGGCCTTCGTGGTCTACCTCGGCACCCACGGTGACCGCGGCGCCCATCGCGCCGACGTCATTCTGCCGGGTGCTGCCTACCCGGAGAAATCCGGCATCTATGTCAATACCGAGGGGCGAGTGCAGATGGGCCGCCGCGCCTCGTTCCCCCCGGGAGAAGCGCGCGAGGACTGGGCGATCCTGCGCGCGCTGTCGGAGGTGCTCGGGAGCAGGCTTCCTTACGACTCGCTGGCCGAGTTGCGTCGAGCGCTGTTCAAGGCGCATCCGCACTTCCAGCGCGTCGGCCAAATTGCAGCGGGAGACCCCGCCGACATCGCCGCGCTCGCCGCGCGCGTCGGCGGGGTGGAGAAGGGCGCGTTCGGCTGCGCCGTCGACGACTTCTATTTCACCAACCCGGTCGCGCGCGCGTCGGTCACCATGGCCGAATGCTCGGCCCTTGCCGAAGGCCGCGGCGCGCTCACCGCGGCGGAGTAGTCCGTTATGTCGGAGATCTGGACGAATTACGTCTGGCCGGCCATCATCATCGCGGCAGAGAGCGTGCTGCTGCTCGTCCTGCTCTTGATCATCACCGCCTACATCCTCTATGCCGATCGCAAGATCTGGGCTGCGGTACAGATCAGGCGAGGGCCCAACGTGGTGGGGCCCTGGGGCCTTCTGCAGTCGTTCGCCGATCTCATCAAATTCGT
>DATBHG010000103.1:0-46424 GCA_036557665.1 Xanthobacteraceae bacterium | reverse complement strand
TGGCGTATTCATGCCCGTTCAGACAAAGCTTCGCATTAAATGGAAAGTAGCTGCAGAATTTGAGAAAGAACGGTCCGAAATCCCGGTCAACTGCATAGATGTAGTAGTTGTTGACCATCGCGGTGCGGCGCACGATCCATGCATAGGGCCGACCAGTGGTGGGGCTCCTGCGCCGCTCCGTGCGGAACACCGGGGGTCTTCTCCTGTGCCTTGCCAACAAACACCACTCCTTCTTCTCCGGTAAAACGCTTGAGATGTTCGGCCATCACATCGTCCTTGCGCTGCCCCGGAGAAAACTGCACGAGCGGAATTCCATTGCGGGCAGTAAAATCCTCCAGCTTCGCTACGAAACCTCGCGTCATGGGACTCATCAACGCCGCCGAAGGCAGCGGCTGCCCGCGATGCTCGCGAAAAAACCGCACAATCCCTAGTTCGTATTGCAGGTCAGGCACATACACGTTGAGATACATTCGATCGATGCCCTCTACCGTGAGCTTCACATGCCGATCGACGATCGTGGCTACGTTTTGTGTTAACATCCCCCAGGCTCCGATCGCGCAGGTTTTGCCTCTACGAGGCATTTGACCTTACGGTCTAGCTGAGCCTGGTTCACCAGAGCTCGTCATCAACCGGCGATCGGAGCCACGCTATCCACATGCCTCGTCGGTCTGAGGCAAAGCCTCGCTAGCTTTAAACGCCGCGGAATGAACGTTTTGATCCATCGATTCAGCGGTTCAGCTAGCTCTCGGGTTCCGAGACGAGCAGATCCTCGTGAGGCGGCTGCCTCACGTTCCCGCCTCTGCCGCGGTGACGGCGCCGCGCAACGGCCCGGACGAGCGGATGATGAGCTTCTCCGTCTCCACCACGAGGAAGAACACCAGTCCGCCCAGGATGAGCCACGGCCAGACCCAGAGCGGGATGGCTTCGTTGTCGAATATTCGTTGTAGCGGCGGCGCGTAGGTGAAGAGCAGCTGCAGGATCACGACCGCGCCGATGCCGAGCGGCAGATACTTGTTGCCGAGGTGCGCCCGCGGCGAGAGCGACGAATCCAGCAGGTACCGGCTGTTCAAGAGATAGAACACCTGGCCGATCGTGATCATGTTGACTGCAACCGTGCGGGCGAGCTGATCCGAAGCGCCGTGCGACTTCATCCAGAAGAATGCCCACAGGGTTATTGCAAGGAGGGCCGAGCCGACGAAGACGACGCGCCAGATTCCGAAACCGGTCAGGATCGGCCGCTCGACCGCGCGCGGCGGCCGGCTCATCACATCGAGCTCGTGCGGCTCGAACGAGATGACCAGACCCAGCGCAACGGAGGTCACCATGTTGACCCAGAGCACCTGCGGCGCGGTGATCGGCATCGTGAAGCCGAGAAAGATCGCCACCATGATGACCAGGGCCTGGGCGACATTCGTAGGCAGCATGAACAGGATGGCCTTTTCGACATTGTTGTAGACCGTGCGTCCTTCCTTCACCGCCGCCCCGATCGAGGCGAAATTGTCGTCGGCGAGCACCATCCCGGCCGCCTCCTTGGTGACCTCGGTTCCCTTGATGCCCATCGCCACCCCGATATCGGCCTTCTTGAGAGCGGGCGCGTCGTTCACCCCGTCGCCGGTCATCGCCACGATCTGCTTGTTTGCCTGGATCGCCTTCACCAGGCGAAGCTTGTGCTCGGGGCTTGCGCGCGCGAATACGTCGACTTCGCGCACCTTCTCATGCAGCGCCGCCTCGTTCATCTCCTCGATCTCGGCGCCGGTGATGGCCGTCCTGCCGTCGCCGATGCCGAGCTTCTTGGCGATCGCCGCCGCCGTGATCTTGTGATCGCCGGTGATCATGGTGACGCGGATGCCGCCCCCGTGACATTCGTGCACGGCCTCGACGGCCTCCCTGCGGGGCGGGTCGAGCAGGCCGATCAGACCGAGCAGCACCAAATTTTTCGGTAGGTCGGCTGGAGCGAGGCTGCCCGCCTTCACGCCTGGATCCTCCAGCCACGCGAGCGCGAGCACGCGCTCGCCCTGCCCGGCGAGCTTGTCGGAGGCGCTCATAAAGTGCTGGCGATCGATGGGCTTGGGCGGACCGCCTGACATCTGCTGGCGATCGCAGTGGTCGAGGATGACCTCGGGGGCGCCCTTGACGAAGAGAAGCACCTTGCCCTTCGCCGCCTTATGCAGCGTCGCCATGAATTTGTGCTCGGATTCGAAGGGGATTGCGTCGATCCGTGGCAACGCAGCCTGCTCGGTTTTCCGGTCCAGGCCGAGCTTGCTTGCAAACGGATAGAGCGCGCCCTCGGTCGGGTCGCCTTCCACCTTCCAGGCGCCTTCCTCTTCGAACAACTCAGCATCGTTGCAGAGCATCGAAACGCGGCCCATCAGGCCGAGCACCGGCTCCTTGCCCGCGGGCTTCCCGTCCTTGTTCACCTCGCCCTTTGGCGCATAGCCGTTGCCGGTGACCTGATATGCCGACTCGGCGGTGACGGCCGAGACGACCATCATTTCCATCAGGGTGAGCGTGCCGGTCTTGTCGGAGCAGATGCGCGATACGGAGCCCAGCGTCTCCACCGCCGGCAGCCGCCGGATGATGGCGTTGCGCTGGGCCATGCGCTGCACGCCGATCGCGAGCGTGATGGTGATGATCGCCGGCAGGCCCTCGGGGATCACCGACACCGCGATACCGACCACGGCCTGGAACAGCTCCACGAAATCCATGCCCTTCACCCACTTGCCGTAGGCGAATACCAGAGCGGCAACGACGCCGATGACGGCAGTGATGACGTAGCCGAACTTCTTGATCTGGCGCAGGAGCGGCGTCTCGAGCGCGCTGACGGAGGCGAGAAGTTGATTGATGCGGCCGAGCTCAGTGTCGCTGCCAGTGGCAACCACGACCCCCGTGCCACGGCCGGACACGACCATGGTTCCCGAGAACGCCATGCAATCCCGATCGCCGACGGTCGCATTGTCCGAAACCGGGTCGGTGCTCTTGTCGGCGGGCACCGATTCACCGGTCAGCGCCGCCTCCTCGGTTCGGAGGTTCTTGGCGTCCACAAGCCGCAGGTCGGCGGGAATCTTGTCGCCCGACTCCAAAAAAACGATATCCCCGGGAACGAGCTGCTCGGCGGGAATCATGCGCGTCTCGCCGCCGCGCAGCGTGCGGGCCTCCGCGGAGAACATGTTGCGGATCGATTCCAGCGCCTTCTCGGCCTTGCCCTCCTGAATGAAGCCGAGCAGCGCGTTGAGGATGACTACGCCGAAGATGATCGCCGCATCGACCCACAGGTTGAGCATCAGCTTGGTGAAGCCGGCGCCGAGCAGGACGTAGACGAGAATGTTGTTGAGCTGAGAAAGGAACCGCATGAGCGGTCCCCGCTTCTTGCCTTCCGGCAAGCGGTTGGCTCCATACGTTTGCAGGCGCCTCTCCGCCTCGGCCGGCTCGATGCCTTTTCCAATCTCGGTGGTCAGACGCCGGGAGGCCTCGTCGATCGCCATGGCATGCCAGGCAATACCGCCGGCGCGGGGGTCAGCGATTGCCGTCGCGCTCATCGGTACATTTCCGCCATGCCGGTTGCACATTGACAGCCGCGGCACATCCTGCGAGGAGGACACGCTCGCCGCCGGATCGACACGGCGACGCTCCGATTCTCGTTGACTGCGGCACAAGGTACCAGGTGACCGCCATGTCCATACCCTGCAAATTCGAGCGCAGCATTCTCAGCTACGACGAGCATGAGATCATTCTGCGCACTCACCATCCCGAAATTTATGACAGCGGGCCCGGTGACCTCAAGACGTTGCGCCAGCGTCTGCGCGATATGCGAAACAAGGAGCGCACGTTGGCGCGCGAGAAGCGGCGCGAGCTGCGCGGGAAAGGGCCGCCGAGAGGTGAAAGCTTCCCCGGCACGGCCGAGCATCCCCTGCAGCGCAAGCAGGTGTTCGCCGCGGCGTTGAAACGTGTCAATAGGGAGATCGATCGCATGCACAAGCTGGAGGCGCGGGCTGCGCATGTCGAAGCGGCGCACCGGGCTCTCGCCATGCGCCGTGCAGCTCAGTTTCCTCCGCGTCCTGCGGCCGGCGATACGGGAAGCGAGGGCATGCGGGCGCTGCCTAATCGACGGCGGCAGACGCGAGTTCCTCCCGCAATGATCGGAAGAGTGTCACAAGCAACAAAGAATGCGCAAGCGGCTCAAGACGCCCGCGACAGACCCGGACGGTAAAACAGGAGAATAGCGATGTTCTTTTTCTCAGAAGGCTTCACTTTCCGCAATTTCCTGGCCGATGCCTTCGCGGTATTCATGTTCGTCCTCTGGTTCTGGCTGTTGATCATAGTCATAACCGACCTGTTTCGACGCCATGACGTATCCGGCTGGGTCAAGGCGATCTGGATAATTGCCCTGGTCGTGTTCCCATATCTCGGCATATTCGCCTACATGATCACCCAGTCGAGAGGCATGGCCGAGCGCAGCAGCCAGCAGGCGCAACAGGCGCGCGAGGAGCTGCGGCGCGTGGTCGGCTTCAGCGTTGCCGACGAGCTCGACAAGCTGGATCGGCTCAAGAAATCAGGATCGATCACCGATCAGGAGTTCACGCGCCTTCGCGCCAAGCTGGTTGCGTAGTCGCCGAACCCGCCACGAGCCGAATAGCTGCTCACAGCCACCAGGGCAGCCGCAGAGGCCGGGCGCATAGAAAAACGGGTCACCCGAACAGGTACATCAACATCTGGATCAACGCGGTTAACGCGACACAGATCAAGAGCACGAGCCAGAACCATTTCCAGCTCCAGGCTGACAGCCCGCAAGCTATGGCGGCAACTAGCGAGGGAGCGAACACTCCTGTGTAGTAGAGGATCCCGCGGCGGACCGGGCTGGTGCCCAGGTAAAAGCTGATCGGAACGACCAGCACGATGAGGACCAAAGCGCGAGCCGTCGGGTTCTGGGCGATGGCGTTGATGGACTTTTGCATCGAGAAAGTTTGGCAAAATCTCCGTACGGCTTCAATGACCCCGCTCAGGCCGGTTTGAGAGATACCCAAAGTAGAGGCGACCCGCCGTGTCGACGTTTCCAGTCAGAATTTCTTTAGCTTTGGCAATGTTGCTCGTTGCACTTCCTTCCTCCGCCGCTTCTGAGCGCGACCAATGCTACAGCTCGTGCAAGGCACGGTGCGCTGCCAGATACGCGTGCGAAGGCCGTCATCCCGGTCCAAACTGTTTCACCAACTTCAACAAGTGCCGAGCTTCCTGCTGGAGGATGTGTCGTCTGCGATCCCCATGACTGGCACGAGTGCCAGGAAAGGGAGCCCGCTGCGGGATGAGAAAAACCAACCGAAGATCAGCGCTGAGGGGCAGCCTCGCTGTCGGAATCGCAGTCGCTGGCTCGACTGGCCGCGCGCGGGCAACAAGCGGGAAGATCCTCCCCGGCGAACATGTTGCCATGAGGACGTCACGATCGACCACTTGCTCATACATGCGAGCCGCAGCTCCTCGCGCGCCTGTGCGGCGGCGGCCGGAGCGTCGAAACAGCCCTGGCAACGGGAGGAACGACTGAGCTCATCTCGCAGCTACCTGTACGGGTTTCTTGCCTGGCTGTGTGCGGCGGTCTGGCTGCTGTGCCGCGTCCTGCTCATCTTGTGGGCCACGCTCGCCATCTACTACTCGAACCTCCCATGGCACGGCCTGCGCTTGGGTTTGGCGATAGCCTTTGCGGCCTTCGCGATCTGGGCCGTATGGCTTGCGCATCAACGGCGGATGTCCGTCGCCTTGATCGTGCTGTATCTCGGCGTGGTGGCGTGGTGGATGTCCATCTCCCCCTCGCACGATCGTGAATGGCGGCCTGAAGTAGCAGTAATGCCGCGGGCGTCCATCGAGAGCGACCGCGTGCACCTCACCGGCGTCCGTAACTTCGAATATCGCTCCCGCGATGATTTCACCGTACGCTATGAGGAGCGCGATGTGTCGCTGCTACATCTGACCGCCCTCGATTTCTATGTCTCCTATTGGAGCGAGGGACTCGTTGGACACACGTTTCTGAGCTTCATCTTCGACAACGCAGAGCCATTGAGCATCTCGATCGAGACCCGGCCGGAGGTGGGCGAGGGCTTCGCCCCCATCGCCTCGCTCTTCAAGCAATTCGAGCTGATCTACGTGGTGGGTGACGAGCGGGACCTCGTGGGTGTGCGCGCCAACCACCGCAATGAGACAGTGTACCTCTATCGTCTCAACGTATCACCGGACAACGCGCGCCGCTTGCTGCTGGTCTACTTGGCGCGGATCAACGAGCTTGCCGATCGGCCGGAGTTCTATAACCTGCTGAGCAACAGCTGCACGATCAACATCATCCGGTACGCGAATGCTGCCGGACGGGTTGGGCGGTTTGACATTCGTCATGTCCTCAACGGGCTGATAGACAACTACCTCTACTACTCGGGTCGGATTGACACGTCGCTGCCGTTTGCCGAGCTGCGGCGGCGCTCACTGATCAATGAAGCAGCGCATGCGGCCGACGGCGCCGCTGATTTCTCCGTGCGTATTCGCGCAGCTTTGCCTACGATGGGCCTTCGCTGACGTTTCCCATCTCTTGGAGAGAAGCTGAAATCAGCGCATATGTGATTGGGGGCCCTCTACGATGTGTGAAGCATTAGTCCGTCATCACGCCGGCCGGCTCAAATGAAGCTCGCGGGCGCCAAAGCAGACCACGCCGTGCTTGTTTTGCTCGGCCTCATGGTCGTGTCGCTCGCAGCGCTGCTGCTGTTGCCGCCGATCCAGCAAGACCAGGGCTATCACCACTTCGCCGATCAGCGAACGTTGTTTGGCGTGCCGAGCTTCTGGAATGTTGTCTCCAATCTTCCCTTCATTGCCGTGGGAGCCATGGGCCTGCGGCAATTTCATCGTGATCCCACAACCCTCATGATCTTTCTCGGGATATTCCTGACCGGTTTCGGCTCTTCATACTATCACTGGAATCCAACCGACGGCACGCTGTTCTGGGACCGGCTGCCCATGACGCTGTGCTTCATGGCGATCCTCGCCGTGGTGGTCGAAGAGCGTGTCAGCGCAACACTGGGAGCTGCCCTGCTATGGCCGCTCATCTCAACCGGTCTGTTCAGCCTGTTGCTGTGGCGCTGGACCGGCGATCTGCGGCTTTACGGCTGGGTGCAATTCTTTCCCGGCCTTGCATTGCCCCTGTTGCTGCTGCTTTTCCCGCCGAAATATACCGGCTCGATCTACTGGGTCATTGCCATGGCGTTGTACGCGCTCGCCAAAGTGTTCGAGCTCTACGATCGCTCCATCCATTCGAATTTCATCTTGAGCGGACACACGATCAAGCACCTGCTCGGCGCTGCCGCCTGTTTCGCCGTACTGAGATATTTCCAGACGCGAAAGCCGATCGTCGATCGCACGCTCATGACATCGACATTGTCGAGGCCCTGAACGCAGGCGACGACATCGACATATTGAAGGCAGCGATACGCTCAGCCCGATGCATGCATCGTCATCAGAACTCTTAAGAATACCTTCGAGACATTTCTTGATGGCGATCCGACGACGGGTCAGGCCAGCAGCGTGCTTCATCGAGCCCGACAAAAACGCTCGCAGCGTGCCGAAGCTCACGCCCTGGCATCCGCTGTCCACCGATAGCGACCTGACCCAGGTGCGCCGCCGCGAGCGCCGCGACTGCCACTTGCGGACTCATGCTGAGCAACAAAGAACACTTCAGTCGACGAAATCGTCAGCGCGCAACAGGAAATCGTGACTGATGGTCAGGCCGAGCGCCTTGGCCGCCTTGAGGTTGATCACCAGCTCAAATTTGGTCGGCTGATCGATAGGCAGATCGGCCGGCCGCTTACCGTTGAGTATTCTGACGACGTAGGCTCCTGCCTGCGCGAATCGCTCCGCAAAGTTGGCGCCGTACGAGACCAATCCTCCTACCTCAACATACGCCCGTATGTCATATATCGCGGGAAGTCGGAATTTAGCTGCCAAAGCGACGACGCGCTCACGATTGTCCAGCACGATCGTGTCTTGAATGGCGATTAGAGCGTCTGCTCCAGCCCTACTCATCGCTGCGAAGCTTTCATCAATTTCATCCGCACGGCGGATCGGCTGCTTAATGAGCTGCACATCTGTTCTTTGGGCGGCCAATTCAGTCGCCTGCAAGCGGAGCACAGCGGTCGGATTGGCGGGGTTCCAAAGAACTGCGATATGAGCCGCAGGTGGAGCAATCTCGCGTAAGATTTCAAATCGTTTTGGGCTCACATCCGTTCCCATGGCGGAAGCCCCCGTGACGTTGGCCTCCGGCCGTGCGAGGCTACCGACCAAACCCGCACCGATTGGGTCGGCGACTTCGACAAAAACTATCGGAATTGTTGAGGTTAGTCGTTTGGCAGCAATTGTTGCCGGTGAGCTCGCCGTCACAATCACTTCGACTTTGCTTTTGACTAACTCGTGCGCGGCGGCAGAGAGAGCATCCAGCGATCCGCCAGTGTAGCGGAAGTCAATGGAAATCGATGTGCCTTCCACATAACCAGCCTCCCGCAGCGAACGACGGAACGCTTCGAGCGCCGCAGTTGGTGGCGCGTTGGGTCGAAGAAAACCAATGTGCCTAACCTTGGCTGCTTGCTGCGCACGCGCTGCAAGCGGCCAAGCAGCGGCGCCAGCGCCGAGCAGCGTAATGAATTTGCGTCGCCTCATGGGCTCCCTTAGCCGGAGGGTCACATTCTACCACATCGTTGTAGGAATGCCGCGTTGTGCACCACAGCAAAATTGATCATCGAATGGACGAGATCGGTCTTGGTTGTGTGAAAACGCGCTGGAAGAGACCTGACGGATCGCGATTTGGGGGAATTTAGGACTTTGCGCTCCCAGCAGGCCCTTGAGTGGGTTCTGACCGTCCTCGGCGTTTGCATTGAGGCTGAAAGGGGTGAATGAGGCAACTATGCCCTCATCGCCATCAAGAGCGGTTGAATACCGATGATGCTCATGACGCGCGTGAAATTGTAGGCGAGCACGTGTAGTGCCATTTCGGTGACGACTTTCGGCAGCCGCTTCATCAGGAAGTGCGTTGCGTCCATGCGCATCTTCAGCGTACCGGACGGATGCTCGACCGTCTCGCGGCGTTGACGCATCGCCTGTGGGTTTGCATCGAGACGCTGATGTACGGCTTCGAGCACATGCTCATGCTCCCATCGCGTAATGCGCCTTAGGGATGCCGGCGTGCACCGAGATTTGAGTGGGCAGGTCGGGCAAGCCGGCGTCCAGTAATGGCGCAGCATCTCGCCGGCTTCCTCCCCAGTAAAACGATAGGTTAGTTTCTCGCCCGCAGGGCAGCGGTAGACATCCATTGTCGAAAATCGTGATCCAGATCACTGTGGGTCGAACAATCGCGACCTAGAATGCTGGCACGGTGCGCGATGGTGCGTGCCCTGGAATGGAATCTTAGGGAAGTTGATTCTTTCGCGCGCAGTCACCTCCTCAGCTTGAACCCTTAAACTATAGCACGCCGTCGCCGTGCTGGCACATAAGGCCTCAATCAGCAGGTGGGGCGATCTCACCCTCTTCTTGACCTGAGGCTGGGAAATGGTCCGCTTAGCCACCGATACTCTCCGTGAATGCGGACATCCCTGCTCGTCAGCCCAGTGCCAAGAGGAGACCTGAGCAGGTGCAGCAAAAAATGCATGCTCACTCGATCACCTCGTCGGCGAGCAACTGTATCGTGTTTGGTATGGCGAACCCAAGCGCGTTCGCGGTCTTCTGGTTTATCACCATTTCGAATTTGGTGGGTTGCAAAACCGGAAGATCGGCTGGCTTTATCCCCCGCAGGATCCGCCCCGCATAAACTCCAGCTTGCTTGTAAGACTCCGTAAGGCTCGGGCCATAGCTGATGAGGCCTCCCGCGACGGCATACTGCCGGAAATGATACATGGCAGGAAGCCTATACTGCGCGGCGAGCGCTACGATTCGGTCTTGTCGTGTATCGAAGAACGGAGATGCGGCTACTAGCACTGCGTTCGCCTTTTGCTGCACAAATCTCGGAAACACTGTCTCAAGGTCCTGATCGTTTACGGCTCTTGCAACGAACAGATTCTGTTTGATGCTGCGGGTTGCGTTCTCGATGTCTTCCAGTTGCCGCGCTGCCGGTGGAAAGCTCGGGTTGATCAACACACCCAGCAACGACGCGCCTGGTACGAGCTCATGCAGGAGGCCGATCCGCTTCGGCTCCATCTGGTTTGTCAGCAACGTGTATCCCGTTGCGTTCCCGCCCGGCCGATTGAAGCTTGCAACCAAGCCAGCCTTTACGGGATCACCGCCCATCCCGAACACGATGGGCACGGTGGAGGTCGCCTTCTTTGCTGCGAGAGGAGAGGGGTCTCCGCCTACGGCCACAAGCACGAGAACGTTGCGTTGCAGTAGATCGGAGGCGAACCCCGGCAAACGATCATAGTCGCCATTGGCCCAGCGGTACTCTATGCCAATGCTCTCGCCCTCCACGTAGCCAGTGTCGCGCAAGCCTTGGCGAAAGGCCTCTGCCAGATAACCAGAATCTGCCGTCGACCTGCCGCTCATGAACCCGATCACCGGCATCGCCGGCTGCTGCGCGCGCGCCGCAAGCGGCCATGCCGCGCCACCGAGCAGTGTGATGAACTCGCGCCGCTTCAATTGAGTAAATTGCATCCGCTGCCCCCAAACCGAGGGTCAGAGCATAACAGATTGGTCAGCGGCAAAGTCTCGCCGCAGTGCGGCATTTTGATCCGGCCTAGGTCCGGTTTGGGTCAAAGGCAGCGGTCCGGCAGCCCTACGGTCAGTGCGTCAACCGGCCATACCTTGTCGACGGGAACATCGTTGATGTCAGTTAATCAGGAGACCACGGTTCTGTCGGCATACTTTGAAGAGTTCTTGCAGAGCTGCTCGTGGTATGAGCGGACGATATGAGACCTCCCCACCGCCGATTTCTGCGGTCAATATGCGAAGCAGCTTAGCCTTCTGCGCGCCTCTCGGACTCACCATTGAACAACAACGTAGTCGCAAGCGCGATGATGAGCGTAAACGCAGGCAAAAGCGAAGGCAAAACGGCGTCACGTGACGCCGACACCGACGCCCAAGACGACCGCTCACCGCATACGCAGATCTACAGCGTGCAGGAGCTGTGGCGGACCAGCTTAGCCAATCTTCTGCGGCGACATCATCGCCGCCAGCGCTTACCGGCGTGCCGGGGCCGCGCGCCGCCTAGCCATGCGGGAGTGTCAATAGCGGGTGCTGGTTCGTCGGCAAATCGTTGATTGGCGTTGTGGCGTTTGCGGTAGTCCCCGTTACAAAACTTGACGCCATGTATTGCGCGAGCAGCGCTGTAGCTTGGCTAAACAGCGCCTCAATCACATTTACAGCAAGCGTGATCCCAGGCGTTTGATCGACAACAATCTTCGGCAGCGTCGGCGTGGTTGTGGCGTTGCCAGCATCATCTGTGGCCACTGCATACAGCGCGTGAGCTCCTTCCCCCAATACGGTCGGGAACGTCCAAACTCCATTGCTGATGGTCGCTGCGCCGAGGTCAGTCTTCCCATCGAAGACCTCAACGTTCGCCACACCATTGTCGTCCGATACTGTGCCGGAAAGCCTCACATGGCCGTCGCTGGTAATCAAATCGGTGTGCGAGATACCAGTGTCGTTGGCCAGCTTTTGCGCGATTGTAATGGTGGGAGGCGTTGTATCGAGCGTGTAGGCAATCGAGTTGCTGCTGCCGATATTTCCAGCCGCGTCTGTATCCGTGGCTGTCAGCGTGTGTGCCCCATCCCCGGTGAGCATCACGTCGCTGGTCCAGGTACCATCGCCTTGAACTTCAGCTGTGCCGACCTGAATTGCACCATCGAGCACAATCACCGTTGTTCCGGCGTCAGCAATATCAACGGTGCCGGACACAGCTTGCGTCACATGGTTTGTGAGACCGCCGGTGCTGTTTATCGCAACTATGGGCGCGGCGGTATCGATAATGATCGTAGGCTGCGTCGCGGTCATTGTGGTGTTGCCAGCGACATCTGTGGCTCCTGCATACCAGAAAGCGTTCATGGGTTGGGCGTACATGTCGTTGGCAGTGAGCGGGGCCAGACCCAAGGTGTCTTCGATAGTGGCCATCAGGCTGTACTGGTTGTAGTAGGCGTCGGTGGTGAAGTGGCCGGATCGCATCCCCCCAGCCGTCACGGCGCCCTCGTTCGGGATGACGATCATCGGAATGTTGTTGCCTTCGTTACCGAAGCCCAGTGACAGGTTGTTGTTGTCCTCGTCGGACGTGATGATGATCACATCCTTCTCGCTCGGGTCATTCCACGTTGGCGAGTTTTCAATGGCGGACACCTCTTGCTCGACGAACTGGTCGCCGGCCGCGACGTTGTACTGATGGTTCGTGAGCTGGCTGGCAATGAACTGGACAACGCCACCAAGAGAATTGACGGGGCCTTCCATGTTGTTGGCCTCGTCGGCAGCGACCCACGTGAATTCTGGGAAGGTGCTCGGGTCCTGGAGATCGGTGGACAAATCCATCAGCGGGAGCAGGTGTGCCTGCAGGTAGGCGGGGGTGTTGTCGAAGACGTAGCTGAATTGGGCAAAGGGTAATTCGTCGACGGCATAGTCACCCGATGACACGATATCACCCGGGTAGGGCATGCCCTGCGCGTAGCCGGCCCACGATATGCCGTCCTGATCCATTTCTTGCATGAGGCTGGGTGCGCTGATGGCGTTCGAGACGGGGTTGTAGTCGATGCCGAAGTCCGATCCGCCCATGATCCGGAAGTAGTTGGGGTCGCTCGGGTGGCCCAGCGCGTAGTAGTTGTCCGCATATCCGTAGGTGTTGATCAGGCTGTTGATGTACGGCGCATTGGGGCTGCCGACGATGTCGCCGACGCCCTTGTTCTCCATGTAGATCAAGAACACGTGATCCAGTTGGCCGACGTCGGACGTCGGTGGGGTGAGCGGCGCCGGGGTGAGGCTTGGATCGCCGACGGTGAACGACTCGTTGGCGGCGTAGGCGTCATTGTAGTTGCCGAGGAACGTGTTTTGGTCGGTGAAGATCGTGGTCACCTCCGCGGAGGTGGTGCCCACCGGGACGGTCCCGGAGATGTCGCGTTCCTCAAACCCGGTGATACCCAGGCGATCCCATACCGTGACCGGGTTGAGCGAGGCGGTGCCCAGAACGTCCCCATGGGCGTCGAGGAAGGTGACCTGCACTGAGGCGTAGGACGGGTCCCAGCCTTGGCCGCCGAGATCTGCGCTCAGCGTGTACGGCGTTCCGGCTGCGCCGGTGAGGTTGACGGTTTGGCTGATGGAGGACGTGCCCACGGGTCCGCCGCCCGCGAAATTGTCGTCGCCCGGGGGCGTGCCCGGGGGCGCGTACTCTGGAAAGCCCAGGGGCCCAGACAGCGTTGGGAACGCAAACGAGAATGGCGACGGATAACCGCGCGGGGTCCCGTATTTGATCACGGTCGGGGTCCCGGTCTCCGTCCAGCCCGGAATGGTCACCCCGCTGTAACCCGACCCGGACGGGTCGGCCATTTGGAAGTTGGGGTCGACCAGCAAGTTCTGACTCATCGGCGGCGCACCCTGAGCATCAGCGCCGTTACAGACTACCCCACACGCACCGGCGGTGGGATCGGCACTGGTATCGAGCTGGTTGAACCGATCATTGAGCGCGGTGTCAATCTGCTGACCAAACGAGCTGCCAATCCAGGCCTGCTCAAGCCCCTGCAACCAGGCATCCGCCGGAGTGGCCGCAGCTACCGAACCCACATCAGAAAGCGAACCCAGGCCCACCCCCCCCGCCGGGTCAGCGGCACCGAGCCCAGTCTGCCCAGCTCCGGAACCGCCGCCCAACCGGCAGCCATATGACCCAGGAACCAGTGATCGCATTGAGGACCTGGTCTGACCACGCCAAACTCATCGGGGTTGGCTTCGGCAGTGCTTGCACAAAAATAGGCCCCTCGACTTCCGAGATGGGTCATAAGCGGCGGCCCCCGCCGGCCCCGCGCCCAAGCTCGAGCCCAAGCCCAAGCCCGAGCCTATGTCCACACCAGCCCGGAACGCTACTGGAAATTCGGGCCGTTAGACAATGCAGCACCATGGCCCTCCTTCACAACCAAGGAGACTCTCGGCCCTTGGTCGCCGAGCGACAGCGCGCTGTTCTGGGACCGGCTGCCGATGACGCTCTGCTTCATGGCGATCCTCGCCGTCGTGGTCGAGAAGCGTGTCGGCGCAAGGCTGGGAGTTGTCCTGCTCTGGCCGCTTCTGGCAACCGGTCTGCTCAGTCTGTTGCTGTGGCGCTGGACCGGCGATCTGCGGCTCTACGGCTGGGTGCAATTCTTTCCCGGCCTTGCATTGCCCCTGTTGCTGCTGCTTTTCCCGCCGAAATATACCGGCTCAATGTACTGTCCACCGATTGCGACCTGACCCTAGGGGCGCCGCAGCGAGCGAGATATGCCAGGAACGACAGAATGCATCGCAGCAAAATCAGTCTGAGCACGCTGCTCCTTGAAACGGAGCAATAAAGCAGTTGCGCCGTACGGGTTTCGCTTTAATGCGGAGACTTCTGTGGCGCCGCCATTTGCTGAGCGCGGAAATAGCCCGCCGTTCCCTCGTGTAACTCCGCGTAGATGAGATCGTAAGCCCGGTTTGCTTCCTCCTTTGCGATGCTGCCGTCCAGTGAGCGCAGCGTAACCCGGATCAGGAGGTTGTGCTGGCCCGGAGACATACCGAGCCGCTCGCGCGCCTTTTGGGGAACCGATGCATAGTCGGATGCTTGGATCAATTCCACGTTCTCCACCCATCCGCCGCGCTCACCGAGTACGGCCCTGATGCGGTCGCCCAGTAGCTCCATGTCCGGATCGGCGACGCAGACCGACATGTCACGGTGCGTCGCCGGCTGGTTGCTGACCGACTCATAGGGGTCCAGGGTCAGCATCTGCCGGGCGACGCGAGGATCGCTGCTGCGCAGCAGGCGGATGTCGTCGATCTGCTTGATCAGCATGACCAGGCGATCGAGGCCAATACCCATGGCCAATCCTGACCACTGCTGGCTTGGCAAATGGCTTTCGTTGAGCAGCCACGGATGGACTTCCCCGCATTCGAGGACCTCGACCCATCGCTCATCGAGCCGCACTTCCACTTCCAGTCCGTTCATCGTGTAAGGATGAATGGTCTCGTTGCAGCGATAGGCGCGGCCGGGCAACATGGTCCCGACCACCACCGCGATCATCTCCAGAAGCTCGGCGCGGCGAAGCCGGGCTTGCCGCACGATCCAGAAATCGGTCTGGTGCGGTTCGCCCACATGCAGGCGATCCACCACGTCGCGGCGATAGACCAATCCGGGACACACGATCAGCCGATCGTTCTCGGTTTCCGCCAGTGCTGCCGGGATGCCGGCCGTCGTATGGGTCCGCAGCATGTGCGTCCCGTCGACATAATGCGAGTAGCGTGCAGAGCGCGCGATGGCGTCAGGTTCGTAGAACAACCGATCATAGTTGTCGGTGATTGAGACGACCGGCGATTTTCGGATGATGTCGGCCGGCAACGCCGCCCATCGCTCGATGGCCCCAATCAGGTTGGCCATCAGGATATTGATTGCGTGCCGCCCCTGATCCGGGTCGGTCAAATCACGCAGCGCCAGATATCGTTGAAGACGTTCTGGACTTAGTTGCAAAATCCCATTGGTGTTGCCCTTTCATCTTTCGGGGCGGACTGCGGAAGAACTATCCGGGCAAAGAAAAAAGCCTCCCGGAAGTCCAGGAGGCTCGGGCCGCGAATTCGATGCATTCAACTTCGCGGCGGCCTCCAGCAGCTAAATGATGCAAAGCTGGTAAAACGGAACGCGCGCAAAGCTCCGCCGCTGCGCGTGCGCATCTTCGACGGCCGCCGGATGGCAAGGATATCTGCCATTGCGATGCTCATGGGTTCAACATGCGCTATCGCGCGCTGGCTGTCAACAATAGACCAAGAACTGCCGCCGCGATTCGCGTAAGGCGCAATAAGCGAACCGCACAACCCCGTCTGGTCGGCTCGCATGAGGGGATTTGAAACGACGCAATGAAGTAATCGCGCCTAGGGCCTGTTTGCACAGCGGCAAACGTCGGGCGGCGTTTGTCGAGATGGGTCATAAGCAGCGGCCCCGGCGGCCCCGATCCCGAGCCTATGTCCGCACCGGCCCGCAACGCTACTGGAAATTCGGGCCCTTAGACGTTGCGGCACATCCTATGGTCGGTTTCCTCAGCGGCCGCTCCCCCGTCGAGGCTGCTGGCGCGGTCGCGCACTGGCGTCCGCTGTCCGCCGACCTGAGCCAACTGCGCCGCAGCGAGCGAGGTGAGGTGCCATAGTCCGAGTCCTGCACTGCAGCTCTCCCATATCATTCGATCAACCGAGACCGCGGGCGTTGAAGTATGCGCGTTCGCTGATATTGCTCCAATCCATGATCGACGCGCGGAACCGTTGATAGCTCGCGTAAATCTTCTTGGAGAGCTCGTCGCCCGAGCCGATCTCGGCCACGACATCCCTGCTCATTGCAAGAAAAGCCCTCAGCAGAGAATCATCAAATTTCAGAATTTTGACGGTGCGCTCGTTGCGCAACTCGCGCAGCGAGAGTGCGTTATTTGCATTGAATTCCGCCAATGAGCGCGCGTATTCGGACGCGGCCACTGCTTCGATGACCTGGCGATCGGTGGCGTCGAAGCTTTCCCACACGCCTTTGTTGATGCCGACCGCGAGCCCGGTGCCCGGCTCGTGAAACCCCGGATAATAATAAAAACCTACCGCTTTGTGCAGGCCCATTGCCATGTCAAGCCACGGGCCGACCCATTCGCAGGCGTCGAGGGCACCGGACTTGAGCGCCGGCATGATCTCACTCGCCGGCAGAAGCAGCACGATGGCACCCAGTCGCCGGAGCACTTCGGCGCCGGGGCCAGCCATGCGGTAGCGCAAGCCCTTATAGTCCTCCGGCGCGTTGACCTCGTGGTTGAACCACCCACCCATCTGGCAACCGGTGCTGGTGCAAAGAAGCGACTTGATGTTGAATTGACCATTGAGCGCGTCCCATAGCTCTTGACCGCCGCCGTACTGGACCCACGCAAACAGCTCATCGGCAGTAAAGCCAAATGGTACCACTGCGAAGAAATTGAACGCGGGCGATTTCTTCTCGAAATAAGCTTCGTCCGTGTGATACATGTCGGCCACTCCGGCACTTACCGCGTCGAAGGTCTCGAACGGACGGACTAGCGCGCCCGACGGAAATACTTCGATTTTGATGCGACCGCCGGTCGCGACGGCAACCGTTTCCGCGAAACGAACCGCGCTGGGATACTGGCCCGGCAAATCTCTGGGCCAGTCCGTCACCATCCTCAACTGTCGGATTCCCTGCGCGATCGCGGGTGCCGGGAAGCTCAAGGTCAGGCCGGCGCTCAATGATCCGACACTGGCCAGAATATCTCGCCGCCTCATACGACTTTCTCCGCCGGATAGCGGAGCCTCCCTCATTGATCGTTCATTTTTCCGGCTAAGCTAGCACATCGTCGGACGAAAATGCCGCCCAGGTGTAGTGCGACAAATACGACTGCCACTTGCGGACGGCATTACATGAGGATTCGGTATCGGCCGCAGGCACTTGGCGATATCGACGAAATTGGCCGCTATGCTGAAAAGCGAAATTCAGCGGGAGCGGCCAATGTGTTGCGTGCAATTTATGCAGGCATACACTTGACTGCGGAACAACCCTACGCCTACCGGCGCACGGACGATCCAGCTTGCGACCCATTTGCTGCGCTCAAGCACTCCGACCCTTCGTGGCAAGAGCCAACATACGCCCATTAATCGATAATCTCGTCGGCAGATACGATGATCGAGTTGGGCACGGTCAGCTCAAGGGTCTTCGCAGTCTTCATGTTAACCACCATCTCGAACTTGGTTGGTCGCTCGATCGGCAAATCGGAAGGCCGGGCGCCCTTAAGCACGCGATCCACATAGTACGCTAATCGGCGATATGACTCCGACAGCTTAGGGCCGTAGCTGCAGATGGCACCGCTTCTGGCGAATATTGGCCAGCCAGAAATCAGCGGAGCCCGGTGCCTCATTCCGTGGTCAATGATGCGTTCGCGATACTGAATTGCAAAGCCATCGGCGAAGAGTGAAATTGCCTGCGGTGGACGCGAATCCATCGCGGCAAATGCAGCGGCCAACTGATCCTCTGTTCCGGTGCTAAAAAACTCGGTTTCCAGGCCGAGTTTCTGCGCTGTCTCCTCCGAATAGGTTCGTTCTATCTGAGAGCCCGGATGCTCGGGGTTGGCGATGATGGCAACACGGCGCAAGCCGGGGATCATGTCCCGCAGTAGCTCCAGACGCTTCGCGTTCAACTCGGGTGCCATAAACGTAAGGCCGGTCATATTGTCACCCGGCCGAGCGAGGCTTTCAGCAATGCCGGCGACAACGGGATCTCCGCTAAAGACGTAGACGGAGGGTGTGGGCAGCTTCAATTCGTGTACGAGAGGAACAGCAGCGCCCTGTACAACCAGAAGACTGACCCCTTGGCGAGCAAGCTCCGTCGCAAGCGGCGCCACGCGCAAAAGGTCGTCATCCCCATAACGGTATTCGATTTTCAGGTTATCACCTTCGCGGTAGCCAAGCTCGGCGAGGCCGCTGCGAAATACGTCGAGAAACGGCGCCAGACTCGCCGCTCGCTGTGCTGTCAGCCAGCCGATGCGAAAGACCTTTGGGACTGTCTGCGCGCTGACGTACCGTGCTGGCGTAGCGATGAGCACGGTCGATGTCAGAAAGGCGCGCCGGTTCATTCCATACTCGCTACAAGGGAAGGGCAGCTACGTTAGCAAAATGAGTTGATTTCATCCAGCTACTATGCGCTTGCGAAGATCGCTCCGGGTCACAAGCAGCGGGCGCCGGTCGATTGACTCTCGGCAGCGGGCGACTTCGGGTTGACGAGGAAGGCCGCGGCGGTCGCCGCAGGCGACAGCTCGTGCAGCAGCTCGAACCGTTTCGGCCCTATCTCAGTGTTCAACGTGGTCACGCCTGTGAGATTGCCGCCCGGCCGGTTGAGGCTGGCGACAAATCCGACCGCGACGGGGTCGCCCGAGAACAGGAAGACGATCGGAACTGTCGTGGTCGCCGCTTTTGCGGCAAATATGGCGGGACGGTTACCCAGCACGAGGATGACCGCCACCCCCCGGCGCACCAGATCGGCCGCCATCGCACGCAATCGATCGTTATCACCCTCCGCAAAGCGATATTCCGTAGTGACGTTTTGTCCCTCGATGAAGCCGCTTTGGTTCAGGCCTTGATAGAATGCGCGCATGGTGGCGTCACTCGTTATGAACGACTCGCCACTTAAGAAGGCGACCACTGGCGTAGCCGCATGCTGCGCGCGCGCTGCAAGCGGCCGCGCGGCTGCTGCGCCCCCAACCAGCGTGATGAATTCTCGCCGCCTCATGGGGCGTACCCCAAGGCCAGAGATCGCGGAAGTTAAAGTATAGCAGGGTACGCGCCCCGGTGCATCGCAGCAGAACCCGGCCACGGACTTCCTGCAACCGGGGCGCTCGATACCCGGTCGCTCGCTCGCGCTTGCGGGTTTTACCCCGCCTTCAATCAAAACTGACGATCTCCACCCAGTTCGCGCCCTTTCCCGCCGGATACTTGCCGATCAGCTTGAGAGCGCCGCTCGCCTCGTCGATCGCATAAGCGGAGATCGTGTCCGACTTTTCCCCGGCGACGACGAGAAATCTTCCCTTCGGGTCGATTGCAAAACCGCGCGGCTGTTTCTCGGTGGGCGTGCTGCCAAGATAGCTGAGCTTGCCGCTGGCGCCGTCGACGCCGAAGGCAGCGAGGGAGTTGCCGGTACGCTCCGTCATGTAGAGGAATTTGCCGTTCGGCGTGAGATGCAAATCTGCGGCCCAGATATCGTTGTCGGTGTTGCGCGGCGGCGGGCCGCCGGGCGCGCCTACCGCGCCGCGCGGCGCACCGGGCACGAGCTTGGATTGGGGCGGCAAGCCCGATGCCGAGCTCACTTCCGTCAACAGCCCCGTACCGCTGTCGAGCGAAAACGTCGTCACCGTCCCGGTCAGCTCGCTCAACACGTACAGAAACTTGTTGTCGCCGGACGTAATGAAGTGGCGGGGACCCAGCCCGGGCTTCGTCAGGAAGACCGCCGGTGTATTCGAAGCAAGACGACCGGTCCTCGCATCGAACGTGAGCTGGAATATCTCGTCGCTGCCGAGGGTGGGGACGAAAACGAATCTGTTGCTCTCGTCGGCGCGGATCGAGTGGGCGTTGCGGCCCACCGGTATCACCTGCAGCGGATCGGGAGCCACGCGCCCGTCCTCGCCGACCGCGTTGACGCTGATCAGGTTCGATCCATACGACGCGCCGAACAGGTAGCGCCCGGTCCTGTCGAGCGAAATGTACGGAAAGCTTTCGGCGAGCGGGGACGTTGACAAGGTCTTCAGAGCGCCTGTGCTCGGGTCGATCGCATATACGAGCACCGAATACGGTTTGGAGCGCGCCGCGGCGTACAGAAAGCGCTTGTCCGGACTCACCGCCATCGGCATGACCAGGCTCGCCGCCTTGGCGCGCTCGCCCGGTCTCAGAGAGCCATCGGTCTGCACGCTGTAGACCCCGATATCGCCGTCGTCGGCATTCGATACGTAGACGAAGGTCCGCGCCGGCGCTGCGGCGCTGCCGATCAGCGTTGCTGATGCCATGATGATGATCCCCGTGGTCAATTCCGCGATGCTTTTCACGGCCGGCCTCCTGGAGAGAGGGAAGATCGGATTCGAGCGGGCTCAGAATGGCCCAGATTCGCGCCCGGTGCTACGCCCTGCGCCGGGAGCGACGCACCAGCAGTCGATCTGAGCTCGTCGGAGCCGTCCGCGCGGCGCCGTGCACGCCCGGTAAATGCGACAGTTTCGCCGGTCTCGCGCTTGACGACCATCACGGTGCGGACCGGACGCGCCTCCGCGGGGGCGGTTTCGACCTCGCGCCCGCAAGCCGCGAGCAAAAGCATCCCGGCGATTCCGACCTGCTGGAGCGCCAGGCCCGGGCTCTCGTAGGGGCACCGTGACAATCGCCGACTCCAACCCTCCCCCTTGCCTCGCCGATAATGAGCAACGCGAGTGCGTCATCCTCCGCATCCGGAAGGGTTCACACTCGCGGAGCTCGGCCGGTTTCTAGGCTCAAGCGCGAACGCGAAAAGCCCAGACGAGCATGCACACGCATGTTCCGATCGCGGCTGCCCCGACATGGAAGCGCCGTGGAACGAGGTCGTGTAAGGTAGGCGCGCGCAAAGCGGATATTCCCTGCGGAGGATGAGGCATGCGGGTTGCAGTGATGGCAGCGGGTGCCGTTGGCGGCTATTTCGGCGCGCGGCTCGCCGCGGCGGGGCATGAGGTGGCCTTCGTCGCACGCGGCGCGCACCGCGATGCCATGCGCCGGGAGGGTCTGAGGATCGAGAGCAGCCTCGGCAACGTGCACCTCGAGGATCTCAATGTCAGCAACGACCCGAAAGAGGTCGGTCCGGTGGACGTGGTGATCTTTGCGGTCAAGCTGTGGGATACCGAGGCGGCAGGCGAGCAGACGCGCGCACTCGTAGGCGCCAGGACGCGCGTGATCACCCTGCAGAACGGCGTCGACAGCGTCGAGCGGCTAGCGCCCGTTCTGGGCGATGATGCCACGATCGGCGGCGCCACTTACGTCGTCACCACGATTGCCCGGCCGGGCGTGATCCGTCACACCGGCACCATTGCGAGGATCCGCTGCGGACGTCTCGATCGGCGCTCCGATCCCGTGCTCGCAGGTTACGTCGAGGAGATGAAGGCCGCGAAGCTCGAGATCACCCTCTCCGATGACATGCTGGTGGACCTCTGGAAGAAATTTGTACTGCTCTCGGGCACCTCAGGTATTACCGCCGGCACGCGCCAGACTCTCGGCGTCATTCGCGACGACCCGGACATGCGCGCGCTCCTGTACAAGCTGATGCAGGAGACGACGGCAGTCGGCCGCGCGGCCGGCGTCGGGTTCCCGCCGGGTTTTCCCGCGGAGCTCGACCGTGCGGTGGCGGGCTTTGCCCCGGACATGAGAGCGTCGATGGCAAACGACCTTGCCGCCGGCAATCGCCTCGAGCTCGACTGGCTCGCCGGCAAGGTGGTTGCGCTCGGGCGCAAATACGGCATAGCGACGCCGGCGCAGGAGGCCGTGTACGCCATCCTGAAGCCTTATCGCATGGGCCGGTGATGCTTTTTCAGGCTGCTTGTCTACTGCGGCACGGCGCCGTTGCGCCCGACATTGATCCGGCTCGTCTCGAACGTGCCGTCCGGCTTTTTGGTCGCGGCGAGCACGGTGAAATGCGCGCCCTGCGCCAGATCGGCCCTGTTGCCGATCTCGTAGCGAAGGACGGGCGCTTCCGGGGGGACGATGATCTTCTTCTCGCCGCCCTTGTATTTGACGGTGATCGTGGAGCCCTCGACGCCGGAAACCGTGGCCCCTGATGCCGTGCCGTTGGTCATGGTACCGTTCGCAACCGGCGGATAGGGACGGTGCCCCTCGCCGGTACCGCGCATCTCCTCCGGAAAAATATGTACCTCGACGGCCTTTTGCGTCCCGTCCGCCTGCGGGATCGCGGCGCTGCCGAGGAAAGTGCCTTCCTTGACGTCGGCAAGGGTGGCCTTCACGACCGCCACGATCAACGCTTTGTCCGCGAGCACCACCTTGGTCTCGCTCCCGCTCACGGGCTTCACCGTGAGTGTGTTGCCCTCAATTGCCGCGATGGTGCCGCGCAGGCGTGCAGGTGGCGGCTGCTGCGCCCAGCCGGCAGATGCGATCGGCAGCAACCCGAGCGCTGCCGTGCAGAGGCGACGCCGTGACATCGGTTGCATGCGATATCCTTCCGTACAAACGGCTCCATGATCCACCCTGCACCCCCCTGTTCAAGCTGACCCGCTGTCCTGAGCTGGTCGATGGGGAGGCTGAGCTCCTGCAGGACGCGAAACCGGCGGACCTGCCGTTCGAGCAACCCACCCAATTGGAGCTCGTGATCGATATTGAAGACTGCGCGCGAGCCTGGCTGACAATCTCCCGCGACTTTCCGCTCGCTGCCGGCGACGTTGTCGAATGGACACCTTGGACTGCAAAAATGTATTTTGGCAGGGAAGCTCCCGGCATGCCGCCGGGACGCTTCCTGCCTACCATTTCACCTTACGCGACGCTACGCAACGACCACTCCTACGCGACGCTGTAGCGGGTCAGCTAATGATGCATTGTGATCATCCGCGGGCTCGCCCCGGCTGCTGGCGCAGGGCTGCCACGACTGTGAACAGCGGGGACAAATAGCGCCAGGCCCTCATCGCGGAGCGAATCATGGCCCCGCATCGCTGCCGAAACTGTTGCGCTGATACGGCTCGAGCGTCGGAAACACTGCACTATTGCAGGCGCTGACGAATGTTCGCCAGCAACTGACGCGGGCTGTAAGGCTTGGGTACGAAATCGTCGCAGCCCGCCGCCCGGATCTTTGGCTCGTCGCCGCTCAACGCGTACGACGTGACCGCAATGATCGGTATCGCGCATAATGATGGGTCGGCCTTGATGCGGCGGGTCGCCTCATAGCCGTCCAGCAGCGGAAGCTGAATGTCCATCAAGATCAGGTCCGGCCGTTCGGCCGCCGCCGCCCGTACAGCCTCCTCGCCGTTTTTGGCTTCGATGATCTCGAAGCTCGCATGGCTGAGAAGGTCGCGCAGGATCTTCAGGCTGTTCTCCTGATCCTCGACGACGAGAATTCGCTTGGTCATTGCAGGCCTCGCTGCGGCGGGTCAACTCCACGCCTGTGCATGTGTCACGGCGATAGCCTAGGCGGTTCGTCTTCGTCCAGCGGAAACGCCTTTTTGGTGATCGCGATCACACCACCGGACCCGGAGTCGCGCTTATCGGCACTAAACACGTCGAGCGATCAGGACGACGCTCGCGGGCAGCGCCCAAGATCTGCCAGTCACACGACCTGCGAGTCACAGGACTTGCCAGTCACACGACTTTGCCAGTCACAAGTCTTGCCAGTCCCAAGTCTTGCCAGTCACAAGTCTTGCCAGTCACGGCACGGCCTGCCATTGGCTCATTGAAGTCTTTGCGTCCGAGCCAGGATCGACGGGCGGTGCCCGGGCCGGCATCGCGCATGGAGGTTGCCATACCACGATCACGCAAGCCGCCACAGGCGTTTGCGACACGCAAGCAGGTCGAGCGCTATTTCAGCGGCAAAACAATTGAATGTCTGCTCTGCGGGCAGCATTTCGATCGCCTCTCGCCCCACTTGACGAGAACGCACGCTATGGCGCCAGATGAATATCGCGAGAGGTTCGGACTGCCGTGGAGCAGGGGCCTGACATCGGCAGTCTCGCATGCAGCCATAAAATGGACGGCCAAACGCAGGGCAAAAGCACGGCAGCGGGTGAAGAAGAGTCGTTTCTTTGAGTACTCGCATCGCCGCCGGCGCGAAGTAGCGCCGTATCTAAAACTTGAAGCACTGCAACACCTGGGGATCGACCCGAGCGCTTATGGCGAAAAATTCGCACAGCGGGTACGCGCACTGTTCGACAAGGGGTACAGCGACCGCCGAATAGCCGATGCGCTCAAGGTCGGCTCGAGTACCGTCAACCGGCGCACCAGGCACTGGCGCAAACGTACGTTGCAGCGCAAGGACCGCTCCGTACGCGCATATGAAAGAGCCGCTCGCTGAGATTATGGGCTCGACGTCCATCATACAGCCGGTCGCCTGAAGCGTGTCATGTGGGCATAAAGGGGCTGCACGAGCAAAAAGCCGGGTCTCGGCTCAACCAGGACTCACGGGAGCGTGCGCTGCTCCCCACGTTCGCCCCAGCACGCGTAACCAGTTTCTGAAGCATACCTTCTCTATAAGCGCCTCGCCGAAACCGCGCGCACGCATCGCCTCTACCAGAATCTGAAGTCCACCGGCATTTCCTATCCCTGCCGGGATCCTGGCGCCGTCAAAATCCGATCCAAACCCGACGCTGTCCTCACCAGCGTGCTCGAGCATGTGCTCCATGTGCTCGATGACCCGCTCAGTGGGCGTGTCCGCGTCGCCACGACCGTCTGCACGCAGGTATGCAGTTGCGAAGTTCACGCCGACAATGCCGCCGCTTTCACGGATCGCAGCCAATTGCTCGTCGGTGAGATTGCGTGCATGTGGGCTCAACGCATGCGCATTGGAATGCGTGGCAACAAGGGGTGCAGTGCTGATATCGGCAACGTCCCAGAAGCCGCGCTCGTTGAGATGCGACAGATCAATCAGAATTCCCAACCGGTTGCACACGGCAATCAGCTCCCTGCCGAGGTCCGTCAGCCCCGGTCCCGTATCGGGCGAAGAGGGACATCGAAACGGGACGCCATGTCCGAACGCATTGGGCCGGCTCCAAACCGGGCCGAGAGAGCGAAGTCCCGCCCCATACAGGACATCCAGGAGCTCGAAGCTCGAGTCGATTGCTTCGGCCCCTTCCAGGTGAAGCACGGCTGCCAGCGCGCCGTCGTCCAGGCATCGTTGGATGTGATCGGCGGTGCGGCAGACACGGAAGCGGCCCTGCGATTCTCTTTCTATCCGAAGGAGAAGAGACACCATGCCGATGGCAACCCTCTGTGCCCGTATCAGCTCAACGGTCCCCGGCGCCGGGCCGCTGCCACCGAGCCGCGCCGGGGAGTGCATTTCGCCATTGGAGCCATCCTCTCCGCCCGTCGAAGGAACGAAGATCGCGAACAAGCCTCCAACAAATCCTCCCTGACGTGCCAAGGGCAGATCCAACTGGACCCTGGCGCCGCCTCGGAGAAACGCCAGGGGCGCGTCCGGACCGCCGCGCCGATAAAGACGCAACAGCACGTCATTGTGGCCGTCAAAGATCGGAACTGGTGCGGACGCTGTCATGAGGCATGCCTCGGTAGAAAGCTGATCGAAGAAATTTGCCGCCACGAAATCAGCCTGGCAACCTGTTCAAGCCGCCGCCACGCGCTGCTACCCGTCCCTGCGTTGAATCCCGACCGCTCCGGTTGTAGGGGCGTTTCAAACCCGCCCCTAAGCTCGGTCATGCGCCCAACAGCGCGGCGCTTCGCTTTTCTGTGATGCATCGGCGCAACCACCGGGTCGAGCTTCCGGCCGGCCACCGACCACGCCGTTTATCTCGATCGCGCCATCAGTTCGGTGGCGGAATGGGGACGACTTTGCCGAAGGCTTGCGAGGCACGGCCGGTCCAACGGAAGCCCACCAGACCGCCATCGGCGTCGTACAGATAATCAAAGCCGTTGAGAAATCGCAGACTGGTGTTGACGAACGGTGCACGAGTGCGGCTGACCAGATCGAGATGGCTCGGAGCCAGCGGATTGGCGTCGTCGCCGACCGTGAAGGTGTAGAGCGCTTGCGGAGTATCCCCGTTCGGGATCGAGATCATGAGAGTTGCACCCTTTACCAGGGTCATCGCGCGGCCAGTCCCCGTGACAGTGTCGGCCGGAGCCTGGCTCTCGGGCACCGTCAAGTACATGGTGGTCACGCCGGTATCCATCAAAAGGCTGCCGCAGGCGGCGGGCTTGGCACCATTGACCGAGATGCAGGCGGGCGTTGCCGCCCAGTCTTTGCGGTCCGCCTCCGGCACAAGCTCGACGTAGGAGAAATCGCCCTGCGTGTTGGCGGAGGTCAGCCCGATATGGATGCCTCCTCGCGTCACGATATAGCCCCGCCGCATGCGCTCCACATCGGAGCCGCCGTCCCCGGGCTGCATGATGTTGAGGAAGGGATTCCTGTCGGGGCCGCTTTGCGCCTGATGGTCGTGGCGGCGCGCGAATCCTATCCCCATCATTGAAATCCGGTGCGGCGCCTCGTCTGGCGTGCAGCGCCGGGCGGCCGCCATGCACTGCACCTGGGTCACGGCAAGGACCGGGATGGGCGGCGTAGTCACGCGAATTCCGTTACCGCCGGTGATGCTCATCGGCGTGACGACCCATCGGCCCGTCATGATGCGGCCGGAGCTGGAATAGGCGAGCATGCCCGGCCCCAGCGATTGCAGGCCCGCGAGGTTTGGAATCTTGTCCGCCGAGACGACGACGCCGGTGGAGCCGGTATCCATCACCGCGCCGTAGCTGCGCTCGCCGAACGAGATGCGCAGGCGGGGCACCTCCGTGATGTCGTCGAGCGGACCGGGCGCGTTGAGATAGGTGAGATAGGCGCTGTTGCGATAGCCCTCATATCGACCCGATGAACCGGCGAAAGTCGGCGCAAGGCCGAGCAGGAGCAAGGCGATTGCAGTCGCGGCTTGCAAAACAGGCGAGCTCGTTGTCACCGCCCCGCTCCTGCTCGGATCCCCCGCCGGCCCACGGGCGACGACACTTCGCTTTGACGCATTATATGTCAATCAGGGCTCCGCTTACACACGCTGCCGCTTCCACTCCGGTCACCATGTCAGCAGCGCACTCGAGCTGCGCGAGTTGCGCGTGTCTGGTGCGCGGCGTCCATGCTGCGTTGCGCCCGGGACACACACGTTCAGATTAGTGCAAGTGGCGCGAAGCCCGGGGATGACGGCGGATATTCCAAATGATCGAGACATGCATTGAGTGAGCACAATGGCGCGCACTTTCACGTGCGAGTGCGCGCAATTTGAGCCCGTGCGCTCAATGCCGTAAATATCGCGTAAAACCAGCAGCTTGCCCCAATTCGCTCCTAACAAAAACGTAACTTGAGAGCACGCATGGAATGGTTAGGTTGAGCTGGGCAAGCAGGTCGAGGAACAAACGTGGTCGGAATGGGGCATGGGAGATCCGGGAGCAGGCAGCGCCTGGCTCTCGGCGCGTTTGGCCTGATCGTCGTCACGATCGCTGCGCTTCTCTACTGGCATTGGACGCAGGGCACGACGCCTGCGCATGCAGCGCGATCTCCAGCGATGGCCGCGGTACCGGTGAGCGTCGCGTTTGCGGCACAACAGGACGTTCCGATCTATCTCTCCGGCCTCGGCACGGTGCAGGCCTCGTTCACCGTCGGCATCCATTCGCAGGTGGACGGCAAGTTGCAGGAGGTATTTTTTACCGAAGGGCAAAACGTCAGGAAGGGCGATCTGCTGGCGCAGATCGATCCGCGGCTGTTCCAGGCGGCGCTCGATCAGGCGAAAGCCAAGAAGGCGCAGGATCGGGCGCTCCTGCTCGCGGCCGAAAAGGACCTCGAGCGGTTCAAGACGCTGGTGCTCAAGAACATAGAAAGCCAGCAGAACGTCGATCGCCAGCAGGGCAGCGTGGATCAGCTCAAGGCATCGGTCGATGCTGATGCGGCCATGATCGAGACCGCTCAGACCAATCTCGATTACACCAGCATCAGGGCGCCGAGCGATGGGCGCATCGGCGTGCGCCTGGTCGATCCCGGAAACATCGTGCACGCATCGGACCCGGGGTCGATCGCGACCTTGGTCCTCACCCAACCCTCGGCCGTCCTGTTCACCTTGCCCGCACGCGCGCTCGACGACGTGCGTGCCGCCCTGGCGCGCGGACCGGTCGAGGTCGTCGCCTTCGATCAGGATAACGCCCGCGAGCTCGCCAGGGGAAAGCTGCTGCTGGTCGACAGCATCATCGATCAGAGCACCGCCACCATCCGCCTCAAGGCGATGTTCTCGAACCGGGACGACAAGCTGTGGCCGGGGGAGTTCGTCAACGCCCGGGTTCAGCTCGGCACCTTCAACAACGCTGTCGTGGTGCCGCCCACCGCGGTTCAGCGCGGGCCGCAAGGGTTGTTCGCCTGGGTGATCTCGGGAACGAGCACGGCGGAGCCGCGTCCCATCGAAGTCGGCACGACGACGAAAGAGCTCGCCGTCATCACTTCAGGGCTGCGTGACGGCGAGCGCGTGGTGACCGACGGGCAGTACAAGCTCAAGCGGGGCGCACCGGTCAGCTTCACGTCGCCGCCCGTCGCCAAAGCGGACAGCGCCACGTGAGCATCTCCGAACCGTTCATCCGCCGACCGGTCGCGACCACGCTGGTCATGGCGGCCCTCGCATTCGTGGGATTGACGGCCTACCCGTTCCTTCCGGTCGCGCCGCTGCCGCAGGTGGACTTTCCCACCATCCAGGTCAGCGCCTCTTTCCAGGGGGCGAGCGCCGAGACCATGGCCTCCTCGGTTGCCGCGCCGCTCGAGCGGCAATTCGCGCAGATCCCCGGGGTCACGCAGCTGACCTCTCTCAGCACGCTGGGGGCGACAACCATCGTCATTCAGTTCGAGCTCAATCGCAACATCGATTCGGCAGGTCAGGACGTGCAGGCGGCGATCACGGTCGCAAGCAAGACCCTGCCGCAAGCGATGTCGGCGCCCCCGAGCTACAAGAAGGTCAACCCGGCGGATTCCCCCATTCTCCTGCTTTCGGCACGCTCCGACACGATGCCGCTGACCCAGGTCGACGACTACGGCGATCTTTTCCTGGCGCAGCAGATCTCGCAGGTGCCCGGGGTGGCGCAGGTCGTCATCTTCGGCGACAAGCAACCGGCGATCAGAATTCAGGTCGATCCGGCCAAGCTCGCTTCGACCGGCATCACCCTGGAGGATATCCGCGGGACCTTGGTCAATTCCACGGCCAATGCCGCAAAGGGCACCATCAACACCGACAAGCTCAGCTTCACGATCGCCGCAAACGACCAGATCACCGACGCCGAGCAGTTCAATGACGTCGTCCTGGCCTATCGCAACGGAGCGCCGATCCGCGTGCGGGATGTCGGGCAGGCGATCCCCGACGCGGCCGATCGCAACGTGGCGGCTTACCAGAACAACCAGCCCGGCGTGATCCTGGCGGTGTTCAAGCAGCCGGGCGCCAACGTGGTCGAGACGGTCGATCAGATCAAGGCGCAGCTTCCGCAGCTCACGGCCAGAATACCTCCGTCCATTCAGGTCGAGACCATTCTCGATCGCACCACGACCATCCGCGCCTCGGTGCGCGACGTCCAGTTCACGCTGGCGCTCACCATCGCGCTCGTGGTTCTGGTCGTGCTGCTGTTTCTGCGCAATTTCTGGGCGACGTTCATCCCCAGCATCACCGTCCCGCTGGCGCTGCTCGGCTCGTGCGGCGCGATGTATCTGCTCAATTTCAGCCTCGATAATCTTTCGTTGATGGCACTGACGATCGCCGTGGGCTTCGTGGTGGACGATGCCATCGTGGTGGTCGAGAACATCCACCGTCACGTCGAGAACGGGCTGAAGCCGCTGGAAGCCGCGCTCCAGGGCTCGCGCGAGATCGGCTTCACGGTGCTGTCGATCAGCATCTCGCTGGTGGCAGTGTTCATCCCGCTGCTCCTCATGGGCGGCATCATCGGCCGCCTGTTCCGGGAATTCGCGCTGACCGTCACCGCCTCGATTGCGGTCTCGGCGCTGGTATCGCTGACCTTGGCGCCGATGCTGTGCGCGCGCTTCATGCATCGCGAATCCGGCAGGCACGGCATCATCTACCGCGCGATCGAGGCGTGCTTCGACGCCATGGTCTCGTTCTACCGGCGGACGCTGGACGTCGTGCTGCGGCACCAGGCCATCACGCTTGGCGTCTTCTTCGCGACGATGGCGCTGACGGCGGTGATGTTCGTGCAGATCCCGAAGGGGTTCTTCCCCATCCAGGACACCGGAGTGATCACGGGGTTTGCCGAGGCGGCGCAGGATACCTCGCCGCAGCAGATGATGAAGATCCTTCGCAAGATGGCTGACGTCATCTTGCAGGACCCCGACGTGGCGGCAAACGCGCTGTTTACCGGCACCACGGGAGGCGCGCAGACCGGCAACACGGGACGCGGCTTCATCGTGCTCAAGCCGCGCGATCAGCGCGAGCTGACTGCCTCGCAGGTCATCGACCGCCTGCGGCCGCAGCTGGCCAAGGTCGAGGGAGCAACGCTGTTCCTGCAGCCGGCCCAGGACCTCACCGTGGGCGGGCGCATAGCGCGCGCCAGCTTTCAATATACCCTGCAGGATTCCGACATCGGCGAGCTGGCGCAGTGGTCGGACAGGATGCTGGACAAGATGCGGGCACTGCCGCAATTGGCGGACGTCTCGACCGACCTCCTGTCCAATGCGCCTCAGCTCAAGATCAGCATAAACCGCGACCAGGCCTCCCGGTTCGGCATCTCCCCGCAAGTGATCGACGACACTCTCAACGACGCATTCGGTCAGCGTCAGATCACGCAGTATTTCACCCAGCTCAAGACCTATTGGATCGTCCTCGAGATCCTTCCGGAGCAGCAGCGGGACATCGCCTCCCTCGACCTGATCTACGTCAAGTCTCCCCTTACCGGCGCAGCCGTGCCGCTTTCGACTCTGGTGAATGTCGACTCCGGCAAGGTCGGTCCGCTCTCGGTCGCGCATCAAGGGCAGTTCCCGGCCGTCACCCTGAGCTTCAACCTGCAGCCCGGGATCGCGCTCGGACAGGCGGTGGACGCGATCAATGCGGCCGCGCGCGAGATCGGCATGCCGGCGAGCGTCATCAGCTCGTTCCAGGGCAATGCGCAGGCATTCCAGTCGTCACTGTCGAGCGAGCCCGCGCTGATCGGGGCTGCCCTGATCGTTGTCTACATCATCCTTGGGATACTCTATGAGAGCTTCATCCATCCTTTGACCATCCTTTCGACGCTGCCTTCCGCCGGGGTAGGAGCGCTGCTCGCCCTCAACATCGGCCACATGGACCTTTCGGTCATCGGCATCATCGGCATCATCCTGCTGATCGGGATCGTGAAGAAGAACGGCATCATGCTGGTCGATTTCGCGATTACGGCCGAACGCGATCAGCACATGCGGCCGATCGATGCCATCCGCGAGGCATGCCTGCTGCGGTTCCGCCCCATCCTGATGACGACGGCTGCGGCCATGCTCGCGGGCGTACCGCTCGCCTTCGGCCACGGCACGGGCTCGGAGCTGCGCCAGCCGCTGGGCTACGCGATGGTGGGAGGCCTCGCCGTGAGTCAGCTCCTGACCCTCTACACCACCCCGGTCGTCTACCTCTATCTCGATCGCCTGCAAGTCTGGCTGCGGGGGGAGAGGAAAGCTCCGCAACCGGAGCCGCAACTCGTCCGAGCGCAAGCCGCGGAGTAGGGTTTTTCCTGCGCATCCACGTCCGTTCCCCGCCAAGCCGCCATGACGACGGACGGTCGCTCGATCAGGCGGCCAGCAGGCCCTGCAAGGCCATCAGAGCTTCCTGATACGCGACATTGAGCTTCTTGGTCTCCGCCTCGGCAAGCGCGGTGAATGCGTTGGACATGCCCTGGACGCGATCGGGATGGCTTTGCTTGACGCGCTCCCGGTAGGCTTCCTTGACCTCCTCGATCGTCGCGGTGGGTGCGAGACCCAGCACATCGAAACAGGACCCTGCGGTCGTGTCCTGCTCACAAGCCTCGAGCTGCTCCTCGCGGGCGCTCTCGGTGCGGAGCTCCTGAATCAGCTTGTCCGGGTCGGCAGAGGCAAAGCGTTTGCACAATCGCAGCTGGATCCGATATCGGCGATTGAGCTCGGCGCGGCGATAAAAATAGACAGCGGGCCAGGTGGCGAGCATGAAACCCGCCGCGAGCCAGTTGGCGTAAAACATGGGACCGTGCAGCTGCTCCCAGTGGGACGACAGCGCAAAGCTCGTCTCCGTTTCATCGACCAGGAGCAGCTGTTGCAAACCGTAGAGCTCGACCAAACCTACGGAGGAAATGACGACATATGCCATGAGAGAACGGCCAAATGCCAGCTGAGCGCTGCAAACATGCAGCCAGCCTCTCAGTCGCTGGATCGGCTTTCCGCGCAGTCGAACGATCGTCGCGCGAAGATGCCTGCCATAGGCTTCGATGTCGTCGAGCTCGTCGGCGAATTTCTGCCTCACTCTGGTTCGCTGCCGGAACCGGGTCAGCAGATCTCCCTGCCCCTCTTCGGCCAGCTTCAGGATTTCGGCGCGGCGATCATGCACCTTCTTGTACAGCAGCAGCGATCTGTCCAACTCGACGGACTCCAGGCTTCTGAGCTGGAAGTTGACGCTGATTGTGCTCGCTGAAATCTTGTAGCGGACAAAGCCCGCAAGCGAGACCAGCATCAACGCCGCCGGCGCAAAGAGGCCGGCATTGCCCAAGGCTGTTGCAGAGACAGCATTTATCGTCGACATGAATGCAAACCCGTTCACGCGCGGACGTCAGGCAGCGGGGCGACCGAGCGCAGCAGATGATCGGCCGCGAAAAGTTGATGCCGGTAGAAATTGAGGACGAACAGGCGGATGGCCGACGCAAGGTTTTCCTCGCTCGCGTCGCTGTCGATGCTGGCGACCAGATCGGACAAGGTCACGTCGCGCCAGGCTGCCATCTCCTTGAGCCCTCGCCAGAACGCCTCTTCGAGGCTGAAGCTGATTTTACGCCCGGCGACAATGACCGAGCGCCTGACCAGACGAGATTGCATGAGCACCCCCTTTATTGGTTGCGGCAGACCTGTAATGTTGAATTGGCAGCAGCGCTGGCGATCAACGCTCGGCGAGCGCGCGAAGCCGTTCGACTGCTTGCGCCGACCCGAGGCTCTGGGCCTTCTGATACCACCAACGCGCTTTCTCCACGTCGGTGTCGACGCCCAACGCGCCAAGCTTGGAAAGCACGATGGGGTCGTAGGCCGCCGCGAGTGCCAAGGCTGCCGTCGCATTGTTGGCCTTGGCCGCACGCTCGAAGATCATTCGCGCGGTGACGATGTCGCCGTCGTTCATGAACCTCTCGCCTTGAGCGATGAGAACATCGATATCTTCCGGCTGCAATGCCGGAACGGCACTCCTCGGCGGGGAGGAGGCCATGTTCTCCTCGTCGCCAGGCTCTGCCTTGGCCAGGGCGCTGCGCACAGAGATGACCTCTGCCGGTGACGGAGCGCTCGCTTGCGACGTCTCGATTCGCGCGAGCTCAATCGGCGTGCCCGCGCTCGGGGATGCCGATTTGGGGGATACTGATTCAGGGGATATTGATTCTTGCCACTGCGATGCCGCCGGAGAAAGAGCGGCGGATCGGCTCGATGCCTGTGAGTAGCCGGTGTGCTCTCGGGACGAGGGCGCCACAACCGTCACAGAGGCAATCTCCGGATCGTCCGGCGCCGTATTGGCCGCGGATAGCACCGAACGGGCGGGCAGGAACGCATAGAATGCGGCAGCGCCCGCGAAAAACGCGACTGCGACCAGCAGGGCGGCATGCAGCTTGCGCGCAGGCGCGACCGGAGGCGGCGGCATGATGGTGGGCTCCAGCGATCGCGGACGCGCGAGCCATTCGAGCACCCGCTCGCCATCGCCCTCCCCCGCAGCGCCGGCAGCTCCGGTGCCGGAGTGTCCGGGGAGGGGAAGGTTGGGCCCATGCGGAAGCCGCAGGCCGGCGCTCTGTCGCGGCTGCAACTGCCGCAGGGCCGCCTCGATCCGCGCAAGCTCCTGGTCGCTTATGATCCGCCGCCGTACCTCGCTCGGCACGGGCTGGGGCGGTTCATCATTCTGCCCGGCGGCAAGCAGCCGCAAGCGGGCGGCGGCGCGCTCAGCCGCGGGCTTGGGAGCATAAGGAGAGCGAGGCGGATCGCTCTCGCTCGCCACCGGATCCTCCGCCGGTGAAGAAGCCTGCTCGCGCAACTGGCGCGGAAGGTAGTCGGATAGCTCGACGGGCTCAGGATTTTGTTCTGACGGGGTACTCATGTACACAACTCCCCTGATAATGTCCGGCTGAATTGCCGCTCCCTGTGGTTTCCTACGTGGTCCTTGCCTTCCTTTCCGCTGCTGGTGGCGATGTGTTTGGACTAGTGCATCGATTGTCGGCAGGACACCGATGATAATCGTCCTGAGGTGCGCGCTTTCTCGAGCGCGCGCCGGCCCGAAGGACGGCCCAGGCGAAATCGTGCCTGCGGCTAGCCTTCAAGACGGTTAGGCGCAGCAAGCTGCGCGTGACCTCCTCGGGATGAGGTCGGTGGCCGGCTCGATCGGTTTCATAGGGCTCGAAGCTCGGAAACACTGCTTTGGAGTCGCGACGATCATTGCTGCCGGGCATTGCGCTGCTTTTGCCACGTCAGAAACTCACGGAAGATCGAGTCCCGCTGCTCCGGGGTGAGGTTGGCGAAGGCAGGCCCTTTGCTTTTGAGAAATGCGGAGAAATCATTGCTGGTGGCCTGCTCGGCCACGGCGTCATGCCCACGCAGCCGACGCAACATCGCCTCGGCGACATTCGATCGGGTCCATCCCGGAACGGTTGCGGCAAGGTTCACGTCGCGCCATTTCGGGTGCCGTGGAGGCTCGCGGAATTTCTCCCATTTGGTGAAAAGCGCCTCGGTAAAGCGTTCGACACGGCGATAGCGATCGCTGCCCTCGGCCCAGTTGTAGACCGCCAGCACCGCCGGAACCCCGAGCGTCTCCACAGGCTGACCCTCGGGAACCAGGCTGGGATATTCCTTGCTCGTGAATTCGCTTACCGCATAGTAGTCGGCAAAAAGCTTCGAGAACGGAATCGAGAGAAAGTGCAAGCCGGAGCCCGGCGGTATGCGCGCAAAGAAGTCGATCGGCTTGCCGATCACGCGGATGAGCGCAGCAAGCTCGCCGGACTTGAGCTTTTGCAAGGCGGTCGAGTTGTCCACCAGCACCTGATCCACCGTAATGCCGAGCCGTTGAAAGACGATCGTCCCCGTCAGGCTCGATGCGCTTCCCGCCGGTCCGAAGCTGACCTTCCTGCCCCTGAGATCCTCCAGGCTGTTGATGCTCGGGCCGGCCAGCACGTGCACCTCGGAAACGGGCAAGCGAAGGATGTACTGGACCTGGTGCGGAAGGTTGGCGATCTTGCGTTGCGTGCGGAAGTAATCGAAGACGTCCGACTGGGTGATCGCAACATCTATCTGACGCAGATAAAGCAGATCATCCATGTTCGATGCAGCACCGTAGGTGACGACCGGGATGATGCGAAGGTTGTCTCCGTCGTCGAGGACCTCCGCCAGCTCATTGGCGAAGGTCATGTAGGTGCCGGAAAGCTGCCCGCCCGCGATTCCTACGGTCCAGTTGTTTTTTCGGTTGCGCACCACCGCGTCGGTGCCGCTCTGCTCGAGCGCCTTGGGTATCGTTTGTGCCTGCGCCGGCGGACAGATTGCGCTCTCGAAGCTGCCGGATTGGAAAATGGAAGCCAACAGAAGCAGGCCAAGGTACCTGCTGCACGATGCAAATACGCGCATCCGACACTACCTCACAGAACAAACTTCTTAATAACATCTTACTCTTGCATCGGACGAAACTGTGGTAAAAGACTGCTCCCGTGCCCTCGACAGCGTGTTTTTTTAGACAACCATTTGTTTGCTATTTGTTGTTGATTAAACGATTGCGGGTTTTTTAGGTAGAATTATACAGTCAGGCGCGCTCCGCCTGGTCGGCAAAGGACTTGCGATAGCCGAAGCTCCGGGCGATGCCCCAGCTCAACAGCAGCAGGCCGACGACGCAAACCACCACGTAGATCGAGGCGGTATCGATGAAGGTGCCGTAGCTGCCGCCCGACATGGTGAGCGCCAGCCGAAAGTTCTCCTCCAGGCGATCGCCGAGCACCAGCGCGAGCAGCAAGGGCGCCATCTCGTAACCGAACTTCCGCAGTACGTAACCGATCACGCCGGAGATCGCCATGATCCAGATGTCGGTGGTGGAAGAATTCACGCTGTAGACGCCGATCACCGAGATGACCAGGATGATCGGAACCAGCCAGCTGTAGGGAATCCGCAGCAGGTTGACGAAAATTCCGACCAGCGGGAGATTGAGAATGAGCAGGATCACGTTGCCGATATACATGCTGGCAACCAGCGCCCAGAACACCTCGGGATGATCCGTCAGCAGCAGCGGGCCCGGCTGCACGCCATGGATCGTCAGCGCCGAGATGAGGAGCGCGGTTGCCGGGATGGATGGGATGCCGAGCGCCAGCAGCGGGATCATGGCGGTGCCGGTCACCGCGTTGTTCGCGGTCTCCGGTCCGGCGACACCGGCGATTGCTCCCTGGCCGAATTGCTCCGGGTGCTTCGAGAGCCGCTTCTCCACCGCGTATGACACGAAAGTCGAAACGACGTGGCTGACCCCGGGGATGATCCCGAACACGAAGCCGATGGCCGATGCCCGCCCGACCGCCGGCGCGGATTCCCGCAGGTCGCTCCAGCGCGGTATCAGCTCCTTCAATTTCGGCCGGATCACCTTGACCGCGGCGACATTCTCCAGGTTGATCAGGATCTCGGAAATGCCGAACAGACCGATCGCGAGCGCGGTAAATGACAGTCCGCCGGTGAGCTCGGCGCTGCCGAAGGTGAAGCGGGCAACGCCGGTCACGCGGTCGAGCCCCACGGTGGCGAGCGCGAGCCCCAGTGCAATCATCGCCGCGGTCTTTGCACGCGAGCCGGCGGACACCGCGGTGATGACCGCGAGCGCCAGCAGGATCAGCACGACCTGGACCGAGGGACCGATGGCGATCATCACCTTGGCCAGCGGAGGCGTGATGAACATGAGGCCGAGGATGGAAACCGTGCCGCCGACGAAGCTGCCGAGCGCGGCGATCATCAGGGCCGGGCCGGCGCGGCCCCTGCGCGCCATTTCATAGCCGTCGATGCACGTGACGACGGAGGCAGCCTCGCCCGGAATTCGCACCAGAATCGACGTCGTGGAGCCGCCATACATGGCTCCGTAAAAGATGCCGGTCAGCATGATGATTCCGATCGCGGGATCGAGCCCGAATGTGAGCGGGAAAAGCAGCGTCATCCCGGCGAGCGGCCCGAGTCCGGGCAGCACGCCGACCACCGTCCCCCACAGGCAACCGAGGAAGCAGTAGAGCAGACCCTTCCAGGAAAGGGCGACCGAGAACCCGCCGATCAGCTGATCAAGACCGCTCATCTCACAACGGACCGCGCGGAAGTTGAACCCCGAGCAGCACTTCAAAGAAATACCAGCACGCGGCCATGCCCAGAGCGGTTGCTGCCATCGCCAGCAGCGGCGACACCCTGCCGATCAGGACGAGGCTTCCCACCGCGAACAAGCCAAGGGTTACGGGGGCGCCGGCCGGCTCGAACAGGACCGGCACCAACAGCAGGATCGCGATGCTGATGAGCACGTCACGATGCCCGATCTCGACTGCTTCGCTCGCCGGCGAGCGCCAGCACTCGATGCCCAGGAGCAGCGCGATCGTCAGGAGAGCGATGCCCAGCAACAAGGGAAAAAATCCCGGACCAGGCAGCGCCGCGTCGCCGATATCGAGGAGCAAGGACTGCCAAGCCAGGAATGCACCGCATCCACCGATCAGGCCGGCCATCATGCCGGCGCCGCTACGCCCATTGATGATACACGGAGTCCAGCCGCGATGGGGAACGGTGGGATTGGCAGTACCGGCGTCGTACATGTTTCGAGTGCAGCCGTTCCGCTCGCTCCAACCGCGATCGCTCGATCGGAGCTCTTCTTTCGAAACGAGGGTGCTCAAGCGAAAAACTCGCCGCAGCGCTGCTTGATCATTGGGTCGGCGATTTCTTCAGCCCGAGATCGGCCATGAGCCGCGCCAGCTTGGCATCATCGCTTGCGATCAGCTCGCCGAACCGGGCGGCGGGGAGGTAAGCGGGCGTAAACCCGAGCGTCTTGCCCGCATCCGCAAACGACTGCGAGCGGACGGTCTTCTCCACTGCATCCTGCAAGCTGAGAATGATCGGCGCGGGCGTGCCTTTTGGCACAGCAACACCGCGCCACATGTCGAGCTTTACCTCGTATCCGAGCTCGACTGCGGTCGGCGCCTCCGGAAATACCGGGTCACGGGCCGAGCCAAGCATTGCCAGCACGCGAAGATCGCCGTTCTTGACGTGCGGCACGACCGCCGCCGGGAGCTGGACGATCGCCTCGATTCTCTTGCCGAGGAGGTTGACCACGGCCTGGCCCTCGCTGAACGGCACCTCGATCACTCGGACGCCGGCAGTCGTGAACAAGGCAGCGGCAGAAAAATGCGTGTGACTGCCCGTGCCGGAATTGCCGACTCGGATTTTTCCGGGGTTTGCCTGCGCGTAGGCGATGAGCTCGCGCAAGCTCTTCCATGGCGCATCCGCGCGCACCGCAATCACCGGCATCTCCAGGCTGACGCGCGCCACCGGATCGAATGCCGTATAATCGAACGGCAGAACTCCGGAATGGTAGGTCGAAGAAATCGAATTGGAATTCCAGATGATGGAATGACCGTCCGGCTTCTGCTTGCTCACGTGGCTGTATCCTATCGCCCCGCCTCCGCCGGTTCGATTCACTACCGGAACCGGAACGCCCAAGACCTTCGCCATCCCGTCGGCCAGATAGCGCGCCGTCACGTCGGCCGCACTGCCGGCTCCGAACATTACGGTCATCTCGACGGGCTTGCCGCCCGGATAAGGATCTGAAAGCGCCATGGAAGGCAGCGCACCGGCAGCGAGAACAGATGCGATCAGGTTGATGAAAGACCTGTATGAGATCAGACGCATTACTCACTCCATTCGAACGGCCGGCTTCTGCTCGTTCGCTCCGCGTCGCAAC
This sequence comes from Xanthobacteraceae bacterium, assembly GCA_036557665.1. Lineage (GTDB taxonomy): Bacteria > Pseudomonadota > Alphaproteobacteria > Rhizobiales > Xanthobacteraceae > VAZQ01. The sequence goes on along the minus strand of DATBHG010000103.1, from coordinate 6,912 downwards.
CGACGCCTGTGCCTCAATGCGATGTAAGCAGCTCGCTGCTTCGCACGGTTTTGCTCGATCTGAAACAGTGCTGATTGTTACCGGTGACGGAAAGATGTCGCGGCGATCGCAGCATCTGAAAATAGCTCCAACTCTTTGCTCCTGTCCAGCACTCTGTATCGGCGTACCAATGCGGTGCGAGGTTACCGAGCAAACAAATAATCCACACCATAGCACCGGTGCCTGCTCGGATGCTCACGCGGCGCCGAGCTGGAGCGGGTTGCGATCCGCCGATCGCGTTCGCGCCGCCGGACGGGCAAAGGCGCAGCGCCTCTCATTAGCTTTCCGCGCCGCCAAGGCCACCCATTACATCGACCGAGCGAACCGAGCCCGATCTCATCCTGAAGGAGGTCAGCGCAGTTTGCTGCGGGGTTACGCGGATATGGCTCGAAGCTCGTACTGCCAGTCACAAATACGCCGGATTTGCTTCGTGTCGAGTGAGATGCCCCCAGAAATGCCCAGATATATCAAGAATTTATGCGCGGGGGTTACCATCTTTCGGCCAGTTTCGCGGCTTTGACTGCCAACGAGGCCGGGGAAACATGGCTATTAATTAAGTGGTCTGCCGAGGAGGCGGGCTGCTAAGAGATAAATGGGCGGTTGGGGAATCATGCGTAGCCGGCACGCATGGCCGCGTCCGTCCGGGGGCGCGTGTTGCGTTGAAAGTCGGTCCCATGTTCGACGCATTGCGGACACGTGCGCTGGTCAAGGCCACGCGTTCTCGCTTCTTGTCGATGGGCTTGGCGGGATTGTCGCTCGTGCAAACTCTCTCCGGGTGCATTTTCAACCCCCAGAAGGTGGACGTCGGACTTCCGGTCCCGCCCGCCTATCGGGCGTTCCGGGGGGACGTGTACGCGGCGGTGCCCGCGCTCGACTGGTGGCGCGCCTTTCATTCGCCGGAGCTCACCCGATTCATCGAAGAGGCGCAGACGGAGAACCTCGATATCGGCGCAGCCATCGGCCGCATCATGCAGGCCGACGCCCAAACCAAGATCGCGGGCGCTCCGCTCCTGCCCACGGTGAGCCTTGGGGGCACCGGAGCCCGCATGAAGCCTTCGTTGGCGGCCGAAGCGGGAGACTACAGGGCCATTCTCAACGCCTCCTACCAATTCGACTTCTGGGGCAAGAACAGGGCTGCCGCGCTCGCCGCGGAGGAGAACGCCGTAGCCGCTCGCTTCAACAAAGAGGTCGTCGTGCTTTCCACCGTCGTGAGCGTCGGCACGGCGTATTTGCTGATCCTGTCGTCGCAGGATCAGCTGCGCATTGCGCGCGAGAATCTTGCCGCGGCATCGCGCATTCTCACCTTGGTCAAGCAGCGGGCCGAGCAGGGGACTGCTTCCGCCCTCGACGTTGCCCAGCAGCAGAGCCTTGTCGACCAGGTGGCCGCGACTATTCCAGTATTCGAGCAGACGCTGCGCCAGAACATCGCGGTCCTTGCGGCCCTGATGGGGCGGCCGCCGGAGAATCTCGTGGTGAAGGGAGGAAGCCTGTTTCGATTGGCTATTCCCCTGGTCACGCCGGGGTTGCCGTCCGAGCTGTTGTTCCAACGTCCTGACATCCGCGCGGCCGAGGCGAGCCTCGCCTCCGCCGAGGCGAGCGTGCAGTCCGCGCGCGCCGCCTTCTTCCCCACGATCTCGCTCACCGGACAGGGCGGCTATGAAAGCACCGCGCTGCGATTGCTGTTCACCCCGCAGCACGCGCTTTACAACGTCGCCGTCAACATGACTCAACCGATCTTCGACGGTCTGGTGCTGGAAGGCCAGCTGGAGCTCGTCAAGGGGCAGCGATTCGAGCTGCTGAAAACCTATTGCCAGTCTCTGCTCAACGGCTTTCGCGATGTCGAGATCGCGCTCATCGCCGTTGCCCAGCAGGCTGAGCTGGAGCGCCGACAAAACGCCGTGGTGGCAAGCTCGCGTCGCGCATTCGAGCTTTCGGAGACGCGATTGCGGGAGGGTGTTGCGGACCTCGTAGTCGTGTTGCAGACCGAGCAGACATATTTCGTGGCTCTAGCCAATCAGGCGACTGCCAGGCTCGGGCGGCTGCAAGCTGCGTTGAGCCTGTTTCAGGCGCTCGGCGGCAGCTGGTTGCCTCCGGGCGTGGGGGCGCTGGGAAGGCTGGCGCAATGAAGCTTGCGCGGCGCATCGGCGTCCTTGTCATTGCCGGGCTCGTCGTCGCGGCCGTGCTGGGCGTCTATTATATGCCGCACGCGCAACAGCCGGGGCAGTCCCGCGGCAGCGCAAGAACCGGCCAACGCGGTGCGACCGCCGCAAACGAGGCGGTGCCGGTGGTCGCGACCGCAGCGACACTGGGCGATGTTCCCGTCTATCTCGACGGCGTCGGAACCGCAAAAGCGCTCAACACCGTCACCGTGCAGTCGCAGGTGGACGGAATGATCGTGAAGATCTTCTTCAAGGAAGGGCAGGACGTCGAGAAGGGCTACGTGCTGGCCAAGATCGACCCCGTCACCTACCAGGCCGCCTACGACCAGACCGTTGCAAAGAAGGCGCAGGACGAAGCACAGCTCGCCAACGCCCGGCTCGATCTCGAGCGATACACCAAGCTGGTGGCCAGCAATGCGGTCAACAAGCAACAGCTCGACACCCAACGCGCGACGGTCGCGCAGCTCGAAGCGCAGATCAAGCTCGACCAGGCCGCCATCGACAATGCCCGCCAGATCCTCTCTTGGACCGACGTCGTAGCGCCGATCACCGGCCGTACCGGCATCCGTCTGATCGACCAGGGCAATATCGTCAAAGCCGCCAGTCCTTCCGGGCTCGTGATCCTGACCCAGCTGCGGCCTATTTCGATTTTCTTCAATCTGCCGCAACAGAATCTGCCGGAGCTGAACAAAGGGTTTGCCGAAGGGCCGCTGGCGGTCGATGCTCTCGGCCCGGACGGCAAATCAGTGCTCGACCGCGGCAAGGTGGTCGTGATCGACAACCAGGTCGATCAGACAACGGGGACGGTAAAGCTCAAGGCCGAGTTCCCCAACTCCAACCTGCAGCTCTGGCCCGGGCAGTTCGTCAACGTGCGGGTTCTGATGGACACGATGCACCAGGTGATCGTGGTGCCTACCGCCGCCATCCAGCGCGGGCCCAACGGCACCCTGGTCTACGTGCTGCGTGACAACAGCACGGTGACCGTCCGCCCGGTGACAGTGCGCCAGCAGGACGACGTCCAGGCCGTGGTCGATGCCGGCCTGCAAGCGGGGGAGCGTGTGGTGACTACCGGGTTTTCCCGTCTCACCGAAGGCAGCCACGTAACGGTTTCGCGCGTCGATGGCACCGACGTGTCGCGCCCGGCGGGGACGGGCGGCGCACGCATGGAGGCAGGCGGCCAGTCCGTCTCGAGCGACCGGCCGCCTCTCGATGCAACCCAGCCGGCGCGGCCCGAGGACACCGGTCAAGCCGGCCCCGGCGAGCGGTCGCGCCGGGAAGGCACGCGCGGCGGGCGTGGCGCGCAGAAGCGTATTTCTGGCTCGGGGACGCCGCCGGCCAGGAATCCATGAGCGTATCCTCGCCCTTCATCCACCGTCCCATCGCCACCTCGCTGCTTGGAGTGGCGGTCATGCTCGGCGGGCTGCTGGGCTACCTCTGGCTGCCGATCTCCTCGCTGCCGCAGGTCGATTTCCCAACCATTCAAGTCACGACGCAGCTTCCAGGTGCAAGCCCCGACGTGATGGCATCGCTGGTCACCGCGCCGCTCGAGCGCAATTTTGGACAAATCCCGTCGCTGCAGCTGCTGACGTCATCGAGCTCGTTCGGAGTGAGCCAGATCACGCTGCAATTCGAGCTCAGCCGGGACATCGATGCTGCGGCGCAGGACGTGCAGGCCGCGATCAATGCCTCAGGCGCGACGCTGCCGAAAAATCTGCCCTACCCGCCGGTCTATGCGAAGGTGAACCCCGCCGACGCGCCGATGGTGACCTTGGCGATCACTTCCGGCACGATCTCGCTGCGCAATCTCAGCGACATCGCCGATACCCTGCTGGCACAGCGCCTGAGCGAGATATCCGGCGTCGGACGCGTGACGGTGCAGGGCAATATCCGGCCGGCGGTCCGCGTGCAGGCCGACCTGTCGCGGCTCGCCAACTACGGCATCGGGCTCGAAGACCTGCGCAATGTCATCATGGCGGCCAATGTGGCGGGCCCGAAGGGCGCGCTCGACGGCACGCACCAGTCGTACACCATTGCCGCCAACGATCAGATCACCGCAGCGGAGGCCTACCGCAATATCGTCATCACGTTCCTCAACGGCGGCCCCGTGCTGCTGCGGGACGTGGCCAATATCATCGATGATGTCGAAAACACCAAGGTCGGCGGGTTCTACCAGGGGACACCCGCCATCGTCGTCGACATTCAACGCCAGCCCGGCGCCAATGTGATCGAGACGGTCCAGCGCATCAAGGCCGAGCTGCCCAAGCTGCAGCGTTCGATGCCCGTGGGCGCCACCCTCACGATCGTGCACGATGCAACCAGCAGCATTCGCGCTTCCGTACGCGACGTGCAGTTCACGCTCATCCTCAGTGTCGCACTCGTGATCACCGTGGTGCTGATCTTCCTGCGCACCATCCGCGCCACCATCATCGCCGGCGTCGCGCTCCCGCTCTCGCTGATTGCGACATTCGGCATCATGTGGTTCTGCAATTTTTCCCTCGATAACCTCTCGTTGATGGCGCTGACGATCGGGACCGGCTTCGTCGTGGACGATGCCATCGTGATGATCGAGAACATCGTGCGCCACATGGAGGACGGCGAGGCACCGTTCGAGGCGGCATTGCGCGGCGCAAGCGAGATCGGCTTCACGGTCATCTCGCTGACCTTCTCGCTGATTGCGGTCTTCATCCCGCTGCTGTTCATGACCGGCCTCGTGGGCCGCATGTTTCGTGAATTCGCTCTCACGCTGACCATTGCCGTCGTGACATCGGCGGTAGTCTCGCTCACGCTCACCCCGATGATGTGCAGCCGGCTGTTGCGGCATCAATCGACGCAGACCGCGAGCCGCGGGCTGACCCACGTGTTCCATGACGTGATCGAGTGGTCGGTGCAGGTTTACCGCCGGACGCTCGAATGGGTGCTGCGCCACGAGAAGCTCACGCTGCTGGTAACGGCCGCGACGGTGGTCGCCACCGTCTGGCTGTACGTCATCATTCCGAAAGGCTTTCTGCCGGTGCAGGATACCGGCCTCATCTTCGCGGTCATGGAAGGAGGACAGGAGATCTCGTTCTCCGAGATGAAGCGGCTTCAAGTCGCGGTCGAGGGCGCGATCCGCAAGGACCCGGACGTAACCGGCGTGGTGTCGGTCATAGGCGTAACGCCGATAAATGCCACGCCGAACGCTGCCAGGCTCGCCATCACGCTGCGATCCCGTGACCAGCGCAAGACACCGGTCACCGAGGTCATTGCGCGCCTCCAGCAAGCGGTCGCAAGTGTGCCCGGCACCATCGTCTATTTCCAGCCGGTGCAGGACATCCAGATCTCGACACGCGTGAGCCGGGCGCAGTTTCAGTACACGCTGAGCGGTACAGATACGAATGAGGTCGGTACCTGGGCTGCGGGATTGGCGGAGCGGCTGCGGTCCTCGCCGTTTCTTCTGAACGTCGCCTCGGAGGCGCAGGACAACGGCTTCCGCCTGCAGGTGCAGGTGGATCGGGAAACAGCAGGGCGGCTCGGGGTCTCGATGCAGACCGTCGTCGACACGCTGAACGACGCGTTCGGGCAGCGGCAGATCTCGACCATCTACGGGCAGTCCAACCAATATCGGGTCATTCTCGAGGCGATGCCGGAGTACCGGAACGATCCAACATCCCTGTCCAAGCTGTATGTCCCGGCCTCCGGCGTTCAGGCGGTAGCACAATCAAGCTCGTTGACCTCGAACGCGCCGGCCATCATTCCCTCGGTGTCGGGCAGCGCGATGGTGCCGCTGAGCACGTTTGCCCGCTTCGAGCACACGACCGCCCCGTTGGTCGTTGCTCACCAGGAGCAGTTCCCGGCCGTGACGATCAGCTTCAATCTCGCCCCGGATGCCGCGCTCAGCGACGCGGTCCGCGAGATATCGCTGGCGGAGCGCGATATCGGGATGCCTGCTTCGGTGATCGGCAGCTATTCGGGGGATGCCGCCGAGTTCGCCAAATCGCTCGCCGGCGAGCCCTGGCTCATTCTCGCGGCGGCGATCACGATCTACATCGTGCTCGGCGTGCTGTATGAAAGCTTCATTCATCCGCTCACGATCCTGTCCACACTGCCGTCCGCGGGCGTCGGCGCGCTCCTCGCGCTGATGATTTGCGGCCTCGACCTCTCTGTTGTGGCTCTTATCGGCATCGTGCTGCTGATGGGCATCGTGAAGAAAAACGCGATCATGATGATCGACTTTGCGCTCGCCGCCGAGCGCAACGGCGGGCTGTCGGCCCGCGACGCGATCTTCCAGGCGTGTCTGCTGCGCTTCCGCCCGATCATGATGACGACCATGTGCGCGCTCCTGGGCGCCATGCCGATGGCGCTCGGCCTCGGCGCCGGCGCCGAACTCCGCAAGCCGCTCGGCGTCGCCATCGTCGGCGGACTGGTGGTGAGCCAGATGCTCACGCTGTTCACGACACCGGTGATCTATCTCTACCTCGATCGGCTGCGCACCGGACTCGCCTGGCGACAGCCCGCCTATCAGAACCGTCCGGCCGTGCTGGTGCCGGGCGGCATCGCAGGAGGAAGTCATTGACGATGCGGCGAGCCGGCCTGGTGGTGTGTGTGCTGCTCTGCGGCACGGCGTGCCGAGTCGGGCCGGTTTACGAGCGCCCCGCCGCGCCAGCGCCGCCGGACTTCAAGGAGCTGGCCGGCGGCGATGTGTGGAAGGTCGCGACGCCGATCGACGATCTGCCGA
>DATBHG010000102.1:0-15253 GCA_036557665.1 Xanthobacteraceae bacterium | reverse complement strand
TGGAACGAGAGCTTGTGAACTTGCAAAGTCAAATTAAATCATTCGAGGAAACGTACGGCGTCGACAATCTCCATTTGACTGTTGCAAAAGGATACATCGGCAAACTGCTCTCGAACGCTCGCGTGGTGCGCTGGTTGTCTCAGAATCGGCACGAATACCTCGGCGAGTTTCAGGCCATCGCGGAGATTCAGTCCATCGTAAGCACTAAGACTGCTGCTGAATGAATCGGAGACCCACATCCGCTAAGCGCCGCCCCACGCAGGCGGTAATGACCACCTCCGGTCCACTCGGCAATCATTCCGGTGATGGGATCAGTGGTGCCGAAGCCGAGCACGTTGTCCCACACGATAGATGATCACTGGCCCGGCGAGCAGCGGCCTAATGACCGCAACATGTGCTGCGCGCGAGCTGCAAGAGACCGGCAAATGCGGGGGAGCAACTCCTGTGCCGAGTCGAAGCGCAGCATGGTGCCGCTGGTCCGAGAATTACGGCAGCAGCGACTGTCTTATCATCTTATTGGCGGATCAGCGTCGAGCTCGGAGCTCGGGGTCCCACGACCGCAACCCGGCAGACCGCATGCGGTCTCCGCAATTCAAAATGGCGCTCGGTCGGCAGGTCGAGCGATGAGCCGCGGGCCAGTTTCCAGCGCCGTAACTCAGCCAAGGGCGACTTTCTCGATGACGACGTAAAGCCCGATACTCTAGCCGATCTCAAGAACGGGCTCACTGATCTTCAACTGTAACCACCCTAACAAGATGAGATTGCGAATGGCGCTCGCCACAGCTTCCTTCTTGTCATCTGTGCGCCAGGATTTCTTCCAGTCGAGAATGTAGTCTTGCAAGTCCTGTTCGCCGAGTTCGCCGGTTTGCTTCGATTGTTTGAGCTGCCGAGCGGCAAAGAATACTGTCATGACTTCCTCCGCCTGCTCGGTGCTCTTTATCCGGCTGAACAGATCGACCGCCTTGGTAATCTTCTGTCGATAGCGATCGATTTGGTCCTTAAACTGATTCCGATCCTTGGCGTATTGCGGCGTGACGCGAAGCGCGATCATACGACCGAGTTGCTGTTCATGCAGCCAATTACGGTTGGCGAAGTCATGCAGTGCCTGCTTCACGTCGCCTGAAAATGGACCGTAGCTTCCCTTGCTAAATTGAAAACCTGTCGGCACCCCCATTTCGGTCACGACGTAGCTGATCTTTTGGAAGATCGTTCGGCCCACTGGGTTCGCATAGGGTTGGGCCTCTAGCTCCCGAAGCACCTCCAGAAGCACGACCCACTCGGGCTTGAGCCGCTTATGCATCCGCCCTCTACCTTCCAAACTCATTTGCGAAGGCGCGGACAAGAACTCTTCCGTCAACTGGTGTTTGGGCGTTGCGTAAGGTGCGTAGACCTCGACATCAATCGGCACTCCATGCAGCTTATGATAGATCAGCGGCCCGACTTCGGACCATTCCAATCCGCCATTGCCACACCCGAGGGGTGGCAGCGCAATGCTGGTAATGCCCCACTCTGCAGCGTGAGCTACCAAGTAATCGAGCCCACGCTCGATGTCAGCTATTCGTGACGGCGAGCGCCAGTGATCTTTGGTTGGAAAGTTGATGATCTGCGCGCCCGACTGATCCCGATAAAGGTATGGCTCCCCGAGCCGTACGGCCTTGCGATCGGTCCGACCTTTGTAATCTTCGAACATCGCCGGGAAGCGCAGTTTGAACTGTTCGGCCACGCCCTTACCCATTATGCCGACACAATTCACTGTGTTCACCAGGGTTTCCGCCCGGCTTTTGAATAGGTCTCCGATGAGCGCCCGAAACATCGAACGATTCCCTTAGCGGAAGAATAGCACAGGATTCGCAGTGACCGGCAGGGCACATCCAAGGGATTTCAGGCGTTTCTTCGCCCCGTCGTCAACGACGTAGGCACCGATAAAGAACCGCGTCTCCACGCGCTGCGGAACCAGAACCTCCGCACATTTCTGCGAGCTGTGGCGGTAATAGGCGGCCGGATTGCCCGGATGTCGCCAGTCCATCGCGTATATGGCGTCGAAGTCAAGCAATTGCCACTGCCGCGGGTGTAGGAAGCGCACATAGTCGCTGGCCGCGTTCTGATCGGAGATAACGGCTCCTGCGAGTTGCAGCACCTGCGTCGACACGCACAGCACGCAGAGATTTGGTGCCTCAGGCAGTCGCTTGAACAACATCGGATTGCGTGCGTGAAAATAGAGGTTAGCGTACTGGTGGAGTTTCAACCCTCCAGGCACTTGCTTCTGGTCTCGTTTGTCCTGAACTGGCTGCAAAGCGACGGAGTGATGTTGAATCTTTGCCGCGCGCTCGTACGACAAAATGCCGTGAGCCATCACTGATGGAATGTTGGCTATCGGCATGATGCAGTGGAGTTCGGTGACGCGCGGGTCCACGACTACGCACTCGCCTCTGCTACTCTCCCCATGGTTGCCCTTCGGGCGAGACGGAGAAAAACCTTAGTCGCGCTGCGGAGGCCCTCTTGCAACACCGCGTTCTCGGGGGTTGCCGGGACTAATCCCTGCGTTATTTTCGTCGCCAAGGCATTGGCTCCCGCAAGCCCGCATTATTCTGAAATCGTCGCTAACCTATTGATCGGACAGGAGCCGAATTTGGGCTATTTTTCAGAATGGCTGTTGATCGGGCAACGCGAAGCGGTCGGTTTTGCAGACCGTTGCGTAACCACTCCGCCACGTGGCCCCACAACCCCTAATTAGCGATTTGCAGATGGGTCGGCAATCGGAGGAAACGAGGCGCTGCTGCGAACGCGCTCGCGCTCAGGTGCCGAGGTGTTGCCCTAATTGCGGCTTATCCTGCTCGCCAAATAGCGGCCAAGTCCGTTGGAGAGGAGGGGACCCGATGCGTTGCTTGCTGGGCATAGCGTTGATGCTCGCACTGCTGACCGGCGCCGCCTATTCGCAGAACAGTCCGGAGTGGGGCACCAATGAGAAAGCGGACGCCGAAAAGGCGGAACAGATCAAACGCACCAAGGACCTCGAACGCAGGTACAACGAGGTGACCAAGAGAACGGAGCCCAGCACGAAAGTGTCGAGCGACCCTTGGCAGTCCATCCGACCCTCCGCCGGTCCCGCCAAACCGAAGCAATAATCCGAATTCCGTGAGAAGTGCGCGTACGAGCACCTGCTTGCCTGCGCTGCCCGGGTTTGCTTAGCACTCGCCTGCGCGTTCAATTCGGATCTCGCCGATGACCGATTTCACCGCCGCACGCCGGAGCATGGTGGACGGCCAGGTGCGCACCAGCGACGTCACCGATCTGCGCCTCATTGCCGCCTTGCTGGAAGTTCCGCGTGAGCATTTCGTCCCGCGGGCGGATGCGGCTCTCGCCTATCTCGACCGCGACATTCCGCTGCGTGCTCCGGGCGTCAGCCCAGGGCGTTACCTGCTCAAACCGATGGTGCTCGCCAAGATGGTGCAAGCGGCCAATGTGCGCGCGACGGATCACGTGCTCGATGTAGGCTGCACAACCGGGTATTCGGCCGCGCTCCTCGGTCGCTTGGCGGGCTCAGTCGTCGCGCTGGAAGAGGATCCGGCCCTCGCTGCCGCGGCCACCGAAAATCTCAAGCAGTTGGGAAGCGGGAAGGTGGAGGCGGTCAAGGGGCCACTCGCGCAAGGATTTGCCCCGCGCGCCCCCTATGACCTCGTCTTTCTCGACGGCGCAAGCGAGATTGAGCCCCGTTCGCTGTTCGCGCAGCTCAGGGATCAAGGCCGGCTGGTTGCGGTCGTGGGTCGCCCGCCCGCTGCGCGTGCGATGCTATACCGCTCGGTCGGAGCCGACGTGAGCGGCTGGCCCGTCTTCGATGCCGCCGCCCCCGTTCTTCCCGGCTTCGCGGCGCCCGTTGAGTTCGTATTCTGACGAGTCGCCGCCTGTCCACAGCGTGTGTGGCGCAGGAACACCAGCGCCCATCTTTTTCCGAAAACAGCTGCGATTTCAGCGCTTCGCGGACGTCCCCCGCCGCAATTTGGGTTATTTTCCCGACCACCGTTCCTGCGTGGGTAGAGGCTGCGACCGTCAGGGGCAGCACGTCGTTGTGCTTGGGGCAGGCGTATGTTGCGTCGTGTTCGCGGCTGGTTGTCCATCGGAGTAGGCGCGCTCGCTACTGCGTTTGCCGCTTCCGCGACCGCAATATTGGTATTGCCGGGGTTCGCGGGCGATGTCGGCGGGGCCGGCCGGATATTGATCGGACCGGGATCCGGGGCGGGCACGCTGGAAGGATCGCTGGTTCTCGCCTACCAGAACAATCCCCAGCTCAACGCCCAGCGCGCCGCAACGCGTGCGGCCGATGAGAACGTCAGTACCGCACTGTCCGGCTACCGGCCGCGCGTGAGCGGCACATCAAGCTTGACCGAGCAGTATCTCGACACCACAGCCAAGTCGACCACCCCTTCAGGCGCTCCGGTTTATGGCCAGGGCAAGGGGGCGGCTGCCGTATCCAATTTCGGCGTCACCGCGACGCAGACCCTCTACAATGGGTTGCAGACCAGCAACCGCACGCGGCAAGCGGAGCAGCAGGTCTTCGCGGCGCGTGAGGTCCTGCGCTCGACCGAGCAGACCGTCCTCCTCAACGGCGCCACGGCTTACATGAACCTGCTGCGCGACGCAGCCATCCTGGAGCTTCAGCGGAGCAACGTGAACGTGCTCGAAGTCACGTTGCGCCAGACGCGCGACCGTTTTACTGCCGGCGAGGTCACCCGTACCGACGTGGCCCAGGCCGAATCCAGCCTGGCCAGCGGCCGTTCACAGCTCGCGGTGGCGGAGTCGAACTATCTCACCTCGCGGGCCAACTACCGTCAGGTCATCGGCGTGGAGCCGCCGGCACGCCTGGCACCCGGTGCTCCCGTCGACCGGCTCTCGCCACGCACGCTCGATGCCTCCATAACTCGCAGCCGCACCGAGCATCCGACCATCACTACCGCGATGTACAATGTCGACGTCGCCCTGCTCCAGGTGAAGGTTGCCGAAGGCGCGCTTTATCCCACCCTGCAGGCGGTCGGCAACGTGCAGAAGAATTTCGGCGCCTCGCCCAACTCTCTTGCCGTGCTCGAGTCCCTAACCGCGACAGTGGCCGCCCAGCTTTCCGTGCCGCTCTATCAGGGCGGTGCCGAATACTCCGCCATCAGGCAGGCGAAAGAGACCTTGGGGCAGCGCCGGCTTGATCTCGATACGGCGCGCGATCAAGTGCAGGCGGCGGTGGTGCAGGCCTGGGGTCAGCTCGAAGCTGCCAAGGCGCAGATCATTGCCACCCAGGCCCAGGTGACGGCGGCGGAAGTCGCACTCAACGGCGTGCGTGAAGAAGCCCGCGTGGGTCAGCGCACCACGCTCGATGTTCTCAATGCCCAGCAGACATTGGTCAATGCGCGGGTCGCCCTGGTCACGGCGCAACGCGATCGCGTCGTGGCCTCCTATACCCTTCTCGCCGCCGTAGGCAGCCTGTCGCCGCAGATACTGGGCCTGCGGATCGAGGTCTACGATGCCATGGTGCACTACCAGCAGGTGCGCGATGTCTGGGGCGGCGTGCGGATCCCGGACGGCCGCTAGCGAGACGCTGAAACTAACATTTCCCTTCCGGTAGTGACATGCCATACTGGTTTCATTCCGGCGAGTATGTTTGCTTTGATGATTCGGCGGGATTGCCACCCGCCGACAATGGGCGCGACGAGACGGGGAACGGCCATGACGCAGCCGGCGAAGGGTCAAGAGCCCTCAATGGAGGAAATTCTGGCCTCCATCCGCAGGATCATTGCCGACGACATACCGAGGACACCGCATACTGACGGGTTGCGTTCCGAGAGCGTCCAAAGCGGAAGCACGGGGGTAATCGGGCGCGATTCACTGCGCAGAACGCCGCACCACCAGGATCTCTCCGCGGTTGCGCCGCGGTTGGACACGGCGCCTGCGCGGATCCCGCAGTACGATGCCGCCGAGGAATACCCGGCCTTGCCGCCAGCCGAGCCCGCGTTCTCCCGGCCGTCTCGCATATTCCCCGAGGCGCGGCCGTCCGAGACAACCGGTCGGTCTTCACCGGTTACGTCGCCAGCGCCCGAACCTGGGGTGCAGGAGCAGGAGATCGAGGCCTTTCTGGCCGAGCTTGGCAGCAGCTCGACCGAAGCTTCAGACGTGTTGGTCGACTCGACAGAGGAGGCGTCGACCACGGAGGCTTTGCCGCTTGCCGAGTTTGCCGAATCGGACCCTGTTGCAGATCCGACGGGCGAGGAGGACGAAGAGGAGCAGAGTCAGGTTGAGCCGGAGGATGAGCTCCAGCGATCTGATGTCTCTCAGCCCAGGCCGCTGCTGGCACAGCCCCAGGCGCAGCTTCGCGATCAGCCCCCATACGCGCAGCGGACATACGAGCCGCAAGCAGCCGAGGAGGCATTGATATCCGCCAATACGACGGCGGCGGTGAATTCTGCGTTCAATACGCTCGCGCAAACGGTGCTGGTGCAGAACGGACGCACGCTCGAGGACCTCGTGCGAGAGATGCTGAGGCCGATGCTGAAGACTTGGCTGGATGACAATCTGCCGGGACTGGTGGAGCGGCTGGTACGCGCCGAGATCGAGCGCGTCTCGCGCGGGCGCGGCTAGCCGCGCAGTCAACCACGCCGTCGCAGCTTGTGCGCGAACCAGAAGGAAAGCGCCGGCAAGGCGAGCGCTGTGATGATGAACAGGGGAACAGCGGTGAATCGGTCGAAGATCGGGGCGCCTGCCGCAACCCCGAGCATCTGACCGAGATAGATGGCGGATGAGAAGATCGCTACGCCGGTCGCCCGCGCTTGCGGCGTCATCTGCGTCGCATTTGTCTGCAACGTATTGTGGAGTGCATAAAACCCAAGCCCGACGGCGGCAACAGCCACCGGCGCGAGCCACCAGGCTGCCTGGATCGCCAGCACCAGATAGGCGATGCCCATCATTGTTCCGCCGAACACTGCAAGCCCGGGCTGGCCGAACATGTCGACGAGCTGCTGTACGGAGCCGGCGTAAAGCAACCCGCCAACTCCGAACGCGCCGACGATCAGGCCGACTGCTGCGAAGCTCAGGCCGAAGCGTGCGTGCAGATCCGCCCCCACATAGGCAAAGGCGCCCCAACCAATGCTGGCCTCGATGAAGACTGCGAGGATGACGAAGCGAGCCCAGGGGCTGGAAAAAACTGCAATGTAATCGGCTATGAAGCCGCGCGATCTGACATCGGGCCGCGGCGCTATGCGCGTCTGCGGATTGCGCAGGAGCTCGACGAGGAGACCTGCCGTCGCAAGCGCAAACATGCCGGCAAGCACGAAAAATACCGTGCGCCAGCCGAGAAAATCCCCGAGCACTCCTCCGGCGGCCTGGCCAAACAGCTGACCCGTGATCTGGCCGGAGAGGTAGCGGCCAAGGATCGGTTGACGTCGGTCATATGGCGTGACGTCTCCGATATAGGCCATCGATGTTGGAATGATCCAACCCGCTGCTGCACCGGAGGCAAAGCGGGTCAGCGCCAGCGCAGAGAGTGAGTGCACCGTGCCGCAGAGCGCGACCAGTACGCTTGCGAGCGCACACATCACCGCGACCATCCGGTATTTGCCGAAGCGGTCGCCGACCGGGCCGATGATGAGCTGAATCGAGCCGTGACTAAGGGCGTAAGCCGCGACCACGATCGATGCCTCGCCCACCGAGGTTGCAAAATCTGCCGCAATCTGGGGCAGCAGCGAATCCGTTACCCTCACCATTGCCTGGCTGGCAAAGCCTGCACACGCCAGTAGAACGATGGAACGCGTGGGGACTTTAGCCATGTGCGGAGGGATAGAGCTGGAGAGAGGGGAAGGGCGCGCGCCCACATACCACGCCATGCGAAGGGCATGGGGGCGCGCCTTCGGCCAACCTGGCCAGGAGGTGCGGCCGGCGTTGACAGGTCGGATGGCGCAAGCTTCTTAGCGCGAAATCGCCGCAACCCGATGACGATGATGGACAAAACCTATCAGCCTTCGGCAATCGAATCCCGCATCTACGCGCTGTGGGAGGAATCGGGCGCTTTCCGCTGCGGCCGTCCCGAGAGGATTACGGCCAAGCCATATTGCATCGTCATTCCGCCGCCGAACGTGACCGGGTCGCTGCACATGGGGCATGCCCTGAACAACACGCTTCAGGATGTGCTTGCGCGCTTCGAGCGCATGCGCGGGCGAGATGTGCTTTGGCAGCCCGGCACCGATCATGCCGGCATTGCCACCCAGATGGTGGTCGAGCGCCAACTGATGGAGCGGCAGGAGCCCGGCCGCCGCGCGCTGGGCCGCGACAAGTTCCTGGAAAAAGTGTGGGCGTGGAAGGCGGAATCGGGCGGCAACATCACTGCACAGCTCAAGCGGCTCGGGGCTTCATGCGACTGGTCGCGCGAGCGCTTCACGATGGACGAGGGACTCTCGCGGGCCGTGCTCAAGGTGTTCGTCGAGCTTTACCGGCAAGGGCTCATCTACAAGGACAAGCGCCTGGTGAACTGGGATCCGAAGCTGCTGACCGCCATCTCCGACCTCGAAGTGCAGCAGGTCGAGATCAATGGTCATCTCTGGCATTTCAAATACCCCATTGAGAGGCTGGATGGCTTCATCACTGTTGCGACTACGCGACCCGAGACCATGCTCGGCGATACCGCTGTTGCCGTGCATCCTGATGACGAGCGTTACCGGCATCTGGTCGGCCGGAATGTCACCCTGCCGCTGGTGGGGCGCCGGATCCCGATTGTTGCCGACGAGTATTCCGATCCGGAGAAAGGCACCGGCGCGGTGAAGATCACGCCCGCGCACGACTTCAACGATTTCGAGGTTGGGAAGCGCCACAACCTTCCGCTCGTCAATGTGCTGGATATGGAGGGCCGGCTCAATCTTCGAGCCAACGAGGCTTTTCTGCGCGACGTGCCATCCTCCGCGGAGCTCGACTTGACACTGGCTTATCATGGTCTCGACCGCTTCGCCGCGCGCGAAAAAATCATCGCGCGCATGGACGCGGCGGGGCTGCTCGCCAAGACCGAGCAACACATCCATACGGTGCCGCATGGCGACCGCTCGGGTGTCGTGATCGAGCCATATCTCACCGACCAGTGGTACGTCGATGCGCGCGCGCTCGCGCAGCCGGCGCTTGCGGCCGTGCGTGACGGTCGTACCGTATTCGTGCCTCGCAATTGGGAGGCGACTTATTTCAATTGGATGGAGAACATCCAGCCCTGGTGCATCTCTCGCCAGCTCTGGTGGGGGCACCAGATCCCGGCTTGGTACGGCTACGCACGCAACGAGCAGGGAGCCGTCCTGTTCGATGCTCCACGCCAGGCTGGCGCTGCACTTCAGACATTCGTAGCCGCTTCGGAGGCCGAGGCGATTGCGCAGGCGCGCAAGTATTACGCAGCCGAGGAAGTCGTCGCCGTGGCCGGCGAGCGCGAAGCCGCGGACAAAATTTATGCGCGGCAGAAAGGCAGCAAGGCACCAAGGTTCGCGATCTGGCGCGACGAGGACGTGCTCGATACGTGGTTCTCCTCGGCGCTATGGCCGTTCTCCACGCTGGGATGGCCGGAGCAAACCAAGGAGCTTGCCCGCTATTACCCGACCGACGTCCTGGTGACCGGGTTCGACATCATCTTCTTCTGGGTTGCGCGCATGATGATGATGGGCCTGCATTTCATGCAGGAGATCCCGTTCCGCACCGTCTACATTCACGCGCTGGTACGCGACGAGCGCGGCGCGAAGATGTCGAAGTCGAAAGGCAACGTCATCGACCCGCTGGCGCTGATCGAGCAATATGGTGCCGATGCCTTGCGCTTCACCCTGGCCGCCATGGCGGCGCAAGGGCGCGACATCAAGCTCTCCGCGCAACGCGTCGAGGGTTATCGCAATTTTGCGACCAAGCTGTGGAATGCCTGCCGTTTCGCGGAGATGAATCACTGCACGAGTGTGCCCGGCTTCGATCCCCGATCGGCGCGCGAAATGCTCAACCGCTGGATTGGGCATGAGACGGCAAAGGCCGCGCGCGAGATCACCGAGGCGATCGAATCCTACCGCTTCAACGAAGCGGCAAATAGCGCTTATCGGTTTGTCTGGAACATCTTTTGCGACTGGTACCTGGAGCTCGGCAAACCGGGTTTGCAAGGCCCCGACGGGCCCGCCAGGGATGAAACGCGCGCGATGACCGCCTGGGCGCGTGATCAGATTCTGCGTCTCTTGCACCCATTCACGCCTTTCGTGACGGAAGAGTTGTGGCGGGTGACGGCACAGGCCGGCTCGCCCCGCACCACCCTGCTGGCGCTCGCCGACTGGCCGTGTTGCGATGCTCTCGAGGACGTCGAGGCGGAGACCGAGCTTGGATGGGTCGTCGACCTCATAAGCGCCGTGCGTTCCGTGCGCACCGAGATGAACGTGGCGCACGCGATCGAGGTGCCTCTGGTCCTCGTCGCGGCGTCGGGAACGACGCAGGCGCGGGCGCAGCGCTGGAGCGAGACGATCCGGCGGCTTGCGCGCATTTCGCACATTTCGCAGGCGGGCAGCGCGCCGGATGGAGCAGTGCAGCTCATTGTTCGAGGCGAAATCGCGGCTCTGCCGCTTGCCGGCGTGATCGATTTGGCCGCGGAGAGGGCTCGCCTGCAGAAGGAAATGGCCCGGGTCGATTCCGACATCGCCCGCATCGATGCCAAGCTTGCCAACGGCGACTTTCTCCGGCGGGCGCCGGAAGAGGTAGTCGAGGGGGAACGCGAGAAGCGGGAGGAGGCGACAGCGCGCCGCTCCAAGATCGGGGAAGCACTGGAGCGGCTCAGGGGCTCCTGAGCCGCGAGCTCTCCCCCTCTTGCCGCGCTTGCATCTATGGAGCAGGACGAATTCAGCTTTTGAAGGGCTTGCTGAGGAAAGGGGAGCGCTTGAGCCCGTAGCGCCAGGGTACCTCCGCGGCCTTGGTAATGCCGATCCGCGGGCCGATTGCGATCTCGACCTCTGCGCTTCGGGCGCGCAGCGCGAACGGGGGCTGATCCAGCGCGAGCCCGCTGTGAGCGCTGGTGATGCCGAGGGCTTGGCACACCCGCCCCGGTCCCGAGCACAACAGCCGCGCATCCAAAAGCCCGCGGCGGCGGCGCATGGTTGCGATCCCGTACAGCGGCTCGATCGCACGGATGAGTACGGCACTGGCCGAGCCCTCGCGTTCGCACACGAAATTGAGACACCAGTGAATGCCGTAGGAGCGATAGACGTAGGCGTAGCCCGGGGGACCGAACATTACGGCGTTGCGCTCGGTGCGCCCCCGATACGAGTGCGCGGCGGGATCGGTGTGGTGATAGGCCTCGACCTCTACGATCGTGCCCCCGATGCCATCGACCAGCAGGATAGCGCCGATGAGCTCGGGCGCCACCTCATGCACGCTGCGCGCGAAGAAGCGCCGCCGGAGAGGCGCCAAACTCAATTCCTCTCGACGGCGGGGAAAGGGCACATTAGAGGATTTGCCTGTGGCATCGTAGTGCCTGGGTCGTCACGGTTGGGCTAGTCCAGGCTGGTCCCAAGGCCTCGTTCCAGGACTCGTTCCGGCCATCCACGCCTTGGTCCCGGCGCGCAAGACGTGGATACCCGGCATGCGCAGACGATCTTACGCAGTCTGCGCGGGCTTGACTGCGTCGCCGGTCAGGACGGTGCAAAGTCATGCGTGTGCTTCTAGCCGGCGCTGCCGGTGCCATCGGCCGTCGCCTGGTGCCGCTCCTGGTCCGCTCCGGACATGAGGTCACCGGCACGACGCGCTCCCCGCAAAAAGCGGCTGACTTGGCGCGTGCGGGTGTCAATCCGGCCGTGATCGATGTGTTCGACCGCCCAAGCGTCATCGATTGCACTTGTTCAGCCCGGCCGGAGATCGTCATTCACCAGCTGACGGATCTGCCGCAAGAGCTCGACCAGGCGCGCATATCGGCCTCCTACGCGGCGAATGCGCGCATCCGGACCGAGGGCACGCGCAATCTGCTCGCGGCTGCGCGTGCAGCATCCGTACGCAGATTCATCGTTCAGAGCATTGCCTTCGCGTATGCGCCTGGAGGCGAGCCCCACCCGGAAACTGACCCCCTTAATCTCGCCGATCCTGCGCGCGCGCTCACGGTCAAAGGGGCAGCCGACATGGAGCAGCAGGTCCTTGGCGAGAGCGCGATGGAAGGCGTCGTGCTGCGCTACGGCCTTCTTTACGGACCCGGGACCTGGTACCCGGCGCCCCAGCGCAAGCCGGCACTCCATGTCGATGCGGCGGCGCATGCGGCGCTGCTTGCCATGAGCTGCGGTCGACCGGGCATCTACAACATTGCGGAGGATGATGGAGCGGTCGCCATCGACAAGGCGCGCGCGGCGCTCGGCTTCGATCCCGAGTTTCGCCTCGACTGTGACTTTTTGCGTTAACCAGTCGTTAACCATGTGGCTGGTGTGCAACAGGGCTAAAACATTGGCACTTAGACCAGAATCCGGCCCGGCCGCGCCGCGATTTGGCCATAGGATCCCATGAGATCAAGACCGGAACACGTATGAAGTCCGAATTCAGGTTTGCCGGGACGCCGCTCCTCTCATGGATGCCAAGCTCAATCCGAAGACAAAGCTGCCCAGCCGGCGCGCGGCTACTATTCCTGAGCCGACCTTCCTTGGTCCGCCTCGGGCCCTCGGGATCATGCGAGGCGCCGTCGCTGCCGAGACGATAGCGAATATCTCCGATCTGCAGCCCGCCGGCCGTTATGTTGCCAAAGACACAGTCGAAGGTGGCGGCGTTCCGCTCCTGATAGGGATCCTGCTCGACCACGGTTATCCACACGGCGAATGCTCGACCGTGCGGGGGGGTGCCGTCGCCGACAGACTTAAGCGGGTAGTGTGGAACAAGGACCAATCCGTGGTCCGCCCCGCCGACAAGCCGCTCTCCGCCACCAGCGGCGTCGTCGGGCTTAAGGGCAGCCGCGCGCTCACAGGCGCGACAGGTAGGGTTGCCGGGATGGCGGGCTTGCAATTTATCGGCCCGGCGCGCTGCTTTGACGGGGAGGAAGCGCGCTTCGGGGCGGTCAAGAACAAGAATTACAGGGAAGGCCAAGTGCTCGTAATCCGTTACGAAGGGCCGCGAGGCGGCCCCGGGATGCGAGAGGGAGTGTCGACCACCGCAGCGTCCTGTGC
Organism: Xanthobacteraceae bacterium; assembly: GCA_036557665.1. Lineage (GTDB taxonomy): Bacteria > Pseudomonadota > Alphaproteobacteria > Rhizobiales > Xanthobacteraceae > VAZQ01. Next base: position 2,096 of record DATBHG010000102.1, on the reverse strand, counting down.
CGGCCGAGAGGCGCGGCCGGCGCACTTCGGCGCGATTACGCGCTTCGGCAGAACCGTCGAGAGGATCTGCTATGCGGACCTCTGATGCCCTTTTGAGCCTCGGCTTGCTCGCCTTGGCGGTCGGGCTCTCGCCTGCCGTGAGTTTCGATGGCACGCGCGCCCCGGAAGGGACGACCGTGGCTGTCCCGCTGCCAGGGCCAGGCTCGGCTACAGGCCCGGCTGTCAGCCCACTGGGCAACGCCACACCCATTCCGGCGGTACCGATCGCGCCGCCAATCGTGACAGCCCGGCCAGCGCCATCGGCCAGCCCCCTCGCAGCATTCCGCTCAGGGACGCAGGCCTTGCGGAAGGGCAAGACGGGGGAAGCCTTGTCGGAGCTGGAATACGCGGCAGATCAGGGCGTGCCGGGCGCGATCTGGAAGCTCGGCCGCATGTACTCCGAGGGCGATGGAGTGCCCGTCGATAGGGCGCGCGCCTACGAGTACTTCCTGCGCCTCACGATGGTTTACGGCGACCAGAGCATAGGCACCCCGGACGCCCGCTACGTCTCCAATGCATTCGTCAACTTAGGTCAGTACTATCTCGACGGTATCCCGGGCCGATTGGAAGCGGATCCTCATCGTGCGCGCGAGATGTTCCGCTATGCCGCTTCCTACTTTGCCGACCCCGACGCCCAATATTATTTGGGCCGTCTCTACCTGTTCGGCAAAGGCGGAGCCCACAAGGATCCTGTTCAAGCGGCACGCTGGCTCAATCTCGCAGCCGACAAGGGGGACCACCGCGCCCAGGCGTTGCTCGGCGAGATGCTGTTCAAGGGGGATGGGATTTCGCGACACGCGGCGCGTGGACTGTTCTGGCTGATCGTGGCCAAGGACGGTGCTGGTCCCGAGGAAGAATGGATCACTAATATGTACAACGCCGCGCTCGCCCAAGCCAGTGAAAGTGATCGAACTCTCGCTCATAAGTATTTGGAAGATTGGCTGAAAAATCGCCGAGAATAGAAGGTTTGTGCTTTCTCGGACACACCTTGTCGAAATCCGTTCGGCAGTGCCCTGGTGGTAATGGACGCGAATCCTCGAGTGGCGTAGCCTGAACCCAAATGAGCCTGAGACATCGAGCACGTCCGGGATACGTCTGCGCCAGCGCGGCTGCGTCGGCGCTTGCGATGGCCTTATCTGCCCCCGCGGTTGCTGCCGACCTCGGGGTCGCTCCGATCTATCGGCCTCCTGCCGCGGTCACCAACTGGACCGGCTCCTATATCGGAGTGTCGGGAGGCGGCGCGTGGGGCACCGCGGGCGTCCACAGCGACTTCACCGGTGACCAGACCCCTCAAATCGATATGAACGGCGGCATTGTGGGAATCACCTCGGGGTTCAATTTCCAGAACGGCCGTGCCGTCTATGGGTACGAGAGCGATACGTCCATCACCGGCAAGAAAGGCAGCGCTTTCGATTTCCCGCCCAATATTGCTTTCACGAATGAAGTGAAGGAGCCCTGGCTCTCGACGTATCGCGGGCGCCTTGGCTATGCGCAGCAGAACTGGATGGTCTACGCCACCGCGGGCGGTGCCTTGGCAAGGGTCGAAAACGATTTTACCGGACCGCCAGGGCAGATCTCGGAAAAGCATTGGCACTGGGGTTGGACGGTTGGCGGCGGAGTCGAGATGAGGCTGACGCCGGACTGGTCGGCAAAGGTCGAATACCTGTACGTTGGGCTCCAGGACAAATCGTACTTCAACCCGGCTCCGACCCCTGCGTTCGCAAGCAACCAGCACGTGACCTTGGACGATCACATCGTTCGCGTTGGCGTGAACTACAAGCTGCCCTGGGGCATCCTCGACAGTTTCCTGCTCAAGCGCTGAATCCATAGACCTTGTATGGCCGGCAGATCTTGTATGGCCGGCCAGGCGCGCTGCTGCGCGTCATACCCACGCGTGGCGTGGTCCTTTGCCCAGAGCTAGCCCGACTTTCTCAACTCGCGGAAAAAACTGAGTAGAATCAATCGTAGCACCCCGCAGGTCTCCACTACATCGCCGGTAGTGGCGCGCGATGGGCCGGTGCGGTGAGGCGCGGTGGAGGTTGGGGAGGCAGGCTGAG
>DATBHG010000101.1:0-14755 GCA_036557665.1 Xanthobacteraceae bacterium | reverse complement strand
TAGCCCCTGGCTGCTGGTGCAACCCTCCGGCATTTTTCCCCTGGTCGGGCCGCTGCTGCGCCCGGGCAAGAGCGCCTGCTGGGCCTGTATTGCCGAGCGGATGAAACGCAACCGCGAGATCAAGGCGATGCTCGACCGCAGGCCAGCGCGTCGCGTCGCGGAATCTCCGCTTGCGCGCGAAACCCTCGGACAGAGCGGCATCCAGCTTGCCGCCATCGAGATCGCCAAGGCAATCGCCACCGACTTTCGAACCGATCTGGGCGATCACATCATCAGCCTCGACCTGCTCGGCTCGACGATCGTGCGGCATCACGCGCCGGCGCGGCCCCAGTGTCCGGTCTGCGGCCGCAAGGAGCTGCGCGATCCCGGCCGCGCCCCGGCACCGGTCGAGATCGCCGGGAGCGGCAAGCCGATCATGACCAGCGGCGGCTATCGCACCGTGACGTCGCGCGCCACGGTCGCGCGTTTCCGCAAGCACGTGAGCCCCCTCACCGGCGTGGTCTCGCGGCTCGAGCGCATCGACGCCGATCTGCCCTTGAACACCAACTTCTACGCCACCCACAATTTCTCGGGGCCGGCCAAAACCGTCCACGAGCTCAGGGCCGGACTGAGCGGCGGCAGCTTCGGCAAAGGCAGCACCGCCGAGCAGGGCGAAGCCAGCGCCTTGATGGAGGCGATCGAGCGCTATTCCGGAATTTTCCAGGGTGACGAAATCAGGGTGAGGCGGCGGTTCGCGGATTTTGCCAAAGGCGAAGCCATTCTTCCGAACGACGTCCTGCTGTTCAGCGAGGCGCAATATCGGCGCGAGCCAGCGCTCGCCCAGCCCATGGGCGAGGTGACGCCGACGCCGGCCGCGTTCGATCCATCGGCCGAGATCGAATGGTCGCCGGTATGGTCGCTGCGCGACCAGCGCTTCAAGTATCTTCCGACCGGGCTGCTGTACTTCTTCTATCGCGGCCAGTCCGACTATCAGGTGCCGGCGGATTCCAATGGATGCGCGGCCGGCAATACGGTCGGCGAGGCGATCGTGCAGGGATTCCTCGAGCTGGTAGAGCGCGATGCCTACGCGATCTGGTGGTACAACCGATTGCAGCGAGCCGAAGTAGACCTCGCAAGCTTCGACGATCCCTACGTGCGCGATCTGCAAAACCAGCTCGCGGAAACCGGGCGCCGGCTCTGGGTGCTCGACGTCACCAGCGACCTCGGCATTCCAAGCTTCGTGGCAGTGACGCACTGGATGCACGACGGGCGGGAAAATATCGAGTTCGGTTCCGGTTCGCACTTCGATGCGCGCATCGCCTTGCTGCGGGCGCTCACCGAGCTCAACCAGTTTCTGTCGATCGGGCTCATGGGCGGCGGCAAAGGCGACAAGTCGAGCCTCGACGGCAGCACGCCGCTGCGCCTGCAGGAGCACCCGTATTTGATCCCGCGCGGCAAGCCGTCGCTTCACGCGGGGTCCGCCCCGGAGTTCGGCCGCCTCGCCACGCACGAACAAGTGGCGGCCTGCGTCGATCTCGCCAGGCGCGAGGGCCTCGATTTTCTAGTCCTCGACCAGACGCGCCCGGACATCCAGGTTCCGGTCGTGCGGGTGATCGTCCCGGGCTTGCGGCATTTCTATCGGCGCTTCGCGCCCGGGCGGCTGTACGATGTCCCGGTCAGGCTCGGCCTGCGCGAGCAGCCGCTGTCGGAACACGAGCTCAATCCGATCCATCCCCACACCTGAGGGGCATGCCGGCGTGCGCCGTCCCGGAAAACAGCAAGCGCGCCGGGCCGCGCCGGCCGACCTGTCGGTTCGGCTCAGCGCGCAGGTCACGCTGGCAGCGCGCGCGAACGGGCATCTCGCAGCCTGTTTCGACGGCCATTCGATCGATCTCGGAAAGTTCAGCGCCGGCGCCGCGGCGCGCGCGCGCAAGCTCGCTGAGGGGCTGCCGCTCGCCTCCCTGACATCGGCAGCGCGCGGCACCGACGACGAGATGGTTGATCTGGTCCGCCGATTGGCCGGGCATGGCCTGCTGGAGTACCACCTCGAGCGCGCGCGGGCGGGCGCGGCGGAGGTGGTGATCGAGCCGCAAATGCCGGATTACTGGCCGCGCATGTCGCGGCTCGGCGACGATGACGTTGTCGTGCTGTCGCGGTTCGCCTATCTGCGACGGCGCGGCAACGACATGGTGCTGGAATCGCCGCGCGCCGGAGCATTGTTCAGGATCCGCAACCCGGATCTTGCGGCGCTGCTGGCCACGCTGGCGACGCCGCAGCGGGTCAAGCGGCTGGGGTGGCGTGAAGGTTTCCCGGGAGTCGAGCTGCTGGCCCTGCTCCTGGATTGCCAAATCCTATTCAAGGTCGACGCTGCGCGCGGCAGCGGCCTGCGCGCGGACGAGGGCGACGACGATTTCGTGCTCTGGGACTTTCACGATCTCCTGTTCCACGCGCGCAGCACCCAAGGCCGGCATGCCAACCCGACCGGCGGAGTCTATGCCTATGCGGGCGTGATCCCCGCCCCGCCGGCGCTGCGGCCGCGCTGGCCCGGCAGGAAGATCGACCTGCGCAAGCTTACGGGCGCGCCGTCGCAGCCGAGCTTGCCGGCCGCAAAGCTCCTGCGCGACCGCCACTCGACGCGCGTGTTCGACCAGCAGCGGCCGATCACGCTTGCGGAGCTTGCGCGACTTCTCGATGCCACCGCGCGCGTGCACTCGAAATGGACGAGCAGCGCCGGCGACGGCGGACCGCCTGTGAGCTACGCGGTGAGGCCCTATCCGTCGGGAGGCGCGAGCTACGAGCTCGAGCTCTACCTCGCCGTCGACCGATGCGAAGGGCTCCCGGGCGGCTTCTATCATTACGATGCCGGCGCTCACGCGCTGGCGCCGATCGCGGTGCGCCCGCACGACCTTCAAGCGCTGTTGCGGGGCGCGGAATTTGCCATGGACGCGCCCGCCCCGCCCCAGATCCTGATCACCATCGCCGCGCGCTTCGGCCGGGTGTCGTGGAAATACAGCTCGATCGCATACGCCCTCATCCTGAAGGACGTCGGCGTAGTGCTGCAGACGCTCTACCTGATGGCCACGGACATGGAGCTCGGCGCCTGCGCGATCGGGACCGCCGACATTGACCTGTTTGCCAAGATGACCGGGATCGCATTCCACGTCGAAGGCCCGGTCGGCCAACTCGCGCTCGGCCGCGGCGCGAGGGGAGAAGCCTCCGACTGAGCGATGCGGCGTCCCCCGCCCGCGCGTGCGCGCGCGACCCCGCTGTGCTGTCCGCTCGACCTATCTCTCCTCAGTCACTTGAACTGAATGCCGGTAAGAGTGATGCGCTGTTCTCCCCGTCGGAGGCGTTCCTTTAGCCAGATATAGATTGATGTGGAAGCGCGCACAGCCGACAAAAGGGCTTGGAATATACTTCGCCGGTACCGATCACTTCTGGAATGGTGTAGCCTTGTCCACGCGCGCTCGGGCTCGATGCCAGCCGCGCGGCGTCGCCAACTCAAGGCGCCGCACGCCGGCCGCAGTTGGGTGAGATGCCGGGCTCGGCGCGCCTCCGAGCTTCGCGGATCACCGCTCCGCTCGGGAGCTGTCGAGATACGGGAAGTCGGGTAGGCCGGATGGCCGGCTGACGGACCAGCGGCGGAAACTCATCAACCGGAACAGTGGACTGATGTCCGCTTAGTCCTCGTCGGCGGCGCAGAAGCGGACATGCGCGAAGTCCGAGAAGCGCGAACTTCCACCATATGCGCTGCACAAAACTCCCCCGCTCAACAGTAGCATTCTTGTCGTTTTCCAGCCGCGAGCAGACCATTCACTGCAGCGGGATTTTGGCGTCGCGGATCACCTTGCCCCAGCGCGCCGTTTCATCGACGACCCGCTTCTCGAAATCGGCGGTCGAGATCGGCGCCGGCTCGCCGCCGAGCTCGAGGATGCGGGCCTTGACCTTCGGATCGGCGAGCCCCGCGTTGATCTCCTTATTGAGCGCGGCAACGATCTCGGCAGGCGTGTTCTTGGGCGCGCCAATGCCCTGCCAGGTGCTGATCTCGAAGCCCGGGACCGATTCGCCGACGGTGGGCACGTCGGGTAGCGATGCCTGCCGCTTGGCCGTGGTGACCGCGAGCGCGCGCACCTTGCCGCCTTTGACCACGCCGATCGATTCCGGCAGCGGACTGAAATAGACCTGGATTGTCCCACCCATCAGATCGGCGATCGCGGGCGCGCCGCCCTTGTAGGGCACGTGCAGCATGTCGACGCCGGTCTGCGTCTTGAAGAACTCGCCGCCGATGTGGGAGGCGCTGCCGGTGCCACCCGAGCCCATATTGACCTTGCCGGGATGGGCCTTGGCCCAGGCTATGAATTCGGGAACGGTCTTGGCCGGGTTATCGAGATTCACCAGCATGACCAGCGGCAGGCTGCTGATCATCGCGATCGGAACGATGTCGCGGATGAAGTCGAAGCTCAGGTGCCGGTAGAGCGTGGCATTGGTGGTGACCGACTGCGGGATCAGGAGCAGCGTATAGCCGTCCGGCTGCGCCCGTGCGACGGCCTCGACGCCGAGGTTCGTGCCAGCGCCCGGCCGGTTCTCGATGACGAAGGGCTGTCCCATATGGTCCGACAGCCATTGCCCCATCAGGCGCGCGTTGATATCGAGCGCGCCGCCCGGTGGAACCGGGACGATGATTTTGACCGGCCGCGCCGGATAATTCTCGGCGCGGGCGATGCGCGAAAGCGCGGGCATCGCGGCCGCGCCCGCGGCCCAGGTCAGGAATGTCCGGCGGGGGAGTTCGTTCATGGGCATCTCCGGCATTCAGCGGGTCAAAATGCGAAACCCTCAGCGTGAGCAACTGTGGACCGCTGTTCATCCCATCGCGTCCAAACAGCGCACGCGGGTGCGGGTCCGGTTGGGGCCACAATAGCCGACAATGCAACAAAAACGCAGTCTATTCGATCACCTCGTCGGCAGGCGCCGGCAGCGTCGTCGGGATGGTAAGGCCGAGAGAGCCTTCGCACTCATCAGATTGACGACGAGATCAAATTTCGTGGCTTGGTCGATGGACGCTCGGCTGCCTTGTCCCGCGTGAGATTTTATCCCCATCTTGCACTCGGGGAGGTCGGTTGCATCTGGGCGTAGCGCCCGCTGTCTTGTTCCGCCCAGCGATATTCGATCCGCCGAGTGAATAGCGAGAAGCGAATTGAGCCAACTGCTTGGACTTGCGTCCTCCCTATTCGTTATCGGCCACTCGCCATGAGCTATCCTCCATTGGTCCAGACCGTGGTCTGGCGCCGCGCGGCCTCGGTGCGCCGCCAATAGCCTTGCCAATCGTCCGCCGGGCCGATGCCGTCGACGCAGGCTGGGCCGGTGATCTTTCCCGCCTGGGCGGGATCGAGCACCATGATCGGCCTTGAACCTTTGTCGGAGTCCTCGAGTGCCTGGCGCAGCAGACGGCGATAGGCGGCGATCGCCTTGTCGGAGGTGCCGAGATGCTCCTGGGTGCGATCCTGGATGGCACCCATCGACTCGCAGGCCCATTGGTCGTGCACGTTGATGTCGGTGCCCATGCCGGTGTAGGTCGCGTGCGTCTGCTCGTGCGCATCGAAACCGTATTCGTTGCTCTTGTTCTTGCGTGGCACGTAGTCCGGCAATTCATAGAGCTCGAGCCGCTGATGGCGCATCTCGTCCTTGTTCACCGGCGCGCCGAACGAGGTGAAAATCGCGTACCAATAATGCTTCAAGTCGTCGATCGGCACGTGCCATTGCGCAATCGTCATCTCGCGACTCATCGGAATGATGAAGGCGTTTGGAAAAATCAGGTTGGTGACGCGCACATGCGCCTTCTCCTCGCTGATCTGACGGAGTGTGATCAGCCGGAACCCGTAGTCGGTCGGTTCGATCTCGATGCGCGGCCGCGGAAACTCACGCATGATCTTAGTCATCGGCAGATCGGAGTCTTTCGACGTGTCGCGGAACATCCTGCCGTAGCCCCTGTCGGGGTCCTCATCCTCGAAGAAGCGGTGCAGGAACGAAGTATGGACCGGGTCTATGCCGACCTCGAGCGATTGCAGCCAATTGCAATCGATCAAGCCCTTGAAGGCGAACGTGTGAGTTGACGGTGCCACGAAGCAGTCGAAGTGCGGAAATGCGGGCGGTTCGCCCGGACCGAGATACGCAAACAGGATGCCGCTCTTTTCCACGACCGGATAAGATTTGTGTTTGATGTTGGCGGCGAGCTTGCTGCTGTCCGGCTCGGCCGGCGTCTGCAGACATTGGCCGTCGACGTCGAACAGCCAGCCGTGAAAGGCGCAGCGCAGTCCGCCGTCCTCTAGCCGTCCATAGGCGAGATCGGTGCCGCGATGGGGGCAGTGGCGGCCAATCAGCCCGTAGCGGCCCTTGTCGTCCTTGAAGGCGATGAGGTCCTCACCCAGAAGCCGCACCGGCCTGATCGGCCGGTTCCCGGCAAGCTCATCGACCAGCGCGGCCGGCTGCCAGTACCGGCGCATGAGATTGCCGGCGGCAGTGCCCGACACCGTGCGAGTGATGCGAGCGTTTTGTTCTGAGCTCAACATGCATGGCTCCTGTTCGTAGACCGAACAAACGTTCGTATGATAATATCAAGTTCGTCCCGCGCCGACAAGGTAACGACGTCGACGCGTGCGCAGCTGCGGCAGTTCCGGTGCAAGCCAATCCCATGTGTGAACTGCTCGTCATCGCCAATACATCATACACGAGGCTTGAGGCTCATATTTCCACGCGCGCGGCAGCGGCGACGATACGGAAGGCTACACACTGATGCCGTGGGTGAAGCGAACCCGGAGGGAACAGCGGATCGCCGACGCCGCTGGACCGGACTTTCTTGAAGCACTCGCACGCGCTCTGCGCATCGTGCAGGTATTCAACCGCGACCGGCGGCAGCTCACGCTCAGTGACATCGCGCGGCTCGTCGACTTACCGCGCGCCTCGGTGCGCCGGACGTTGCATACGTTGGTACATCTGGGCTTTGCCGAAACTGACGGCCGCGCATTTCGGCTTTCGCCCCGCATCCTCACGCTCGCCAGCGCGTATCTACAGTCGAACTCTATATCCGATATTCTGCAGCCCGCCGTCGAACGCCTGAGCGCCGATGTTCGGGAAGCCTGCTCGGCCGCGGTCCTCGACGGAGACGATGTGATCATGATCGCCCATGCCGCGCCGAACCGGGTGATCAACCTGAGCGCGCAGATCGGCTTTCGCTTGCCGGCCGTATCGAGCTCACTTGGTCGCGTGCTGTTGGCCGAGCTGGACGACCGCCAACTCGATGGCCTGCTGGCCCGCATCGAGCCTCAAAGGTTGACGAGTGCGACGGTCGTGGATCGAGCCGAGCTGCGCCGTGCGATCCGCAAGGTGCGCAAGGACGGCTATTCGCTCGTCGACCAGGAGGTTGAGTTGGGCTTCCGTTCGATCTCGGTACCACTGCGTCGGCTCGACGGCAGGGTCATCGCCTCGCTCAACATCGGAGCGCACACCAACCGGGGCACGCTGGGCTCCATGCGCAATCTCTTCCTGCCGAAATTGCGGACGCTCGCGGCCGAGCTGCAAGGCCAGATGATATGAGCGCCTGCCAAGCCCGACATTCGCATTGCAGTAGATTTTTATTGGGCTAACCTCGTCGGCGCGGCTTGGAGTCTCGTTCTTCTGAAGTTCGCAACGACCCAGGGCCCATATGACGCACAAACTTTCATTCCGCGACGCGTTCCACGCAGGTGGCCTGGTGACGTTGACGACAAGCGGTGCCCTCGCTGTCCTGCTGGCGCTTGAATGCCTCGGCACGACTGCCTGGGCGCAAACTGCCGAGCGAACAACAGATCCCGCAATTCGACCGGAGTTCCGAGAGCCTGTAACGCTGGCGAGCAAGGAAGGTGTCCTCGAAGTCCGGCTGACCGCGCGGCAAGGCCAAGCCACGCTCGATACGGTCGCCACGCCGGCCCAGAACTTTCTCCTTTTCGACTACGAAGTGATTCGCGGCACGGCGTCCGACGGGCATCGGTCGGGTAGCGATCTCTATCCGGCGCCCACGCTGCACGTATTTCCCGGAGAAACGCTGATCGTGCATTTCGAGAACGGGCTCACCGGCCTGACCATCCGGGACTACTTCAGTCCGCAGTACACGCCAAAGGGTCGGCCGATTCCGATCTACCCGGCGCAGATGACCTCGTCGCCCATCAATCTCCACACCCACGGGGCTCATATCAGTCCGAGGGGAAACGCCGACAATGTCTTGCTGCACATCCCTCCAGGCATGTCGAACACGTACACCTACGACATTCCCAGGAACATGCCGCAGGGACTGTATTGGTATCACAGCCATCTTCATGGGCTCACTTCGGCCCAGGTCTATACGGGTCTCGTCGGCCTGCTTGCGATCGGCCGAACGGACGGCAACCTGCCGCTTGTCACGGAGAAAAGCATTCCCGTCCGGAACATGGCGCTTCAATACAACTTCGTCTTTGACCGTGCTGGCGGTCTGGCGCAACTCAACAATCCGAATTGGCCGCAGTTTGTCAGCACGATAATCCCGCCCGCCGCCGACGAGCTCGCGAACGGCACCTACCGTCCATTGCTCGCGCCGGTGAATTTCAAGCAATCAAAGCCGGGAACGAAGTACTTTACGGTCTGGTATGCAGGGCCGCTTTCGATCCACAATCGCCGCGGGACCCTCCAGTTCATCCCCAGCAATCTGCAGCACTTCGTCGCATCGGGCGGCAAAGCCGAAAACGATGTGCCGGCGAATCCGTCGCTCCCGGATTACCAGCGGGATGTGCAATTCACGGTGAACGGTCAGTTCCAGCCGGTCATCAAGAGCAAGGCCGGACAGACCGAGATCTGGGTGCTCGCGAATGTGAGCGACTTTGCCTACATGAACGTCCAGCTCACGGAAACCGCAACCGGGCGGCATCCGCCGATCGCCATCGTCGGCCAGGATGGAAACCCCTATACCAGCGTCCATTATCCGCCGACCGAGCAGGGCACGCGGCTGCTCATTCCGCCGGCGAGCCGGTTCGCAATTGCAGTGACGCTCCCCTCCGAAGGTGATCTCGTTCTCGAGATGCCGGAGCGCGGAGGCGGCGCAAAGACGATCACCGAGCCGGGCATCCTGTACACCAACAATGGAACGGATAATCCTCCAGCCGTGCTGGGCAGCCTGAGCGTGCTGCCCTCCGCGGTCAGCTATGCCGACGGGTTCTTCGTGTTTCCGACCCAGGTGCTAGCGAGAGCGACGGCATCGGAAGGGGTCGGGGTCACGACTCCCTTTGTCGAAGGTCAGCCGCTCGGTGGCTACACGTCCTTTGTCGACCTCGCCAACGCCACCCCGGACGTCAAGCGGCAGATCCTGATATCGGGCGGATTTCTCAACAATTTGGCGAGCACTGAGGATCCGAAGGCGTTCACCTATGCATTCGATGGCGGCGCGTTCCCCAACGTGCCGCTGATCCAGCCGCGACTCAACTCGGTCGAGGAGTGGAGGGTCGTCAACCACAACAACGACGAGCATCCCATCCACGTCCACGTCAATGACTTTCAGGTGATCGAGTACTTTGATCCGACCACGGGACTGCGCACCGGTCCCGACAAATTTTCGATCGACAATGCCAATGCGCCGGCGCCGACCATGCATATTGACGAGAGCGTGATCCAACCGGGCATCCTTGCGATACGAACCCGGTTCGACGAATACACCGGGCTCTACGTGATGCACTGCCATCGCCTCAATCACGAGGACAACGGGCTGATGGCGCTCGTCAACGTCATACCGGCGGTCTCCGTTTATGCGGTGGCCATTTCAGGCGCTCCTGGCAAACCTGCCGAGGTCCGTCTGTACGACGGCAACGGCGACCGGTTCCTCGCCACCATCATCCCGTTTCCCGGCTTTGAGGGCAGCGTCAATGTCGCGATGGGAGATGTCGACGGTGATGGCATTCTCGACCTGATCGTCGGCTCCGGAGCGGGCCGGGCGCCGGAAGTCGTGGCCTACGCCGGTGCATCCATACGCGGCAAAGGGATCTTCGGAACGGAGCTGGCGCGCTTTCAAGCATTCGAGTCTGGCGCGCGTGGCGGCGTCAGCGTGGCTGCTGCGCAGATCGACGGAACGAACTCCGACAACATCATCGTAGGATCAGGTCCCGGCATCCCCACTGAAGTGAAGATATATCGATCCCAGCTGTCGTCTGCGCCCGGCGTCGTGCCGGCGATCTTTTCGAGCTTCAAACCGTATGGCGACGACCGGTCTGGGGTAAGCATCGCAACCGGTTTCGTCGATTTTTCGACCGGCCGCGAGAGCATCGTGACCGCTCCCGGCCCGGGCAGCGCGACCGAGGTCAAGGTGTTCGCCTTCCCGCTCCTGATGCCGATCGGCAAGGCTGGCTCGAGCAGCACGCAACCCGCGAAAACCGACCAGCCCGTGAACACCGCTTCGTTCATTCCGTTCGGCAAGGAGTATCGCGGCGGCGTTTCCCTCGCGACCGGCTGGTTGGCGGGCTCGCTCGGCGGCGCCAAGCGGATTATCGTCAGTCAACTCGCGGACGGCGGCGCGGTAAAGGTCTTTTCGAGCGGCTCCGCTCTGGACGGCGGTCCGTCACTCTACCTGCAGAACCCCCTGCACCACGACCACGGCCCGCACTTCCGCGAGATTGCTGCCTTCGAACCATTCAATGGATCCGCCGGCACGCGGGTCGCCGCGACCAGCACGACGACGGGCGCCAATCTGCTGGTAAGCGGCGTCGCGGCCGCAGGCACGGATGCAAGCGTTCTCAAATACGACTTCGTCAGGCCGAACGCTCAATCGACGACACTGCAAGCCGTGCGCCTCGGGCAAGTCTGGTCCGGAAAAGCCTCGGAGCCTGCCATCCTCGCCGGCGACTAGTGTCCCGATTGCGAAGTTCGCATCAGTCCGCGGCGCGCTCGTTTGCGAACTTCGGAATCCAGGGACGTTAGCAACTTGTTGATCCAGTGCGGCTTTGGTTCAGAAGTCCGCATTTCGGACTCGCCGTAAGAATGATGCGGGACTTCCGAACCGCCACACTCGCCACTTTGTAGCGCGGCACATCGAGAAAGTGGAAACGGTGACCTGCGGCATTTGCGCGAGCTGACGCTTCGCTCAGCCCTAAGCCGTCAGCCGTCGTGCGTCGAACAATCGACCGGTTGGCACACACTCGTTGTTGATCTCGATCTGGAAGATTTCGGACAAGCCCGCCCTTCCAGACGACGTTACTCGGAGTGCACGGCTGCCGGACACACATTTGAGCCATCCGAGCTCCAATAGACGATCCAGAATCCGAGCTCCGACGAGTCCCTTGAGATGATAACGACGTTCGCTCCAGTCGAGACACGGCTGGCAGAAAATACGCCGAGTCCGCGGCCTCAGATCAACGCCGAACGTGGTAAGGAAACGCTCGCCCGAAGACGTGACCTCGCCGCCTTCATCGGTGAGCACGATGTGCCCCATGGCCACAAGTGCATCGGTGACAGCGACTCCCACCTGGCCGGCCAGGTGATCGTAGCAACTTCGGGCAAAACGCAGTGCATCGTCGTTTGCTGACCGCGGCTGGCGACGGGGTGGCACCTCTATCGCGGCGACGACCTTCATGCTCTCCAGCATTGTCGCGACCAGCGGGGACGCGATCCGATAATAGCTGAAGCGGCGCTCGCGAATGACGGTCAAAAGCCGCGCGGCAACCAGCTTGCCCAGATGGCCGCTCGCAGTCGAGCGAGACACATTGGCGCAGTAAGCAAGCTCGGTAGCCGTCAGCGACTGGCCGCCCATAAGGGCGTTGAGCATCGTCGCTCGCGCAGTGTCACCCACGAGAGCAGCCACTTCCACCAGATTTGCCGCTGCGACCATCCTTAATCCTATCGCTGATACCGAAAGCATATCAATCGCAAACAGTTCGGCATGGGCCAAACTGTTCGCGCGAGACGATTGCGAGCCTCACAGCAAGAATGCGCTGCAGCAGGAGGAACGCATCATGGGAAAGGCGGCGGTAATCCACAAGAAAGGCGCACCCGACAACTTCGTGTGGGAGGAGATCAAGGTCGGGGCTCCCGAGCATGGCCAGGTTCGTCTTCGCAGCACGGCCATCGGCGTAAATTTTGCTGACACGTACCATCGAGCAGGAATCCCGCACCCGATGAGCGTCGGCGATCCGCCGGTTGTCGTCGGTTTCGAAGGAGTTGGCGAGATCGAGGAGTTGGGTCCTGGCGTCACTGGGTTCTCCGTCGGTGAACGCGTTTGCACATGTCTTCCTCCACTCGGCTCCTATAGTCAGGAGCGTCTTTACCCGGCTGACAAGTTGATCAAGGTTCCAAAAGACTTCCCATTGGATGACGTTCAACTGGCAGGACTGATCCTGAAGGGGATGACTGCGCAATATCTCCTGCATCGAACGCACAAGGTGCAGCCGGGAGATTATGTTCTGATCCATGCGGCTGCTGGCGGCATGGGCCATATCCTTTGTCCTTGGGCGAGGCATCTCGGAGCTACTGTGATCGGCACCGTCAGTACCGACGCGAAGGCCGAGATCGCTCGAAATCTCGGGTGTCATCACGTTATCAATTATTCGACCGAAGACTTCGTAGCTGTCACCCGTGAGATCACCGGCGGAAAAGGCGTGGACGTTGTCTATGAGTCGATCGGTAAGGACACGCTGCAAAGGTCACTCGACTGCTTGCGGTTGGTCGGTATGTGCGCAGCATATGGCCAGGCATCAGGGGTTCCTGATCCGATCAACCTCATCGAGGATCTGGGCGTTCGCGGGTCTCTCATGATCACCCGTCCCGTGCTTTACCATTACATGTCGAATCGAAACGAAATCGAGGCGCGAGCCAAATCCCTGTTCGAGGCCGTCGCACAGGGGGTGGTAGCGAGCAACGTTGTTAAAACCTTTCCGCTTCGGGAGGCTGCAGACGCGCACAAGTTTATCGGCGGACGCAAGACGACGGGCTCGATCGTCATGCTCCCATTCGAGTAAGCGGCTCCCAAAAGGCCGGCGAAATGGCTTCGGCCGCTTTGGCGGATGACGTCACGGCGTCACCAGAGGCACTCAATCCATAGCAAGGGAATATCATGTCGATCACACGTCACGAAATTAGACAGATATTAGACGAGAATCGCGGTCAGCCGATCATCAGCCAGGCAGTCGTTCACGGCAACGTCGCCTATTTCGCCGGCATTAGCCCCGACCCGATTGTCGGCGATATCAAGGCCCAGACTGCTCAAGTGCTGCGACGCGTCGATGAGCTTCTCAGCCTCGCGGGAACCGACAAATCACAGCTACTAAGCGCCCAGGTCTGGATTGCGGACATGCGCCTGTTCGAGGATCACAATTCTGTTTGGAACGAGTGGGTCGATCCGGCAAACCCTCCGGCGCGGGCTTGTCTCACGACCGACTTTTGGCGACCTGGGATGCTCGTTGAAGTTATGGTGGTAGCGGCCGTGCCATGTCTAGTCAGCTCCAGTGTTGGCTGGTAGGCGCACCGTAAACACCGAGCCCTTGCCAGGCTCGCTCGCCACCGTAATGTCGCCGCCCATCATCTCGCAGAACCGCTTGCTGATCGCGAGCCCCAAGCCGGTGCCGCCGTATTTTCGCGTCGTCGATGCAGATGCCTGCGAGAACTCCTGAAACAGCTTTCCCATCTGCTCCGGCGTCATGCCGATGCCCGTATCTGAAACACCGATCGTAATCCAGCCACGGCCGTTTTCCTGCGCCTGCTGCGCATCAACCGTTATCGTGCCGCGTTCCGTAAATTTATTGGCATTGCTCAAGAGATTTAGGAGAGCCTGCCGCAGCCGCATTGAGTCGGCATGCAGCGATCCAATTGCACCATCGCAATGGACGACGAGCTTATTGCCATTCTTTTCCGCGAGCGGCTCGACGGTGTTGACGACGCTTTCGATGAGCGGCGCAAGCGCAAAATCTTCGAGCTGCAGCTCCATGCGCCCGGCTTCGATCTTGGAGAGGTCGAGGATATCGTTGATGAGAGCAAGCAGATGCCGGGCCGCGCCGAGCACGCGGTCGAGCGGCTCCACGTCCGTTTGCGCTGCCTCGGCATCCTCACGCAACATCTCGCTGACGCCGATGATTGCGTTGAGCGGCGTCCGCAGCTCATGGCTCATGTTGGCGAGGAACTGTGACTTGTGCTGGCTCGCCTCGGCAAGCTGACGGCTCTTGTCCTGGATTTCGTCGAACAGCCGCACGTTCTCGATCGCGATCACTGCTTGGTCGGCGAAGGTCGTGACCAGCTCCATCTGCCGCTCGGTAAATGGGCGCGGTGTGGCTCGCGTCATCGCCATGACGCCGATGCAGCTTCCCTCCCGCAGCAGCGGCACTCCGAACATGGCCCGGAAACCGGCGAGTCGTTGTCCCTCGCGCCAGCTGTATTCCGGATCGGCGAGAGCGTCGGGGATGTGAACGGGCGCGCCTTCGAGCGACGTGCGCGCCACCAGCGTGCCGCGACCCGGCGCGATCGGATGCTCCCTCACATATTCCTGGTATTCGAGCGAGAAGCCGTTGTGGGCGGCGAGTCGGTAGACCTCCCCCGCGCGCAGGAAGATCTGGACGTTCTCCGCCTCGCACAGCCGGCCGGCGGAGACGGCCAAAGTATCGAGCACCGTCTGCAAATCGAAGGTCGAGCGGCTGATGACCTTGAGCACGTCGGCGGTGGCGGTCTGCTGCTTCAGCGCCTCGCTAAGATCATCTGTGCGTTCGCGCAGCTCGTTCAGCAGCCGAACGTTCTCGATCGCGAT
>DATBHG010000100.1:0-11947 GCA_036557665.1 Xanthobacteraceae bacterium | reverse complement strand
TCCGGAGCTCGAACAGGAAGGCTGGGAGCGGCGTCAGCCGTGGACAAAGCATTTGCTGCGGAGGTAAACGAGGCGCCGCGCCATCCCGTCTGCCTCCCGTTTGAAGGGCGCCTGGCGATCACGAAAGCCTGATCCCGAGCGCGACCGTCCGGTCTGCTGTCGCTCCCCTCGCCGCAATTCCAGCGGACGGGAGCGCCTCATACAAGCGGTCGAGGTCACCCCGCCTCGCGGGGGGCATAAGAACCTCGAGGCGAAGCGTCTTCCTCAACATTCACAGCGCCTCCGCGGGTCCGAGAGTCGCTCGCAGGACCGACCGTGCGGCGGAACCGATTTGGGCACCTGGCGTTTGATGCTCGCGGGGAGTTGCTCTGAGGACGCCGAGCAACGAGTCCCGATGAAGGTGTCGAAATGGCACGTGCATTGATGAGAGGCGAGATCGCGTCGCTGCGCGCGGCCTGCCCAATTGCCTCCGTGAGACGCTTCGCTTCGATGCGGCCTCGATTAGATAAGCCATGTGTTGATTGACGCGTTCTCCGTACGAGCAAGCAGAGGAGCGGCCAGGAGAAATGTAATGTTTCGCATTGTTCTTCTTTTTCTAGTCATGTGTCTGCCGGCGCTCGCTCGGGACAACGGACAATACAATAGCGTTTCGCCCGAGATTCGGCACTGGTTCCAAAGTCAGAAGTCGCCCAAAACTGGCGGTCTGTGCTGCAGCGAGGCGGATGGCAACGAGGCGCAGGAGGACATCCGTGGCGGTCACTACTGGACGACATGGCCGGCCGTTGCCCCGGTCTGGTACCCGGTGCCCGATGATGTCGTGATCAAGGGGCCCAACAAGGTTGGCCGGCCGGTCGTTTGGACATACTGGGAGAACGGCAGCCTCCGAATCCGCTGCTACTCGCCGGGTGGAGGCGTATAGAAACGCAGTCGCCGAAATCGCAATTCCGCCCTCGGGCGGAACTATCGGCGCCGTCCGTTGGGTTTTCGGGCAGGCTCACCACGCACGCCGCGAGCGACCTCTTGGGCAGACGGGCGCGCATCTGCCAGCATCGGCCAAGCAGCCCGTCGCTACGGCACCATCCCGCGATCGAATGGCCCGACCGCAATGAGAGGGCGGCCGCGGCGCATTGTCCGCTCCGAGCGCAAGCGGTATCGAGTAGCTCCGGTGCGGGGGGGGCAGCGGAGCGGTTAGCGGGTCAGCCCGGCAGATATCGCATCAGCCCTGGTATACTTGTCATAGCGCGATGCCACCCGCGCAACACCAGGCACGCACCGGGGGCGCAGCCGTGACCGCCACCTTCGATCCTTTGCTCCAATTGGCGATCGAGGCCATCGACTTACCTGGAATTGTGATCAGCCACCGCTTGATCTCAGCCGGCGACGAGCATGCCTTGCTGCCGCAAGAAGCCCCTGCGTTCGCCTCCAGCGTGGATCGCGTTCGGCGAGCGAGCGGGGCCGCGCGCATTGTCGCCCGCCAACTCCTGGCCTCCCTGGGATATCCCGAATGTCCAATCCCGAGGGCTCCCTCGGGAGCGCCGGTCTGGCCGGCGGGTGTGATCGGCTCTCTCGCTCACGACAGTCGAGTGGCGATCGCGACGGTCGGATTAGCCGATGAGGTCGCTGCACTTGGCATCGATATCGAGCCGGCCGAAATTCTGCCCCCTGAACTGCTGGACCTGGTGGCAACGCCCGAGGAGCGTCTGAAAATCGGCGAGGACCCTTTTCGTGGTCGACTCCTCTTCGTCGCCAAAGAGGCTGTCTACAAGGCGGTCTATCCGCTCGACCGAGAATTCCTCGACCACCACGATGTGCAAATCAATTTTGCCGAGCGCAAGGCTCACATACACAGCGGCCGAGTGGTGGACATCCGCGTCCTACGCGCTGCGCATTTGGTGGCGCTGGCGTTCATTCGCCAGCCACAATGATCGAGCCTCAGTCCTGATGTCAGGCGGATGCTGGCGAGGGGCGTGCCGGTGCAGCAGGACTATTTCGGCGGCCCGGATGCCGGTGGCTCGTTGAGCTGCATCCCCTGCGTTGCAGGAGCCTCAGATTTCGGGTTCGTCGCGCCTACCATGCGGGCAAAAAACGCTTCGATCGCGTGCAAGCTCAGCGGCCAGCGCGAGCGCGGCTCCACTGGGGCGGCGGCGGTCGCCGGCTCCGCCCCGGCAGCCGGTAGCTTGTCGTTCGGAGTCGGCAGCGCCGCGGCTGGTGTTTTCTCCAAGGGCCGCGTCGGGCCGGCCGCCGGGGTCGTGTCCTTGGCCTTCTTGTCGTTCTCCTGGGGCGAAGTTGTCCCGCTGCTCGGTGGCGCCGTGTCCAGATTGCCGAGGATCACCGGCAAACCCTCTTTGCCCCCGCCGATGATCACGATCTTCGCATTGGTGGACTGCGCAAGCTGCAGCGTCGCTTCGATTCCACGCCAACGCAGGTACGACTCGGAGATGCCTTGGCTGACGATCTGCTGGAACGCGTGGATGCCTTCCGCTTCTATCTTCTTGCGCTCCGACTCGCGCTTTTCGCGCTCGACACGGAATTTATACTCCTCGGCGATGTAATACTGTTCGATCTTGCGATTGATCGCGTTGACCACCAGCGCCGGCAATTCGATGCCATAGACGAGCGTGTCGTAGAGTACGAACGTGTCGCCCATCGAGACGCGGTACTGCTCCTCTCCTTCGTGCTCCATCATCTTCTCGCTCAGCCTGGACTCCACCAGGCTGCGGATCTTGTCCTGAATTTCCTGGCGGGCGGTCGAATAGACCTGCTCGGCGGTGTATTGCGCGATCACCTCACGGGTCAAACTGCCAATTCCAGGCTTCGCGAGCACCTCGATGTAGTCCGGTCCGACAGCCTGATGGAGCACAGGAACTGCATCGCGCTGCAGTCGGAAACGGACATTCATGGTCGCGGTCAGGCTCACGCCGTCGCTGGAAATGGCATTGTAGGTCTGAGTGATCGATTGCAGCCGCAGGTCATAGATAAACAGCTGGTTCCAAGGCCAGATGAGGTGGAGACCTTCGTCCCTGAGCTGGCGCGGGTCGAGCACGGTGCCGCCGCCGAAGCGCTTCCACAGCACGCCGACATGGCCGCTGGGAACGGTCACCGCCACGTGTGGATAGAGCACGACCGCCACCAGCGTGGCGACCATCAAATAGATCACCACGCTCGGAAGGTGGCGGTCGACGAACGGGCGCCATCGCGAGGGCTTCGCGCGCGGGGGCGGCGCGCCATCGAGCGAGAACGGATATGTTCTCATCGGCCTTGCTCCACCGATTGCTGCCCCACGAAACGTCCTTCGTCCATGCGCAGCCTACGGGCGGGCAACTGGAACTCGTCAAGATAGCGGTCGTCATGCGTAATCGCCACCACCGTCAAGCCGAGCCGCTGTAGCGCTGGCAGCAGTTCATCGTAGAACCTGCGCCGAAAATCCGGGTCTTGGTCCGCGGTCAATTCGTCCAGCAACAGGATGGGACGCTTCTCCAGCAGACTGACGATGAGCGCAAGCCGTGTGCGCTGTCCGCCCGAGAGATCCAGGGTGGTAAACTCACCGTCGGCCAAACGCGTCTTTTCGGCCAATCTGAATTGCGTCAGCAACCGATCGACCTCGGCGGCATCCGGATCGGGAATTCCGTACAGTCGGCGAAAAAGGTGATAGTCGACGAAAATCGCGGCAATCAACGAACGGTAGACGTCGCGATTGCTCTCGTCGACACGAACTCCGTCGAGCAGGATTTCACCTGAATCGGGCTGATACAGGCCAGCGAGCAATCTCAGGAAGGTCGATTTGCCCGACCCGTTGCCCCCCGTGATGAAGACCAAATCGCCGGAGCGCAAGGTGAAATCTATCGGTCCTACCTGAAATACCGCCTCCGACGACGTATGGACGTAGCTGAACAAAACGCTGCGCATCTCAATCTGGTCGAACCGCTTCGACGTCACGGCCGTGCTGGTCGGCGGAGCTGCGGCAATCGCCGTTAGCTTGAGCTCCAGTCGTTCAATATTGTCCGCGGCGGCATTCGCGGCTTGCAGTATGGGTATCGTTTGCACAATGCCCATGCACACGCCGACGACAAACATGAGTGCGGTCGTCACCTGCAAGACAGAGCTGCCCTTCGCGCCCGTGAAGATCGGAACCACGAACACGACGGCGGCGAGCAGGAGGTACATAGTGCTCTGTGAGAATACCAACTGCTTGTACGACTCGCTCTGGGTACGGATTTTGATGTTCGCTGCGGTTCTCGATACCTCGACGACGTCGTCAAACAAATGATCACTGCGCGCGCGGTTGAGCCTCACCTCCTTGAAGCCGTCCAGCAGGTCGATGAGCCGATCATAGAGCCGATTGTCCCACGCTCCCGCCTCGCGTGTTCCTCTGGCGACCTGCCGGCCTTTAATATGGAAAATCACGCCGGCCACGCACAGGATGGCGACGCTGAGCCCAAATGCCAGGAGCGACAGATAGGCGATGTAGATTGCGACGAAGAACACCAGCACCACACCCTGACCTGCGAACGCGAGCATGTTGGTCGCCTGCGTCAGCGTGCCAGTCTCCTTGGTAATGGCGGCGACGATCTCTGCGCGCCCGATCTCGTCGAGCGGGAGCAGCTCGGAATGCCGCACCTGATCCATCAACCGCACCCGCACTTTGTGAATAATGGCTTCAATTTCCACGGTTGCGGCGATCAGGATGTAATGCTGGGTCTTGATGAACAGCAGCAGCGCGATCACGAAGAGCGCTGCCGACCAGATGCCGACTTCGCCATTGCCGGCCGCTTGTGCGCCCGAATTGATGGCTGCGAGGATCGTGGCGTTGCTGGCGCCTCCCAGCCCGGACATGACGATCAGCCGGTTCAGGGAGCCCTGCATTTCGCGGCGGACGAGTCGGAAAAAGGACATCAGCGCGACATGGCCCGTTTACGCCGGCGCAGGATGCCGACTCGGACGAAGGCGAGCAACTGCGGCTTGGAGCGCAACCGCGCTCAATTGCTCTGCGAATAGCGATCCCGGTCGGCGCGTGATGGTCCGGTCAAGATCAGGAGAAGCAGAACCAGCACAGGCGTGAGGACGAGCGAGAGCAGAAACGTCCCGAAAAACCCCATGCGGCGATGGCTGCCAGCGAGTCCCGCGAGCAGACAAAATATCACATACAAAACGACGGCCAGCGCCATCACGTTTTTTCTCCTTCTGTGATGTTCTCCTGCTCCGACGCCGTCGGGGGTCGGTGCGAACGGCGCCTGCCGCCCCTGCTAAAGCTGTATCCGAACCGGCTCACGTGTTCGCCGCGTCCTTGCTCGAGTTGCCGGGTGCCGGCGCGGGCGTCGGCTCGGTCGGTGGCCTCGATCCAGATCGGGCGTACCACTTTTCTTTCTGAGCCTTGATGAACTCGCGGTAGTCGGGGGGGTTGAAGTCGAGGAGTGTGCCTCCGGAACGGAAATGCTGGATGAAAACCCTGCCGATCACCCAAGTGGCACCGGCAGAGAATGCCGGCATCGTGAACGCCGAAATCACTGTGCCGACACCCGGCACGGCTTTAAGCGCGCTCGTAACTCCCATCACGGTGGTCGTCGCGGTGCTCGCGGGAATCACCGATCCTGCCAAGCTCGCTAGGATCGACTTGCCGCGATTCTCCGAGAACGGAATGCCGTAAATTTCCGAAAGGCGGCGCAACATTTCGACCTGGACTCCGCCGACCGCGACGATGTCCACGACCGGCACTGGAATCAGTCCAGCGGCTCCTGACCACAGCGAGAAGCGGTCGACCAACTTCGAGGCGGCTTCATCACGCTCCGGCACCGTGGTCGCGGTGGCAACCGAGCCGGGGGCGGCACCTTCCGCGCCTGTTTCCTCCGTCATCTCGGGGCCTGTCGCTTGCTCTGGCATATGCGATCCTTTCTCGCCGCCCTCCCGCCGGGCTCTGCGCTCGATCAGCTTTACGCTGCGAGATTGGCCATTGCGCGCTCAATTCACGCGCGCGACCGCCGCACACTAACACACACCCCCCCGCCGCTGCTAGGCGTTTATGTCGCGCTGGCGCCGGCGACGCTGCCCGCTCCACTTGACAAAGGACGCCGCCACCATGACGATTTGAGCGAGGCGCCGTTGCAAATTACGCCCGACCACTTGCTGCCACGGAGTCGCAGGCGCGCGCGCTCACTATGGATCGGCGCCGTTGCAGAGATCCGTTGACCCGCTCGAACCGAGCCGGACCATGTCAAGGAAACCCGGCGCCCGGTATGATGGAGGACACACGTGACCAATCCGTTCGAAGACGAAAACGGCGTCTACCATGTTCTGGTCAACGAGGAGGGACAGCATTCCCTTTGGCCGAGCTTTATAGACGTCCCTGCCGGTTGGACCATCGTTCATGCATCTGACACGCGTGCCGCTTGCCTGGATTACATTAATCAAAATTGGACCGATATGCGGCCAAAGAGCCTTGTCGAGAGCATGGCCAAATCGGTCGCCAGCGATCAACAGGACGTACCTGCCGACGACGACGACCCGAACAACGTCCTGAGGTCGAATAACGACACCCGGCACTAACGGACTGTCCCGCCGGGCGATGACATACGGAACGCCGATGCAGGTGGGAAATCGACGAACGGCAGCTCGGGAGCCGCATCGGGGTGACCGCTTTTATCTCCATTGTGGAAGAGACGCACCCTCGATCGAATGATGAGGTGCACGAACTTCGTCCTCATCGCCAGCGCGCCGAACTGCGGGGCTGAGTGTCCCGGGCCGATCCCGATCGCAGGTCCGCGAGATGTTTGATCGCACGGCCGCGAGCGCCCAGACGCTTCAACCGAGGCGGCGAACAACGAGCTTGCCGCGTCGCTCACTTGATCCCGACGCCATCATCGTCGATCGGAGGTTTCCGTGACCGGCCTTGCCTCGTCACTATCCACCATCTGGCGCCTTTGCGTGCCGTACTTTCGCTCCGAGGACCGGTGGGCTGGCCGCGTGTTGCTCGCGGCAGTGGTCGCCACTGAACTCAGCCTCGTCGGCATCACCGTTTTGCTCAACCAATGGTACAACACCTTTTACAATTCTCTGCAGGAGCGGAACTGGGAGGTATTTGTCACGCAACTACTTTATTACTGCGCGCTGGCGGCGTCTGCCACGGTGCTTCAGGTATACCAGCTCTACTTGAATCAATGGCTGCAAATTCGTTGGCGACGATGGATGACCAAGCGCTATCTCTCGCATTGGCTGGAAGGGGCGACGCACTATCGCATGCAGCTGTTCGGCGACGCCGCCGATAATCCCGACCAGCGCATCGCCGAGGACATCAGGTTGTTCATCGAGCGCGCGCTGACCGTCAGCATCGGCCTCCTCGGCGCAATCGTGACGCTTGCGTCCTTCATGGTGATTCTATGGACACTCTCTGCCGCAGCGCCGTTGGTGCTGTTCGGGGAGACCTGGTCGATTCCTGGCTATCTGGTATGGGCTGCGATCATCTATGCGGTACTGGGCACAGGACTCACCCATCTGATCGGCTGGCCCCTAATTCAGCTCAACTTCAACCAGCAGCGCTTCGAGGCCGATTTCCGTTTCAATTTGGTGCGCGTGCGAGAGAATTCGGAGCAGATTGCGCTGCTTGCTGGTGAAGATGCGGAATCCGAACGCCTGCTCACGCGCTTCGGGAGAGTCGTGGGCAATTGGCACCTCATCATGTTGCGGCAGAAGCGTCTTACTTTCTTCACGACCGCCTACAATCGATTCGCGCTGGTGTTTCCCTTCATTGTCGTAAGCCCCGCATATTTCGCCGGCACCATTCAGCTCGGCGGTCTGGTACAAACTGCCGGCGCCTTCGGCAGTGTCGAGACAGCTCTGTCGTTCTTCGTCACGGCGTACCGCGATCTCGCCGAGTGGCGTGCCGTGATCTTGCGCCTCGATGGTTTCGACCGTTCCATCGCCGCAGCGCGCGCTTCCGCTCCCGGCACGGCAGTTGCCGAAGCTGCAGCAAAGCCGGAAACCGCTCCTTCTCCCGCGTTGAAGACGGGCCTGACGATCGAGGGGCTCTCGGTTCAGCTGCCGAACGGCGCACCGCTCGTCGCGACCGAGGATTTGTTCATCAGGGCAGGCGAGCGCGCGCTCGTGAGCGGACCTTCCGGCTCCGGCAAATCGACTTTGTTCCGTGCAATCGCGGGGCTTTGGCCGTTCGGCACCGGCACCGTTGTGGTACCGCGCGGCGCAAAGTTAATGATGCTTCCGCAGCGGCCGTACTTCCCCGTTGGCAGTCTTGAGGCGGCCGTCAGCTATCCTTCGGAACGAGGGGCATTCGCTTCCGAGCGCATCACGGAAGTCCTCGAAGCGGTCGGCTTGCGGGCACTGGCCCGACGGCTTGCGGAGGAGGCCCATTGGAACCAGCTGCTATCGCCGGGCGAGCAGCAGCGCCTCGGCGTCGCGCGCGCCATTTTGCATGCGCCCGACTATTTATTCCTGGACGAAGCCACCGCCTCCTTGGACGAACCGTCCGAGGCCAAATTGTACCGTCTGTTGCAGGAGCGGCTGCCGCATGCGACGGTGGTCTCCATCGGCCATCGTTCGACGCTCATCGCGTTTCACGATCGCCACCTGACACTTTTCCCGGAGGGGGACTACCATCGCGTTCGCGAAGGCTTTTTTGGTCCGGAGGCGAACGGAAGACTGGCGGACTCCTGAGTCTAAACACATCGCCGCATCATCGCGCGCCTGGAGCGCGGTATTGTCGTTGAGTTGATTGGCCAGAAGGCAGATCACTCAAGGTCGCCCCATTCTCGAAATGCTCGACGAAGACTCGTCCAATGCTCCGCGTGCAGGCAACGGCCGCGATCGATGATGCGCCCAGACCGATGATGGCGCTGCCGGGAATCAGAGCTACCAGCGTCGAGGCCGTCACCGCCCCTATCCCGGTTGGGACGGTGCCTCCCATGAGTCCGATCACGATGGCACGGGCGCGGTCACGCTCGAACGGCACGCCGTACAGGCCGCTCAGTACCTTGACCATTCGTACGATCACTGCCGTTACGCCGGCAACATTGGCTATCGGCACGGGGATGACCCCGCCGAAGGCCGCGTAGGCGGCGTGACGCTCTATTATTGAGCGGGCGAGCGACCGCCGCCCTCCTGCATCGCGCTGCGCGCCGATCCGCACCGGGCGCTCGGCAGCCGGGAGGTCGATCGGTGTCGGGCCGAGGCCGACGGCACCGTCGCCATGGCTCGTTTCCGACCCTGATGTGCCGACGACCGGCGGGAGTTCCGGCCCTTGCCGCTCCCCGCGGTCGGCCGAAGTAACACCCGGATCGAGCGTCGTCTGCTGGATTGCTTTGGGTAAGCTTTTCTTGCTCACGCTCAGGCCGCTCGTCTTATGCCGAGGATGCTATCGATCTCGTCGGCGATCGCAGCGATATCGCGCGCGGCGGCGCCAGTACTATCCAGAAGCGTCGGAGTGGCGCCCCAAAGTGCGGCTTCCGCATAGGCCACTCGGTTGATCATTTCGCTCTCCAGCAGCGGCAAGCCGGCATCCGCGAGCTCGGAACGGATGTGCTTCGCAATGACCGAGTCGCGCGTGGTCTGCGTGAGCAGGCAACGGAATACGGGTTGCCAGCCGCTGCCGCGGTTAACCAGGGTGTTCAGGGTATCGACCATGCGATCGACATCAAATGGCGAAGGCTTGACCGGCACCAATAGAAGATCGGTGGCGGCAATCGAGGCCAATGTCGCGTCCGAGCGGAAGCCAGGAGTATCGATGATGACAGGACCACCCGCCATAGCAAGCCGGCGCGCCGTCTTGCAGGCCTCCTCGCTCGCATCCTCGACAACGGCGACTCCGCCAAGCATGCGCTCTCGCGACGCCAGTCGCGCGACCGAGCGCTGGGGATCGGCGTCGATTATTGTGGTACGACGTCCCTGGAGATGCCAATGAACCGCAAGGCAACTTGCGACCGTGCTTTTGCCGCTGCCGCCCTTCATGGTCGCAACCGTGATGATAGAGCTCGTCACCGTCCGCCTCCTCGCTCAAGTGCCAACGCGACGAATCCATCAAGAATCAATATTATCGATTTCCGGTGGATCTGCCTACATCACGCGATCAGCGCTTCCGCGGTCGCGCGGCTGTTATGAACAGAGAAAGCCGCTAGACGCGTGCGAGAAGCTCGATATCGCGGCGAGGAGGGGTCGATCTCAGGCCCCGGGCCCGAAGGCTCGCTCAAGCTCTCGGTCTCGGACCCCGTGCCATCCCGCACCTCAATGGAGAGGGTTGCAGCGGATCGGGGTCGTTCAGGGATGCTCCCGAGCGAGACCCTCGATCGTGAGTCGCTGCCCGCGCGCACCCCGTTAGGACGATGCTCATGCGACCGCCTCGCCGGGCGCTCTCGCTTGACGAGTCGATCGCGCATCCGCGATAAATTTGTCGGTTCCAGATGGTCTCGTGATCCGGCTATATTGGTTTCATAGGTCTTTCCCCGAATGGCACAGAGAAACTGGTATTCGTGGTCACCCCCCAGGGAAGCAGGACCGCAGCGACCCGCCGACGCGCACGAGAATAGCTCGCTCCCGCTCTCTGATGCCCAGCTTGGAATTTGGTTTGCCCAGGCCCTCGATCCATCCAGTCCGGCCTACAATCTCGGTGAATATCTAGAAATCCGCGGCTCACTCGATGCCGCGCTCTTCGAATCGGCGGTGCGAGAAGTCGTTGAAGAGGCCGAAGCGCTCCGCGTCCGCCTTGTGCTCAGCGCCGACGGCCCTCGTCAAATCGTCAGCCCGCAGGCCGATTGGTCGATGCCCTTCATCGACATCAGCTCTGCCGCTCATCCGCAACAGCTCGCCGAAGAATGGATGAAGACAGATCTGGCGAGGCCGGTCGACATCAGTCACGGTCCGCTCTTCGGGTTTGCGCTGTTCAAGGCCGCCCCCGATCTTTTCTTCTGGTATGCGCGATACCATCACATTGTAGCGGATGGAGTTGGTCTGGCCCTCGTCGCACAGCGTGTTGCGGACGTCTACACCGCATTGGTCACCGGACGAATTGATGATGACAGGCGGTTCGGGACGCTCGCTCACGTGCTCGAAGAGGAGGCAGCATATCGCGCGTCCCCGCGATTCGAGCAGGATCGCAAGTATTGGACGAGTCGCCTGGCCGATCTGCCGCCAGCGGCGCGTCTGAGCGAACGCCCGTACGTGAAATCGCCCGGTTTCGTTCGTTACAGCGGACTGCTGCCATTTTCGACCGATCGTCGCCTGCGATCGCTCGCGCAACAGATCGGAGTGACGCTGCCGCAGCTCGTCACTGCCGCTGCCGCAATTTTCGTGCACCGGCTCACCGGTGCAGAGGACGTCGTCCTCGATGTTCCTCTCACCGCCCGCATGACGCCGGTCGCGCGACGCACTCCAGGCATGATGTCCAACGTCTTGCCTGTGCGACTAAGCGTAAGCTCAAACTTGACGGTATCCGCGCTGGTTCGTGAAACCACGCAGCGCATGCGCCATGTCATTCGACACCAGCGCTACAATATCGCCAACTTACGCCGGGACATCGGACGCGCCGCTGACCAGAGGGCTTTTGGTCCGACGGTGAATTTTATGCCGTTCGATTATGACCTGCGTTTCGACGGCCGCCTCGCGACCGCGCACAATCTCGCAGCCGGTCCGGTCGAAGATCTGTCCATCGCGTTGTACGACCGTTCCGATGGTCGCGAAGTCCGGATCGATTTCGACGGCAATCCGGCGTCGTATGACAAAGAAGAACTTCGCAATCTTCAGCGGCGGTTTCTGAGACTGCTCGCTGCCATCGAGAGTCCCGACCAGAAGATCGGTCGGCTTGAGATCTTGGAGGCACAGGAGCGCCACACCATCCTGGAGGAGTGGAACGCGACCGCGCGTGCGCTGCCTGCGGCGAGCTTGCCGGAGCTGTTTGCGGCGCAGGCGGCGAAGACGCCGGATGCGGTGGCGGCGCAGTTCGAAGGCGAGC
>DATBHG010000099.1:0-13116 GCA_036557665.1 Xanthobacteraceae bacterium | reverse complement strand
CGGTTTAGCAAACCGCCGCCTTCAGCCACTCGGCCACCTCTCCGAACCTGTCTTTTCAATATCTTAGCGTCACCTTCCGATAGAACAAATGTGGATTGTGCCACCCGATTGCCACCCGATGCTATCCGACTGCCACCGGCTCAACGCCGCGTTGATGGCAGCCGCGGCCTTGCCGTCGTCCGTTGTAATCATGTGGGCATAGATCGCAAGGGTTACGCTCGGCTCCGCATGTCCCAAGCGGTTGCTGATGGTGACGATATCAACACCGCTGGCAAAGCGTCTCGGCCGCCTGCGTGGGCACTCGTTTGACTGGTGCCCGGCAGCGATCGACTGTTGAACCGGAGGAAGGGCTATATCCGATGAGGAACGGGAGCTGAAATGCCGACGAAGATTGCCCGACGCGCGTACAAGAGAGGCATCACGTCTCGTCTCCCACTGTCTCGAGATGCTCCCTCATTGCATTGCTATGCTCGAGCCCCGCAAGCGCCGATCTGTCGTTATCGTGTGCGACGCACTCCCGCTCAATCGTTCCCAAGAATAGCTTTGATGCGTTGCACAAGTAGCTGCGGATCATATGGTCGAGACGCTGTTGGACCGGAGTCACAGAGTTGAGCAGCGATTCGTGCAAGCCGTTCGAAAGTTCCTCCAACGACAAGTTTGACTTCTGGGCGATTGGCTCTGATCCAATGCGACAGCTCAAAGCCACTTGCAGCATCGCTTAGGACAACGTCCACGGTCTCTGAAGGACGACCGAGAATGACACTGGCTTCCTGCACGTTGCGAGCCTCGAGCGTGCGGTATCCGCAGGTTCGCAGATATTCCGCAATCGAGGTGCGAACAAGTACTTCTCTCTCCACCAGGAGAACGGTGTCTGACCCCCGAGCAGACGCCTTCGAGCGTGTCTCAGCGCTGGTCATCACAGGAATAACTGGCGTTAATGCTCTTAGGTTCCAAGTCATTGAGATCAACTATCGATTGAGGACTGATTCAATAAGTCGGATAACCGCTTCGTAGTCGTATGGTTTTTTAATCGCGCCGTCCACAGGCTCCGCCGTTCCGACCCCCGATCCCGCTATCACTTTCACTTGCGGACGTTCACTGCGGACGACTCTAATCAACGCCGAACCGTCCATTGCGCCGGGCAGCCGGATGTCTGTCAACATGAGCATGATGTCCGGACGTACCCTCAATAGCCGCAGCGCCTCGTCTGCGTCTCCTGCCTCAATAACTGTAAATCCAGCATTGCGTAGATGTTCGGAAACGGACATCCGAATCAGAATTTCATCCTCGACAACAAGTATGACGGGGTCTTCACCGCGCGTACCAATTAATTCAGCCGGAACCATTATCCGCCCCTCTTCAAGTCCAAACGATATTTGCCTACACGATTATTGTTCTCCATGCACGCCCGTCGCGTGGGGTCCAGTGTCAGGTGTCCGACGTAGGAAGCCGAAGTCTTTATCGCTGTGGGGCGGGAGCTATACGCCTTAGCGGGGTGCGCGACCTGCTCGCGGCTGGTACCAACTGCGAGTCCGACGAGCAAAGATGCTGTGCCGCTTGAGCCTGATTTCACGTCCGGCAGGTAAATCGTTATCAAACGCTGACTCGTCGTTACCTTCCCTCTCGTCGAGGCGATTGCAGCTTGACGCGTAAGCAGGTTGCTCGACCACCGAAACATTGACTGCGAGCAAGGCTCGGTCTGGCGCGTCTGGCTGGTCGGTGACCAACACGCTCAATTGCTTACCGTTCCAGAATCGGGAATCCGGCGCTCGCAATATTTCGCCGCAAAAGCAAAGCGCTTCCTCACGCGCCACATTCAGATCGCGAAGCTTGGTTCCCTCTCGATCAATGCTCGTGACGCCGCTTTGAACGTGGAAAAAGTAGCGAGGCATGTCCCTTCCCCAATGTCGCTGCTTGGGCAATGCAACGAGGACATACCAGATTGGCAAGCACTGACCAACACGAAGCTAAAAGTCAGGTCTCCTGCTCGATTAAACTCCGGCAGGGGCGAGGTCGGACCCCGCCCCCGGATGGGCATGATGCCCCCCGGATGACCGGCCGGCACATCCGAGCAAAAGGCACCCCGGATTGCGCGCAGCGCGATCCGAGCGGGCCGGTTCACGCCGCCTTACGGTTGACCTTGCTCTCGGCCATGGCGGTCAGCTTCTTGTCGGTCGCCTTTTCCTCATCGAGAGTTTGCTGGAGAAGACTTACGCAGTCATTACGGCCGAGCTCCTTGGCCCAGGCGATCAGGCTGCCGTAGCGGGTGATCTCGTAGTGCTCGACCGCTTGCGCCGCCGCGATGAGAGCGGCATCGAGTACCGACTTGTTCTCGACTTCGCCTGCGACGTCCTCGGCTTCCTCGATGATGCCGTCGATGGCGGGGCAGTCCACGCCCTTGGCCTCCTTGCCAGCCAACTGGAACACTCGCTCGAGCCGTTTCACGTGGTTCTCGGTCTCGCGCAGGTGCGACTGGAACCCTTGCTTGAGTTGAGCGTCCGTCGCCTTTTCGATCATCTCGGGGAGCGACTGCACGATCTGTTTTTCGGCGTAGTAGATGTCGCGCAGCGTGTGCACGAAAAGGTCGTCCATGTTCTTGATGTCTTGCGAGAAAAAGCCCATGTGATGCCATCCTTCCAATGAGCCCGTGGGGGGGAATGGAGGCCGCAGCTTCGCGGCCGCTTAGCATGAGCAACGTGCGAGCGTCCGGCGCGTTCCGCGCCGCGCGGGCGCGTCCGGCTGCATCCTCGGATTTTGCTGTCGGATTTAGCTGTGTGTCGGATTTTGCAACTTTCGGTTTCTAGACACTGAAACTGGACTCGTGTATAAAGGAGTATCCTCGAGATGTGTGCGTGAGATGTGTGTCTGGGCCCGGCTGGACTGTCTGCCGGGCTTTTGCGTTTGGCGCCCAGCTTGAAGCGCCCGGCGCTCATGGCATCATCCGCCGGCATCGCCAGCTCCTCGCGGCAGCGGGCGATGTCACGGGCGGACGAGGCTGCGAAGATCAGCCAGATGACGGCCCGGCAGGGACGTCCACTAGAGCGACAATCAGCTATCGACAAGGCGCGTCAGCACCAGCAAACGGAGCAATTTCTTGGTTGTCCGCGTCTCAGCCAAGGGCTGCCCCAGTCCAGCCCAGATCGCGATGCAACTGCAATCTCCTGTTATTTCCCTGTTATTTTCCCTGTTATTGCCTGTTCGCGTCCGGTCTTTTTCGAGAGAAGTGCCGATTCTGCGGGCCTTTTTGCAAGTTTTCAATTTCGCCCCGCCCCCTTTACAGGGATTTACAGGGAAGCTCGCGCAGCATGCGCCCGCTCACCCGCCGTTGAGCCAGGCACGGGCGGCGCGTTGCGCCTGGGCAATTTCCTGCTCCGACATCTGATCCGCGATCTCGCGCCGCAGCCGGATTGCTTCCATGTTGCCCCGCATTGCCGCCAGATTGAACCATTTATGCGCGGCGATGAAGTCGACGGGAACATCGCGTCCTGCCGAGTACATCATGCCGAGGTCATAGAAGGTATCGGCGGCCGGCGCCCCACCCCCGAGGGATGCGCACGCGATGCCGCTCATCTCAAAACGAGCCATGTCTCCGTCTCCCTGTTCCCGCGCCGCCCGTCGTCGCGGGGTTTCGCGGTTGCACTCCCCAGCCCCCCGGCTGAGACGCCGCGAATATCGGGCGAAAATTTGAAAAGGGGTTTAAGCAAATCGATGAATCGAATCTGAATATCGTCTGCCCGTTTGCCCCGGCGGCGCACGCATCGCGCCAGATTCGCATCAGCATGATCCTTGCGATTGACGCACCAATAACCATGCGCGGTACGGCTTCAAAACCGGCTGCTGAAGAAGGAGCGGCGGCAGCCCACAATCACATGCCCGGAACGCGCGCGAGCATATGTCCAACAAGATCCTTACGGGCGCTGGATCCAGAACTGGTACATGGCCGCGAACGTGGCGGGATGTTGCGCCTCGAACGCCTCCCACGCCTTCAGGTCGGTCATGGCGTGATCGTGCGGGAAACGAAGGCGGTAATTCGCGTGCGTCTGCGGCGCAAGCTCAAACCCGAGGAAGTTGAGGTTGTGCTCGCGCAGGAAGGCGGCGATCTCCGCCAGGGTGAGCTGATGCTCCTGCACATGAAAGAGGAGATCGCGGCATTCGCTGATGCTGAAATAATCCGCGTAGCTTGCCACCGATTTCATCGGGGTGTCCAACAGCTTCCGGCGGCAACGGCGGATCTCGCTCGCCGTCGGATGTCTCTCCTCGCCCGCAAAATAGGCCCTTGCCGCGCGGATTTGCTCCCGCGCGCTCCTGCTGTAGAGGCCGATATGCATGAGCCCGCCAGGCCGAAGCATGGAAACAAGGGCCCGCCACCCCGTCATGGGCTCGGCGAGATGATGCAGCACCCCGCTTGCCTCGATCACATCGAAGCTGCGTCCGAGCGACGGAAGCTCGAGCAGATCCGCCTGGGCATATTCGAGATTGCGTACGGAAAGCGCGCGCAACATGCGCAGGGCATACGCGAGGCTGGCGAGGCTGAGGTCGACCGCGAGCACCCGCGTGTTTGCGAATAGCCGGGCCGTGACGATCGCCTGCTGCCCTGTCCCGCAGCCCGCAACAAGGACATCGACGGAACGGTCGGCGGCCAGATCGCGAAACGAGGCAGCAGGAAATTGCCGGCGCAAATACGTGCTCACATGCACCGGCCCACGATTTGAGGGCGCGAGCGCCCAGCGGGGATAGGGGTTCTCCTCGTACTGCTCTTTGACTGCGAGCGAGACCTTGTTCTCGATCGGGGTCAGCCGGGCAATCTGCTCTCGCAACTGCAATTCCTGCTCGGGCTCGATGATCTGCTGCTCGAGCAGGCCGCGTAACGCGCGCGGCCAGGCTCGTTTGCAAAGGGAGTCCGATCCGGGAAGGCCGGCGAGTGGAAAGTAGGCGGCCACCACGGCGACCATCAGCGGCGGGATGGCCCGCCCTGAAGGGAGCGCGGCGAGCAGCGTATCTTTCAAGCGCCCTGCGTTGGCCGCTTCCTCGGAGCTTGCGGCAAACACGTACTCATTGATGAAGCATTGACGCGCGAGAGCGCAGGCAAACGCGAGCGTGCTCCCGTCGCAAGCGGCAGCCGCCGGGCCCGAAGCCATCTCGAGAATGATCCGGCGGAGGGAGGTGAGATAACGCTCGAGCGCGAGATCGCGCACCGTGGCGGATTCGAGCATGCAGCGCAGCAGCGGGTCGCCGGCGACCGGTACCAGCCCATCCGGTCCGAGCACATCCCCGGCCCGAAGCTCCGCCGGCCACCCACGCGCGACCCGCTCCACACCGGCACCGAGAGCGGGGTTGACATTGAGGAGCGTCGCGACCACAGCCGGATACTGGTCGAACAGCTCGGGCATCAGCAGGAGCGCGCGGGCAAAATGTTCCGCTGCCTCATGCAGCCTGCCTTGCTGCAGCAGCGCGCAGGCAAGGGCGTTGAGGCTCTGGGCGTCATCCGGCTTCGGCGCGGGAGTGCGTTTTTGCTGGCGCTGCGCCGCCCGCCGCTGTTGCCGGTTCATGCCTGTGCGCGCGCGCGCTGTTTGAACAGGATCTGCTGCACCTTCGGGTCCTTGACGTCGACGTGAAACGCCGCCTCGACTTTCACTCCGAGGCCTCGCTTCACCGCCGGCCGCGCCAGGACCGTCTCGCGCCACCGCAAGACATGGGGAAACGAGCCGAGATCATGGCCGTGACGCTCCGCCCGGCTCGCCCATCCGATGCACGCGATGTCGGCGATGGAGTAGCGGCCGGCGAGGAAGGCGCGGTCCTTCAGGCGTGCGTTCATGACACCATAAAGCCGGTTCATCTCGTTTGCGAAGCGGCCTATGGCGTACTCGAGTTTCTCCGGCGCATAGCTGCGGAAATGATTGGCTTCACCCGCCTTCGGACCAAGATTGGCCATTTGCCAGAACAGCCACTGCTCCACTTCGACCCGCGCGCGCTCCTCCTGCGGGTAGAGCTTGCCGGTCTTGCGGCCGAGATACTGCAGGATCGCGCCGGATTCGAAGACCGAGATCGGCCTGTTGCCCGGCCCATGGTGATCCACGATGGCCGGGATGCGGTTATTCGGTGAAACCTTCAGAAAGGCCGGCTCGAACTGATCCCCCATGGCAATGTTGACGGGGATCATGTTGTAGGGAAGCCCGCACTCCTCGAGCATGATGGTGACCTTCCAGCCGTTCGGGGTGGGCCAGTAATAAAGATCGATCGGCTTTCCGGCGCGCCGGCGCTGCGGCGCTTTGCGGGCTGCGGATTTCATCCTCACTCCGAATGCAGGCCGGCCTACGCTTAGCACAACCGTTCGGGCGCTCCATCATCGGTCCCACGATCGAAATTCCGAGGGGAGATTGGCGGCCGAGGCCCGCTCGGGTGAGATTGGGGGTGCGAGAGACCGAGTAGAGAAGAGACCAAGTATTCCTGATGGACAGGTCACGCGAGCAGCATTAGCCTTTGAGCGGTGCGTCCTCGCGGCGGTCGGCTTGCTTTTGCATGAGAGCCGGGGACCGCAAAGCAGCCAGAAACATCAGTTAAAAGAACATCAACCAAAGGACATCAACCAAAAGGGAGGTTGCAATGTTGAAAGCGATTCCTGGGTGTATGCTTGCGCTCGCCCTGCTCGGCTTGGCCCTGCCGGCGAGCCCGGCCAACTCTCAGACCGGAGGCGCGGCTCCCGCCACGTCGACGCCAGCGCCGGCAGCCACTGCCAAGGCGCTCACCCCCCAGCGACAGAGGATGAAGGATTGCGGGGCGAAATGGAAAGAGGAGAAGGCGAGCACCGGCGTCAAAGGCCGCGCCGCCTACAACAAGTTCATGCGCCAGTGCCTGAAGAAACCTGCGGCCTGACGCCCACGCTGCCCGGCTCACAGCCCGGATAGGGCAGGAGCGGAATCTCCGCGCACCCAACTTCCGATCTCGATCCAGCCGGGCCACGCACTTCGCCTGCTCGCTCCAGGATGAGCCGGCAAGGGGTGACGTTCCTGCCTGCAGAGCCGGTCATCCTCAAGACCGGAACCGGCGCTGTCGAAGCGCGTCGCGATGCGCTACTGCACTTCGACTGACGCCGGCCCGTGTGACGCAGTCAACGACGTTGTTCCAAGTCGAAGACTGGAAGCAGCGAGTACTCTACTTTTTCCGGCGCGCCTTTGTCTTGCGCGCGCCCT
This sequence comes from Xanthobacteraceae bacterium, assembly GCA_036557665.1. Taxonomy (GTDB): domain Bacteria; phylum Pseudomonadota; class Alphaproteobacteria; order Rhizobiales; family Xanthobacteraceae; genus VAZQ01. Next base: position 5,926 of record DATBHG010000099.1, on the reverse strand, counting down.
TCTTCGCTGCCGACTTCGTCTTCGTCTTTCGCTTCTTCGCCATGCTGCCCTCCTAGCCGTGAGTGAGTGGCGAGTCGTGAAGTGCCCGCGGGGATCGCGAACACTGCATTGGGATTACTACAGTGCGATAAAAAAACCAGCATTTTCGCTTTATCGAGCGCGTTCGCGCTCATGGTCCCACGATATCCTGCGCGCGCAGCTCACGCCGACTCCTGCTGACAGACTCACGGCAGCGATCGCGCAAGGCCGCTGCCGCGTTTGCTCGGATGTCATAGAAGTGCCGATAAAATCGAGCTTTTCAGCGCGTCATCCATGTCGCCATCGGCGCCGGACAATCCAGCGCGCCGCGCGGCTGCGTGCGAAAAAACGCCGGTGATCATGCATCGCATGCGCTTGCGAGCTTGTGCACAAAAATTTTGGTTGACCGCTTGCTCGACGGAGCGCGCATGCTCGAATCTGACTCGAATCGAGCGAATCGCCGCAACTGATTCGGGCCGCGCAGCGTCCTGATCGCGCGACGGAGAAGCGAGGATGACGCAACACGACGGATTATCGTTTCGCGAATCCACCCTTCGAGCATCGCACGTCACAAACCAAGCTTCGTCCTGAGCAGCTCGTTGACGCTCTGCGGATTGGCCTTGCCGCCGGAGGCTTGCATCACCTGCCCGACGAACCAGCCGAGCAGCGCGGGCTTGGTCCTCGCCTGCTCCACCCGATCCGGATTGCGTGCCACGATATCGTCGATCAGCGGCTCGATGGTGGAGAGGTCCGTCACCTGCTTCATCCCGCGCGCCTCGACTGTCGCTTTGGGGTCGCCGCCCTCGTTCCAGGTGATTTCGAACAGATCCTTTGCAATTTTTCCGGAAATGGTTCCGGCGGCGATCAGGTCGAGAATGCTCCCGAGCTGCGCAGCGGAAACAGGAGACGTCGCGATGCTCTTGCCCTCCTTGTTGAGGCGGCCGGCAACCTCGTTGATGATCCAGTTCGCCGCCATCTTGGCGTCGCGGCCCCTTGCGACCGCCTCGAAGAAGTCGGCGGCCTCGCGCTCCGCGACGAGTGCGCCCGCATCGTAGGCAGAAAGTCCATACTCCCGGCCGAAGCGTCCCTTCTTTTCATCCGGCAGCTCCGGGAGGTGCGCCTTGAGGTCCTCGACATGAGCGGCCTTGAGCTCGAGCGGCAAGAGATCCGGATCCGGGAAATAGCGGTAGTCGTGCGCCTCCTCCTTGTTGCGCATGGAGCGCGTCTCGCCCTTGTCCGGATCGAACAGCCGCGTCTCCTGCTCGATCCTTCCACCGTCCTCGATGATGGCTATCTGGCGCCGCGCCTCGTAATCCACCGCCTGCCCGATGAAGCGGATGGAGTTCACGTTCTTTATCTCGCAGCGCGTGCCGAGCGCCTCGCCCGGCTTGCGCACCGAGACGTTGACGTCTGCGCGCAGATTGCCCTTTTCCATGTCCCCGTCGCATGTACCGAGGTAGCGCAGAATCGTGCGCAGCTTGGCGACATAGGTCTTGGCCTCGTCCGCCGAGCGCAGATCGGGCTTCGATACGATTTCCATGAGCGCCACGCCGGAACGGTTGAGGTCGACGAAGGACATAGTGGGATGCCGGTCGTGAAGCAGCTTCCCGGCGTCCTGCTCGAGATGGAGCCGCTCGATGCCCACCGTCACGCTCTCGCCGTCGGGCATGTCGAGCGCAACCTCTCCCTCTCCCACAATCGGCGACTTGTATTGGCTGATCTGGTACCCCTGCGGCAGGTCGGGATAGAAATAGTTCTTTCGGTCGAACACCGATTTGAGGTTGATCCGCGCCTTGAGCCCCAGCCCGGTGCGGATGGCCTGCTCGATGCACTCTGCGTTGATCACGGGAAGCATGCCCGGCATGGCGGCATCGACCAGCGACACGTGCGCGTTCGGCTCGCCGCCGAACGCGGTCGAGGCGCCGGAGAAGAGCTTGGCCTGGGAGGTCACCTGGGCGTGCAGTTCCATTCCGATCACGACCTCCCAATCGGCGGTCGCGCCCCTGATGAGCTTGGATTTTCGGCGAGACGGGGTATGCGAAGCGGTCATAACCGACCTTCCGGAGCTGAAACCAGATTGCACTCGATGGCGTTTGCCCCATGTTCCGCAGTAACGGAGGTTGCCATGGCCGACAACCGCGGCTCAAACGGAACCCTTGGAGCCATCCTGGGCGCGCTGCTCGTGGTTGCGCTCGGCATATTTCTGCTCACGGGCGGGGAGCATTTCGGCAAGACAACGGTCCACAGCGACGCCGACCTGCCGCCGGTAGCTACAAAATAAGAGACTGTCCCCGTCCCTTCGTTGCGGCCCCCAGGTTGCCGAGGCCGCCGCGCCCTCCGAGACAGGCCCCAGGAATGTACGGGGAATGTACCGCGCGCGCCCTGCCGCGCAAACGCGGTCCAACGCAATCCAATATGCCGGCGAGGACACTCGCTCGAGAAGCGGTGGTCTTGCCTTGCTGCCGCAAGTATGGTGGCCCGCATGAGCAACGAGCGGATCAAGGTCATCGCCTCGGGCGGTCTGAAGGCCGCCTATGTGGAGCTCGTTCCAATGTTCCAACGCGAAAGCGGCAAGAAGGTAGAGACCGTGTTTGCCGGCTCGGCGGACATCATGAAGCGCGTAAGGGCCGGCGAGGCGTTTGATCTCATCATCATGCCGGGCACCTTCATCGATGAACTCACCGGGTCGGGCAAGATTGCTGCGGGAAGCCGCGTCGATCTGGCCAAATCCGGTATCGGGGTGGCGGTACGCGCAGGTACGAGCAAGCCCGACATCAGCTCGGGCGAGGCGCTCGAGCGCGCGCTGCTTGCCGCCAAGTCGATCGCCTATTCCAGCAGCGCCAGCGGCATTTACCTTGCCGGCCTGTTTCGGCGCATGGGCATTGCCGATGCCCTCGAGCCTAAGATCAGGCAAAGTCCGCCCGGCACACCCGTCGGTGACCTGATCGCGCGAGGAGAAGTAGAGATCGGGTTCCAGCAGGTCAGTGAGCTCCTGCCGATCGCCGGCATCGACTATCTCGGTCCCCTGCCGCCCGACATCCAGCACTTCACCGTATTCGCCGGCGCGCTCCACGTGAGCGCCGCGGGGCCGGAGGGCGCGAAGGCGCTGATGCGGTTCATCGCCTCACCCGCCGCCGCTCCTGCGATCAGGAAGTCCGGCATGGAGCCGATGTGAGATACAGGCGGGCTGGCAGGTTCAAACCTGCCCCTCGTGCGTCTCCAGCAATGTCCGCGCGATGGCGCTCCACTCATCGGCCAGCGATCCGGACGCGGCCGGGCGCTGCGCGCGCCGATACCAATAGCGTGCATTGTCGAGATCGCCTTCGCTGCGGTGAAGGTAGGCGTGCACCCAGGCGCAGTCCTTTCCGCTCTCGTCCATGACGATGCGATGCGCCTTCTCCCATTCGTCCTTGCCCGCCCACCACAGCGCCGCGAGCGCCGGCGCCAGCTTCGGCGGGGGCCTCGATTTGGCGAGGCAGTCTCGGAACTGCGCCAAAGTCATCGAGATATTCCTTGTCTGACGCCCTCACGCTTTGCGCTGTGGCGATAGATGCGTCCGCTTCAATTCCGGCGCAACTACCACCACCGCTCCGGTGTGAAATGGCCGGCGGCCTGCTCGATCACCTCGGCGAGCGAGAACAGGGTTTCCTCGTTGAACGCACTGCCGATGAGCTGGAGGCCCAGCGGCAAGCCCTGCTCCGAGAGTCCCGCCGGCACCGAAATAGCCGGCAAGCCCGCCAGGTTCACGGGAACGGTGAACACGTCGTTGAGGTACATCTCGACCGGGTCGCCGCCGCTTTTTTCGCCCACGCCAAAGGCGGGCGACGGCGTCGCCGGCGTGAGGATTGCATCCACCCCTTGCGCGAGCACGTTCTCAAAATCGCGCTTGATCAGCGTGCGCACCTTCTGCGCACGCTGATAGTAGGCCTCGTAATACCCGGCGGAGAGCACGTAGGTGCCGATCAGCACCCGCCGGCGTACCTCCGCTCCAAAGCCCTGTGCGCGCGTCGATTCGTACATGCCGCGAATGTCGCGCGAGGCAGCACGCATCCCGTAGCGGACGCCGTCGTAGCGGGCGAGGTTCGAGGAGGCTTCCGCCGGAGCCACGATATAATAGGCAGGCAGCGCGTATCGCGTGTGGGGGAGCGAGATTTGCACCACCTCCGCTCCCGCCGCCTCGAGCCATGCCCTCCCCTGCTCCCACAGGCGTTCGATCTCAGGCGCCATTCCGGGCACGCGGTACTCGCGCGGAATGCCGATCTTCATCCCCCGCACCGGTCGTCCGACCGCCGCCTCGTAGTCGGGCACCGGCCGATCCACGCAGGTCGTGTCCTTGGGGTCGTGCCCGGCCATGGAGGTCAGGAGGATCGCCGCGTCGCGCACCGAGCGCGCAATCGGTCCTGCCTGGTCGAGCGAGGAGGCGAATGCGACAATGCCCCAGCGCGAGCAGCGCCCATAGGTCGGCTTGATGCCGACCGTGCCGGTGAAGGCCGCGGGCTGACGGATGGAGCCGCCGGTATCGGTCCCGGTCGCTCCCAGACAGAGACGCGCAGCCACGGCCGCTGCCGAGCCGCCGGATGAGCCCCCGGGCACCAGCGCGGCGTTACTCACCCGCCGCCGCCAGGGCGAGATCGCAGGGCCGAAGCATGATGTCTCGTTCGACGAGCCCATGGCGAACTCGTCGTTATTGAGCTTGCCGAGCAGCACTGCGCCGTCGCGCCAGAGATTGGCGGTAACCGTGGATTCGTACGTCGGTACAAAGTCGCCGAGGATGCGCGAGCCTGCCGTAGTGCGCACGCCCTTGGTGGCAAACATATCTTTGACGCCTACCGGAATGCCCTCGAGCGGCCGCGCGGCGCCGCGGGCGAGATGCTCGTCCGCCGCCTGCGCCATTGCGTGCGCCTTCCGCGGTGTCTCGAGCACGAAGGCGTTGAGCGCGCGCGCCTTCTCCATCGCGGCAAGATGCGCCTGCAGGACCTCCAGGGCGGAGAACTCCCGTTTGCGCAGCCCCTCGCGCGCCTGTGCAAGAGTCAAAGCCGTCAGATCAGACATTCAGATGAGGCCGAGCTACTCGACCACCTTCGGCACGACGAAGAAATGATCCTCCGTGGCCGGCGCGTTGCGCACAATATCCTCAACGATATTCCCATCCGTCACCCGGTCCGGGCGTTTCTTCATCTCGATTGGAACGACCGAGGTCAGAGGCTCGACATCGGCGACATCAATCTCGCCAAGCTGCTCCACAAAGGCCAGGATCGCGTTGAGCTCGCCTTGGAGATGCTCGATCTCCTCGTCCTCGAGTGCAATGCGCGCGAGATGCGCAATCCGCCGCACGGTCTGGGGATCAACGGACAATGAAACAACCTCCCTTACATCGGCGGCGGTGAATCCGACGCGGCTCGCCCACACTCGCAATTCCGCCCTACGACATCCTCGCGCCGGGTACAACAGAGACAACTGTGCCGGCAACCGTTGCGCCGCCCATCGGAAGGACCGATATTGGAGTCATGGACGCGCCGAACCCTTCAGCTGCCCCGACCTTCGCCAGCCGCACGCCGCTGCATATCGGCGCCGTCGCTCTCAAGGTTCGCAATCTCGACCGGATTGCCGCTTTTTATCGCGATGCCATAGGCCTCGCGCTGCTGGACCGCGGTGAGAACGGTGCCACCCTCGGCACAGGCGGCGCCGCGCTTCTTCATCTCGAATGGGCGCCCCGCGCCAAGCCCGACGATGCCCGTGAAGCCGGACTCTATCACACCGCTTTCCTGATGCCCACGCGCGCCGACCTCGCACGCTGGATCCTGCACGCCGCGCGCACCAAGGTGCCGCTGACCGGCGCGTCCGATCACGCGGTGAGCGAAGCCTTTTATCTCGATGATCCTGAAGGCAATGGGATCGAGGTCTATTC
>DATBHG010000098.1:0-55284 GCA_036557665.1 Xanthobacteraceae bacterium | reverse complement strand
CTTATATCTCCGCCCTCAAGGGCGAAGTCTTACGGCGCCTTTCTGATAAAGGCGCTGATCCCGATTAACAGGCTTCCGCGCTCGAACCAAACTCCGCCGGACACTCTGCACCCACATCGGGACTTACGAAGACACGTGTATCGGCTCCCGCATTTTCTGGCGGCGTAATATCTCCGCTCGAACGGTATTAAACCTCACTTATCTAATGGGATCGTCAGTTGCGTCTCGTTCGTGTCCACTACGAACACCGCGAGCAGCTTGGCCGGCTTCGTCTTGCTGGCATTGGCGCTGACGTTGTGGCGGTCGCCGGGCAACTCGGAGAAGCTCTGTCCGGCCTTGTAGGTCGTCACCGGCCCGTCGTTGACCTGACTGAGGATCTCCCCCTCGAGCACGGTCGCGTAGATGAAGGCAGATTTGGGATGCGTGTGACCAGGCGAGTGGCCGCCCGGGCCGTACTCGACGAGCACGCTCTTGATGCGCTTGCCGGGAACGTTCGGCAGCTCGTGCTGGCAGACGAGGGTCACCTTGGCGTTCCTCGACCTCGGCGCATCCGCGAGGACGCTGCCGAACGGCAGGGTGGCGACAAGCAGCGAGCAGAGGATGCGTTTCATGATGCCCTTGTCCTTCGGTTGGCGGATGCGGGATCAGGCTGCTGCCCGTGAGCGGCGTAGCCATTCGTCGAAGCCGATGCGGCCGAGGCGCGCCTCGCCCAACGGCACCAGCGAGCGTTCCTCGACCAGGCCGCCGAAATATCGGGCCGCGGGGTCGCACACGACCTTTCGGGGATCGCCGACCGCCTTCAGATAGCGGGCGACGATTTCGTTGAACGGCGCTCGTTCCGGGCCGGCTATCTCGACGATGCCGTTTCGCGGCGCCGCGAGCGCCACGTCGGCAACGATGGCAGCAACGTCCTCCGCTGCGATGGGCTGGAACAGGCCGGGCGAAAGCCTGACGATGTTTCCATCGGTGCTTGAGGCGGCGATGCCGCCGAGGAATTCCAGGAACTGGGTCGAGCGGATGACGGTGTAGGGGATGCCGGAGGTCTTGATCAGTTTCTCTTGGGCGAGCTTGGCGCGGAAATAGCCATTGTCTGTCCGATCGATTGCGACGATAGAGAGCGCGACATGGTGCCGGACGCCCGCTGCGGCCTCCGCCGCGAGAAGGTTGCGGCCGGAGGTCTCGAAGAATTCCAGCACCGCCTTGTCCTCGAATGAGGGCGAATTGGCGAGGTCGATCACCACCTGCGCGCCGGCCATGGCCTCCTTGAGCCCCTCGCCGGTGATGCTGTTGACGCCCGTGTTTGGCGCGGCGGCAATTGCCTCATGTCCCTTTTGCTTTAGCTTCTCTACGACCTTCGACCCGATCAAGCCGGTCCCGCCGACAACCACGATCTTCATGACTTCACCTCTCATGATGGTTTCGTGACAACCGCGACACCCCAGCCGCTCGCCGCCGGCACGCTTTCAAGGTCAATTCGTGAACTCCCCCGGATCTAGCAGTCCGACCTTGCGGCTTCTCGCCGGCTGCCGCGCGTGCGCCGCAAGCGGCAGGCCGCCGCGTTGCCTCCGACCAGCGTGATGAACTCGGGTCGCGGATGTCGGTTCCCAAGCTCAGACGACGTTTCGATTCACCCCGTTCAACGGACCTGCGCGTCCCCCTGCTCTCTTACCTTCCGACGAGATGGCTCTACTCACATCAGGCCAAGCCCGCGAAATCTGGTGTAGCCTGGAGCGTCAGCGGCGAATCGTCTGTTCGGTTTGATTGCCCGCAGTCTCAGATTGCCTTGCGCGTCCGGCATGCGGCAGGCCGAGCAGAGACGAAAAGTCATCGAGCATGCGCGCGCTGATGGCGGGCGTCGCAAACCTGCACGCTGTGCAATAGCCTTGCCGCGCCAGCGCAGGCACCAGCTGCGCATTCGTCATCAGACGAAACAGATGCGAGCTCAGTTGTTGTTGCGCATCCGGGGCGCGGTGGTCGAACGTCAGGCCGGTGACCCCGTCCTCGACGAACTCGGCAAAGCACTGCAGCTTCGAGACCACCACCGCGCAGCGTGCCGCCATTGCCTCGAGTGCCGCGAGACCGAAAGCTTCGCCCTTCTCGGCAAGGCTGGGATACGTGAAAACCGATGCAGCCTTGTACTCGCTCACCAGCGCACTCTCGTCGAAGATGGGACCGGTGAATTCGCATGCAGCTCCGAGCGGCCGTGCAATGCGCATGAGCTCTTGCAAGTAACCAGGACCATCACCGCCCTGGGCGACCTCGTGCGGACCGACAATCCTCAGCCGCCATTGCGCCAGCATGCCGCTCGTGTCCCTGGTAGTTGCCGCCGCAAAGGCATTCAGCAACAGATGAACGCCTTTTTCCCGCGCAATCCGCCCGACAAAAAGGATCCGCTTGTGTTTTGCCGGCATGGCCTCATGCAAAAAATAGGTATCCGGAACTGGATAGCCGATCGACGTTATTCTGCCGGCGAGATGGGGAGCCTGCCGGACGATGGCATCCTCGACCGCTTTCGAGATCGCCTGCAGGCGATCCGCGCGAAAATAGAGCGCCATCTGATGTTTGGGAAACCTCGCCACGTGAATATAGATCTTTCCTGCCCTGCTGCGAGGCAGCAGGAGCGGCAAAGAGAACGAGTTCGTGACCGTGATGTCCGAGTGGGGCAGCCAGCGCGCGACCCGCAGCGCATATTGCACATCACGGGCCAGATTCCGGATCAGCGATGCCGTTCGGTCGACCGCAGGCACCCGTATGTGCCGAACTCCATTGACGACCTCCTCACGCGCAAAATTCTTGTATGCGCGTGACACGATGGTCACCTGATGGCCTGCCGCCGCGTAGGCTTCGGCCAGGAGCAAATGCACCTTTTCCACCGCTCCGCCGATAACGGGCGGCACCGGCAGAAACGGTCCGAGAACAATGGTGATCCGCATGATACCGTAACGGGAGTCGCTCACGCGGATCGAAATGGTGCGACGATGAGCATCGCAGCACCGGACTGCAGCAGAATGGTCATAAGCGACGCCGTATTCCCACAGGATAAGAACCGCGAGCATGGCGACCGCCGCTATCGGATACATTGGTGTGCTTAAGCATCGGAAAGGCTTCGCACGTGGTGCAAATAGGCGCTCGCGCACTTTTCCAGAGTGAGATTTTCCAGGATGTAGTCGCGCGGACTGAACCCCCCGGATCGGCATTCGTCCCAGAAAGCCGGCCACGCGTTCTCGAGCTCGTCTATTGCGGCAAACGTGCGACCGCAACGCTGGTCCCAGTATGGAACCGAGCTGACGGGTTGAAATTTTACCTTATGAGGAAAGTAAGAGGGATCTTGCCAATACCCGCCGTGGTCCCACGCAAGAATGGGCACGTTACAGGACAATGCCTGTTGGTAGGCGATGCCCTGGGTCTCATGCTCGCACAGGAATATCATGCTGCGGCATTCAGACAGTGCTAAGCGAAACTGTTCCTCCACGTATTGGCCATAACGAATTTCTCTGAAAGATCTTCCCGATTCACGCAATACCTGCCGGATCGGCTCGATCAGAATAGGCTCCAGCCGATCGCGATCCCACATGATCTTATCATAGAGAAGCACGTCTGTGGATTTGCGAGCAGGCTCGGCAGCGACCCATCGTGCTGTATCGATGCCAACCGGCCAAACTGCTACGGAATCGTTCCAGAACGGCTTCCACATCTCCTTCATCCAGGCTCCGGGGACGAGGACCTTACGTATGGGACGCCGCTGAAACAGCTCGGGATCGTCGATCGGATGCGAGAATACTGCCGCGCCGAACAGTATGGGGTTTTTCCACTCCAGTCGGTCCAGTACATGCGGCTTTCCGACGATGCAGGCCGTGACCGCTGGGTTTTTTACGGCGTATCCATAGTCATTCACCCTGTAACAAGCTCCGATGCGATCGAGCCCTGCGCGGAGGTTGAGAAAAACCCTCATTTGCCCGCCAGCCTTCGGCTTTCGCAAGACCCTCCTCACGACCCGCCGTGGATACCGGTCAAAGACAATCCAGCGATCTTCGTCGGGCTCTTCGTAGAAGAGATTGAGGATCATGGCCGCAGCCAATTCGGAGTGAACTGCTGTTTGGAGTCTACATCGCGCGCAAGCAGCCAAATTCCGTGAGGCAGGCGCTGTGGCGGGTGGAACCCGAACCTCTGGGCAACATGCTTGAGCTCCGTTTCTCCCGTTTCGTCATGCCACTCCAAGCACATCGCATCCACAAGGTGCAGCCAATTGCAATTTTGCGAAAGCAAGCCCCGCTCGTGACCTTCAACGTCAAGCTTAAGAAGGCCTATCCGGCTCCACCCCAGGCGTTTCAGAAGGGAGGGAACAGTAAGGGCCGGGACTTCCAATTCCTCCGTACAAGAATTCTCGGGAGAGCTGGAAATCTTATGAGCGTAGTCCATCAGGCACCGCCGCATGCGGACGTTGCCATCAGTGACGTGCACAGCAGCGGAAATTATCCGGGCCTGGACGGAATTCAATCGAAGATTACGTTGCAAGAGGTCCAAATTCTCCGGCATGGGCTCGACACAGGCAAGGCACGCACCAGGAAAACGACGAGCGAAGTAGATCGTGCTGAGCCCGATGTTTGCTCCCAGGTCCAGCACGGTGACCGGATTGCGCGCGAGCGGCACCCGATAGCATTCGTGCTCAAATACCTCGCTGTGAATGAAACAATCGGCGCCGTTGTTCGCACGCAAGACGAGCCTTACAATTCCTATCGGGGCGGGATAACGAAAACCTACGCTCCAATCACGCCGTCGCAAGCCTGCCGGAAGCCGCGCAGAATAAAGCAGGAGAAGACGCCGAATGACATCTGCATATCCGAGGCAGTCGCTCCATGATCGCGCGACATTGCGCACAAGCCAAACGGGGTTCATGAGCCAAGATCGGCGAGCGACCTCGTAGAAAATCCGCCTACCGCCCCACTATCGGCCAGCGTTGAGGATTTGGACTGTCGGTGGTGGCGCTCTGCGAGAGCTGTCCATCGGTGCACGCACTCAGCAGGGCGCGCTGTTTGGCTCAATCCGAGCGCCGCCTGGACGTCGCGCATACGGTAATTCCAACCGAGCTTCACCATTTTGGTAGGTCCACGATCCGTCCGTCCGACAGAAACAGGCCCACCGGAACGCAGCCAATTGGCGGTGCGGTTTCGCCTTCGCCTTGCCTTCCGCGGAACAAGCATCTTACGATCCAGCCGGCAAAATCACGCAAATTCCAGAATCACCGCGTCCACTGCCACGCTGTCCCCCTTCCTGGTATGAATTCGCTTGACGACGCCGTCGCGGTCGGCGCGCAGGACATTCTCCATCTTCATGGCCTCGACGACGGCAAGGGTTTCCCCGGCCTTCACTTCCTGTCCTTCGGCGACCGCGATCGAGACGACCAGGCCAGGCATTGGGCTGCGCAGGGCTTTGCCTGAATCCGGCAGCTTTTTTGGCGGCATGAAACGCGCAGCGGCTGCTTCGCGCTCAGTGTACACATAGGCCCGGCTCTCGACCCCACGATGAGAAAGCTCGTATCCATTGAGGACTGATCGTACCTGCACGAAGATTGGCTGCCCGTCCAAAGTACCGGACCAGACAGGGTCACCAGGCTTCCACGCCGATACCAGCACATGCTTTTCAACTGGAGGCTCGATGAAGCTCACCTCCAGCATGAAAGTGTCGGACGAAGACCCGGCCGGCGACGGCATTTTGTGCTGTACAGCCGATTTCGCATCAATATGGGCGATGTTCAGCCCGACTTCATCCTCCCCGAGCTGGACCACCCGGCGGCGCTCGCGACTCACTTTTTGACCTGGCCGCTGGCCGGAAATGCGCCGCTTCCTTTCGCCCGCAACATGATCGATGCAAGCAGCCACCGCTGCGAGGGTATGCCGGGTTTCGCCTTCCGGCGAAGGAGCATGAAAGCCGCCTGGGAATGCCTCCGCAAGCAGGGCTGTCGAGAGTCGCGCCGTCCTCCAACGCTCATGCCGCAGGAGGTTGGACAGAAACAGAATATTGTGTCGAACGCCCTCGATAACGAAAGCATCGAGCGCATCCCCCTGTGCCGCGGTTGCCTGCTCGCGCCCGGGGCCGTGGGTGATGAGCTTTGCAATCATCGGATCATAGAAGAGGGAGATTTCGCTGCCCTCCTGAACCCCCGTATCGGTGCGAACAGTCACATCGCCTGGAGATTCCGGCGGCGGGCGATAGCGCACGAGCCGGCCGACCGATGGCATGAAGCTCCGGACCGGATCCTCCGCATAGACGCGTGTTTCAATTGCCCAACCGGACAACCTCACGTCTTTCTGCTCGAGCGAAAGTCTCTCGCCAGCGGCACTTCGGATCATCTGCTCAACGATGTCGACGCCGGTGACCAGCTCGGTCACGGGGTGCTCCACCTGAAGCCGCGTGTTCATTTCGAGAAAATGAAAGCTCTTGTCCTGTCCCGCGACGAACTCCACCGTGCCGGCCGAGTCGTAGGCAACCGCCTCTGCCAGCGCGAGCGCCTGCCGTCCCATCTTCTGCCGGGTGCCGGCATCGAGGAGTGCGCTCGGCGCCTCCTCCACGACCTTTTGGTTACGGCGCTGGATCGAGCATTCGCGCTCGCCGAGGTGGATAAGATTGCCGTGTTTGTCGCCGAGCACCTGGATTTCGATATGCCGTGGGTCTGCAATGAACTTTTCTATGAAAACCCGGTCATCGCCGAACGAGGATTTCGCTTCCGAGCGTGCGCGATCGAAGCCCATTTCGACCTCGGCCGTGGAGTACGCAATCCGCATACCCTTGCCGCCGCCGCCGGCCGACGCCTTGATCATCACGGGAAAACCGATTTGCTCGGCAACCCTGATGGCTTCATCGGCGTCGCCGATGGTGCCGAGAAATCCGGGAACTGTCGCTACGCCTGCAGCGGCAGCCAGCTTCTTGCTTTCGATCTTGTCGCCCATCGCCGCGATCGCGGCCGGGTGCGGTCCGATGAAAACAATCCGGTTATCGGTCAATGCCCGTGCAAAGGCCGCATTCTCCGACAAAAAGCCGTAGCCCGGATGCACTGCCTCAGAGTGTGTTTTCCGGCACGCCGCGATGATGGTGTCGATGGCAAGATAGCTTTGCGAAGCCGCCGCCGGCCCGATCGGTACGGCCTCGTCGGCCATTTCCACGTGCAAGGCATCATGGTCGGCCTCGGAATATACGGCAACAGTTTGGATGCCCAACCGGCGCGCAGTCCTGATGATACGGCAAGCGATCTCGCCCCGATTGGCGATCAAGATACGTTTGAACATGCCCCGAAAGGACCCGCTGGAAACCTGAGCCTTTGCTGTCTCGGAGCAAAAATGTCAATCCGCAGCGAGTCCGCGCATCACCGCGGGAGACGAAACCGGTCAAACCGGCAGGTTGAAATTTCGGCCTCGATGCCGCGCCGCATGGGCGTGATCGGCCAGCCACTCAAGGATAAACCCATCGATGTTCGGAGAATTGCGGATTCTGGCCCACTCCGCGGTACCAAGCTGACCAGTCGAGCGACAATTGTGGACAGGGGTCACCGCAATAGGTGAATGCCTCAGCGCCCGCCCAAAGGCGCTCAGGGCTTCGAAAGAGGCAAATAGCTGCGCCATGCGTCCTCTCCGATCCGCGGCAAAGATGTCAGGATTGCCGACATCGCTACGGTCGCCGGTAGTCGGCCGGACTGCCCGCAAGGTTCGAATCAAGTCCTGATTGAAAAGCACGTTTCCGTGAGGGCAGCGAAGCGGCAGATCTTGGGCGCGCTGAAAGGCTGGGAGATCGCCAGATGATCGCCAGGGGATCCCCGGGACTTGCCGAAATGTGTGCTGCCGCGCTGATATGAGCTTGGGCAGCTTGGCTCGGATTGGAGCAGCCTGCTCCCGTTGATCCCGGTCCTGCCACACCGCGCGTCTCGGGGACCGGAAACGGACCGAGGGGTCGGGTTCTGGCCGTTCACGCGGACAACGGTTATATTAAAGGTGGGCCGAGATCAGGCTTTAGACGAGGGAGGTGAGTGATGGCGCTCGCAATCAACGATACTGCCCCGGATTTCAACGCCGAGACGACCGAGGGCAAAATTCGCTTCCACGACTGGATCGGGAACAGTTGGGTCGTGCTGTTCTCGCATCCCAAGGATTTCACCCCAATCTGCACAACCGAGCTGGGCTATATGGCCAAGATCAAGCCCGAGTTCGACAAACGTGGGGTGAAGATCATCGGGCTCTCGGTGGATCCACTCGACAGTCACACTCGATGGGCTAGCGACATCAAGGAGACGCAGGGTTTTGCTCCCAACTACCCGATGATTGCCGACGCCGATTTCAACGTCTCCAAGCTTTACGGCATGCTTCCTGCGTCAACGTCCGGAGACCCCGGAAAGCGCACGCCGGCCGATAATCAGACGGTGAGAAACGTGTTCGTGATCGGCCCTGACAAGAAGATCAAGCTGGTCCTGGTTTATCCGATGACCACCGGCCGCAACTTCGATGAAGTGCTGCGTGTGATCGATTCGCTTCAGCTCACGGCCAAGCACAAGGTGGCCACGCCGGTGAACTGGAAACACGGCGAGGATGTGATCATTTCCGGGTCGGTCTCGGATGAGGAGGCCAAGAAGCAATACCCGCAAGGCTGGAAGGCACCCAAACCCTATATCCGGATCGTCCCACAGCCCCGGACGTGAACGTCACGCCGCGCAGGCGGCGATAGGCCCGCAGCCAAGCCCGCCTCAGCGCGGGCCTTTGCGCTGACTTCAGCGCGCGATCGGAGCAACTGCTGCGCCAGCGCTCTGGGACAGCAGTCTGCGAAAGTATGGCCAGCTCCCCTTTGCTGTGTTCAGCGCGAGGACATTCTTTCCTATTCTGTTGTGATTTTATTAGCCAATCCAATATTCCGGGCCCTCTGTTGTCTTCACCCCAGCAGGCAGGTTTGACAAGGTTCGCCGCCAGCGAGAAGCAGATGGAATCTGCGGCGGTGAAACATTCAATTGGGATTGCCGGTCACCGGACCAGCGTCAGCCTCGAGAGCGAATTCTGGATCGCTCTCAAGGAAATCGCACATGCAAAGCATGTGACCCTCTCGGATCTCGTAGCGCGCATCGATTCGGATCGGCAGCATGGCAATCTGTCATCGGCCATCCGTCTTTTCGTTCTTGGTTTTTATCGCGATCAGCCGGGCAAGCGCCTGGGCACGCGTATGTCTGCAGCTGGCCGTCCCGCCGCTTAAGTATTTCGCCTCCCGTGATTTGGCCTGGGTCCTCCAGGTCACTGTACCCCGCCAAACAGCGACTGCGGACGCGTCCAGTTAGGCCAGAAGCTGCTCGGGGGAGGAGCAGGCTGGGGCTCGCCGGCTGGCGGCCTGGTCCGCTGCTTGGCCGCACGGCGGTGAGATGCCTCGTGCGGCGCCGCGGTGGACCCCGCGGTCTCGGCCGGGTGTTGTTGTTTTTTGTCCGCAGGCGGCTGCTCAGCATGGTCTGTTGGAGCGGAAGCTTGCTCCGGATGCTCAAGCACATCCAACTTTTTTGCCGCTTGATCGACTGCGCGCAGCGCGAGCCAGTTTGCCAATTTGCCTACGCCGATGCTTCGCTTGGGCGCGCTCAATGGCCCCTTGAGCCCTATCTCGATTTCGGCTGGCGCCTTTGCGCCGGCCTCGGGCGCGTCCGCACGGGAGAGGACCAGTCGCGCATCGATTTCCCGGTCAATGAAGCTCATGCTTCCATTAAGGGCAAGCTCAGTCCCTCTTTCTCCCACCATGGAATTGGTCACGCGCGCTTGCCCTCCGGAGATCGCAATCGCTCCCTCAGCGCGCGGGATCAGGAGGACCCCGCCTGCAAGCGCCGCATCCACTCTCTCGCGCAGTCGATCGGGATCTATTGCGAGGCCTTGGTCCACCGCCCGGGTCACGATCTCGAACGCCTTCGGATCGAGGCGCGCCACGCGGGCGTTCTCAATCGTGAAAGTGCCGCGGCCATCCAATGAGCCGACAAGCGCAAGCACGCTCATTCCTGTCCCTTCGGCGGTGAGCTCAAATCTGATTTTGCCGGACACTATCCCGTTTCCGGGAAGCAGGTCGGCGGCACTCGCGTCAATTACCCGAACCCGTGTGCGCGCAATCAGAGCCTCTCCCTCATGCAAGAAGACCAACTCGCCGTTGATTGGCCCTCCGGCAATCGCACCTTCAATTACTTGCAGCGCAATTCGGCCCTCGCCGAATCGAAGCATGCCCTTGAAATGCTGCACGTCGACGTTTGGCATGACAGTGAGACGCGCCGCCTTCAGGAAGATCTGTCCGCTTGGCTGCCCTAGCGGCTGCGTAAACGGCTCGGATGGCCACAGCGGTTGGGCAGTCGAGCTCACGTGAGGAGGATGAATGGGGATTCCAAGCACGGCCGCAAGCGCAGCAGGTAGATTGAGCCCGCCGAGATCAAGCTCCCCCTGCACGTCCAGCGGATGCTGCATGCCGATCGCAAGCCGTCCATTTATGCTTTCCCCCGCAAACGTCCCCTTAAGATCCGTCACATCGATTTTGCGGTCGGCCAAGGCAACCCGCACGGTGAATGATGCGGGCATGGGATCAACCGCGCCCTCGCCGATCACCGGTCGCGGCGAGCGAAAATTCGCATTGCGGACCGCCACAGCCAGCTCGGCACGCGGATTGCCTCGGGGCCAAACATATACTCTACCGTTCGCAGCAGCATCGAGCGGGCCAACGCTCAGCCGGCTGCCGAATTCGATTTCGCCGTGGAGCGGCCCCTTCGCCGTCACTGCCAATCGGCCCGGCTGCTTGTCGACGGCGATAATGCGATCCAATCTGAGCAGATCGATCAGTGTCGCCCCGTCGTCCGTTTCAACACGGCCGATCAGATTGACGTTCGCCGCGCTGAGATCGACGGGCGCCGCGATATCGAGCGGCCCACTCGCTCCGGCCAGGTCGCCGAGCAGGGCAACTCGGAATGCTCCGGCCCGGCCGTCTGCCTTGAGCTTGCAGTCGGCGAGCCGACCGCTGCCGGCTCCGGGAGCTACGGTTACGGAGGCACGCAGCACGACCGGGGTGAGGCGGCTGCCATAGCGGCGCACCTGGTCTGCGGTCGCCGGCGCGAACTTGTCCAGGACCGCCAGCACACCCTCGAGATTGTGGGCGTCCAGATCGAGCGTCACTGCGCCTCCGGTGGATTTTGCTGCGGTGTCAATCCGGCCTCTTGCCGCCAACGCGGCTCCGCCAAAATCGCTGATTATGAGGGGATCGATTTGCAGTCCGCTGGAATCGATCCTGACGTTCACATCGACGTGCTTAGCCTGGACGCCAAGCAGCAATGCGCGCTCTGCCTTGAGAGAGAGGGCTCCTTGCCCAGGCCAGGCGAGCTCTCGTTTGGCAAACAACGGTTTCGCAAGCGCAAAGACCTGGTCAAGATCGACCTCCGACGTAACCAATGCGGCGTCCAGCCGGGTCGCACTTTTTTTGCTGCCCCACGCGTATCCGAAGTGGCCGGTCACGCTCGTGCGATCGAGATCGAGACGGAGCCGCTGGATATCGATTGCATCTCCCGAGGCGGTCACGTCGGCATCAAATCGGAGCGGACCTGAAGGGGAGATTTGCTCGTCACCGGCCGCGCCGAGCCAGGCAGCCAGCGCCCGGGGGTTGCCCGTTTGCAACTTTACCGATCCGGCAAATCGCGGGGCGGAGGACATGATGGAAAGGCTGCCGCTGAGCTGTATCTCGCTCGCGCCGGGCGCGCGGAAGTCCAATTTTCGGATTACCCAATTTTCGTTCTCGCTCTCCAACTCGGCGTTCACGCGCTGCAGCGTTGCTCCTGCGAGCCCGAGGGCTTCTAATTCAATATTCAGGACGGTAGGAACGGGTAGACGCAGCGTGCCGAGGACCCCCGTCCCGATCAGCTTGATCGCCTCGAGCGGCTGCCGCCGCGACCCCTCGGAGAACAACGCCAAGCCGTCGAGGTCTATTTGCGGCGAGGACATGCTCGCGAGGATGCGCGGATGGCTTCCCAACTTCACACGGGCGCTCCCCCGCAACTTGGCGGACCGCTCGTCAGGACCGTACTGGAACTCTATTTGCTCGACCTCGGCGGAGGCACTGTCGCCCGCTACCCGCGCCGTGAGCCGCCACGGCTCGACGATGGGCGATTGCGAGCCGGCGGTCGCACGGCCCACGGAACGATAGAGCTGGAGCTGGCCCGCGAAATGCGGGATTCCGCGATCCACGGACACCGTGAGCTCAAGCTCGGCGGCGAGTTGGCGCTCGATCGGATCGACCGTGAACCGCACCTTTGCGGCGTTGTCCTGGCCAACCGGGCTTGCCGAGACGCGGTAGGGAAAGTGCAGTCCGGCAGCAACGAAGGACCCCTCGCCCTTCAACGGACCGCTCAGGGAGCGCAACTCGCCTCTGAACTCGATCTTTTCGATCGCCAGGCGCGAGCCGGTTTCGGCATAAGTCAAAATGGCGCGGCCGTCCTCGACATTCAGGCGCTCGATGGCAATGGCTTGCGTGTCCAAGCGGAGCTTTGGAAGCGACCCCATGATGCCGCCATTGTGGTCGAGTCCTGCCGTGATCTCTGGGCCTTGCAAGCGTGCCTCGCTGACGCGCCACTCCCCGCGCACCAGGGCACCCAGCTGAAACTCGACCCGCAGCGCCCGAGCGCGCAAGCTGCCCGACCCGTCCGCGCGCGCAATCTCGATGCCTTGCATGACGAGCGTCGGCGTCGGCAGGAGGCGGGCATCGATCGGACCGGTGACGTGAATTTCCAGCCCCGACACGCGGCTGGCGTAGGCTTCGAGCTCGCTGCGGTAGCGCGTCCAGTCGATGAAAAGCGGAGCGACCAGCGCGGTCATCAGCGCCAGGATGATTGTGATCGCTAGGCTCAGCAGCGTTGTCTGCACGCCGGCTCCACGTCAGGCGGCTGGACGCTTTCGCGGTCCGGCGCCCTCTTGTAAAAAGTGCTTGAGCACCTGCTACTTTGCACGAAATTTACTGGGTTTTTATCAGACTCCGGGACGGTATACATCGTTTGGGCTGATCGATTTCGCCGCATGCAGAACGGCTGGAGCATGCGCTGGGTTAGCGGCAGGTTTATGTTCTTCGACAGGACGTTAACGCGGGTGTTTGCCACGTAATGTAGAATCGCCACGACGGCGTCACGACCCGTCGGTCTGTTTCGTGGTGCAACCTACGCGCTCAGTCCAGCGCGACGATCTTGCCCGGATTCATGATGTTCTGGGGATCGAGCGCGCGCTTGATCGCGGCCATGGCGGCGAGCGCGGGGGCTCCCAGCTCGCCTGCGAGATATTTCATCTTGCCTTCCCCGACCCCGTGCTCGCCCGTGCAGGTACCGTCCATGGCAATGGCGCGTTCCACCACGCGCTCGCAAACTCCCCGCGCCGCCGCCACCTCGTCCGGATCCGCCATGTCCACCAGCAAGGTGAGATGGAAATTGCCGTCGCCGACATGGCCGAGAATCGGCGCCATGAGGCTGTGGGCTGCAATGTCGCGCTGGGTCTCGGTCACGCATTCGGCAAGACGCGAGATCGGGACACACACGTCGGTTGCCAGCGCCTGCGCCCCCGGCCGCAGCCCCCGCCCGGCCCAATAGGCATCATGCCGCGCCTGCCATAAGCGGCTGCGGTCCTCGGACTTGGTGGCCCATGCGAATGTGCCGCCGCCAAGCTCGCGCGCGATCTCGCCAAATCGCTCGGACTGCTCCGCCACTCCCGCGGGCGAGCCATGAAACTCCACGAACAGCATGGGCTGCTCGGGCAGCGAGAGCTTGGAATAGAGATTGGTCGCCTTCACCTGCAGCGCATCGAGAAGCTCCATGCGCGCGATGGGAATGCCGGACTGGATGGTGGCCATCGCGACATTGCATGCGGCCTCGACCGAGGGGAACTCGCAATGACCCGCCGAGATCGCTTCCGGAATGCCGGAGAGCTTGAGCGTGAGCTCGGTGATGATGCCGAGCGTGCCCTCCGAGCCTACGAGCAGCCGCGTGAGATCGTATCCCGCCGAGGATTTCCTGGCACGGCGGGCGGTCGCAATCACCTCGCCGCTCGCCAGCACGGCCTTGAGCGCGAGCACGTTGTCCTTCATGGTGCCGTAGCGCACCGCATTGGTGCCGGAGCACCGCGTTGCCGCCATTCCCCCGAGCGAGGCATCGGCACCGGGATCGAGCGGGAAGAACAGGCCCTGGTCGCGCAGGTGCTCGTTGAGCTGCTTGCGGGTGATGCCCGGCTCGACCACGCAGTCGAGATCCTCCGCATTTACCGCCAGCACCGTGCTCATGTCGCGGAAATCCACCGACACTCCGCCCAGCGGAGCATTGACGTGCCCTTCCAGCGAGGTCCCGGTGCCGAAGGCAATGATCGGCACGCGATGGCTGGCGCATATGCGAACGATATCCTGCACGTCGCCGGTCGATTGCGGGAGCACCACCGCGTCCGGCGGCTCGTTGGCGATCCACGTGGTAGTATTGCCGTGCTGCTCGCAGACGGCGCGCGAGGTCACGAGACGGTTGCCGAATTGCGCGGCGAGCGCCGCGATCACGGCGTCGACGGCGCGCTGATCGCGGCGTAATCCGTTTGCATATTGGTCCATGATACGTCCCGGACGGCTCGCTCCTGCAACCTATCAGACCGGCCTGTGCATTGCATCGCACCCCGGTGGGACGCGGCCTCGGGCAACTCCGGACCGGATGCGTCTTTGAGGATTGCGACGCGCCCCTACGCACCCGCACGATTGGTCGCGGGGGAAAGGGCGTCCTGCGCGCTTGTGCGCTGGCGCAGCACTCCGCTCACCAGCGAAGCGACGTTCGGCACTTCGTCCGGCTCCCAGGAGAGGGGGCGGCAGAGGTCCATCACGATGATCCCCAGCCGCGCCATGCGGTAGGCGGCATAGAGGGCCTCGGCGGTGTTGGTGGCAAGGCGCTCGGCCACCGCGCCGCCGAGGTGCTGCACCAGCGACGCGCTGGCGAGATCGACCGCGCCGAGCTTTCCCGCCTCGAGCAGCAGCCGACGCAGCAGATGGAGTGTCGCCGCGGTGGTCGGCCGGTGTCCGTAGACACCGGCCACCGCACGCACCATTCGCACGCCGCAGGCCAGAAAGAACGCGGCATCCGTGAGTGCCGTAGGACTGATGGCGGTGATGCCGAACGCACGCAAGACTGCGGTGCGCACGTGCACCTGCGCCCGGTCGTCGAGCGGCTTGAGCACGCTGCGGGAGAGGAGCTCGAGCTGTTGATCCCGCCCGTGGTGTGCCTGCGCCTGCCGCTGGAACGCAGCGACGGCGCGCACGGTCTCGCGGTCACCGGGTAAGACTGCGAGCACCTCGCGGACCGCCTCGCGGGTCTGCGCCAGTGCAAGCTTGTCATCGGAAAACCGCCGGCGAACGGCTTCGACGCTGCGGAGCCGAAAGAGGCTCACGGCTTCGCGAGCGACGATGGCCCCTGCCCCGGCCACGCCCGCCATCACGGCAACCGCGGCCAGCACTCCGAGCGCGGCGCTGTGCTCGAACGCGGCCGAGATCCAGGCTGCGGCATCCACCGCCGCCCAGCCCGCAACCAACACGGTTATTCCGGCGATGCCGAAGGTGACGACGCGATTGCGCCGGCGCGGCGGCGCGGCCGAAGCAATCGCAAGAGCATGTTCGCTGGGTACGACCGGCCCGCTCCGGTCGCTTGCAATGACTTGCGGAGAAATTGCAGCAAGCGAACGATCGGGTTCCTCGCAAAGCTCCACCTCGATGACCCGCGGAGACAACACGAGCTGATCGATGCGGTAGGACGCGTTGCTCATCGCAGTCGGTCTCCCAGGAGGAATTGCAGCGCCATGTCGAGATTGATGTGCGCAATGCCGTCGACCGGCGCAGGATCGATCGGCGGCGGCTCGAATACCGGCACGTTGAGGAAAGGCGATCCCCAGGCATCGGCGCGCGGCGGCCGGATCGGCACATTGCCGACAAAGAATTTGGACTGCGTCCTCGCGCCCACCGGCCGCCCCACGACGACCTGCACGCGCTGGCCGTCGATCAGCTGCGAGTCTTCCGCGGTCGAGGTGACGGACGCGATGGCGGCGACATCGAGCTGCGCGCTGCTGCTGCGCATGTCGATCGCCGGCAGCGCCATCATGTTGCGCAACAGCGCGGCGAGATGGTCGCGCTGGATGTCGGGGACGTGATCGGCCTTGGTGGCGGCAAACAGCGCCTTGTCGATATGCGGGCCGAGCAGCAGCTTGGACAGAATCCCGCCATGGCCGTAACGGAAGCTGTCGATGATCACGCCCAGCGCGCGGCGCGTGTCCTCGAAGGCTTCGCGACCGGCGAGCAGCGCGCGCAGCACGTCGACCAGCACGATCTGCCGCGAATAGTGCCGGAAGTGGTTCTCATAGAACGCGCTGACGACTTCGCGTTTGTAGGTCTCGAAACGCTCCGCCATGAGCGCGCCGAGCGAGTGCGGCGCGAACGGATGCACATCCTCATCGGCATCGAGCGGGGCGAACCAGAGATACAGGGCATCTGCCAGCGTTCCCCGGCACAGGAACCGGCCAGGCTGGAGATAGCTCAATCCGTACTGATCCCGCGCCTTGAACAGGAACGCGCAGTAGAGCTCATGCGCCGCTCTGGCGACCTCGTCGCTGGCGGGCTCGTCAGCACGATGCGTACCGATGTAGGTCAGAAAGTCGTTGGCGATCGCTGCCCGGCTGCCGGTGCGGAGCGACTGCATCGTCGCGCGCGACCACTCGGCGAAGCTTTGCTCCAGAAGCGGCAGATCCAGCAGCCATTCGCCGGGATAATCGACGATCCGCAAGGTCAGCCTGGCCGGGCTGCCGGTGACCTCGCTCAACAGCTTGCCCAGCGCGTTTGCCGGCGTGAAACGGATATTGATGCCGATCTCGCTGACGTCGATGGTGCGGACCGGCCAGTCCGGCGCGCGACCTGCCATTGCCTCGATGTTCCTGCAATAGGGAAACCGCGGCATCCCATAACCATTTGCGCCTTCGAGCGTAGCCGCGATCAGCCGTCCCTCCCCGACCAGATCGAGGAGCGGCATCCGGTTCGGATTGTGCAGCGCGCTCAGAAGGTTGTGGATCAGGCTGGTGATGAATACGGTCTTGCCGGAGCGGCTCAGCCCGGTGACGGCAATCCAGACCGTGGCGCCTCCGGCTAACTCGCCGAAACTGCTGACCAGACGCTCCGATGCTTGGGCGAAGACGGGCGGCAGCCAGCTCAGATTAACGGTGGGCATCATGTCCGGGTCGCGCGCCTTCGCCCCCGAGATGGGCGCGCCGGGTGAGTGGCGCAAGTCCTACTACAACGCGACCGCGCCGTGGACGAGGTGCTCGAGCTGCTCGGTTGCGGGCTCGCTTGCGTCAAGGAGTGCGGACATTCCTGCTGCACGGCCGAAATGCACGTGTGCTATCTGCGGGAGCTGCATGCCGCGGATTGCGTACGCGTCACCTTTCACCTGCTCGACTACGACAGCAAGCGTTTGCATTTCTTGGAGCAGCTGTTTCACGCCGAAGAGGGCTTGGTGGCCGCCACGCATCGCGATGTCCGCATCGTAGCCCGGGTCGCGCCCGCTTTGGCGCGATCCGGGGATGCCGCTCCCGGATCGCAAGAGCGATCCGGGCTACGAGTACAGGGATCTCCGCAGCTTTGCTTCCGGCCCGGGCATCATTTCATGTCGGCGAGGCAGACAGCCAGATTGGGCAACGCAGTCGAGGTGAGCGTCTCGGTCGGCCCGCGCTCGACAATGGACGACCAGCTGTCAGCGGCCGGGCCGGTATGGACCCAGGTGACAGACCGCTTGGCATCGATCACCCAGAATTCGCGAATACCGTGACGGGCGTAAAGACGGGCTTTTATCTTGCGGTCGTAGCGCAAGCTCGAAGCGGCAACTTCGATCAGCAGCAGGACATCTTCCGGCCGAGGCTGGGCAAAAGTATTCGGAGCGACGTCGTACACCGACTTCGAGATGACAGCGAGGTCAGGCTCCAGGAGAACGTCATGAGCGAGTTGAATCGTGGCCTCGGTGGCAACGAAAGCGGTCTTCGGAACCGCGTGGACTAGCGCTATGTTGAGCGCATATTTGATACGTTCATGTGCAACATGCTTCGGCGACATCATGACGAGATCCCCCTCGATCAGCTCGAAACGCTCGTCTTCGCGGAAGATCCCGGCTTCCATCATGCGCTGGACGTCGTCGACGGTGAACACCCGACGCGGCAGTCCGTCCGCCGCGCGAGCAACTGCAAGATTCATGGGCCAGCTTCCGTCATCTTCTCGCGTCGCCGGTGAGCCGGACTGATGCCATCCGGGTCGGGCCGTCATTCGGTTGTGATATAATACCGCATTCTGATCCTTGCGACGTCTGCACAAGCGGGTTTTCCGCGACATGTCCGGAGTGGACGCCGGGGCGCGCCCCAGCGTACATAAATCGCATGCTCGATCGTCCCATCCTCGAACCGCTGTTCTTTGCCCCGTTCGTCTCCTCCGTGATGCGGGTCGAGCCCGGCTGGATCGACTACAACGGCCATCTCAACATGGCCTATTACAACGTGCTGTTCGACCGCGCCGTGGACGAGGTGTTCGAGCTGCTCGGTTGCGGGCTCGCCTATGTCAAGGAGCGCCGGCATTCCTGCTACACGGCCGAAACCCACGTGCGCTATCTGCGTGAGCTGCACGCGGAGGACCCCGTGCGCGTGACCTTCCAGCTGCTCGACCACGACAGCAAGCGTCTGCATTTCTTCGAGCAGCTGTTTCACGCCGAAGAGGGCTGGGTGTCCGCCACCTCCGAGAACATGTCGCTGCACGTGGACATGGACGCGCGGCGCACCGCGCTGTTCCCCGAGAGCATTGCGAAGGCGCTGGCGCGGATGAAGGCCACCCATGGCCAGCTGCCGCGCCCGGAAGCCGTGGGGCGGCGCATCGCGATGCCCGGATCGTAGTCCGGATCGCGCCCGCTTCGGCGCGATCCGGGGTCTTGCTCCCGCATCGCAAGAGCGATCCGGGCTACGAAGGAGGCGCGCATTGGCACTCCACAGGAGCCGCGCAGAGTGCCATCTTTAGCGTGAGATTCGCCCACCATACGGAACAAGAATGCCCGAGCCCGCCAACCCTGCCCGCGGCGACGACTACCTGCCCAAAGCCGGGGGAATTGCCGCGCGCGCCCGGGCCGGTTCGGCCGCGCCCTACCTCGCGGCTCTCAACCGGGAGCAGCGCCTCGCAGTAGAGACACTCGAAGGGCCGGTGCTCGTGCTTGCCGGCGCAGGGACCGGGAAGACCCGTGTCCTTACCACCCGCATTGCCCACATCCTCGCCACCAGCCGCGCGCGCCCAGGCGACATCCTCGCTGTCACCTTCACCAACAAAGCGGCTCGGGAGATGAAGGCGCGCGTCGGCGCCATGGTGGGGCAAGTTGTGGAGGGCATGCCCTGGCTGGGCACCTTCCATTCCATTGGCGCCAAGATCCTGCGCCGCCACGCGGAGCTGCTGGGGCTCAAGCCGGATTTCACCATCCTCGATACCGAGGATCAGTTGCGCCTGCTGAAACAGCAGCTCGCGGCAGAGAACATCGACGAGAAGCGCTGGCCGGCGCGCGCGCTCGCCGACGTCATCGACAATTGGAAGAACCGCGGCCTCCTGCCCGAGCAGGTGCCCGCAGGCGAGTCCGCGAGCTTCGCCGGCAACAAGGGCAAGAAGCTTTATGCCGCCTATCAGGATCGGCTCACCACGCTCAATGCCGCCGATTTCGGCGACCTGCTGCTCCACTGCATCCGGCTGTTCCGCGGGCACCCGGACATGCTGCGTCACTATCAGGCGCGCTTCCGCTACATCCTCGTCGACGAATATCAGGACACCAATGTCGCGCAGTATCTCTGGCTGCGACTGCTGGGACAGAGCGCCATACCCGCTCAGCGCGCTCCCTTAGCCTCTACCCCTGCGGGAGAGGGTGGCGAGCCCCGACTTGACCGGGGCGAGCCGGCTAAGGGCGCCGCGCCGCAGCCCGCCAACTTAGCGAACCTGGCGAGTGCCCCTCACCCTAACCCTCTCCCCGCAGGCGGGGAGAGGGAACAGACAGAGTCTGTGACAGCCGTGCAGCAAAACGTCCCCGCCCGGATCCCGAAAAACATCTGCTGCGTGGGGGATGACGATCAGTCCATCTACGGCTGGCGCGGCGCAGAGGTCGACAACATCCTGCGGTTCGAGCACGACTTCCCCGGCGCCAGGATCATCCGCCTCGAGCGCAATTATCGCTCCACCGCACACATACTCGCCGCCGCGTCGCACCTGATCGCCCACAACAAGGGCCGGCTCGGCAAGACGCTGCGCACGGAGGACGAGCCGGGCCACAAGGTGCAGGTGACCTCGTGCTGGGACTCGGAGGAGGAGGCACGCGCCGTAGGCGAGGAGATCGAGCAGCTCCAGCGGGATGACGGCAGCGGCAAGCCGCATTCCCTCGACGAAATGGCCATTCTCGTGCGCGCATCGTTCCAGATGCGGGAGTTCGAGGACCGCTTCGTCACGCTCGGTCTGCCGTATCGGGTGATCGGCGGGCCGCGCTTCTACGAGCGCCAGGAGATCCGCGATGCGCTGGCCTATTTCCGCGTCATCCATTCCCCTACCGACGATCTCGCTTTCGAGCGCATCATCAACGTGCCGAGGCGCGGCCTCGGCGACGCCACGGTGCAGATCCTGCACGATCACGCGCGGAAGCGGCGCGTCGCGCTCACCGCCGCGGCCGCCGCGGTAGTCGAGAGCGACGAGCTCAAGCCCAAGCCCGGGGGCGCGCTGCGCGACCTCCTCGCCGCCTTCGAGCGCTGGCGCGCGCAGCGCGACGCGCTGCCCCACACGGAGCTCGCGCAAATCGTGCTCGACGAATCCGGCTACACCGAGATGTGGCAGAAGGACCGCAATGCCGATGCCGCCGGTCGGCTGGAGAATCTCAAGGAGCTGGTGCGCTCCATGGAGGAGTTCGAGAACCTCGCCGGCTTTCTCGAGCACATTGCGCTGGTGATGGATACGGAGAAGGGCGAAGGCGGCGAGGCAGTCTCGATCATGACGCTGCATTCCGCCAAGGGGCTGGAGTTCGACACCGTGTTTCTGCCCGGCTGGGAGGAAGGCCTTTTCCCGCACCAGCGCGCATTGGACGATCAAGGCCGCGCCGGCCTGGAGGAGGAGCGCAGGCTCGCGCATGTGGGGCTCACCCGCGCGCGCCGGCGTGTGAAGATCTATTTCGCCGCCAACCGCCGCATGCACGGCGTCTGGTCCTCCAACATCCCCTCGCGTTTTCTGGACGAGCTTCCCGAAGCGGATGTGGAGATTGCGGAATCCCTCGGCGGCTTCTCCGGCTACGGGAATGTTGGTGCGTCACGCTTCGACGAGATGACCCATTTCAGCTCCGGTTATTCCACCCCGGGATGGCAGCGCGCCCAGCGCAAGAAGGACCGCGGCGGCTTCGACGAGGATGCTGCGCCCTATGCGGCGCACGAGGAGAGCGCGGACAGTGCTGCACCCTATGCATCCTGGGCAGCGGAGCTTAAAAGGGAAAGCAGGCGCAAAGGCGGACGGGGCAGGTCGCGGATGCCGCTCACCGTCGAGGGCGAGCTGGTTGCGCGATCCACCGGCCCTCTCTCCGACTACGCCGTCGGCGACCGCGTGTTTCATCAGAAATTCGGCAACGGCAATGTCACCGCGATCGACGGCAACAAGCTGGTCGTGCGCTTCGATCATGCCGGCGAGAAGCGCGTGGTCGATAGCTACGTGCAGCGGGTGTAAACCGTGTCCGGCCGTAGGCACGCAGGGGCGATCATGCTTCGCCGATCCGGCTGAGGTAACCATGAGCGCACAGGGTCCGACGCAAAATGAGGTTGAGCTCGCGCCCGGCGAGGAGCCGGTGCGCTCCGACTACGAACACGACTTTTATGCCTGGCTGATGGAGCAGGCCTGCCACGTGCGCGCGGGGCGGTGGCAAGAGCTTGATCGGGAGAATCTCGCTGAGGAGATCGAATCTTTGGGGCGCGAACAGTTCAACAAGCTCGAGAGTGCGTTGCGGGTGTTGCTGGTGCATATGCTGAAATGGGACCACCAGCCGGAACGGCGAGGACGGTCATGGTGGGCCAGCATCAACGAACATCGCTTGCGGCTTGACGATGTTCTCAGCGACAACCCGAGCTTGCGCCCGCGCATATCGGAGGCGATCAGCCGTGCCTATCGCAGGGCAAGGTTACGGGCGGTCAAAGAGACTGACCTGGATGAAGGGCGCTTCCCGCGGGATTGCCCATATTCGTGGGACGACATCACTTCGCGCGACTTCTCGGTCTGAGGCAGTCTTTTTCCAAAGGGCACTGATTCCTTCGACTGCTTGTCGCTGGCGGGAAAGGGAACCGCCACGATTACGGCACCGACCGCGTCTTCTTGGAATTGTGGGTTGGAGCGCAGCTCGTCGATGGTACTCGGCACAGGGAAGGTTCTGGAGCCATCGGGATTCTGCCAATCTTCCGCCGCGAGCTTCAACACTTCCACCCTGCCGCATCGTCTCGTCGAGGCTGGCACCGGCTGTAAACACCCCGGGCAGATCGGGAAACGACAACCCGTAACAACTGTCGGGGTCCTTGTGGATCAGGCCGATATAACTGTCGCGCAGCACGTAATCGGTCGAGCCGACTACGCTGCCCGGTCGCCGCGCGCGGCGGCGTGAGCGGCATTGACCGCCTCGACCGAGCGAACCACCGCCGACCACAGATGCCCGATCTCGGCGGCGGCAGCGGATTCGGGCTCGGCCTCCCAGGCGCTCGCACCCGCGGCGAGGGTCATGGCAAATGCCGCGCGCTGGCTGATCTGACCGGACCAGACCGGAATCTCATCGGCTCCGAAGGCGGCGCGCGCCTGAGCCAGCGCCGGCGCATCCCTGTCCTCGCGTCGGGCCGGCGCAGCATTGAGCACTACTGCGAAAGGCTTCCCCCGCTCGCGCGCCGCAGCGATGGTCTCGCGCACCGAATCAAGATCGAAGATCCCGGGCCGCGCCGGGATGAGAACCAGGGTAGCGGCACGGATGGCTTCCTGCACGATCACCCAGGTCGTAGGGGCGGTATCGATGAAGACCCATTCGTAGCCTTCGACCGCCGCAAACGTGACGGCACGCTCGATGCCGCGCGTGGCACTCTGCAAGGCGGGCCCGCTGTGCCGGCGCAAGGAGTACCAGAGGCTCACAGACCCCTGGGGATCGGCATCGATGACCAGGCAGCGGTAGCCCCCGGCATGGGCGCAAGCCGCCAGGTGCGCCGTCAAGGTGCTCTTGCCGGCGCCGCCTTTGCGCGATGCAAGGGTGATGACGTTCATCGGGGCTCTTCTCCGCGGACGACCCTGCACGGCCATGGTTAACGGAGGGTTAACGAGCGAGGCTGCGGAATCATGCGGCAGCGCCGCCGGAGACATTCCGGCGCTGGCTGCACGATTTCACCGCGCAACTTCCTTGAACACCTCGGTGAGATGCGCCGTCTCGTCGCGAATGATGCGGTCGAACTCCTCCGGCGTGTCCGCATGGGGCACGACGAATTGCGCGGCGAACCTGGCCTTGACCTCCGGCGTCTGCACGGTCGCTACCACATCGCGGTTGATCTTGTGCACGACGTCGCGCGGCACCGCCGCCTGGGTCATCAGCCCGAACCAGGAATCATAGACAAAGTCCAACCCCGCCTGCCGGAAGGTCGGCACATCAGGCAGCTCCGCCAGGCGCTCGGGCGTCGCGCACGCAAGCGTGCGCACCTTTCCTGCCTCGGCCATGTCCTTGGACAGGTTGATCGGCACGAAATACATCTGCGCGTCCCCGCGCACGACCGCGGTCACCGCATCGGGCGCGCTCTTGAACGGCACGTGCACGATGTCCACCCCGGCCGCCTTGCGAAACAGCGCCCCGGCAATGAACGTCGTGCTGGCAAGCCCTGCCGAGGAGAAATTCAGAGTGCCGGGCTTCGCCTTGGCGAGCGCGAGCAGCTCTTGAACGTTGCTCGCCGGCAGCTGCGGATTGACGATCAGGCACAGCGGCGCCGAGTTCACCCGCGTGATGCCGGCGAAGTCCTTCACCGGATCGAAGGAGATATTCTTGTTCACCAGCGCCGCGACGGTATGACCGTTCGAGGTCAGCATCAGCGTATAGCCGTCGGCTGCGGCTTTCGCGACGCCGACCGTGCCGGCGAGCCCGGGGCGATTCTCCACGATCACCTGCTGCCCCCAGCGCTTCGCCAGCTCGTCGGCAACGATGCGCGCGCTGATGTCGGTCACGCTGCCCGCCCCGAACGGCACCACGATGGTGACGCGCTGGGTGGGAAAGCCCTGTGCCTGCGCCGGATCCACAGGCGCGAGCGCGGCAACCGCCACGGCCATTACGAGCGCGCGGAACAACACCATTTTGATCCTCCCGTTTTTCTTGTGCGAGCCGAGACCGCTTTTGCGCAGCAGAGGTGCAGATGCCAGCCTCGATTTAACCAGGAGAGCCGGCGAAATGACACGGCGAAAATGCCGCAACCCAAGTGGGAAGCACGGGCCTCTCTGCGGGCACTCCGATGCGCCGCCGCCGATCACCCCGCGACATGAGGCTTGGTTCTCGCCGGTTCATATTGCCGCATTGTCCCCCATTTCATCCGAAGCCCTTTCGTGTTCTCCTGGTCAAAACCGCAACCCAAGCACGGCTTGGGGGGAGGCAATGCGACGACGGGATTTCATCACCCGGCTTGCCGGGAGCGCGGCGGCGTGGCCTTTGGCGGCGCGCGCGCAACAGCCCGACGGCGTACGCCGGATCGGTTTGCTACATGACTACAAGGCGGACGATCCCGAAGGAAAGGCGCAAGTCGTTGCCTTGCGTGAAGCGCTGCAGAAACTGGGCTGGAGCGAGGGACGCAACGTGCTGCTCGACTATAAAACGGGCGCGACCGGGAACGAAATGTTGCGCACCTACGCGACCGAGATCGTAAGCCATAACCCCGATGTCGTGCTGACGGCCGGGGCCACCATAACTGCCTCATTGCAACGGGCAAGCCGGAGCGTGCCAATCGTATTCGTGAACGTCACCGACCCGGTAGGCGCTGGCGTGGTCGAGACCTTGGCGCGACCTGGAGGCAATGCCACCGGCTTTACGCAATTCGAGTTCGGCATCAGTGCCAAGTGGTTGCAGCTTCTCAAGGAGATGGCGCCCGCAATCTCGCGCGTCGCCGTAATTCGCGATCCTACGGCCCGCACCGGCGGCGGACAATTGGGCGCCATCCAGGCAGTAGCCCCTTCTCTGGGCGTGGAGGTAAGGCCCGTCGACCCCCACGAGCCGGACGACATCGAGCGCTCCCTCGACACATTTGCCCGCGACACGAAGGGCGGTCTTATCGTGACGTCCAGCAGACTGGCGCGTCTGCATCGCGCGCTGATCGTTGCTCTCGCCGCCCGTCATCGCCTGCCGGCGGTCTATGCGTTTCGGGTGTATGTCGAGGACGGCGGGCTCATGTTCTATGGACCTGATGCGATCGACCCGTATCGGCGAGCAGCCGGCTACATCGACCGCATTCTCAAAGGAGAGAAGCCGGCCGATCTCCCGGTGCAGGCGCCCACCAGATACGAGCTGGTCATCAATCTGAAGACCGCCAAGGCACTCGGCATCGATGTCCCGCCGACGATGCTCGCGCGCGCCGACGAGGTCATCGAATGACCGCGGTCGGCGGACGGAGTCCTGGCACTCGAGAACGGCAGCCGCGCAACTGCCGCCCGACCGGTGGCTGTGCCAGGCTGAGGGCGTCCGCCCAGGGGTCGCCCAGGGGGGCCAGGCTACCTCCCCTCGAATGCCGCGGGCGCAACACGCGCGATGGACGAGCCCTGTGCGTGGACTTCGTGATTGATGCTGTCGCCGCCGGAAGCGACCTGCATCTCGTCGTCCGTCAGCTCGCTCTCGTCCGCAGTCGGTTTGCGTTCAGCAGATTGCACTTGTCCCATGACGTATTGCCTCGTGTGAGAACGAAACCAGCGTTACACATGCCCGCGCCTGATGCTGTGATGGCCATCACGGTTTTGGGGCCTGTTCAGGGTCGAAAAGGCCTTCCGCGTCGGCACACACCTGGACCCGCTGGTATCATGCGGTGGAAGCGCTGCTCCCGGGATTATTGAACCGAACTCATGGTCTGCGCGACCAATTCACCAGGAGCGGCCCTCGCTCGGGCGGCTAGGCGACGGCATTGTCATGG
The DNA here is from genome assembly GCA_036557665.1 of Xanthobacteraceae bacterium. Lineage (GTDB taxonomy): Bacteria > Pseudomonadota > Alphaproteobacteria > Rhizobiales > Xanthobacteraceae > VAZQ01. The sequence goes on along the minus strand of DATBHG010000098.1, from coordinate 29,062 downwards.
TTCCTGCATCAGCTCCCCGAGGGGTGGCAGCTCGAGTCCGCCGCGATCCGGACAGGGCCAAGTCGGTGCAGCTCAACATCGATGACGATACCATCCGGCGCTTTCGTATCCGCACGGGGAAGTTCCCTGTCTCATTTTCCGACGCCAATGGGTCCGCGCTAAGATCCGAGGTATCGAAGAGCGCCTACTATTTGTTGATTGCCGGTGCCGTTGCCAGGCTGCCAAACAACGCTCGTGCCGCTCGCCTGGCACTTTACGACCGTGCGGAGATAGCGCTCACCGCCGAGCTCCTGGATCTCGGGATATCGGACGAGCAGGTGGCGGTCGAGCGACTCGCGTTCGAACGAGCGATCCGCAAGATCGAAAACGATGCGTCGAGTGAGGAAAAACCCGAGGCAGGGATAGAAAAGCATCCGCGGCACTTGCCACGAATTCTTTCCTTTTTCAGTTTTTTAAGCGACCCCATATGGCGGCACGGCTGGGCAGGACGGCCTCAGCACGTCAATACGACGCCGCGATAGCTGACCTTAAGAGTATCGGCGAGCCAGCTGTTCGCTGCAGCGCGCAAGTCGGTGAACAGATCTAATTCCTGGCGATCTTCTTGAAATCCGTCTCCGTGGCAAAGCTCGCGTTTCAGCGCCGCAGCTGGAAGGCGATCAAGGCCGCCAGCATCACGCCGCCACCGAGTGCCTGCAAGGGCGTGATCAACTCGCCGAGCAAAACGGTGCTGCCGACCGTTGCGAGCAGCGGCTCCAGATTCATGAACAGCGCGGTACGGAACGGCCCGATGCGCGCAGTCGAGGCAAATACACCGAGGATGCCACCCATGACGGTCATGCCGAGGGCGATCACCGCGACCCACCCCCAGGCCGTCACCGGCGGCTGCCAGTCGAGGAACGCGAGCGAGCTGACGATGAACAGCACCGTCGAGGACAGCATCGAGTAGTAGGTTATGGCGAGCGGATCGACGCCTTGGAGCATCGCGCGCGTGAGCAGAAGAAGCAGCACGCGGCAGGCCGCTGCAGCAAGGGCTGCGGCCACTCCGGCCACCGCCAGCCCGGCGGGATGCGCGCCGAGCATCACGCCGAGACCGAGGAACGCAACCAAGGCTGCGGCTACCCCTTTCCAGCTCAACCGCTCGAGCCCCACCGCGGCGGCGGCGATACCGGTGAGGAGCGGATATACGAAATAGGTGAGGATGGCGATCGACACCCCGACCGCCTCCACCGCCTTGAACACCAGGAACACATTGGCTGCGAACACAATCCCGAGGGCGAGAGCGAGGCGCCGCGCGCGTGGCGGGACTGGTGCGGACTCCTGGAAGAGACGCAGGCAGAACGCGAGGAAGGCAACGCCGACGATACCGCGCAGCGTCGATATGGTAAGCGCATCGGCGCCAGCCTGGAAGCACACCTTGGTCAGCACGTCGGCGCAGGCGAACGAAAACGCCCCGAGCAATGCCGGGCCGATCGCGCGGATCGAGGCGCCCTGAGGCGAAGCCCGGCTCGATGTCACTGCCACGGAGCGGCGATCCAAGAGCGGGTTCAACCCCGCCCTATCCGTCCCGAAGAATGCAGAATGAGGCGTGGCACCGTGAAGCTAATGTCTGCGCGCCTGCACGAGGTAGCCGAGGATGTTTTCCTCGCCGAGCTGCCTGCAGGCCTCGAGACGGTGCAGGCCCTCCACCAGGACGTAACGCTCGCCGTCCTGGCGCACCAGGATCGGCACCTGCTGTCCGTTTTCCAATATGCTCTCCGCGATCTCCTGCGCTTTTCTCGGATCGAGCGTGGCGCGCCGCTTCGCCGGCACATAGATCTTGGCGATCGCGAATGTCTCGCGCTTCATCATGGCAGGAATACCCTACTGCTTTACGATCTCCGGTCTGACCCCTCCTGACCACCGCCGCCGTTGCGGCGGGTCTGCCGGATCGAGACTACCGCAGTGCCCAGCGAACACAACTCGGCTTCCATCGCGGCGCGGCCCTCCCATATTCGTCGGGAAGCTCCGTACCACGGATGAAACAACCGCCGTCCGGGAACCAACAGGAATCCATTCATGTCGAAGCCGCTAGTCGTCTCCATTCCCCATCAGCTCGGTCGCGCGGAGGCGGAGCGACGGATCAAGTCCGGGCTCGGTGCTGTGCGAACGCACTATTCCGCCTTGTTCCACATTCAGGAGGAAACATGGGTGGGCGACCGCCTCCTCTTCAACGTGAGCACGCTGGGCCAGAGCGCGTCCGGGCTCATCGATTTCGCCGACGACCACGTGCGGCTCGAGGTGACCCTGCCCTGGCTGCTTGCCCTGATTGCTGAAAGGCTCACCCCCGCCATCCGCAAGGAAGCAACCCTGATGCTGGAAAAGAAGTGAGAGGGGCTCGACCTTGAGGCGGGCAGCGAGATCTGGAACCCGCCGGCATGCATCAGTCACCGCGGCTTTCGTTTCGCGCCGCGCGGCAGGCGCGCCGGCCAGCTGACGATGCGATCCTCGAGCTTCTCCTCTTCGACCTCATCCTCGCCGGCGCCCACGCGTCCGCGCACCGAGATACCGGCTTGGTGCACCGTGTCAGGGTCGCCGGAAACAAGCGGATGCCACCAGTAAAGGTCGCGGCCGTCCGCGAGGAGCCGGTACGCGCAGGTGGGCGGGAGCCATACGATACGGTTGATGTTGCGGGGAGTGAGCCGAACACAGTCCTTGACCCTGGCAGTGCGGTGGGAGTAGTCGCGACAGCGACAGGTCTGCCCGTCCAGGAGGCGGCAGCCCACGTCGGTGAAATAGGTCCGGGAGGAATCGTCGGCATCCTCCAGCTTGACCAGGCAGCAACGGCCGCATCCGTCGCAGAGGCTTTCCCATTCGGAATTCGTCATCTCACGCAATGACTTCCGACGCCAAAAGGGGGTCTCGTCAGCACCCATCAGGCGGTCTCCCTCGGCCCTGGCCGCGCCAATTTGCGTTCACGCTGTGCCCGCGCCGTCATAGTTTAGGACCATCATTTCGGCTACAACATCACCCAACGGTTGGATGGTTCCGTCCCGCCGCCATTTGCTTTTCGCCGCGAGGCTAGATGCGCGACCTGTTCCCAGACGACGAAGACTACGGCAGCTGGAAGGGTTGGCGGCGCCGGTTCTTCCTTGACCTCGATTCCCGCATCGATTTTGGACTGTACCAGGCAAAGACCTGGGGTCGCGAGCTTTTCGAGCGCTTTTCGGACTTCATGGATCGGTTTCACGTCGCCGGCTGGCGGCGTTGGTACTTTGTCGAGCCGCTGTCGGAATGCTTCAGTCTCGGCACCGGCGGGCTCGTCGTGATGCTCGCACTTGCCCTGCCGGCGTTCCGCGAGACCGCCGATGACGACTGGCTCAAGAAATCCGAGCTGGCCGTCACGTTCCTCGACCGTTACGGCAACGAGGTCGGCTCGCGCGGCATCAAGCACAATGATTCGGTGCGGCTGGACGAGTTTCCCGATCACCTGATCAAGGCGACCCTCGCCACCGAGGATCGCAGGTTCTACGAGCATTTCGGCATCGACATTCCGGGCCTGTTTCGCGCGATGACCGCCAACGCCAGGGCGGGAGGCGTTGTTCAGGGCGGCTCGTCCATTTCACAGCAGCTGGCCAAGAATCTGTTCCTCTCCAACGAGCGCACGATCGAGCGCAAGTTGAAGGAGGCATTCCTTGCGCTGTGGCTCGAATCGCGGCTTACCAAAAACGAGATCCTCAAGCTTTATCTGGATCGCGCCTATCTCGGAGGCGGCACGTTCGGGGTCGACGCTGCTGCGCAGTATTACTTCAACAAATCGGCGCGTGACGTGAACCTGTCCGAGGCGGCGATGCTCGCCGGGCTGTTTAAGGCTCCCTCCAAATTCGCGCCGCACATGAACCTGCCTGCGGCCCGAGCGCGCGCCAACGTGGTGCTGGACAATCTGGTCGATGCGGGGTTCATGACCGAGGGCCAGGTGTTCGGTGCGCGGCGCAATCCCGCTACTCCGGTCGACCGCCGCGATGAGCATTCGCCCAACTACTATCTGGACTGGGCCTTTGACGAGATGAAGAAGCTCGTAGCGAGCTTGCCCAGCTCGGTGCATGAGCGGGTTTTTGTGGTGCGGCTGGCGCTCGATCAGGACTTGCAGAAGCATGCCGAGGAGGCAGTAGGGAATTCACTTCGCCAATACGGCCGGGAGTACAATGCGCACCAGGGCGCGTCGGTCCTGATGGAGACGGACGGCGCCGTGCGCGCGATGGTGGGCGGCCGCGATTATGCCGAGAGCCAGTTCAATCGTGCCACCGACGCCTTGCGGCAGCCGGGCTCGTCGTTCAAGCCTTATGTCTATGCCACCGCCCTGATGAACGGCTTCAAGCCGACCTCGATCGTGGTCGACTCACCTGTTTGCATCGGCAACTGGTGTCCGAAGAATTACGGTGGAGGCTTCGGCGGAGCGATGACATTGACCGAGGCGTTGAAGCGCTCCGTCAATATCATCGCGGTAAAGCTCTCGATCGCTCTCGGCAATGGCAACGCCAAGATCGGACGCGAGAAGATCAGGCAGACCGCCCACAAAGCCGGTCTGCGCACGCCTTTGCCCGACACTCCCTCGATGCCGATCGGCGCCGACGAGGTGACCGTGCTCGATCACACCGGCGGCTACACCATGTTTGCCAATCTCGGCAAGGCGCAGACGCCGCATGCGCTGCTCGAAGTGCGCAGCGGCGCGGGCGAGCTGATCTGGCGCTGGGATCGCGACGGCAAGAAGCCGGTGCAGGTGATCCCACCGCACGTGGCCGTAGACATGGTCAACATGATGACCAAGGTGGTGGAGGAAGGGACCGCCCGCCGCGCGATCCTGGATGGCATCAGGGCGGCGGGCAAGACCGGCACCACCAACGCCTACCGGGATGCCTGGTTCGTCGGCTACACCGGCAACTTCGTTTGCGGAGTGTGGTTCGGCAACGACGACTACAAGACGATGAATCAGATGACCGGCGGATCGCTGCCGGCACAGACTTGGCACGAGATCATGGCCTACGCCCATCAAGGGGTGGAGCTGCGGCCCATCCCGGGCACAACGAGCGTTGCGAGCCCCACCGCCGGCAAACCGGTCGTGGCGGACGCCAGACAGAATGGCGCCCCCGAAGGCGGGCGTCCCTCGATTCTCACCAAGCGCGGCACCGATGCGCTGCTGCGGATCGAGCGACTGATGGATGATGCGGCGCGCGTCCTCGCCACCACCAGCAGCGAGCCGAGCAAGGCCACGGACGCAGGGGGCGCCGCGGTGCAGCGGCAGGAGGCTTCGGCCGGGCGGCCGGAGCCGCCGCCGGGTGAAGGAATCGGGGGCAAGTGATTTTCCCTGGGACGAGCGCCTAGACGAGATTTCATCGGAGCCATCGTGCGTCTGCTGTTTGGAGCCATTTTTGCGCTGGCGATCGCCGCGGTCGTCGGGCTGGGCACGACCTGGATGGCATTGACGCGCGGCACGGCTTACGGCGGCATCACCATCGGCGCCTGGACCGCCTGGCCAAAGAACGGAACCACGGGCATCGATCCCTATGCGCGGGCCGTGGTTGCGCGGACCGGGGAGCTGCCGGTCGGCTCAGGGGACGGTGTCGCCTTCTATGCCTGGACGGATGACGCGGGCGAGGCCCTCGACGGCCGTTGCGATGTGCTGGTGAGCGGAATTACCCCTCAGGCGCGGTTCTGGACGCTTACGCTCTACGACCCCGACGGCCGCCTGGTGGCAAACTCGATTCATCGCCAAGGCTTCACCAGCCAGGAGATCATCCGCAAAGCGGATGGAGCGTTTGATGTCGCCGTGGGCCCGCGTGCGCGGCCAGGCAACTGGCTGCCCACCGGCGGCATCGACAGATATGAGCTGGTTTTGCGGCTCTACGACACGCCGATCGGAATGGCAACGCGCACCGGCGCGGAGGCGCCCATGCCTTCGATCGCCAAACGAGGGTGCCAATGATTCGGCTGTGCCTCTGGCTTTTGGGCGCCCTTCTGCTTGGCGGCATCGTGCACCTGGTCACCGTTCTGCTGTTGCCGAACGTGGCTACGAATGACGCCTTTGCGCGGGTATCGGCGATCGCTCCTGTCAACGCGGTCACGCCGGTTCCGCCGCCGACACCCGAGAATACCTTGATGCCTTTCATGGATCCTGCTTTTGCAACATCGGTGTGCCGCTACGATCTCTCCCGTGCAGCGCTGAAATTTTCCGTTCCCATCAGCCCCGCTTATACTTCCGTGTCCTTCTATACGCGGGGGGACGTGTCCTATTATGCCATCAACGACCGCGCCGCGGGACGGCGTGTCATCGAGCTTGATCTGATGACCAATGCGCAGCGCGCTGAATTGCCGGAGAACGAGGACATCACCGCGGCCGATCGCCTGATCGTGACCTCGCCCACCACAACGGGTCTGATCGTGATCCGCGCGCTCACCCCGGAAGCGGGCTGGACACCCGCCGTGCGCGCCTCGCTCGCCGCCGCGCGCTGCCGCCCGCAGTAGATCGGCCGCGGCGACCTACGAGCGGCTTGCCCGCCGGCGCCGAGCTCGCCGTCTGCCGCTGCCCGTTGTCGGCTCCAATCCGCTGGCCGGAGCGTCGACGAGCCTTTCGATCCGCACGACCGGAAGAATGATGATCGTCGCGGATTCGAGCCTGCCGCCCGACGATCTCGGCCCTCGTGCAAGCTGCACCATCGATGGAAACCTGATCACCGTACCCATCTACCCGTCCCCCGCCCTCAACGTCCTCGCCCCAGCTTGGCTCCTGCCCCAATTTGAGAAGGGCACGGTTAACGGTCCGCTAACAGCATGATCGTAGGTTGTTTCTGTTTGAAGGTGTTGCAGCAAAGGCGCAGTCAGCATGACCGAGCCGCCGTCCGCATTCGCGGGTGTCGAGGACCTCGCCGATCTCGGTCAGGGGAGCGAGGTCGACATGCGCCCAACCTTGCTGCGCGTGCTCACCGACCTGTACGTGCAACGGCCTGCGCATACGCCGGAAGATGAGCGCTACTATACCGAGCTCACTTCCAGACTCATGGATGCGGCCGATGCTGCCGCGCGTGCGAGGCTTGCCGAGCGGCTTGCTTCCTACCCTTCGCCGCCGCGTGCGCTGATCGCGCGCCTGGCGCGTGACACCATCGAAGTTGCCGCTCCAATTCTCAGGCGTTCCTCATGCTTGAACGAAACCGATCTCGCAGCCATCGCCGCCGAGCTCGGCGGCCGGCACGCCGAGATCATCGAGCAGCGCCGCACGATGAAGCTGCCACCAGTCCAGCCGCCGAGCGGCCGCGCTCCTGAAATTGCCGACGAAGCCGCCGAGCTTTCGGAGCTGTTCTACGCAGCGGGGGCTGCGGAGCGGCGTCTGATCCTGCTCAGCCTGGACTATGCGTCGCTGCCGCCAGTCTCGCCCGCTGCATTCGTCCGCCGATCGGATATCTGGCGCCTGGAAGCTGTCGCGCTTCGTCACAATACCGAGGCGCTTGTCCGTGAGCTCCAGCGCATTCTGGGCATATCACCGGCGCAAGCGCGCCGAATGCTCTGGGACGATTCCGGCGAGCCGATCCTGGTCGCTGCCAAGGCGATCGACCTGCCCACCGACGTGCTGCAGCGCATGCTGCTGTTCATCAACCCGCGCGTTGGGCAATCGGTCGATCGAATCTATGAGCTCACTGGGCTCTACAGCGAGATGAGCGTTCCCGCCGCACGGCGGCTGATCGGCGTGCTGCAAGAGGCAGACAAGCACGAGTCTGGCACCGCCCGGCACCAACCGGTCGGCTGGCGAACCGCAGCGGAAAACGCGCGCAGAACGCTGTCGGAGCTCTCGCGCCGGCCCGCCTACCGCCCGGCGCACAGCGTACGCGAGCTTCGCTGACAAGACCCGGCGAGATAGAAATACTCGTCCGATCCAAGGCCATTTGGGTCACCGTCTGCCAATTCGTGCACGTATTCGGCACAACGCTTCAAGGCGCTTGCGCTTCCGCGTGTGGCATCGGGCCCCCTCTCATCAGGCCAAGCATTTGTGCGATGTGGTCCATTCCTTCGCGTACAATGTCACCGAGGATTGCTTTTGCGAGCCGGGCCGCCGATCGACTTATCAAGGACTCGGAGCGAGCAACCAGGCCGACGACCAAAGCAACGGGATCGAGGCCGAATTGTCGAGCCAAAGCGATCACCTCCGGCATCGCCGCCGCAGAGCGGATTGCGCGCGCAACTTCTCGGTCCAGCCCCGAAAGATCTCCCATCTGCAGCCGCTGAGGTGCTGCATCCCAAGCGATCCTTCCAGCAAGAATGGCCAGATCGGCAAGGCTTGGTTCTGGCGCGACCGCTGGGAGAAACGGACGGCTTGCTTTGGGGGCGGCCGCTCGGGAAAATGCTCGTTCAGCGAGCAGGTCGAATTGGGAGCTGCTTAGGCAGGCCACTCTCAGAGCGCTTTCTTGCGCCATCAGCCGAGGCGCGGGAAGTGCGACCTTTCTGGTTCCAGGCAGGCCCTCCTGCACGGCCCCTTCTTCATCCACCAGTACCAGACTGGTGAGATGCGTGACCAAACTCTCGCTCTCCGCGAGCCGTGCTGCGTTTTCGGCGTTGAGCGCGGGCAGTGCGATGCTTGCAGCCAAAGCGGCCACAGCCCGGCTCTCCGGCGTTGCTTCCAGCGAGCTCTCGACGTCTTGCCATTCCGCCGTGAGTGTCATCCCGGCTCGACGAGCCGAGAGGCGTTGCGGCCTGCCGGCGATTGGGCCGGCCGGCTGGTGCCTGGTACGAAGTGAGAGCAGTGCAGCGCTGAGCACTTCTGCCAGATCAGCTCCTGCCGAGACAAAAATCTCTCCTCCAGTCAGGGCCGCAAGATGCCCGACGTTGGCCTCGAGACTATCCTCGCCCACGAGCACGACGGAGAAGCGACGGCCACTTCGGGCGAGTGCCTGCACGTCCAGAGCGTGGCTTTTTCCGTCAGTGACGAGGAGCACGTCATTTGCCTGGGATAGAGCGGTGACGCCAGCGAGAGCAGCTCCGATCTCGGTGCCGCCAGCGGGCTCGCGCAGCCTTCCGATAATAGACTGGAGGGCGTTGCGGCCCCGCGCCGATCCGACCTGGCGGTGCGCGTCATCGAACTCCCAGAGGTCGATTACGTCCGAGTGGCCGATCCGGGCCGCGATCGTCTGCAGACCGGCCAGGACCGACTGGTGTTTGGTCATGCTCCGATTGTCCGAGGAGCAAATTTCTCCCATCGATCCCGAATGGTCGATCAAGACGGCGACGTTGATCTCGGCATCTCCGGATGACGCCGGCTCGACACGCAGGACGACCTCGCGGCCATCTGCCGCACGAGCGCGCAACTCGCCAGGGGTCCACCCGTTGACCTCCAGGTCGATCGGCGCGTTCAACGGGACTTGGGCTCGGCCATCAATGAGTCGCCCGCCAAGGAGGCTCACCTCACCGTCGCGGCATTGAACCCTGAGCTCGGCGGTCTGAACGGGACCGCCGCAGGCAAAATCGTCGGAATCGGGCAGGCCAGAGCGGCCATAAATGTCGCCGACGGTCAGCGGAATTCTGAGCTGGGTACGACCATTGAGATTTGTAACTGTCATCGTCCAGGTTGCCGACACCTCGATCTCGGCGCCAGCAGGTACGTGTCCGACCGACAGCATGTGCACGCCGCGCAGCACTTCCTCATGCAGGACAGCGGTCTTTCCACGCTCGATAGCACCCTCGTAAGTCCCGCGAGCTTCGCTCTTGCGTTGCGCGCGAGCCTTGAGGAGACGTCCGTCGATCCGCGCCTCCAGATTGAAAAGTACGGCGTGGACGGGCATGGGAAACGTGATCGTGGCTTCGATGCTGCTCTTTTCGGCGTTTCTGAAAATCCGCGTGGCCGCAACGATCGCCAAACCATGGTGCAGATCGACGTCAAAGCGGGTGGCAACCAGCGGGATCGGATGTCTGGTGCCCGAGACAAAACCGCCGGCAATGAGGGCGTGAAGCGGATCAACCGTTGTCGGCAGCGGCGCAGTCATGTGCATGGCTGGTGTCCTTCAGGAGTTGGTTGTCGAGCAGCGCCTTGATACGTTCGATCAGAGGGCGAGTGTCCGCCCCGCTGCCCAAGAGATCGGGATCGATTACAAGAGTTATTCCGGGCGCCACCGGGAACGGAACGCCCTGTCGACCTTCGAGAAGCAGCTTGATCGCCGCCGGCGGAAAACCCAGCTCGCGGAGCCGCGTATAGCGGCGAATGGCGCTGACGTGCTCCTTGCCGTATTCGGCAGTGGAGCGGCCGCCGCGCGGGGGCGGCATGAATCCCTCGGCGATCAGGTAGCGGATCTGACGCTCGGGGGTGCGGGTGAGAGCAGTGAGCTTGTGAATGTTCATCGCGGCTTCTTTCGACAAGAGTTATGTCGAAAAGGAGCGCGGGTCAAGTCTTTTTACAAAAATTTTGTCAAAACAGGCGAGAGCAAGGTAAGCGCGCACCGGGAACCGGTGCGCTCCATTCCAACTTCGGTTTTGATTTGTCGGCACAAGCGCTCGCGAGCGCTGCAGGCAGCCGACTGCGTGCGTTTTAGGTGCTGGTCGAAATACGACCGACTAGCGCCACCAGGTCACGTTGGCGCCGGATGCTCTCCGGTGGTTCACGATTGACGCGCAGCGCCAGCTCACGCCACAACCTGATCGAGGAAGTGCCGGCCAGCCCGGTCCTCCACCTCCACGATCCACACATCCGGATCGAAGCGCAATTCCCGTGCGAGACGCTCTTCCACTTTGGCCTCGGAGGCCGGCTGCTCGGCCAGGCACGGTGTGAACAGCCGGTCCGCAGGCCGCGTATCCTCGAAGACGCTCTGCGGCGCCGGGCCGAAAAGCTCAGCCGTGCCGTCCAGGCGGTCGACCTTCACGAAAATCGCGCCGGCCTCCTCGGCGCCGCGCCGCCGCAGGGTTGCACATGCACCTTCGAGATTGCAGCGACGAATATAGGCCGCAACCCAGATGGCCGACTTCAGCCGCATGGACCGCCTCTCATCTTGACGCAGCAATAGCATGTCACTCGATCGTGCGTCCTGTTGCTGCGCCGAGCTCCCGGACGAGCTGGTCGGAAAGCTGCCCGGTGATGGGCAGATTGCGTTGGCGCTCGAACGCCGCGATGGCCCGCTGCGTGTCTGAATCGAGCGTCCCGCTCGGCTTGATCTGGCCATAGCCGAATTCACTCAGTGCGCGCTGCACGGCAGCGACCCGTGACGGCGTGCTCCCCGATTGGGCCGGCGGAGCGGCGCGCAACGTGCCCGCAGCCGTGACCGGCGTGCTTCCGGTAACGCCCTTTCCCGGCCTGACCGGCGAGCGCGTAATCGCCTGAAGCAGCGCCTCCGTGGGCTGGGCGCTTGGTTTGAGGCCGGCGGCACGCTCGAAATCCCGGATTGCACCGTCGGTGCGTGGTCCATAAAGCCCGTCCACCGGACCGTCATAATAGCCACGGCGCGCGAGCTCCCGTTGGACGTCGGTAATGATCTCGCCGGGAGTGCGCGGCGCATGCGGTGCGAGAAGCTTGGGTGTGGCAGCTGCCGGAAGCAAATCCAGGCGTTGCGGGGGTGCAGCTGCCGCCGGTTTCGCCGCAGGCTGTGCCCGGTTGGGCTCCAGCTCCGGCGGCTTGAAGAGGGGCGCGGGATGCGACCCGGGCTGCATGAACAAAACGTTGCCGAGGATTGCGGCGACGGCGGCGGTTCCAACCACAAATCCCACGGCGTCACGCGGCGTCCATCCCAGAACGGCAAGCAGGAATGGGAGCGGCGCGGCGCGCTCCTCGGCCGCCCTCGCCCGGGCACGGCCATGGCCGCTGCCTTCCGGCACGCCGTCGCGGCGTCGAATTCGAGCCAGCAGACCCACCGATTCGTCCACGCCCCGAAACTCTGGAACGCGCTCCCCTTGAATTTACGGCATCGTGTCAGAGGGCACTTAAGCGAACGCTAAACCGCCCGGGTCCCGCGCGCGGCACTGTTTACAATTCATTGCCGGGCCTTCGGCCTGCCGACGAGCAATGGCGGCATGAAGGTACCCTTCTGTCGCACCATCGAACGTTACAATTGTCTGAAAACTTGACGCGCATTCGCATTCAATCCGTTTAAAAACTGGGAGCGGTTTCGAACCGACATTTCAAAGGCTCCTGCTAGGCTCCCGATCCAGGCGACCCATGTCGTCGGGATCTGAGAGCAAGCCGATGCGCTTTTTGTTCCGGATGATGTTTTGGCTCACCATTGTCCTGGTGCTGCTCCCCAGCGTTGGCTCCCAGACCACCTCGAGCGGTATCGTCAGCGCCGGCGACGCCGTATCGGCTGCCAAGGCGGCCGTTACCGACATGCGATCGTTTTGCGAACGCCAGACCGAAGCCTGCACCGTAGGCTCGCATGCAGCCGCACTCCTCGGCCACCGCGCTCAGGCGGGGGCCAAGATGCTGTATGATTACCTCACCGAGCGCTTCGGCGAGGGTGATAGCGAAGCTTCGCGAAATCCGGCGAGCGGCAACTCCCTGGCGCAAGGCGCAGGCCGGGACACGCTCCTGCCCGCAGACCTGGTGCCGGCATGGCGCGGCCCGCGCCCGCGCAAGGAAGCCCGCCTCGATCGTCAGGAACATTTGCGTTAAGGCGAGCGCTCGACACGTGCGCCATCCCTCGCGCCGCAAACCGCGAGGTCCACGCACGCGCGGACGCAACGGTCTGCGAGGTTTCGCCAACCGCCGTTTAGCCCTATATCTGGGTGGCGAAGACGCCCGTTTCGCGCCGCGGAAGGGCGAGCTATCCACCGAGCTCCATGACGATCGACGAGATCATAGAGAATTTTTCCCTGCTCGACGAGTGGGACGACCGCTATCGCTATCTGATCGAGCTCGGGAAGACGCTCGTGCCGCTTTCCGAGCGTGATCGGACGGCTACCAACAAGGTTCAGGGCTGCGCGAGCCAGGTATGGCTTGCCACCACGGTTCGACCCAACGGCTCCGGGGGGCCGCTGCTCGAGTTTGCAGGCGACAGCGATGCGCACATCGTGCGCGGGCTCATCGCTGTTCTGCTCGTGCTGTTCTCGGGGCGGCATGCGCGCGAGATTCTCGCAACCGATGCGATCGCCACATTCGAGCGCCTGGGGCTGCGCGAGCACCTGACCCCCCAGCGTTCCAACGGGTTCCGCTCGATGGTCGAGCGCATTCGTTCCGACGCGCGCGGCGCTCTTTCAACTGCGCAAGAGCTGCTGCAGTAGGTGCTTTGCCGGTATCCACGGCGCTTGTCGAGCGCCGGCCACCGGCGATGTGTGAGACCGAGCGGAGCCTACGAGCTGCTCTCGATATGCGCGCGCAGCTCGGCCACCGAGGCGAACCGCACCGTGCCCTGCGGGAGCTTGGCCTCAATCGAGCCATCGCTGTAGAGCGTGTAGGCCATGCCATCGACCACGCCCGATTTCAGCACTGCTACCGGTGGGGTCGTTTGAGCTCCTTCCGGCTGTTTCTCCGGGACGGGCGCTGTCGCAGCCGGATGGGTTTCGGATGGCTCGGCGCTGCGCGGGACCGTTTCCGCCGGCCGGGCGTTGGTCGCTGTACGAGCATCCGCGGGCCATATCGCATCGAAATTGGGAGGCTCAGCTGCCGGTGCGGCCGGTTTGGCCCTGAAGAGAAAGTCGAGCCGCGATGCCTTGAGCGTGTCAACCGCGGCGGCTGGCCGCTCCTCCGTCAATACCTTCGGCTCAGCCGTTGCTGCATCCGGCCTGCTGCGAGCAGCCGGCGCATACTGCGGCGGGCCATTGGGGGAGAGCGGTGTCTCTTCTCCCTGCGCCGCCGGCGGGCCGGGTTCGGGCCGCGATACCTCGCTGCGAGGGAGGGTCGAACGCAGCCGCTCGATCGCCGCGGCCGAGACATCGACCGATGAAGGCGCTAGCGGCTGGGTAGGCAGCGGACGCGCTTCCCGCGCTGCCAAGTCAGGCCGACTGCGCGGGGCCGCGGGAATGTTTGGTGCGGCGGGCCGCGGGCTCGATACTGCGATCGGGGGCGGCACTTGGGTCGCGGGGAAGCCCGGGGCTGCGGGCTCGAGCAGTTGCTCTCCCCGCTGCGGAGCTCGAGCCGGCAGTCCTCCCCTGGTTGCATCAGCCAGGCGGGAAAGCTCGGTGACGACGGCGGAGAGCCCAATGAGAATGAAGCCGCCGACAAGCGCGGTGGCACCGCCGGTCATCAGCGTGGTGCCGACCGTAAACTCGCTCAGCGGAATACCGAACCCAATCGCCCCGACACCGCAGGCGGCGACCACGATACCCAGGATCAACAACAGCACAGCCATTGGTCTTCGCCCCGCCCGGCCCGCCACGCGGAGGGACAGCCCCCGCTGCCGGCGCCTGTACGCCGGCAGTTCACGGCCTCCGCAAAGCGGCTACTATGGTTACTAAATAATTTTGGCCCTATTCGCCCGCATCCGCAATGCCTATTGTGGCAGTGGGCGGGACAACTTGGAATTTGCTTAACATTCGACTGCCCGACATAGGGCAACCAGCGCGGGTTTTTTTCCGGGAACTTGACCCGAAATGGTACAGCCTGCATTGCCCCAACGGCCACTCCTTCCTAATTTGAGAGAGCGCGCCAACCCCTTGGCCCCGCCCATGTGTTTCATCCAAATCCGCACTTACCCCTGAGCCCGGAGGAGTACCCGATGTCCTTTACCCTACCCGACCTTCCCTATTCCTATGATGCTCTCGCCCCGTACATGTCGCGCGAAACACTCGAATATCATCACGACAAGCACCACCTCGCTTATGTCAACAACGGCAACAATCTGCTCAAAGGGACGGAATGGGAAGGCAAATCGGTCGAGGACGCGGTGAAGGGCTCGTTCGGCAAGAACGCCGGCCTCTTCAACAATGCCGGCCAGCATTACAACCACATTCATTTCTGGCAGTGGATGAAGCCCAATGGCGGCGGCGACAAGATCCCCGGCAGCCTGGAAAAGAAGCTCATTTCCGATCTCGGCTCGATTGCCAAGATGAAGGAGGATTTCATCCAGGCAGGGACTACACAGTTCGGCTCGGGCTGGTGCTGGCTTGCGGTGAAGGATGGCAAGATTGCCGTCACCAAGACGCCTAACGGGGAGAACCCGCTGGTGCACGGTGGCAAGCCTATCCTGGGCTGCGACGTCTGGGAGCACTCCTATTACATCGATTACCGCAACCGCCGGCCGGACTACCTCAAGGCCTTCATGGATCATCTGGTCAACTGGGAGCACGTGGCCAAGATGTACGATGCCGCCATGAAGTGACTGAAGATGGCATAGCGGTCTGGGACCTCCCCTGAAGGAGG
The DNA here is from genome assembly GCA_036557665.1 of Xanthobacteraceae bacterium. Taxonomy (GTDB): domain Bacteria; phylum Pseudomonadota; class Alphaproteobacteria; order Rhizobiales; family Xanthobacteraceae; genus VAZQ01. Next base: position 13,770 of record DATBHG010000098.1, on the reverse strand, counting down.
TCGGCGAGCAAAGCGAGCCGGGTGGGGGCTCGCTCATGCCCGCGATGATCAACGAGCGCGCGTCCCGAGCCCCGGGCCCCCACCCGGCAGGATTTGCCTCGGAGCGAAGCGCATGCTTTCGAGCTCCCCTTTTCAGCGGGAGCTACCAGACCTGGGACGGGCTGGCGCTCGCGCTCCTGGTTGTCGCCGGCGCGATCGCGCTTCTCACCTTCCGGGATTATGGCCTGAGCTGGGACGACTACACCCATTCCCAGTACGGCGATCTGCTGCTGAGCTTCTACCGATCCGGATTGCGCGATCGGCGCGCCCTCTCCTGGGTGAATCTCTACTACTACGGCGGCGGCTTCGATCTCCTCTCGGCGGCCGCGGCCAAGGTCCTGCCTTTTCCCCTGTTTGACACGCGCCGGCTCATCGGCGCGGTGGTCGGGATCATCGGCCTGCTCGTCACCTGGCGCACCGGACGGCGCATCGCCGGACCGCTGGCCGGCTTCGCCGCGCTCTCGCTTCTGTGCGCCTGCCCGACCTACTGGGGCAACATGTTCATGAATCCGAAGGACGCGCCGTTCGCGGTCGCAATGGCAATTCTGCTGCTGGCGCTCGTGCAGGCGCTGGAGCAATACCCCCGTCCTTCCCTTGCGACCGCGATCCTCGTGGGCGCAGCCTTCGGACTCGCGTTCGGCACCCGGATCTTGGGGGCTTTCGGCGCGCTGCAATTCCTCGGCGCCCTGGCCTTCATTTTCCTGGTAGAAGCGCGCGCAGAAAGCCTTGCGGCGGCCGGAGCGCGGCTGCTCCGCTACCTTGTTGCGCTGTCGCCGGCCGTGGTGCCGGCCTATCTGGTCATGGCCCTCATCTGGCCTTGGTCGGTGACAGCTCCCCTCAATCCCCTGCGGGCGATCGAGTATTTCTCACGCTTCTTTGAAAAGCCGTGGTGGGAGTTGTTCGGCGGCAGCCTCGTCCCGGTAACGCAGATGCCGCGCGGCTACATTCCTGCTCTGTTTGCTCTCAAGCTGCCGGAGCTGTTCTCCGCCCTGGCGGTAGCCGGTGTCCTCGCTGTTCCAGTCATGCTGTGCCGGCGGGATATTCCGCTGCAACGCCGGGGCGTTTTTCTGCTGGTCGCTCTCGCCGCCTTGCTGCCGCCTGCCGTTGCCGTGGCGCTCAAACCGGCGATGTACAACGGCATCAGACACTTCGTTTTCGTGCTGCCGCCGATGGCGATCCTGGGCGGCCTTGCCGTCGCGTGGCTGTGCGATTGGATGCGCCGCTTCGGCGCCGTTCCGATCGCGGCCGTCATCGCATTGGCACTGGGGCTTGCGTTTCCGGTGGTGGAAATGATCCGGCTGCACCCTTACGAGTACACGTATTTCAATACGCTTTACGGCGGAGTGCAGCGCGCGCGCGCGAATTACATGCTCGATTACTGGGGGCTGTCGTTCAAGCAGGCGTCCCAGGCACTCGCCGCGAAGCTTGCCGAGAACGGCGAGGCAAAGCCGAGCGGCCGGCCCTGGAAGCTCGCCGTGTGCGGCCCCCATCGCTCGCCGCAGGTAGAGCTCGGAGCCGATTTTGCGATCTCGTGGGATCCGGCCGGCGCCGATTTTGCGATGATGCTCGGAGAGTTCTATTGCCGAAAATTCGACGCCCCGCTCCTCGCCGAAATCATGCGTGACGGCGTCACCTATTCCCGCGTCTACGACATCCGCGGCCGCGCTTACGATTCGCTACTCACCGTCCCCGGACTTTGAAATCTGCATCTGCCCCTCGGCGATGCGCAGCGCCGGAGCGCCGTGCGCAATGATGCCGGCAAGGAAACGACGCGCCAACACGATCTCGCCATAGGAGATCCCGGCAAAGAGCTGGTCGTTGATCTCGCGGAGCATCGGCATGATCCGCCGGAACAGGCCGCGGCCCTTTCTGGTCAGCGCGATCCCGAGCGCCCTTCTGTCGCGCGGATGAGCCCGCTTTGCCAGCAACCCGGCCTCGACCAGAGCGCCGATTTCCGCCGTCACATGCGCGGCCGCGACGTGCAAGTGCTCGGCGATGGCTCTGACGGTCGGCTCGCCGCGCCGTTGCAGGTGCCAAACCCCGAGCATGACCGAGAACTGTGCCGAGCTCAGCGCGAGCGTGCGCGCGATCTGGGCGCGCAAGAGCCGCATGATCGAAAGAGCGCCGTAAAGGTCGGCGATGAGCTCGCGCACTGCCTGGTCCTCGGGCGCGAGCTGGTCAGCGGCAACGCCTGCTTGCCTGCAAACACGCTTGCGGGGTGCGTGCTGCGCGGCGGCACTGGCTCGTTTCTGCGTGCGCTGCTGCACCGGCTATTCGGCGGCCTTGCTGCCGAGCGCCTCCGGAGCGCGCATCTGCCCCATCATATCGTCGATCGGGCGTTTGCGCTCCTCCCAGGGACAATTGTTGAAATTGTAGAAGGTGTGGACAAACTGGGGACCCGCATAGAACTTCTCATACTGGTTGTGCCGCAGCGCGAGCTCGGAGCCGAGATAGTCCCAGGCGAGCTTCATGAATTTGAGCCGATCGAGTGGGGTGGAGCCAGCGGAGGTCCAATACTGCTCAAAAGTGCCGCGCAGCTTCTGGTCCGCCAGGAACGAGGAGTCCGCCGGCATCTGAAACGGCCCGGCACCGAGCAACTCGCGCACCGTTTCGGCGACCTGGTTATAGTTGTTGGTGCACCAATAGAGCGCCGCGTACAATTCGCGCCGGTTCACGTGCACGAAACCGCTGGCCAGCGTTTCCGCATCCTCGATCTGGCCCGCGATCATCCCGCGCAGCCCCGCCTCGGACACTGCAAGCTTGGCGAGCGTCTCGCGCACCGCCGGCACCTGCAGGACGCCATTGATCTCGGCCGCCTTGTAGGCGAGCCCGACAATGACCTTGAGCTTCTCGAGGAAGCGCACCACCGACTGATGATTGCCCATGATATGCGATGGAGTGCGGAAGTACATCTCGCGCGAGACCACCACATCGTCGAGCAAAAAGACGCGTTCCCAGGGAACCTCCACGTCCTCGAAGACGATCATGGCGTCGCTCTCGTCGAGCCGCGATGTGAACGGGTTGTCGAACTCGCTCACGGCATATTGCTCGTACGGCTTGCGCACCCAGATCGAGACGCCCTCGCTTCCGGTCGGAACCGCGCAGGTGACCGCCTGGTCCTTTTGATCAGGGGCCAGCGGCAACAGGTTGCCTACCCAGATATCGTCCGAGAAAACGGCCGCGGTCCCGAGCATCTTGGCCCCGTTGAGGATGACGCCGCGGTCCGAGGTGCCGGTGACCTGCAGGCTCGGCGCGCGCATTCCTTGCCGGCTGTAGAGCTCCGGGTTGCGTGACGTCTGGGGAGCCGCCACCACGTAGCAGGCGAACAGGTCGCGCCGGCGCAGCTCGTCGTAATAGGCTTGCAGATGGTCGCCAAAGCCCTTGCGGTTGGCCTCGAAGAGCTCGGGCTGCAGCGCGAGCCCGACGACGAAGCTGGCAACGTGATCGGGGGAGCGGCCGAGCATTCCATAGCTCCATTGCGCCACCAGGGAATGGGTCTGGCTGCGCTTTCGCAGGTCGTCCCGGCTCCTCGGTTTGACGAACCAGGAGGTAAAACGCTCTCCGTCCTCCTCATAGCTCATGAGGTCGCGATGCTCGGGCGAGCGCTTGCGCTCGTAGATCGTGCTGAACGAGCGGGCGGTGTTGCGGAAGGCGGGATGGCCGGTCACGTCCCGGACGAGCTCGCTTCCGATGTAAATGCGGCGGCCGTCGCGCAGAGCTTCGAGATAATCCGACCCGGTTCGCAGCATCAGTTGCCTCCAATCGCTGAATCGGTCCTGGCGGCGCAGGGGCGGGTTTCAACCCCCCATACACCCATGGCTCATCCTCGCAGGGGCGGGGCGACTGCGCCCCCCACTTTCCACGCTGCGAGGCAACCCGTCGCTTCTGCGCAGCCAGGCTCCTCGCAGCAACTTGCTATCCGAGATAGCTATCTTCCGTTCCTATCCTGGCACAATCGGGCTTGCATGGGCAACCGGTTGACGCGCAAAAAACCGGTTGGATAGCATCGCGCGGCGATCACCATGCGCCTCCTGCCGCGGAGTCCAAGTCGCTCATGACCTGTCATCCCCGACCCGAGAGCGCCTCGAGCCCTTCCGCTGCGGAAACGCGCCGCTGCAGCCAATCGTCTGATCAATCGAATGTGGCAACATCATTCATTTGAGCCGACGGCTAACCTGAATGCTATTTAACTCCGCTCAATTTCTTTTTCTGTTTCTGCCGGTCGTCTTGTGCGTCCTGTTTCTTCTAGGCCGCTTGCACGCGCACACGCTGGCCCTGGCCTGGTTGAGCGCTGCGTCGCTGGTATTCTACTCCTGGGACGCTCCCTACCGGCTGTTGCCCCTCATTCTCTCCTCGATCGCGTTCAACTTTGTCGTCGGCCGGCTGCTGCTGCGAAGCCAAAGCCGTGCGATTTTGGCGCTCGGTATCGGCGGCGATCTGCTTCTGCTCGGTTATTTCAAATATGCCCGGCTGATGATCGAGACGTTCGACTGGGCAACCGGTCTCACTGTGCCGATCCCGAGCATCGAGCTGCCTATCGGAATTTCATTTTTTACCTTCACCCAGATCGCGTTTCTGGTCGACGCCTACCGCGGCGAAGCCGACGAGTACGGAGCGCTCCATTACGCGCTGTTCGTGTCGTTTTTTCCGCATCTGATTGCCGGCCCGATCTACCACCACAGGGAGATCATGCCGCAATTGCGCCTGGAAGATTTTCGGTTCGATATTTCGCGGCTTGCCTATGGCCTGACCTGGTTCGCGCTCGGCCTCGGTAAAAAGGTGATTTTTGCCGATTCCCTATCACAATATGCGACGCCTCTCTTCAATGCGGCAGCCGGGGGCAGACAATTGAGCATGAGCGACAGCTGGATCGCGGTCTCCAGTTTCACGCTGCAACTTTATTATGATTTTTCCGGCTATTCCGATATGGCGATCGGCCTGGCCCTGATCATCGGCGTCCGCCTCCCGCTCAATTTTGATTCCCCCTACAAAGCCCGCTCGCTCATCGAATTCTGGCGCCGCTGGCACATGACCCTCTCCAGGTTCTTGCGCGACTATCTCTACATTCCCCTGGGCGGAAATCGAAAGGGGCCGGTTCGGCGCTACATGAATCTGTTGATCACCATGCTGCTCGGCGGGCTGTGGCACGGGGCCGCGTGGACTTTTGTTCTTTGGGGAGGCATCCACGGCCTCGGGCTGATCGTAAACCACGCTTGGCACAGGATCGCTCGCGCCTGCGGCTGGAGGATCGCGGATCCGATCGCGCTGGTGCTGACGCTTGTTTTTGTCATGCTGGCCTGGGTTCCGTTCAGGGCAGAGAGCGCCTCGGTAACTTTTTCGATGTGGAAAAGCATGCTCGGCTTCCATGATTTCGTTCCGGCCGAGCCCATGCAACCGGCCCAGGCCGGCATGGCCGTCGCGGCGATAACGGCATTGCTCGCCGTTGCGCTGCTCGCGCCCAATACCCAGCAGCTCCTGTCGTATCCTCGGGTGATCGTCGGCGCATTCCGGCAAAAGGTTCGATTGGCACCAACGCCATTCTGGGCGGTGACGGCCGGGATTGTTTTCGGAATTTCTGTCTCCCTGATAATTACCCAGCGGCCCACCGAATTCCTGTATTTCCGATTTTGATGATGCGATCACTGCGCTCCTGGTGGGCCTATTGCGCCATTTTTGTCTTGTTCGCGGTCGCTGCCGTCGTCACGACCGGCGTCTGGCAAGTTACGGCACAAAACCTTCAATGCCGCTCCTCCGGCTATGACAATGAGCATTTTCTCGCCTACTGCGATAATCCGACATATGCCGACTATGAGCACGGAGCGCTTTTGTACGGAATCGAGCCGGGCGTAATCGACAATCTCCGTGGAGCCGATGTGCTTTTCGTCGGCAACAGCAAAGCCCAGTTCGCATTTTCGAGCAAGGCGGTAGAGGATTATTTCGATTCAATTCACGTCCGCTTTTTTGTGCTGGGGTTCGGCTATGGCGAGGAGAGCACCTTTGCCCTGGCAGTTCTGAGAAAATGGCCGGTATCCCCCAAGCTTCTGGTGATCAATGCAGACCCCTTCTTCAGCACAGCGATCTCCTCCGCCGGGTCGAGCGCGCTGGAGGGCAAGCCCGCATTCTTCTGGAGGCTGGCGCTGAAGCTACTGTTTCAGCGCGTGCATCGTGGCGTCTGTTTCGTGGCAAGCCATGTCTGTCCGGAGAGCAAGGCCTCCATATTCAGATCAGCCAGGAACGGCCAATGGCGACTGAGCTCGTGGCATGTTGCGGAAAAATCGGTGGCGGTCGACGGCTCGGGCCAGATCACCATGAACAGAGAGAGCCTGAGGGATCCGGCGCGACTCGGCGAGGAATTTCTCAATGCGGTGGGCGTAAGCCGCAACTGCGTGATATTAACGGGCGTCCCGAACTCGCTGCTGGATTCTCCCGGAATTGCAGCGGGACTCGCGTCTTTTCTGAAGACGCAGTCCGTACTGCCTGCCGTCGGCGGCCTGGCGACGATAGACTCCGTCCATCTCAACCCGGCGAGTGTGGAACGCTGGTCCGCTCAATTCGTGCAGGCAATGACCCCCATCCTGCGGAAATGTCTCCCGTCGCGAGCATTCTAAATGTCTGCCTCGCTCGCAACGGGGCTTTCCCCAGCCGGCACAACCCTGCATTGAAGATCAGGCCGAATGCGCGCCCTGTGCATCCCTGAAAGGGATGCGCGCTTCCGAGATAAAGAAGGGCCGCCTTGCGGCGGCCCTTCCATTGTCGAGCCGTGTTCCGGCTAAACCAGTGAACACGCCGCTTTCAGGCGGCGCTGACCCCCTGAGAGGCAAGGATCCAGCTCACGGATGCCGGCGAACGCGGCGATTGACAATGAGACACTGGATCACCTCCTTTCTGTTGTTGACGACTCGCGCAATGTAGGGCCTGCGGGGCCAATTGAAAAGGCGGAACTTTGGTCAGGTTTTTCCTGCGACAGACGGCCGTTGCCCTCTTGGCCGGGGGCGTCGTGGCAGCGCTACCGGCCGGCGCCGCTGCCCAGGATTTCCCGACCAGGACCGTGCGCATCGTGGTGGCGTTTCCGGCCGGCGGGCCCACCGACTTCGTCGGACGTCTTCTTGCCGACAAGCTCAAGTCGCTCTTGGGTCAGAACGTGGTCATTGAGAACAAGCCCGGCGCAAACGGGGCGATCGGGGCAGAATATGTCGCGCGCGGCGAGGCGGATGGGCACCTCCTGTTCCTGACCACCGCCGGCGCAGTCGCGATAACTCCGCATCTTGTTGCCAAGCTGGCCTACGACCCCATCAGGGATTTCGTCCCGGTGACCTTGGTGGTGCGCAACACCACCGTGCTCGTGGTCAAGCCCGAGAAGCCGGTGGCTTCGGCAAAGGAGTTGGCGGCGCTGGCGGCAAAGCGCCCCGGCGCAATCCCGTTCGGCTCGACCGGTACCGGCAGCATCACCCATCTGGCCCTGGAGCTGTTTCAGTCGGCCGCCGGGGTGAGGTTCCTCCACGTACCCTATCGCGGGGCGGCACCTGCGCTCACCGACCTGCTCGGGGGGCAAATCCAGGCCATGTTCGGCGACGTGCCTGTGCTGCTGCCCCATATCAAGTCCGGTGCGTTGAAGCCGCTGGGGGCGGCGGCGGCGGCGCGCAACGCGGTCCTTCCCGATGTATCCACCTTGGCGGAGCAGGGATTTCCCAACACCGTTGCCGATAATTGGTACGGCTTGCTCGCGCCCGCGAAAACCCCGGCGGCTGTGATCGCAAAGCTGCACGATGCGGTCGTTGCCGCAATCAATGCGCCGGAGGTGCAAGAGAAGCTGGTGCAGTCCGGTGCCGTTCCGGCGCCCACGTCGAGCGCGGAATTCGGCGCGATGCTCGGCGAGGAGCTCGCGCGGTGGGGCCGCGTCGTGCGCGAGAAGAACATCAAGCAGGAGTGACGCACCGCAGGGGCGGACCCATCTCTGGTCGTCCGGCAGCACGCGCGCATGGCTAAAAGGGCGAGGCGGTGCCCCACGCCTGCGCAAATCGCAAATGTGTGCGTTCCGCCGATCAATCCGCCAGCGCGGCAAGGATGCGAGCCCAGCTGCGCGTGCCCTTGTGAAAGGATGTGAGATCGTATTTCTCGTTGGGAGAGTGCACCCGGTCATCGTCGAGCGCAAAGCCCACGAGGATGGTGTCCATCCCGAGCACCCGCTTGAAGTCGCCGACGATCGGGATGGAGCCGCCCTCGCCTACCGTGACGGCGTTCTTGCCCCATTCGGCGGCGAGCGCCGCACGGGTCTTGCCGAGCGCCGGATTGTCGAACGGAAGCTCGATCGCCGGCGCACTGGTGAAGCTCTTGAGCTCGACCTTGGCATCAGCAGGGAGCCGATCGCGCACGAAGGCATGAAAGGCGGCGCGCACCTTCTGCGGGTCCTGGCCGCCCACCAGGCGAAATGAGACCTTTGCCTTGGCCTCGCTGGGAATGACGGTCTTTGCGCCCTCGCCGACATAGCCGCCGATCATGCCGTTGATCTCGGCCGTAGGACGGGTTGCGATCTGCTCGATCAACATGCGGTCCTTCTCGCCCGCAGGCACCTTGAGCCCCACCCCGCCCAGGAATTCCTCCGCGGTGAGCTCGAGCCCGGCGAGGTCCTTTCTGATCTCGGGCGGCAATTCCTGGATACCATCGTAGAAGCCCGGAATGGTCACCCGTCCATTCGCGTCGTGCATTGCCCCGAGGATACGGGCGAGCACCCGCAGCGGGTTCTGCGCGGCGCCGCCGAATATCCCGGAATGCAGGTCGCGGTCGGCACATGTGACGTTGACTTCCTCGTACACGAGGCCGCGCAGGGAGGTGGTAACCACGGGCGTGCTCGCATCCCACATGCTGGTGTCACACACCAGCGCAAGATCGAGCTTGAGCTCGTCGGCATGTTGCTTCACGAAGCCGAAGAGATGATTGGAGCCGCACTCCTCCTCACCCTCTATCATGGCAGTGATCGGCAGCGGCAATTGCCCCGTGACTTTCCGGAAGGCGCGGCACGCCTCGACGAAGGTCATCATCTGGCCCTTGTCGTCGCAGGCACCGCGCGCGACGATCATCTTGCTGCCGTCGGGCCGGGTCACCAGCCGCGGCGCGAATGGCGGCGCCTCCCACAAGTCGAGCGGATCCACGGGCTGAACATCGTAGTGGCCATAAAACAGCACTCGCGGCGTGCTTCGCCCGGAATTGCCGGCTCTGCCTACCACGACCGGATTTCCATCCGTGGGTCTGACGCTGGTATCGAATCCGAGGCTGGCGAGATCCCGGGCAACGTACTGCGCCGCATCCAGGCACTGTTGTCTGTAGGCCGAATCGGTCGAAATCGACTGGATGCGCAGGAACGCGAACAGCCGCTCCAGGCTCTGATCAAGATCGGCATCGATGTGGGCAAGTACGGCCGGCAGCGCCTGCGACGGTGTCATGCTTCATGCCTCATTCCTGGTAAGGGCGGGTTACGCTGCGCGGTACCGGCTGCATCAGTACCGTGCCGCTCATCCGCTCTACATGATCAGCGCCGCAAGATTCCGCCCATGGTCCCGCGCATGATGGTGCGGCCGATGGAGCTGCCGGCCTTTCCGCCCAGCGACTTGCCGATATCGGCGGCGACCCGGTCGGCAACGGAGCGCGTGATCTGGCGCGCAGCCAACTGGCCCGGAGAGAGGCGGCTGCCGCGCGGCCGCGCGGTACCGAAAATCTTCTCGAGCGCCAGCGCAATCGCATTGCCTATTCGGGTCCAGACACCGGGCGGTGCTTCAGGCGCCGCCGGCGGGGACGGTGCAGAGGGATCCCCGATGGGCTGGTCGGGGGCACCGGACCGGGTGCGTTTCTGCAGAACCTCATACGCGGACTCGCGGTCGATCGCCTGATCGTATTTGCCTTTGACCGGGCTTCTGGCGATCAGCCCCTTGCGCTCCTCGTCACTGATCGGACCGAGCCGGCCGGCGGGGGGGCGGATCATGCAGCGTTCGACCATCTCCGGCGTGCCGTTGCCTTCAAGAAAAGAGACCAGCGCCTCGCCCTTGCCAAGCTCCATGATCACTTTGGCGGTGTCGAGCTTGGGATTGGGGCGGAAGGTCTCGGCGGCGGCGCGCACCGCCTTCTGATCGCGCGGCGTAAACGCACGCAGCGCATGCTGAACGCGGTTGCCGAGTTGCGCCAGAACCTTGTCCGGCACATCCAGCGGATTCTGGGTGACGAAATAGACGCCGACTCCTTTGGAGCGGATAAGCCGTACCACCTGCTCGATCTTGTCGAGCAGTGCCTTGGGCGCGTCGGTGAAGAGGAGATGGGCCTCGTCGAAGAAGAAGCAGAGCTTGGGCTTGGGCTGATCGCCGACTTCCGGCAGCTGCTCGAACAGCTCGGAAAGCAGCCACAGGAGAAAGGTCGCGTAGAGCCGGGGATTCTGCATCAACTTGTCCGCGGCCAGGATATTGATGTAGCCGCGGCCGTCCTCGGACGTGCGGATGAAGTCCTTGAGTGCGAGCGCGGGCTCGCCGAAGAACTGGTTGCCGCCCTGGTTCTCCAGGACGAGAAGCTGGCGCTGGATGGTGCCAATGGTGGTCTTGGACACATTGCCGTAGCGCGCGGTCAGCTCGGCGGCGTGATCCGCGATGTAGCCCAGCATGGCACGCAGATCCTTGAGATCGAGCACGAGCAGCCCCTGCTCGTCCGCTACGCGAAAGCAGATGTTGAGCACGCCTTCCTGCACTTCATTGAGATCCATGAGGCGCGACAGCAACAGCGGCCCAACTTCGGAGATCGTGGCACGGACGGAATGTCCTTGCTCCCCGAACAGATCCCAGAACACCACTGGAAATTGGTCCGGCTGGTAGGCAAAACCGAGGCTCTTGGCGCGGCTGACGAAAGCCTCCTTGGCCTCGCCCCGCTGCGAGATGCCCGAGAGATCCCCCTTGATATCCGCGGCAAAGACCGAGATGCCGGCCCGCGACAAGCCCTCCGCCACTACCTGCAAGGTCACGGTTTTGCCCGTGCCCGTCGCACCCGTCACCAATCCGTGCCGATTGGCGAGCGCAAGCGTCAAAACCTCGGGTTTCGAGCTCTTGCCGACGAAAATCGTGCCGTCCTTGTCAAGGTCCGCCATCGCTGTCCCTCGCTTCATCCGCCCGCATTTGTTGCCGTCTCGACGGAAGCGTCAACCGGAAGAAACTGTCACCGCATCTGCCGGCGCGCTTAGTGACTTCCGCGCGCTCCTTGCATAATGCGCTGATGCGCAAATGCAACAATGCGCAACGTATTGAATGAGCACGCCTGTTCTCTCGCAAGCTGTACGCGTAATATGGCCGCACGCGAGTGTGGGGCGGGAGGCATATGAAGGACGAGCTCGGCGGACGTGCCGTCAATGCAGACGGCGAGCGAGCGGCCACGGCACGCCGGTGCAACGTGCTTGCGCGCGTTCTGACCGCGCGAACGCAGCGCGACCGCACCGCATCGCAAAGCTTTGAAAGTTTGTTGCCCAGCATCGATGGGGACCAGCCGCTGCTTGTGCACGGTTGCGGGCTCCCTGGCCGTGGACGGTCGTTTTTGCTCGCTGCGTAGCGCGAGCAGGACCCGCCACCGAGGAGATGACGATGTCGTACTCCATCACCGCGATCCGAGAGATCGATGAGTATGACGTCGCGGCGCTGAAGTCCGCCGGCATCAAAACCACGGAGCGGCTGCTCGAGGCCGCAAAAACCCCGCACGGACGCAAGGAGCTCGCCGCCAAGTCGAGGCTCGACCCGAAAAAGCTGCTGCGCTGGGCCAACATGGCCGACAAGCTCCGCATCAAGGGCATGGGCAACGACTACGCCACCCTGCTGCGCGAGGCCGGGGTGGATACCGTGAAGGAGCTGGGATGTCGCAATCCGCGGCGGCTGGCCCAGTCGATGCGCGAGGTCAACAAGAAGCACAAGCTGGTCCGGTTTCTGCCGCCCGAGAAGCTGGTGACCCGCTGGGTCGAGCAGGCCCGAAGGCTGCAGAAAAAGATCGAGTACTGAGGCCCTTAAAATCTCGTCCAGTCGCCGCTGCGCTCGAACGCGGCAGCCGCGCGGTAGATCGTCTCCTCGCCGTAGTGGCGGCCCACCAGCATCATGCCGATGGGCCGGCCATCCTCCAGCCCGCATGGCACGCTGATGGCGGGATGCCCGGTGACGTTGAACGGACAGGTATTGCGGGTCCCTTCCCAACTGCGCCGCGTGATCTCCTGGGGCGTGGCATCCTTGCCCGGGAGCGGTGTGGCTTTCATGGGCACCGTGGGCATGAGCAGAAGGTCATGCCGCGCCAGGATATCATCGTAAGCGCGCCGCAAGCGGCGGCGCAGGTTCTGCGCCTTGGCATAGTAGTGCCCGCCGTAACGCGTCAGCGTGTATCTGCTGAAGATGGAAGCGATCTTGAGAGTATCTGCGAATGCGTCCGCGCGTTGCCGCCATGCCATGGCCGCACGCATCAGGCTGCCGACGTAAAGCCCCTCATGGGCAAGCCCGGCCCCGTTCATCTCGAGCAGGATGATGCAGGCGGCATCCCCGCGGATCGCCGCCCAAATGGGAAAGCCCAGCGTGTGCATCGGCACCGAAACGTCCTCGACGCTGGCTCCGAGCTTGGCGAGCCGCTGTGCAGCTTCGCGGACATGGCCATCGACGTCCGCCTCCGAATTCGGGTGCGCAAAGCCCTCCCCGATCGCCGCGATGCGCAGCCCTTTCACATCGTTCGCGAGGGCTTTGGTGTAGGGCGCTGCCGGGACGCCGCGCTGGCGCGAATCGATCCCGTCCGGTCCGGCGATGACCTCCAGCAACAGGGCATTCTCCTCGACGCCTGACGTCATTGGCCCGCAGGTGTCGAGCGTCATTTCCAGAGGCCCGATCCCGGTATAAGGCACCAAGCCGTAGGTCGGCTTTAATCCGACAATGCCGCAATGACTTGCGGGGATGCGGATGGAGCCCGCCTGGTCGCCGCCGATGGCCATTTCCACTTCGCCCGCGGCTACGAGCGCAGCGCTTCCTGACGACGAGCCTCCGGCGGAGTAACCGGGTTTGCGCGGATTATGCACCGGGCCGGTGGAGCTGGTATGGCTGCCGCCGGATACGCAGTAGTATTCGCACACGGCCTTGCCTGCGATCTCGCCGCCGGCATCAAGCACGCGCTCGACCACGGTGGCGTCCACTTCCGGCACGTAGCCTTCGAGGATGTCGGCGCCGATCATCATCGGCACGCCGGCGAGACAGACGTTGTCCTTGAGCGCAACTCTGCGGCCTGCGAGCTTGCCGCCGGACCTACCCTTGATCGACGTGCGCACGTACCAGGCGCCGTGCCGGTTCTCCTCGGGCTGCGGCCGGTACACTGGTCCACGCGGATATTTTACCGTCGGAAGCTCGTCGGCGACCGCATCAAGGGCCGCGTACGCTCCCGCCAGCGGAGCGACGATCTCGTCGACAGCCCGGAGGTAGCTCTCGGTCGGGTGCATGCCCAGCGCCTGGGCCGCCTCCCGCAGCTCTGCGACGCTCGGCTTCTGAAACATGGCGGTTCTACCCTGGACGGTTAAAGGGTCGGTGCAAGTTGAGCCGACTTCCGCGGTGGCAGCAACACGCACGCGCCACGCCCGGCGGGAGCGCACTCTACGAAATTGAGCTTGGCGGATACTCCGAGGTCGTTTCGGGTTCGCCCTCCGGCCGGTGAATGCGTTACGCGTTCCAGTGAAGGACGCCGGACAAGCCGGCC
>DATBHG010000097.1:0-17682 GCA_036557665.1 Xanthobacteraceae bacterium | reverse complement strand
TGGGTGTTCGAGGGCGACTGGCAGCCGGCGCAGCGGCCGTCGTGGAACTACCGCTCGGAAGACGGTGGCGGCATCATCCTCGACATGATGTGCCACTGGCGCTACGTGCTCGACAACACCTTCGGCGAAGTGAGAAGCGTCGTCTGCCGCGGGGCCACTCACATTCCCGAGCGCTGGGACGAGAGCGGCAAGCGTTACAACGCCACCGCCGATGACGCTGCCTACGCGCTGTTCGAGCTGGAAGGCGACGTGGTCGCTCACATGAACATGTCGTGGTGCGTGCGTGTTCATCGCGACGACCTCGTGACGTTTCAGGTCGACGGCACCGACGGCTCCGCGTTCGCCGGGCTGAGCGATTGCGTCATACAGCCTCGGCAGGCCACACCGCGCCCGGTCTGGAATCCGGACGAGAGGCAGACCATGGACTTCTACTCGGACTGGATGCGGATCCCGGACAACGAGGTCTACGACAACGGGTTCAAGGCGCAGTGGGAGATGTTCATCCGGCATGTCGTCGAGGACGCGCCTTACCGCCATGGACTGACCGAAGGCGCCAAGGGCGTGCAGCTGGTCGAGTGCGCAATGAAGAGCTGGGAAGAACGCCGGTGGGTCGATATCCCGCTCCTGAAGATTTGAGGCATGTTCGGAGTCGGCAAGGCTGTAGGGTGGGTTAGGCGCGCGCCTTTGTTCGCGCACACTGCGTACACTTGTGTGCGTGCGCGCGCCGTAACCCACCGCGCGGCTCGGTGGGTTACGCTCGCGCCGCAAGCGGCGCTCGCTAACCCACCCTACGATCCCTGAAACTTTGAGGGTTGCAGCATGCAGCCGAACGACAGAGCGATACGCCTGCCACGCCAGGATGGCAGCCTGGAGGAGCTCAAGGTCTCGCACGCCCGTCGCTTCGCCGATCACGGCAGCGGCCCGTTCAACCGGATTGCGCTCGCCGCCGCCCATGTCGTCGCGGACGCCCTTGCCGACGTCGATCCGTGGATCGAGACCAGGATCGACTGGGACCGCACCATCGCCTATCGCGAATATATCTGGGACCTCGGGCTCGGCGTCGCCGAGGCCATGGACACCGCGCAGCGGGGCATGGGCCTCGATTGGCCCACCTCGCTGGAGCTCATCCGGCGCTCGGTCGCGGCCGCGCGCTCGCGCAACGCCCTCGTATTCTCCGGCGCGGGTACCGACCAGCTCGAGCCGGGGCCGAACGTCACGCTGCACGACGTGATCCGCGCCTACGAGGAGCAGATAGCTGCGATCGAGGCCGCCGGCGGCCGCGTGATCGTTATGGCGAGCCGGGCGCTCGCCGCCGCGGCAAAAAGCGCCGAGGACTATGCCAAGGTCTACGATCGCGTGCTGTCCCAGGTGAAAGAGCCCATCATCATTCACTGGCTGGGCGAGGCCTTCGATCCGGCGCTCGCGGGCTACTGGGGCAGCACCGATGACAACCGCGCCATGGACACCTGCCTGTCCGTCATTCACGCCCGCAAGGCCAAGGTCGACGGCATCAAGATTTCTCTGCTCTCCAAACAAAAAGAGATCGACATGCGCAGGCGGCTGCCCCCGGGCGTGCGCATGTATACCGGCGACGATTTCAATTACGCGGAGCTGATCGCCGGCGACGATGAGGGTTATTCCGACGCGCTGCTCGGGATTTTCGATGCCATTGCGCCCGCCGCCTCGGCAGCACTCTCGGCGCTCGCGCGCGGGTCCACCAACGAGTTCTTTGATATATTGGAGCCGACCGTCCCCCTGTCCCGGCACATCTTTCGCGCGCCCACACGCTTCTACAAGACCGGCATCGTGCTTCTGGCATTTCTCAACGGCCATCAGGACCATTTCGTCATGGCCGCAGGACAGGAAAGCGCGCGCTCGACGCTGCATCTGGCGGAAATCTTCCGGCTCGCGAATGCGGCGGGGCTGCTGCGCGACCCGCCCGCAGCAGTAGCGCGGATGCGATCCGTTCTCACAACGCGCGGGGTCGATGCGTAGCCGTGTGGGGGAAGCGTAATCATGCGCGATCTGTCGCGCGATCATCGCTGGCTGTCGATCAATACCGCGACGGTGCGCAAGCAGGGGGATCTGATTGCCATTATCGATGCGTGCGCGCGCCGCGGCATCCGCGCCATATCGCCGTGGCGCGATCAGGTGGCCCAGGTCGGGCTGGAGCGCGCAGTGCGCGCCGTGCGCGATGCGGGGCTCGAGCTTTCCGGCTACTGCCGCGGCGGCATGCTCACGGGAGACAGCTCGCGCGCTGCCGAGATCCGTGACGACAACCGCCGGGCCGTGGATGAAGCCGCCGCGCTCGGTGCGTGCTGCATCGTCCTGGTCGTCGGCGGGCTGCCGCAGTTCTCCCGCCCGGGCAGCGCGCCGAGCAAGGACCTCGCAGCCGCCCACGCCATGGTGGAGGACGGCATCGCCGAGCTGATTGACCATGCGCGGCAGGCGAGCATGCCGCTCGCCATCGAGCCGCTGCATCCCATGTATGCCGCCGACCGCGCCTGCGTGAATACGACGGCGCACGCGCTCGACCTCTGCGAGCGGCTCGACCCGGGCTGCAGCGGCAGCCTGGGCATCGCGCTCGACGTCTATCACATCTGGTGGGACCCTCAGCTCCCCGCGCAGATTGCGCGGGCGGGACGCGAGCGCCTGCTCGCCTTTCATGTCTGCGACTGGCTGGTGCCGACCACCGACCTGCTCAACGACCGGGGAATGATGGGCGACGGCGTGATCGACATCCCGAAGCTGCGCGCTGCCGTCGAGGCGCAAGGTTTCGCCGGTTATGTCGAGGTGGAGATTTTCTCCCACCGCTGGTGGGACAGGAGCATGGACGACGTGCTCTCCACCTGCATCGCCCGCTTCAGGTCGGTCGTGTAGGCAACGAGATCAGCCGAGCGGAGGCATGATTCAAGCTGCTCTTTCCGACTTGTAGGGCTTGATCCTGGCCAGCTGCGCGGCAATGCGACGTTTTGCTTGCAGCGTGTCGTAGGCATTCTGAAGCCGCAGGAAATAGCCTTCCGACAAGCCAAAGAACTTGCATAAGCGCAGATCGGTGTCTCCGGTAACGTCACGCGTTCCGTTGACGATCGCGTGGATGCGATTACCTGGGACACCGATGGCCTGGGCGAGTTGGTTTTGGCTCATGCCGATCTCGTTCAGAAACTCCTCCTTGAGAATCTCGCCCGGATGCGGATTGCGAATTTGGCCCATGTCACCGCTCGTTGCTCTCATGACAATCAATGATAATCGACGATCTCCACATCGACTGCATCTCCAGCAGCCCATCGGAAGCAGATCCGCCATTGCTCGTTGATACGGATGCTCATCTGTCCCGCGCGGTTTCCCTTCAGAATCTCGAGCCGATTACCTGGTGGGCTCCGCAAGTCCTCCAAAGTTGCTCCAGCATGCAGCTGCCGTAGCTTCCGGAGCGCCCGATCCTGAATGTCCCCAGGAAACTTCCGACTTGACTGCCCCTGCCAGATTCGCTCCGTCTCCCTGCATTTGAATGATCGAATCATGCCCTTGATTCAATATAAGCTGATACGCACTACGTATCAAGGATAGAAATGCTGGGATACTCAATAGTTTTCGGCGGCCGAAGGTTGCGATACTGTCCGCAAGCGATTCCGGACGCCTGGGAATTGTACAGTCGGTTTTCAACCCTGCCTCTGCGGGCAGCTCGCATGAAAGCGACGGCGAGGATCGAGACTGCGCGGCCGGCGGCGGCGCGCGCGTGGGCACCGGCGGCGCTCGCATCCATGGGCGTCGTCTTCGGCGACATCGGGACGAGCCCACTCTACACGCTGAGCGTCGCGGCAAAGGCTTCCAGCCAGGGCGCGGCGACGGTGACGCCGGGGGCGGTGCTCGGCATCGTGTCGTTGATCTTCTGGTCGCTGATCATCGTCATCTCCATCAAATACGCGATCCTGATCATGCGTGCGGACAACCGGGGCGAGGGCGGCATCCTCGCGCTGCTGGCGCTGGTCAGTCCCAAGCGCGCCAAGCAAAGCAGGCGGCGCGCGGTCATGGTGGTGGTCGGTCTCGTGGGGGCGACCCTGCTCTACGGCGACGGCGCCATCACTCCGGCGATTTCCGTGCTCAGCGCCATCGAGGGCATCAAGGTCTACGCTCCGCAGCTCGAGCATGTGGTCGTGCCGCTGACCGTCGCGATCCTGCTGGCGCTGTTCGCCATCCAGCACAAGGGCACTTCTTTCATAGGTGGGATATTCGGCCCGATCATGCTGATCTGGTTCGTGGTCATCGGGGTCATTGGAATTATCGGCATCGCGAGGGCGCCCGCGATACTCGCGGCGCTCAGTCCCGTACCCGCAATCGCCTATTTGTGGCACGCCGGCCCCCTGGCCTTCACGGTCATCGGCGGGGCCTTCCTGGCGGTGACCGGCGGCGAGGCGTTCTATGCCGACATGGGCCATTTCGGCCCGTTTCCGATCCGCGTCGCCTGGTTCGCCGTGGCGCTGCCTGCGCTGACGCTCAATTATTTCGGCCAGGGCGGGCTGTTGCTGGTGCAGCCGGAAGCCATGGAGAGCCCGTTCTATCAGCTCGCTCCGCAATGGTCGCATTACGGCCTGGTCGTGCTTGCCACCATCGCGACCGTGATCGCCTCCCAGGCGATCATTTCCGGCGCCTATTCGCTGACCCAGCAGGCGATCCAGCTCGGCTTTCTCCCGCGCATGAACATCATTCATACAACGCGGTTCGAGATCGGCCAGATCTATGTACCCTTCGTGAATTGGACGCTGGCCATCGCCACGCTTGCGGCGGTGATCGGCTTTGGCTCCTCGGATGCTCTCGCCGGGGCGTTCGGCATCGCCGTCTCGCTGCTGATGGCGATCACCACGCTGATGGCCACCTTCGTCGCGCTGCACTGGAAATACAACCCGCTGATCGTCTATGCCGTCAACGGCAGCCTGATCGCCCTCGACCTTCTCTTCTTCGCATCGACCTCCACCAAACTTTTCGATGGAGGCTGGTTCCCGTTGCTGATCGCGCTCATTGTCTCTTTCCTGATGCTGACTTGGCGCAAGGGCGAGGAGATCATGGACAGGATCCGGCTGGAGGTGCGCCAGCGGTCGAAAGAGCTGATCGCGCGGATCAAGACCGATCCGCCGTTTCGCATTCCCGGCACGGCGGTCGTGCTGGGCCGCATGACCCAGGGCGTGCCGCTCGCGCTCACGCAGAACCTGCGGCACAACCACGTCCTGCACGAAAAGCTGCTGCTCGTTGCGGTGACCATGACGGAGACGCCGCGCGTCTCGGCGGAGGACCGCGCCGTGGTTACGCCGCTCTCCGACGAGATCACCCGCGTGGAGCTCAATTTCGGCTTCATGGAGCAACCTAATATTCCCAAGGCGCTCGAGCTCGCGGTTGGCCGTTCTCAGATCGTGCCATGCGATCCGCAGCACCTGACCTATTTCACCGGGCACGAGACCATCATCCCGACCGGCCGGCGCAAGGGCATGGCGCGATGGCGCAAGAAGGTGTTCGCGCTCATGCATCGCAACGCGCAACGCGCGGGCGCCTATTTCAAGATCCCGACCGCGCAGATCATGGAAATCGGCATCGAATTGGAGATGTGAGGCGTGCGGCCGTTGAGGCGTCTGCGGCCGAAGCCGTTAATCAACTGGAGAGGAGGTCATGAGGAAGAGCAATTTCGCCTTGCGACTTCAGCGATCGCTGTTGAACGAGGCCCGACAGCTCGCGGCGACGGAAGGTGTGGCGCTCAATCAACTCATTAACGTGGCACTGGCTGAGAAGCTTTCGGCATTGCGCACAGAGAAATACTTCGCGGAGCGCGCTGCCCGAGCAAAAGTCCCGAAGGCGCTTGCCATCCTCAAGCGCGCCGGCATTGGAAATCCACCAATGAGGGGAGACAAATTTCGCCGCGGTAAAAGGCGGGCGTAGCGGTCACGGGTTAGCCAAGGGACCGGCCGACCGGCTCCCATAGCGTAACCCGCGATGCCGGGGCGCAGGCCACAAGTCCGGCGGGTAACGCCGCGCAGCCTCGCGCGGCTAACCGGCCTACGATCGAAAGCATCAGGAGACGTGTCATGGCGACCAATCGCGTTCACCGCATCGCCGTCATTCCCGGCGACGGCATAGGCAAGGAGGTCATGCCCGAAGGCGTGCGCGTGCTCGAGGCCGCGGCACGGAAATTCGGTTTCGATCTGCGGCTGGACGAGTTCGATTTCGCCAGCTGCGACTACTACGAGAAGCACGGCCGCATGATGCCGGAGGACTGGAAGGAGCGGATCGGACAACACGACGCGATCTTCTTCGGGGCGGTCGGCATGCCCGACCGCGTGCCTGACCACATCTCGCTCTGGGGCTCGCTGATCCAGTTTCGCCGCGAGCTCGATCAGTACGTCAACCTGCGCCCGGTACGGCTGATGCCCGGCGTTCCCTGCCCGCTCGCCGACCGCAAACCCGGCGACATCGAGTTTTGGGTGGTGCGCGAGAATACCGAGGGCGAGTATTCCGCCATCGGCGGCCACATGTTTCCCGGCACCGAGCGGGAGGTGGTGGTGCAGGAGACTGTCATGAGCCGGATCGGCGTCGACCGGGTGCTGAAATTCGCGTTCGATCTGGCCCGCTCCACGCCGAAAAAGCATCTTACGTCCGCCACCAAGTCGAACGGCATCGCCATCACGATGCCGTACTGGGACGAGCGCGTGCGGGAGATGGCAAAATCCTATGCCGATGTGCGCTGGAACCAGTTTCACATCGACATTCTCACCGCGCAGTTCGTACTCAATCCCGACCGGTTCAATGTGGTTGTCGCCTCGAACCTGTTCGGCGACATCCTTTCCGATCTCGGCCCTGCATGCACCGGCACGATCGGCATTGCGCCGTCGGGCAACATCAACCCCGAGCGCAAATTTCCCTCGCTGTTCGAGCCGGTGCACGGCTCGGCACCCGACATCAGCGGCCAAGGCATCGCCAATCCGGTCGGTCAGATCTGGTCGGGCGCGATGATGCTCGATCATCTCGGGGAGGCCGATGCCGCCCGCGCGATCGTCGCGGCGATCGAGCGGACGCTGGCCGAGCCGAAATTGCGCACCCGCGATCTCAAGGGCGCAGCCGATACCGTGACTTGCGGCAAGGCCATCGCCGCGGCGATGAGGTAATCACTGGAAGTTTTGCCCCTGCCATTCCGGCCGAGTGTGCCGCGCCGGCGAAGTTGCTGCTCCCGCAGCCGGCCTCATTCGGATTCTTTCAATACGTCCAGCCGCAGCGGCAACACTGCACCGAGCCAGAGAGCGTGCCGAGCGTGATCGGCGTAGGCGTTGCCGGTATCGGGATGGACAAGAAGGGTGAGCCCGGAGCGGTTGAGCATCAGCCATGGCAGGATCGCGGCGAGACGATCCGCGGGAAAAGCGATCTGATACATGGCCTGCGGATGCGGCCCGACCGGCTGATCATGCCAACGCCCTAGCCGGGCGTCGGGGAAAATTGCCGCCACGCGCTCTCGTAGCAGCCCGGCGCGGTCCCGGGTGCAAGCAGGGTCGTAATAGACGTGGGCGTGGTAGCCGCTGATCCGAGCCGGATCCTGCGGTGGGGTATCGGCGCCGGTGTCCTGATCGATCTCTCGTCCGGTCATGCAAACATAATGTCGCAGTTTCCCGGCCGGGGTCCAGGGGCCGCGGAGATGAGGGGCTCGATCGAGCTTCGAGGCCGAGTGCCCTGTGGCTCGAGGCAAAAGATTGTAATGTCATATCGAGGCCCGCGTGTACGGCCGGGTTTCAAACCCGCTCCGATGGGGTGGCGGCTCAGCAGGCGAGAGCAATGGCGACAGCAAGAAAGAAGTCGGCAGTCAAGAACGGCAACGGGAACGGTAAGCGCAGCGCGCGCACAAAGGGGCGCCAGTACGGCGACATCCTCTATGCGGTCGAGGACGACATCGCGTGGGTCACCATCAACCGCCCGCGGGTGCTCAACGCCTTCCGCGAGCAGACCCTCGACGAGCTCCTTGATGCGCTGCGCTCGACGCGCGAGGACCCTTCGATCGCCTGCGCGGTCATCACCGGCGCGGGAGAGAAGGCGTTCTCCGCGGGCGGCGACTTCTACGCCATGAAGCGCCTCACCTGGACCAATGCCGCGATGTGGAACGATCGCATGCTGGGGCTCGCCATGACCATTCGCGGACTGCCGATCCCGGTGATCGCCATGGTCAACGGCTGGTGCATGGGCGGGGGGCACGAGCTCGCACTCTGGTGCGACCTCGTGATCGCTTCGGATAATGCGGTGCTGGGGCAGACCGGCGCGCGGGTCGGGGCCTGCCCGACGGTGGGCGCGACGCAGTATCTGCCGCGCATCATCGGCGAGCGGCTGGCGCGCGAGATGATCTTCTGTGCGCGACGCTTTGACGCCAAGGAGGCGGTGGAGATCGGGCTCATCAACAAATGCGTGCCGGCTTCCGAGCTGCTCAAGGAGACGCTCGCCTGGTGCGAGACCATCAAGGGCCATAGCCCGCAAACGCTGCGCATGACCAAGAAGAGTCTCAATTTCGAATCCGATCTCCTCTACGCCTCCTGGCAGCACGGCATGGAGCTCCTCGCTCATGTCTGGGGCTCGGAGGAGTGCCTCGAAGGCATGAACGCGTTCCTCGAGGGACGCAAACCGGACTTCCAGAAATTTCGCACGCGCAACAGGCGCGAGCTGGAACAGTATCTCGCCGGCTGCGCCGCGGACCTCAACGCTCCGCCCTCCATGCGCAGGAACGCGCGATGAGCGGGCCGCTCGCGGGGATACGCGTCATCGATCTCACGCGCATCCTCGCCGGGCCGCTATGCACCATGATGCTGGGCGACATGGGCGCCGACGTGATCAAGGTTGAGCCGCCGGGAGCGGGCGACGACACCCGCCGCTGGGGGCCGCCTTTCGTCGGCGAGGATGCGGCGTATTTCCTCGGCGTCAACCGCAACAAGCGCTCGCTCACACTCAACATGGCTGGAGTTGCGGGGCAGAAGATCCTTGCCGCACTCATTGCCAAAGCCGATGTGCTGATCGACAATTTCCGCCTCGGAACGCTGGAGAAATGGGGCTTTACCGACGCGTGGTTCAACGCCGCGGCGCCGCTGCTCATCCGCTGCTCGATCACCGGTTATGGATCGAGCGGCCCGAAGGCGGCGCTGCCCGGCTACGACTTCGTGCTGCAGGCGGAATCGGGACTGATGAGCGTCTGCGGCGAGCCCGACGGCTCGCCGACCAAATACGGCGTGGCCATCGTCGATGTCTGCAGCGGCATGCTCGCCGGCAACGCCATCCTCGCCGCGCTCAATGCGCGCCAGCAGACCGGCAAGGGGCAGAAGGTCGACCTCTCGCTCTATGAGACTTCGCTGTTCATGCTGGTCAATGTCGCTTCGAACTACCTGATGGCGGGCCGCGACGGCGGCCGCTTCGGCAACGGCCATCCCAGCATCGTCCCGTATACGACCTACCGGGCCGCCGACGCGATGATGGCAATCGCGGTGGGCAACGAGCGGCAGTTCGCGAATTGCGCCGCGGCGCTCGGTCACCCCGAATGGGCCAAGGACCCGCGCTTCGCGACCAACCGCGCGCGGGTGGAGAACCGCACGACCATCGACGGCCTGATCAACGCGGCGCTCGCACACGACAAGGCCGAGCGCTGGCTCGCCAGGCTCAAGGCGGTCGGCGTGCCCTGCGGCCGCATCAACTCGGTGGCGGAGGCGCTCGACGACCCGCACACCGCTGCGCGGGAGATGATCGAGAGGGTGGACCATCCGGCAATCGGCGCATTGAAGCTGCTCGGGGTGCCGTTCAAGTTTTCCGATACAGCGTGCTCGGTGCGGCTCCCGCCGCCACGGCTCGGGGAGCACAGCGACGAGATCCTTGCGCGCGAGCTGGGCTACGGCAGCGAGGCGATCGCGGAGCTGCGGCGGGGCGGGGTGATCTAGGGTCGCTCTGGCGAGCTTGCCAAGCATCGGCGACCCACACCGGTCGACTGCTTGTTCTAGGCCGTGTACTCATAAATTCGCGATGTCTGCTTTGTCCCCCAATAGCGACCCCAAAGCGGACATCGCTGGATGTCCGAGAAGTGCACACGAGCAGACATCAAGCCTGAAGCGAAACAGTGCTGCTGGTCAACGAGCCTCCTAGACGATTTTTGCACAAGGCGGTACTCTGGGGGTTTGGAAGCTCGCGTGAAAGCCATAACGTCATGGAGTTTCACCACATGACGCGACTGTTCGTTCGACATAATGTTGCCGATTACACGAGGTGGCGAAAGGCATATAACGATTTTGATGCAGAGCGGACAAAGCTAGGGGTTACAGCTCACCGTGTTTTTCAATCCATTGACGATCCCAACGATGTGACTGTTTGGCATGACTTCTCAACGTCACAATCTGCAAAAAGCTTCTCCTCTAGCGCTCGGTTGAAGGAGGTAATGGGAAACGCCGGCGTCCAAGGCGTGCCCCAAATATGGTTCGTTACCGAAGCTCACTAATTCGCCTTTGTGGGTTCAGTCGTTACCATCCCGATCTGGGATCGCCCGGTTAACGTGGTATTCCGTCGAATTTCGGCATCGAGTTGAGGTCGTTGACCCACGGCTGTTGCGAGCGAAGAAATATCTGCCGGCGTGGTACCAGTTCGTTTCGCTGTCGAACAGCTCCTAGGCGCAGGTTGTAGGCTTTTGGCGCGTCGCCAGTTGATGTTGCATAAATTGCCGTCCCGCACTTAGGGCAGAGAGCTTGCAGACGGATGTTTCCACTATCGGCGGTCTTTCGATATTCCGTCAGTTTGCCGGACAGAAGCACGAACGTGCCTGGTTGAGTGATAATAACCGCTCGGAATGGCGCGCCACTCATCATTTGACAGTCCGTGCAGTTGCAAATGGTCGTGGTTTCGGGATCGGCTTCCGCTTCGAATGTCACGTACCCGCAGTGACAACGTCCATCGATTTTCATGATCGTTCCTCAGCAGACATGCTAAATCCTACCCGTTCTCTAACTGGGCTCATAGTCCGCAACGGGTCATTCTCGGCTGACCCGGTCATTCGACCAGGTCACGCTTGGGTCCGCTACACCCCCGATAGCGGCTGGAAACACAACCAAGTTGAACCGGCGGTGGGTGCCACAGCACTAAATCCCTACCTGATAGCCAGCGGCCCCGAGCGCCACGGCAACATTATCCCCAGGGGAGAGATGTAGGTAGGGGGGAAGCGCCCTGTCGTGAGGATCGAGGTGTCTACAACCTCATCAAGACAGGGGTTGCCTATGACAACCGAGGCTATCACCCCGCTGCGCCAGCGTATGATCGAAGACATGAATGCGCGCAAGCTGTGCGCGGGCACGCAGAGAGGCCACATCCGCAGCTGCAAGCGGTTCGCGGCGTTTCTCAAGCGATCTCCCGAGACTGCCACGTTCGAGGACATTCGCCTGTTCCACCTGCACAATTCCTGCACAATTCCTGCCCCTAAGCCCTCGACGTGCGCTCCCGTTTTCGGTCCGGTGCTAATCCAATAACGGTCATAACCCGGCGACATGGCACTCACACTTGGTGGAACGTGGATGAATGCTATCCGGTGGACTGATAATGTACGTCATTTCGCGCTGAGCGCGGGTTCGTTAAGAATTGCAGATGGCCAGCACCCCACATCGCACTTAGTCTTGCGCTGCCTCACCGTTTGCGAGTTTTCCAGCAGCAAATTGCTTCCGCGAGCGTCCAATCTTGCCATCGGGAGGGTGCGTGATGGGAAGGACTTCCCGCATATAGGCTTCAAGCGCATCGCAAAAGCTCACGGCGTACGGGGGCAGGGGGCGACGCTTGTCCCATTGGATTGCAAATCGTTCTCGAATGGGCTTGCGACCGTGGGTGACGCGCGCGATTCGTAGATTGTACCGATCCGTTCGCAGGAGCGATGTAATCACTGCCACGCCCTGCCCGGCCTCCGCCAGCGCGAGCAAGGTGTGTGGCGCTCGACTCTCGAGCAGAATATTGGGCTCGATATCCGCGAGACGGCAAGCGGCGTCAAACAACCTGCGAATAGAGTAGCCCGAATCCGGCAATAGCAACGGATAAGATGCGAGCCGGCCGACATCAATAACACCGGGCCTGGAGGTTTCGAGCGACGGAGCAAAGGCGGCCAAAACCTCGTCCGCCGGCAATTCCCGACTTTCGAAGCGTGGATCGCCTTGGTCATGTCTGATGCCGATATGGACTTCACCACGCTCCAGCATGGGAGTCTGCTCGGCACCGAGAGCTTCACTCAGCTTTACATGCACGTTGGGAAACCGCTCGGCATATCGAGGCAGGAAGATCAGCAAGATGCTTTCGATCGTGTGCGGTGGGGCGGCTACCTTCAGTATCCCCCTATCTCCACGCCGGAGAACTTCCGCCCGCTCGCGCAGCGTATCGATATGTGCGAATGCACGCCGACATTCTGCGAGAAACTGCTCACCTCCTGCCGTCAAGACGAGACCCCGGCCAACGCGGTCAAAGAGCCGGAGCCCCAATTCTTGCTGAAGGTCGCTGAGCTGCCGCGAAAGGGCAGGCTGCCCAATGCGCAGGCGGAGGGCTGCTTTCGAGACCGTGCCTAGCTCGGCGACAGTAACAAAGGTTCGCAGGCGCTTTAGGTCCATTGTGGCAATGTATGCCGTGTCGGCATGTAACACTAGAAGAATTATGCATTGGACATCAGTCCGTCTCCCGCCCCAATCTTTGCCTCCGCGACGCGAACCAAAATGGCGCGAGCAAGCACCTTCGTGCCAGCGCGCGCATGTGATCGAGTGAGGTCCTGGAGGATCATCATGGAATCCGGCGAACCCAGCGGAAAACCTGAAGTGACCAAATCATCGCCCCTTCGCCCCTCCCGCCGCATGATGCTCGCCTTGGCGGGCGCCTTCGGGGCCGCGACGCCGCTCGCGACGATCGGCGCAGCCCGCGCGCTGACGGCCTCGAGGGCCGATTCTTTTTCCAATCCGCTCGGCGAAATCCCTCTATGCCGAGCCGCCATGGCCGGGGAAAGGCTATCGGGACCGCGGCGTGCGCTCACGCTCGCATGGAATGCGTCCTCGATCTGTACTGTCGCGGGACCCGTCGCAAAAGAGCGAGGAGTTTTTGCCAAGCACAACCTCGATGTCGACTTCGTCAATTTCGGCGGTTCGACGGAACAACTCCTCGAAGCGATCGCCACGGGCAAGGCTGATGCAGGTATCGGCATGGCCCTGCGTTGGCTCAAGCCGTTGGAGCAGGGATTCGATGTTCGTGTCGCCGCCGGCGTGCACGGCGGCTGCCTTCGGCTCCTCGGATCCAAATCCGCCGGGATCACCAGCCTGGAATTGCTGCGCGGCAAGTCCATTGCCATCAGTGACCAGGCAAGCCCGGCGAAGCACTTCTGCTCCATTGTTTTTGCCAAGAACGGCATCGATCCGGTGAAGGACGTCGATTGGCGCCAATACCCGCTCGATCTGCTTGCGCTTGCCGTCGACAAGGGCGAGGTGCAGGCGCTCGCCGACAATGACCCGCGCACCTATCTCTGGCTCAAGGCTGGTAAGCTCAACGAGGTGCTGACGAATCTGTCTGGGGAATTCGCCGACCGTATCTGTTGCGTGCTAGCCATTCGCGGAAGTCTCGTCCGCAACGAATGGGCAGTGGCAAGCGCATTCACGCGAGCCGTGCTCGAGGCCGGCGACATGGTCGCCCGCGAGCCCGCGGCCGCCGCCGCCGTGTACTCGGCCTATGGAGGCAAAGGCCCACTGGAAGATCTCGCCGCCATGCTCGCAAGCCATACGCATCACAATCATCCAGTCGGGGCGGCGCTCAAGCAGCAAATCTCGCTCTACGCGGACGAGCTCAAGCGAGTGAACGTGATGAAGCGCAGCACCGATACGGCAAAGTTCGCCGAGCGGGTCTATATCGACATTCTAAGCTGAGCGGCACCTGCCGTGACGACCTCCGTCATCGATCGATTGAAGCCAGTGTCGATAGCGGCTGACGAGGCGGATCCGAGCTCGGCCCGTCCATGGTGCATCTGTGGATTGGCGGCGGTCGTGTGGCTCGCGACGGCCGTGCTCACCGCGCTCTGGCCCGATCAGCCGGCAACCGATTGGGCCTACACTGGCGAGTTGGCTGCTGCCTTCGCGGGGCTTGCGGTTGCACTCGCATTCGCCGCCTTTGCCAGCACCCGATTCGCCGTCTTGCGTCGCATGCAACACATGGCACCCTGGGTGCTGGCGCTTGCGCTCTCTCTCGGCGCTTGGGAGGTGGTTACGGCGAAACTCGCCCTTCTCCCGCTGCCGTTTTTCCCTCCGCCACAGGCGCTCTTGGAAGTGATGATCGACGATTGGGCCCGGCTCGGCGAAGGCGTCCTCGCTTCGTTATACCTATTGGCGGGCGGCTATTTGCTCGGCGCGGTGATTGGCTTCGGAGTTGGCGCGGCCGTCGGCTGGTCGCGCGCCGTCGGTTATTGGGTTCATCCGCTGTTGCGGCTCATCGGGCCGCTTCCAGCGACCGCTTGGCTGCCGCTTGCGTTTTTCATCTTTCCTTCGAGCCGGATGGCAAGCACGTTTCTGATTGCGCTCGCCACCGGCTTCCCGGTAACCGTTCTCACATGGTCGGGGGTCGCCAGCGTGACCAGTGCCTATTACGACATTGCCCGTACGCTCGGCGCAAGCCCACGCTTTCTCATTCTCAAGGTCGCCATTCCGGCAGCCATGCCGCATGTGTTCGTCGGGCTATTCATGGGTCTCGGCAACTCGTTCGCCGTCCTGGTCGTCGCTGAGATGCTGGGCGTGAAAGCCGGCCTCGGTTGGTACCTGCAATGGGCGCAGGGATGGGCTGCCTATGCTAACATGTATGCGGCGCTGCTGATCATGGCGCTCGTCTTCTCCGGTTTGATCACCCTGCTGTTTCGTCTGCGCGATCGGCTATTGTCCTGGCAGAAAGGGCTAGTGCGATGGTAGCTCACGCGACTTTGTCGGAAAGAGAACGTTCGACTGACAATCTTCCAGTCCGCGGCGGAAGCCTATCGATTCGCGAGGTGAGCCATTGTTTCGAGCTGGAGGGACGGCCGCTACCGGTGTTGGAGCGCGTCAGCCTTCGCATCGACCCCGGAGAGTTCGTTGCGATACTGGGGCCGAGCGGCTGCGGCAAATCGACATTGTTGCGGCTGGTTGCCGGCCTCGACTTTCCCAGTATCGGAAGAGTGTTCATGGATGGTGAGGCGATTGCAGGGCCAGATCCGTCGCGGATCGTTGTCTTTCAGGATCCCACGCTGTATCCATGGCGGACGGTGTGGAGCAACGTTGCGCTCGGTCTGGAAGCGCGCGGACTGCTTCCGAGCCATCGCGAACGCGTCAATGATGCCTTGCGGCTGGTCGGGCTGACTAGTTTTGCCAACGCCTATCCACACCAGCTTTCCGGCGGAATGTCGCAACGCGCGGCCCTTGCGCGGGCGCTAGTCAACGATCCGAAGCTTCTTATTCTCGATGAGCCCTTGGGCCAGCTCGATTCATTGACCCGCATCGCTATGCAGAGCGAGCTCGTGTCGCTGTGGCAGCACTCGGGCTTCACGGCGCTCCTGGTAACCCATGACGTGGAAGAGGCTCTGTTCCTGGCCAGCCGTGTTGTGGTGCTGAGCGAGCGGCCCGCGCAGGTCAGGGCCGAGGTCGTGAATAGCCGACCGTATCCGCGTCATCGCGGCGATCCGCATTTGGCCGAGCTCCGGCGCGAGGCCTTCGGTTATCTTGGCCTTGCCGACTCTTGGTGAGCGAAGGCACGCCGCCTTTGGCTGATCTGCTTACATGCATTGAAAAGCAACCTTCCGAAGTGCTTGACGCAATCGCGACGTCGATGAACGTCCGGGCGGCCGAGCCGGCCATGCAATCGATTTGTGCGCGCTATATGGCGGGAATTCCTGTCCGCGGCGCCCGCGCGCTGGAAGTTGGCTGCGGCAACGGCGCGGCGACGAAGCTCATCTTGCAGCACCTTAGACCTGCAACACTGATTGGAATCGACCCGTCTTCCTTCTTCGTTGAGATGGCGAGCGAGGCCTTCAAGTACGAGCCACGGGTGTCTTTCGCGGTCGCCGAGGCGGCCTCCACTCGCCAGCCAGACGCCGCGTTTGATCTGGTTATTGCGCACACCGTCTATTCCCACCTGGTCGACCCGGAGAGCGCATTGTCCGAAGCCTGGCGAGTTCTCAAGCCGGGCGGGCAGCTCGTGATTTTCGACGGCGATTTCGCAACTCTGACGGTAGCGCTGTTCGACGGCGATCCGCTGCAGTCGGCGGTCAGCGCGGTGCTGCGCAACATGGTGCACGCACCCTACATCATGCGATGCCTCCCCGCGCTTGCCGGAGCAGCCGGGTTCTGCGTGCAATCGCTCGAGCCACACGGCTACGTGCAAACGACGAGTCCCGATTATCTGCTGACGCTGCTCTCGCGCGGCACTATGGCGGCCAGCCGGACTGGGGAGATCGGACACATGCTGGTCGATGGCTTCGAGCGCGAGGCGAAGCGGCGCATTGCAAATGGTACGTTTTACGGAGCTATGCTGTTCTTGAGCCTTACCGCGCGAAAGATTGAGGGCGCCCGATGACAGACTGCGGCACCTCGCCAAACGGACCGGCGAGGATCAAGTCAGGGCTCGCCGCAGTGCGAGATTTGTTTTGGCTTATGACCGGTTGGGGTCTTGGTCGTGTGAAAACTGGGTTATCCTCGCAAATCCAATCTTCCAGGCATTCCGGGAACAGCGTGCTT
Source organism: Xanthobacteraceae bacterium (assembly GCA_036557665.1). Classification (GTDB taxonomy): domain Bacteria; phylum Pseudomonadota; class Alphaproteobacteria; order Rhizobiales; family Xanthobacteraceae; genus VAZQ01. The sequence continues at coordinate 940 of DATBHG010000097.1, read as the reverse complement.
CTTTCGCTGACCGACCCTGATTCACGATTTTCACACAGCCAGGGTCAAAACCCGCGGTTCAGGGGCTGCTCAGCGCCCGTCCGTCATAGTCCGCAGCGCTCCAGTAAGCAGACCACGCAAGCGCGGACCAGCTTGGCTCTTGAGTTCCACTGATCGGGATAGGGGAGAGCCTCGCGGCTCCGCCCCTCCCACACCAGCTGGCATACGGGTCCGTACCACGGCGGTTCGAGAAGTTGCGCTAACGCGCATCGATCAAGGAGGGGAGACCGAGCGATTTGAAGTGGGCATTGGAAAGCCCGACGGAAAGGGCTTTGCTCCGGGCGATGTACCATGGGCCACGACCGCTGTCGGCCGTGTTGCACAACCGCCCAAAGACTCGCAATGCGATCAGAGCCGCACGACGGCGACGTGGTGTTTTCCACTGACGCCGACAGAGCGGCCCGCAATCGCAACCGGACCCAGCGAGTGAGAGCGACCAACACTCGGGTGTTTCGCAGAAGCCAAAATAGCTGCGCCAGCCCCGCATATACGGGGCCAACTCTTCCATTGTCGTCTTCGTGCTGACGCCCTTGGCCTCAGCGTGATGTCCCGGATTCGCTGTTTGAACCGTTCCAGAGATTTTGGCGCGACGCTTGGGTAGCGCCTGGAAACGCAACCAAGTTGAACCGCCGGTGAGTGTCAGCTGCGGAATACCGGGCCCGAAACTCAGGGACCGTCATCGGCTACGATAGTCCAGCCGCAGACGGTTTGAGCATTTGCGTCGGAATCGAGCGCCATGCAGCCGCCGCTAGTCTGGGTCGCGGTATGCTGCGTCAGCGCAATTGCGGGCTCTGTTGCTAGAGCAAGCGCGACGATAACAGCTGCAATGGTTAGAGCTTTCATGACATTCCTCCTTCTTCGCTGCGGGCATTTTGCCTTGCGTCCTGAGTGCCGAGAGACG
>DATBHG010000096.1:0-12334 GCA_036557665.1 Xanthobacteraceae bacterium | reverse complement strand
GCTCCTTTCGTTTTTGACCCGGTGAGCAAAAGACTGGTTCAGATCATTCGCGCCGGCCCGGCGTGCCGTGTGGCTTCTCAGAATGTCCGCTATATGCCTCCGATTGCAAGCGGATTGATGCGTCGCAATGAACTGACGTGATGTGTCAATTGCGACTTGACGCGGTGCAACAGACCAATCGCTGCCCGATGAACCTCGTCGGCGAGCGCGGGCAGCGACAATTCGTTCATGCAGCCGCGGTCTTTAGCCTTGGTATCTTTCTGATCTCGTCGGCAAGTTCGCGTTCGGCCTGCCAAGTGTCATAGACGCCCTGCATGCGCACCCAGACCCCGGCGCCATCCCCGAACAACTTGCCGAGCCGAACGGCGACCGCCGGAGACACCGGCTTGCGCTCCGCCAGGATGTCGTAAAGGTGCTGGCGCGAAATGCCGAGAAGCGCGGCGATCTCGGTCTTGCTGCGACCCGTCGCCGGAATCACTTCACGCAGCAATTCGCCGGGATGCGTCGGGCACCGGTTCGGATCGCGCTTGGCGGTATATTCGGCCATGGGTTTGACTCCTCAATGGTACTGCTCGAAATCGACGCGGAGTGCATCTCCGGAAGCGAATTCGAAGGTGACGCACCACGGCCCGTTGACATGGACCGTGTATCGGATCGGAACGATCCCTTTCAGGGGATGAAAATCAAACCCCGGAAGGTTCATCTGTTCTGGCGCGGTTGCGGCATTCAACCGATCAAGACGAACCAGGATTCGCTTGGACATCCTGGCGTCGATCTTGGCCGTGCGGCCCTTCGCCCACAGCTCCGCCAGCGCCTTGCTTCGAAACGACCTAGTCACGGGCCAATGTAAGCAAGTCGATGACAGATGTCAACTCATTGCTTACAATCCGGCTTAGTTAATTTGCACCGGAGGGCCCAGGATACGCCGCATTCAGTGTCTGAAACTCTTGCGGCGTGAGAACCAATGAAAGCGCCATAGCGTTCTCCTTGACGTGCGCCGGAACGCCGGATTCGGGAATTGCGATAACGTTGCCGTTGCGGACTACCCACGCCAGCGCAACGGCCGCCGCGGAGCAACCGTGTGCAGCGCCGATCTGCTCCAACCCGTGGTCGCGTACCAGGAGGTTATTGTCGCCGCCGAGTGGGGAATACGCCATCACAGGCATATCGTGCTCGTTGCACCATGTCAGAAGGTCACGCTCAATACCGCGGTCGTTGAGACTGTAGGGGACTTGATTGGTCGCGCAGCCATGGCCGTCTGGGAAACGGAAGAGATCTTCCATCTGGCTAATGTTGAAGTTCGACACCCCCCAAGCGCGGATCTTCCCACCCGCGCGTAACTGTTCGAACCCGGCTACAACGCTGGAAAGTTGGGCGTGTGGAACCGGCCAATGCAGCAAATACAGATCGAGATAGTCAGTGCCGAGGCGAGCGAGGCTCGCCTCGCAAGCACGCGCCATGCCATCTCCAGAAACTTCATCGGTCTCCACTTTTGAGACCAGGAATACGCGGTTACGCTGGCCAGCAATCACATGGCTTATCAATTGCTCCGAGCGTCCGTCTCCGTAATTTCCCGACGTGTCGATCAAGCTCATGCCGAGCGAAATACCTGTGCGCAACGCTTCTTCTTCAAGAGCTGCCGGATGCCTTCGCTGTCCGAGATGCCAGGAGCCCTGACCGACCGCCGGGACAACGGTTCCGTTTCGAAACCTCACGGTGCGTGGTGGAGAGCCAGCGGCAAGAGCTGATGCGCCTGGTAGCGCCCCAATCATTCCGCCAGCAGCGGGGAGCAACAAGCCGACTGCCGAGCAAAGCGCATTAAACTGACGGCGGTCGAGCAGATGCCTGTTCATATCCCGGTCTCCAACGTGGCGCAGCAGTGATACGGCGCGGATTGCGGCTTCAGCTCTGGTCGTGCGCGTCAATCCAGGTCGGGCAATAACGTCCGCGGTAGTACCTCCGATTCCGGCCACAACCCGGGACGGGATTTCCCGTGGTGGGTGCCAACGCACCTGCACAGCAGCGGACATCTCGCAGCATAGGCTCTCGTCCGAGCTCAGGGGCAAAATGATCTGCGGCTCGTACTCGCGCAGCATAGCCGCCAAGTCCGCAGGTCAGCCGGTGCCCGACGACGTCGACGTCTGCGTACAACCACGCCAAGACGCACCTATGGCACCGGCTCTCGGAGGCATCGCCGGCTCACTTGATCGCAACCGGCGCATTTCACAGATTAACCGTGTTGGTTACTGAGCCTTATTTTTTGTATCCTGTTTGTTTTGCTGGAGTACATTTTCCTCCGCCGCCGTCAGCGGTACCAGCTTGATCGTCAGCTTGTCGATCTTGCCGGTGAAGCGGAACGGCGGCTGGTAGTCATTGTCGTCCACCGGCGTGCGAGTATCCACCCCGACGTCGAAGGTCTCGTAAATCGTCTCGACGAACGGAATGGTGTGGGGGATCGCCTTGCTCGCCACTGCCTTGCCGTCCACCGACAGGGTGCCGGCGCCGCCCTTGCCGAACCCGGGGCCATCGTATTTGAAGTCAAATACGATCGTGTGCTTGCCGGCGGTGAGTGCCGCCGGGCCTTCCCAACGGAATCGTTCCAAGTCAAAAAAGTTATAGACAAAGACTGGCTTGCCCTTAAGCAAGTAGAGGCCATGGCCACCGCCGCGGCCACCGAGCGTGTTGATCATCCCCTCGGCGCCACCCGGCGGGACTTCTACCTCGGCCGTGATGGAGTAGGACTTCCCGGTGATGTCGGGAGCGTCGCTGTAGGGAAGGCCCGACGATTCACCCGAGAAGGTGAAGACTGTACGACCGGCGGTCGCGCTCGGTCGCGGCGTCGCCGCGCGAGCCGTGAAGCTGTTGTCCAGCGGGAACACATCATATTTCGTTGCCTCCACTACGAAGCTCTGCTGCATATCGCGGAGCTTATCGGGCAGCTTCCCTGCGAGGTCGTCGTTTTCCGAATAATCCTCGGTGAGGTTGTAAAGCTCCCAGGTGTACCCGTTGACCACGTCGGGAAACTTGCCCAAGCCCAAAAGCCAAGGCGCCAAGGGCGGCGTGGTGGTGGCGATCCAGCCATCTTGGTAGATGGCGCGGTTGCCGACCATTTCGAAATACTGCCTTGTGCGCGTCGACGGGACGTTCGCGTTCGCTTTATCAAAGGTGTAAGCCATGCTCACGCCTTCGATTGGCTTTTGGGCAATGCCGTCGACCACTAGCGGTGCCTGAATGTGTGTGGCTTCGAGAATGGTCGGAACGATGTCAATGAGGTGGTGGAACTGCGTACGGATGCCGCCGGTATCCGTGATGTGGCCAGGCCAAGAGATGGCCATGCCCTGCCGGGTGCCGCCGAAGTGCGATGCCACCTGCTTGGTCCATTTGAAGGGCGTATCGAATGCCCAAGTCCAGCCTACCGCCATGTGTGGCGTGGTCTGGTCTGAGCCCCAAGCGTCATAGAACTTCAACTGCTCCGCGACGGGAACATTGACGCCTTGAATCGCGGCCATCTCGTTCGGGGTGCCGAGAATGGAGCCTTCAGCGCTGGTGCCATTGTCGCCGCTGATGTAGATGATGAGCGTGTTGTCAAGTTTGCCCATGTCTTCCACGGCTTGTATGACACGGCCAATCTCGTGGTCGGTGTAAGCCGTGTAGGCGGCAAAGACATCCGCCTGACGGATGAAAAGTTTCTTTTCATCGGGCGTGAGCGTATTCCATTTTGCGAGCCGGGCACCTCCGAATGCCGGTTGTCCATCCGGCCAGGGCGTGAGTTGGGTATTCGCAGGGATTACGCCGAGCCGTTTCTGGTTGGCGAAGATCTGCTCACGCAAATCATTCCAGCCTTTGTCAAACAGATGCATGTCGCTGATCTTCTTGATCCACTCCGGCGTCGGTTGATGCGGAGCGTGCGAGCCGCCAGGAACGTAGTAGACGAAAAACGGCTTGTCCGGCGCCGCGTCATTCAGCCCTTTCATATACTTGATGGCTTCGTCCGCCATGTCGGTGGTGAGGTTGTAGCCGGGGTGTCCGACCCATGGAAAAATCTGGGTACGGTCTTTGAACAGAAAAGGCGTCCATTGGTCGGTCTCGCCGCCCATGAACCCATAGAAATAGTCGAAGCCCATCCCGTCCGGCCATTGGTCATAAGGTCCTGCCAAGCTCAGTTGATAGCTGGGCGTGTTGTGGTCCTTGCCGATCCATGCCGTGGCATAGCCGTTGGCCTTCAGGATCGTGCCGATAGTGGCACTGTTCCTCTCGATGACGGAATCGTAGCCCGGGTACCCAGTGGACATCTCGGTGATCACGCCGAAGCCCACGGAGTGATGGTTGCGCCCGGTGATCAGGGCCGCCCGCGACGGCGAGCACAGCGCGGTGGAGTGGAATTGCGTGTAGCGCAGCCCCGCGTTGGCGATCCGGTCCAGGGCCGGCGTCGGGATGACGCCGCCAAAGGTGCTGGTAACGCCGTAGCCCTGGTCGTCAGTCATGATGAGAAGGATGTTAGGCGCGCCGCTTGGCGGCACCACGGTCGGCGGCCAAAACGGTTTGGAATCTTTGGCGTCCATGTTGATCACGCCGCCGAAAGGCGGTTGCGGGGGCGGGAGATATTTCCCGTCAATCGTAGTCGTCGCGCTGGGCGAGCCGGGTGTGCCGCTAGTCTGCTGCGCGTGCGTTGGCACGCCCGCCAGTGCAAGCAAAGCACAACCAACGAGCAGCTTACGTGATACTGCACTTGTCATGATGGCTCCTAAAAGGTCGACATGCGGTACTCTTAGCCTACCACGGTCATTTGCGTCATTTGCACTCATTCATCCTATGCACACGGTAGGTCCGCAGCACCTCCGATGTCGGATGGTAGGTGATCGTGCGTCACAGTAAGTTGACACACGCGATGTCCGCTCTGGGTAGCGGCTGTGAAGCGGTGCCCAACGACCGCTGCTCGGTGCACAAAACGACCTGACTGGACGGGGCCGGAACTCCTTCAAGAGCAGCCGTAAGCGCTGTAAGACCGGATGCACGGCTCCTCGCGAATCGTGAGCTGCGCCCTCGCTGCGCTCGGGAGAGCGCAGACGAACCTCTACTCCCGCCAGCTTGTTGAACGGCGCGGCCTCGGCAATTTCCATGGATTTGCGCTGCGCAAGTGATTGCTCCATAGTGCGGACGAATAGCCGGCGCGCGCCGAGGGTACAATCCGCGCTTGCCGATCGATGCGGGAGCCTGCTCGATGTCAGTCAATATCGACCTCGATCTGTTCAGGGCTGGGCCGCTGGTCCGCGAGCCGTTCCAGTTTCTGGTAGTGCCTCACTTCATTAAGCAAACGGCGTTGGAGGGTATCAACGCCGATTACCCGGCGATCACGGAGCGGGGCAGTTTTCCTGTAAACCGGGTCAAATATGGTCCTGCTTTTCAGACGCTGCTGGATGAGCTGGAAAGCGACGAGTTCAGAAATGCGTTCGAGGAGAAATTCGAGATCGAGCTGTCCGGACGCCCGACCACGACCACCGTGCGCGGCTGGTGCGGTACCGGCGACGGCAAGATTCACACGGACTCGCTCAGCAAGATCATCACCGTGCTGATCTATATGAATGCCGACTGGGAGGAGCAGGGCGGGCGTCTGCGTCTGTTGCGCTCGGGGACCGATCTGCAGGATGCGATCCTGGAGGTGCCGCCGGTGCAGGGGACGCTGCTTGCGTTCAAGCGGGCCGACAACTCCTGGCATGGTCACGAGCCGTTCGTGGGAGCGCGCCGGGTGATCCAATTCAATTGGGTGACCTCGGAGGGTAACCGGCAGATTGCGTTGTTGCGCCATCATGCTTCCGCATCCGCCAAGCGCATCCTTGCGAGCATCCTGCCGGCGCGCCATTGAGGCGGCGGGCGCAAGACGAGCTCGAGTCGAGGGGTAAGAGCGCTGTCATTGCCCGCTGAACAGCTTGCGCTCCGGGACTTCGGCAAAATCCTGCTGATCAAGCTCTCCGCCGTGGGCGATGTGGTCCACACCATCCCGGTATTGAACAAGCTGCGCCGCCGGTATCCCTCGGCACGGATCGACTGGCTGGCTACACCCGCGATCGCCGAGCTCCTCAGGCATCACCCCGGCATTTCCAATGTCGTCGAGTTCGACCGCAGCGAATGGCTGCGGCCGTGGCGAGGGTCGGCGTTTGCAAGCTCGGCGCGGCTTGCGCACAGGCTCAAGGCGGTCGGCTACGATCTGGTGATCGATATGCACGGGCAATTTCGCACCGCGGTGTTCACATGCGCGACGGGCGCGCCGGTGCGTATCGGCTTCGACCGTCCCCGCGCGCGCGTGTGGGAGTCATCGGCACGCATCATGCCGCTGGAGGCGCGAAAGCATGCCTGGAGCGGGGCGCGCGAAGGGTCATGGCTCGCCTACACGCATCATATTCGCGTGCCGACGTTGGACGTGCATGCGGTGGACCGCTATCTCAGCGTCGGTCCCATGCTGGGGCTGGACCGTGAGGGCGCCGATTTCTCTTTCCCAATTCCTGATTCGGCGAGCATGCGGATCGAGGCGCTGTTGCGCCGGCATGGCATCGGCGAGAAGTTGCTGACCATCGCCCCGGGGACGATCTGGGAGACCAAGCACTGGCTGAGCGAGCGCTTTGCCGAGGTGGCGCGCCACTTCATGCGGAAAGGGTTCGGCGTGGTGCTGATCGGCTCCGGCCGGGAGATCCCGATCTGCGAGGAGGTCGCCGGCGCCGCGCCCGGCATCGCGAACCTCGCCGGCGAGACTACTCTCCCAGAGCTCGCCGCGGTCATCCGCAGATCCACCATTTGTCTCACCAACGATTCCGGTCCCATGCACGTGGCAGCCGCGCTCGATCGGCCGGTAGTGAGCATCTTCGGGCCCACGGACGCTGTCTGGATCGGCCCTTATCGCCGCTCTGACGCCGTGCTGCAGGCGAAGCTGCCGTGCTCCCCATGCTATCTGCGCGCGCTCAGCCGCTGCCCGCACGATCACGCGTGCATGCGTGCGATCACCGGCCTCGACGTCATCCGGCGGATCGAGACCATGCTCGCCGATCTGGATGCGGAAAAGCTCAGAGCGACGACAGTCCGATCTGGGCTTTGATGCGGCGGTGCCGCAGCACGTCATCCAGCAGGATGTCGTTTGCCGCCAGCCGCGACCGATCGCTTTCGGGGTGCCAGAGATGCAATACCGCGCTGGCGAATCGGCCATCCTTGCGTCGAGTGCCGCCATGCATCAGTCGAAGCACGATATCGGAGTCTTCCCGACCCCAGCCGCTGAATGCCGCATCGAACCCATCCACGCGCAGAAGGTCCGGGCGTGCAACCGCCAGATTGGCGCTGCGGATGCTTCGCCATGCCGCGCTTCCCACGCGGCGTAACGGACCAAGCGGCAAGGACAGCAACGGCTGCAAGCGGTTGATCTCGCCCTTCAGGCGCGCTCCGGCCCATTGCCGCAAACTCCATTGTTCCGGCTCGAGCTGCTCGGCAAGAATCCGCGCCGTCAGTTGACGCGACAGCAGCACACGATTGCCCGCCACGAACCATCCGGGCTCCGCGAGCCGCCGATGCACCCGGATGAAATCCGGTCTTGGAATACAGTCGCCGTCCAGAAAAATGCAGAGCTCGCCGAAGCTCTGCAGAATGGCCCGATTTCTGATCTCCGCGGCGCGAAAGTTGCGATGCTCGTGCCAGGCATGCGCCAGGCGGGCAAAGGAGGCGGACCAGGCTTCCAGCAGCTGTGCGGTTCGCCGGTCGGAGCCGTCATCCGCGACGATCACCTCGAATCGGCGATCTGTTTGTCCCGCAAGCCCCCGCAGCACCGCGTTCAGAGCATCGGGACGGTCGTAGGTGGTAACGATCACCGATATCAGCTCGCGCTGCACGCCGCACTGCACCTGAGGCTTCGCAACGGCTGGAGGGGTGAGCTCGAAGGACGTGCTGCTCGGCCCGGCGCTTTTGCCATCCAGCATCATACGGTGTCGCATACCTGGTTGTTTGCAGCCGCGGCGCGATGCACCTCGACAAGAACCCGATCCGCAGCGATCTCGCGCATGCACCGGTGGTGACCGGGCCGGCAGACCGGTTCATGGCACGGCCTGCAGGCGAGCTCGCCTGCTATTTCCATGATCCCGGACAGCGGGTTGAGCGGCGCCCAGTGCCAAGGGCTGGTCGGACCGAAGATCCCCACGGTCGGCTTGCCCAGCGCGGCAGCAACGTGGAGGAGCCCGGAGTCGTTCGATACCGCCGCTCGCGCCGCTGCCAGCCCCAGAATAGCATTGCGCAGGTCGGACCCGGTGAAATCGCGGATATGAGCCCGGTCGCCCTGCACGATCTCGTCAGCGAGCCTCTTCTCGTCCGGTCCTCCGAAGATCCAGACACTGTATCCCTCGGCCACGAGCCGTCTTGCCAGCTCGGCAAAATACTCTGCCGGCCATCGCTTGGAGGGCCCGACCGCCCCCGGAGCAAAAGCGATGGCGGGACGCGAGCCGGAGGTAAGCTCGAAGCGCTCGCGCCAGTGGGCGATCTCTCGGGCGGGGACCTCCAGCCGAGGCAAGGGCCACGATGTCGGGAGGTGCGCATCTTTTTCCAACGCGAGTGCCGCGCACCGGTCAACCATACGCGGCATGCGGCGCTCGCCAAAGCGCAAATCGTTGAGCAAGCCAAAACGGGCTTCTCCTACGAAACCAGTGCGCAGCGGGATGCCGGCGAGCCAGGGCGCGAGTGCCGATTTCCATTTCCGCGGCATCACCAGCACATGGGCATATCCTTCTGCCTTCAGCTGGCCGGCAAGGGCGCGATGGCAGCCCAATGCAAGCCTTTTGCGTGGCAAATCAGCTATGATGCCCTTGCGGACGCCGGGCATGTAGTCGAGAAGGGGAGCAATCATCGCTGTCGTAAGCACGTCGATTGCAAGGTCTGGATTTCGCTCCCGCAACAGGCTGATGACGGTGTGGCAGCGGACAAAATCGCCGATCCACATATAGGGCACGATGAGAACCGGACCGCCTTCTATCGTTCGGGGCCGCACTGGCATGGAGGCTTTTTCATTCCCGCTCGTCGGCAAGCGCTGGTCCCGGCGCGACATCTCCTCTTCCACGCAGGCAGCGCTACCGCGGGCTTCGGCGATATCGGGATAGAAGTGTTGTCCAGGGGCCGTCAATTGAGGCAGGAAAGGCCGGGCGGTTTTCGCGCCGGCGAGGGTGCTTGATGTTGCTCGTCACGGGTGGTGCCGGATTTATCGGATCAAACCTGATCGCCGAGCTCAACGCAAACGGCCGCAGCGATATAGTGATCAACGATACGCTGGGGGCAGGAGACAAGTGGCGCAACCTCGCCAAACGCCGATTTGCAGACGTGGTGCCGCCCCGCGGGCTGATGGATTGGCTGGACGGGCGCAAGCTCGATGCCGTCCTGCATCTTGGAGCCATCTCCGATACCACGGCATCGGACGGCGACCTCGTTCTCGAGACGAATTTTCGGCTTTCCACGAGGCTCCTCGACTGGTGCACCTCGAGCCGCACCCCGTTAATTTATGCTTCTTCGGCGGCTACCTATGGGAACGGGGAGGCCGGATTCGAGGATGATTGGTCGCCCGAGCATCTACAACGGCTGCGGCCGATGAACCTTTATGGTTTCAGCAAGCACGTTTTTGATCTGGCGGTGGTCGAACGGGTAAAAAGCGGCGCAAAACTACCCCCGCAGTGGGCCGGCCTCAAATTCTTCAACGTGTTTGGGCCGAACGAGTATCACAAAGGCGAGATGATGAGTCTCATTGCAAAGCGGTACGGCGAGGTCGAGCGCGGAGAGCCGGTCGCTCTGTTCAAGTCCTGCAAGGACGGCGTGGCTGATGGCGAGCAGAAACGCGATTTCATTTATGTCGAGGACGCCGTTGCAGTCATGCGCTGGTTGCTGCATACGCCGTCGGTGTCGGGGATTTTCAACGTCGGGACGGGTCGGGCGCGAAGCTTCAATGATCTCATCGCTGCCATGTTCCATGCGCTCGATCGTTCGCCCGATATCCGATACATCGACATGCCTCCTTCGATCGGGTCGCAATACCAGTATTTCACCCGAGCAAGCGTCGAAAACCTGCGCCGCGCGGGCTATAATGCCGACTTCCTGCCGCTGGAGGAGGGCGTAAGACGCTATGTGACCGGCTTTCTCAGCCAGCCGGATCGATATCGCTGAGACAGGATCCTGCTCCGCCGCGAAAATCCGATGTTCGACTTTGAAGACGCCATCAAACGGTTCTCGCAGCACGCCGTGCTCTGCGTCGGCGATCTGATGCTCGACGACTTCGTCTACGGCGATGTTGCCCGCATTTCGCCCGAAGCGCCGACGCCGGTATTGGCGGTAAGCAAGAGCGAGCTCATGATCGGGGGTGCAGGTAACGTGGCGCGCAATGTCGCGAGCCTCGGGGCGCGCTGCATTCTCGCAGCAGTGGTCGGCGATGACGATGCGGCCGATACGCTCGCGGCAAAACTAAACAATGAGCCTCTGATAACCGCGCACCTCGTCAAGGATCGGTCGCGGCCGACCACGCGCAAGGTTCGCTTCGTCTCCGAGCAGCACTCGACCCACCTGCTGCGCGCCGATTGGGAGGTCACCAGCTGGATAGAAGGGGATGCCGAACGGAAATTGCTGGAGCGGGCGCTTGCGGCACTACCGCAGGTGCAATCCCTGGTGCTCTCCGACTATGCCAAGGGGACGCTCACTCCGAGAGTGGTTCGCACCTTGATCGACCGCGCCAATGAGCTCGGACGGCCTGTAATCGTCGACCCGAAGGGAAAGGACTTTTCCAGATACCGGGGAGCAACGCTGGTTACCCCGAACTGGCACGAGCTTTCGCAAGTGGCGCGGAGCGCGCTTGCCAGCGAAACCGAGATTGCGGCGGCCGCGATCGACCTGAACCAGGCCATGGACGCCGATGCGGTCCTGGTCACCCGCGGGGAATCCGGCATGTCGCTGATCCCGAGAAGCGGGGAGCCGATCCACGTGGCTGCCCATCCCGTGAAGGTGCGCGATGTATCCGGCGCGGGCGATACGGTCGCAGCGGTGCTTGCGGTCATGCGCGCAGCCGGGGCAGGCTGGGAGCCGGCGATGCGGGCAGCGAATGCGGGCGCGGCCGTGGTCGTCGGCAAGCGCGGCACGGCAACGGTTTCCGCGGCCGAGCTGCGGGGGCGTGTGCTCCCGCACGCCGCGCTGGCGCCGGAGGAGAAGATCGTATTCGACTGGTCCATTCTGGACGAGCGTACCGCGGAATGGCGCCGCGCCGGGCTGCGCATCGGTTTCACCAACGGCTGCTTCGACATTCTGCATCCGGGACACATCAAGCTTTTGGCCGAGGCCCATGCCGCCTGTGATCGCCTCATCGTCGGCCTCAACAGCGACGAGTCGGTCAAGCGCTTGAAAGGCGAGAGCCGTCCCATGCAGGACGTGCACGCTCGCGCCGAGGTGCTCGCGGCCATCGAGGCGGTTGATCTGGTCGTGGTATTCGATCAGGACACTCCGCTGGAGCTGATCCAGCGCGTGCGGCCGGCAGTCCTGGTAAAGGGCGGCGATTACCGGCGCGAGCAGGTCGTCGGTCATGAGTTTGTCGAGAGCATCGGCGGGGAAGTGACGCTCATCCCTCTCGTCCCGGGATTCAGCACGACCAGGATCGTGCGCAAATCGCGGGCGCTGCAAGCCGATTTGACAGCCTGAGACCGCGATCCGTGCAAATGAGCCTGCCCGAGGCACGCGAGCAGCAGCTCGTGCGCGAGTTTTTCGGCGACGCGCGATCGGGCTTTTTCGTCGAGGTCGGCGCGAACCGGCCGCAGCAGCAATCGCAGACGTGGCATCTCGAGCAGCTTGGCTGGAGCGGCGTGCTCGTCGAGCCGCAGCCTGATCTGGCCGAGGAGCTTTGCAGGGTGCGCCGCGCCAAGGTGTTCGCGGTTGCCTGCTCCTCGCCGCAGAATGCGGGAAAGAGCATGCGCTTCTATGTGGCCGGCGCTCACTCCACTCTCGACCGCGACCGCATGGCGCCAGGGAGCCGACCGCAACGCGTGATCGAGGTTCCGGTGCGAAGCCTCGACGATATTCTCGACGAAGCGGATGCTCCCCGAGGATTCGAGCTCCTCTCGATCGACGTCGAAGGACATGAGATCGAAGTGCTCAGCGGCTTCGATCTGACACGCTGGCGGCCGCGCCTGATCCTGCTCGAGGATCATGTCGCCAATCTGAGCAAGCACAGGTTTCTGAAGAACGCCGGTTACCGTCTGGTTCGCCGGCTCGAGTACAACGGGTGGTATGTTCCGCGCGAGGCGAAGGTCGAGGTCGCATCGCCCGAGCGCTGGGAGATCGTTCGCAA